>MFWB01000001.1:0-147 GCA_001787205.1 Candidatus Nomurabacteria bacterium RIFOXYB1_FULL_39_16
CAAGACGTGCTGGTATTCCTGGGCGACTGCCTTTTGGGGAATAGTCAAACTAAATTTGATGGTTCCGTCTGGTTCTTGAGTTAGTGCGGGTTTTTTTGGCATAACGGATATGGATTATAGCATTAGGTTGTGCACCATCTGGGACGA
>MFWB01000001.1:156-18231 GCA_001787205.1 Candidatus Nomurabacteria bacterium RIFOXYB1_FULL_39_16
CTATTGAGCCTCCCCTATCGATCAACCAGACTATTGAAAAGTAATTTAATGGAAAAGTAAAAGATATTACTGGGGATGATTTCCTGAATCATTTTTCTTACGTGCTTTTTCATCTCTTTTGAAAAGTTTTAGAATAGCATTAAGTATTGTCTTATCTTGTTCGGACGAAACACCTTGTCGTACCCACGCTCCATTGACGAGATAATAAGTGCCCCTAAAATCATGTTTTATTGGGCCTCTATAGATGTCTTGGTGAGGTGGCAAAACTTCTCTTCCCACAATCAAGAGTATAAACCCTTACCTTTAGCTGTCAATCATATAGCTTATGTTTGTAAACCTCTGGCTCGAACGCCTAGATAGGCCGAATATCCCAACAAAAACGACTCTTATTTTCAAAAAGTCTTATACTGTGCGGAGGACGATTCTTATTTTGAACCGCTCTCCCATAACTACCTAGTGCATTTTACCAGGTTAATGGAAGTGTATCAATCGAAGTCGGAGGAGGATTTACATGATTAAAACCTCTTTGCACGACGAAAAAACCTTCTTCTCCAAATTCCTGAGAGATTTAGAGAATAGTCAGAATGAGGTAATTATCGAAAGTCCATTCATCACCATAGCTAGAATGAAGACTTTTTGGCCAGTGTTTCGACGTTTGGTTGGGCGCGGTGTCAAAATCTACATAGTGACCCGTGACCCACGAGAGCACCTAGATGGCTATGATGAGCAGTCTGAGGTGGAAATCCAAGAATTTGAGGCTGTTGGCATCCAAGTACTGCTTTGCACAGGCAATCACCACCGAAAACTAGCTATTATCGACCGCAATATTGTATGGGAAGGAAGTCTTAATATACTTTCTCAGGCAAAAAGCAGAGAATTTATGCGCCGTCTTGAGGACGGCGGCTTCGCCGTAGATTTATTTAACTTTATTGGGTACGAAAAATACATGTAGCGAAAATATAGGTAATTTCCTCTACTAGGTTTATTGGATTATAATAAGGCCATGCAAAACGGCGCGAATGATGATTTAGCAAATGTGGTAGATGCTTTGCCATGGGATGAACTGGATGCATTTTCCAAGGGAAAATATGAAAATGTTTCTGAGGAAACCTATAAATTCGTACTTGATGAGGCAAATAGGGATATGTTGATAAAGGCAGCTTTCAAAAGTTTGAAAAAGACTGAGCCAGAGAACGCTTCACAATACAGGGCAGAGCAACTGGCGGACATGATGATTAGGTTTGCGAAATTGGCATTGGAGAACCAACAAGCTACGAAATAGTGATCTTGAGCTTAAGGACTTTGACGATACTCTTCATTTTTTCAAAGGACAAATTAGCTTCACCTCGTTCAATCATGGCGTAGTAGTTGACGGTCATGTTGGCTTTTTTGGCTACATCGGCTTGAGTTAAAGATAGTTTCTCTCTAGCAACACGAGCTTTATCTCCGAATTCTTTTTTCTCTTTCAAATCCATGGAATCACTATTCATATATTTATATTCTAACATCACGGGTCAAAAAACCCCAATTTTTAACTATT
Source organism: Candidatus Nomurabacteria bacterium RIFOXYB1_FULL_39_16 (assembly GCA_001787205.1). Classification (GTDB taxonomy): domain Bacteria; phylum Patescibacteriota; class Minisyncoccia; order Phycocordibacterales; family UBA9973; genus UBA9973. The sequence goes on from MFWB01000001.1 coordinate 1,697, forward strand.
TTCATTAGTTTCATCTAGATTTTTACCCTGCTTGACCATTTTCATCAAATCATCCGTTGTTTCGTATGCCTTCAGTTTGCCAGATAGGTAACCCATTCTGTAGGAAATTCCGGCACTCATTAACCTCCAGTTAGTAGGCTCAAGTGTCTTTATAAGTAGCTTTTGCAAATCATGCTTACTATCCCACTCTGAGCGTTCTATTTTTGACTCGAGAATAGTGAAAGGAACAATAACATATCTATCGATCTCAGGTTTATCCAACGATAAATTGGTATATCCAGTATGATCTAGCGATTTATTGATTAATGTCTCTATCTCAACGATGCTCGATTTTTTAATGCTTTGAGCAACCTGATAGCTTGGATCTGCTTTCTTTTCTGCAAGTTCTTTGAAGTGTTTTGTTGATATTTCAATTTGCAAAGTATCTCGAACAAAGTCTTGACCTTCTTTTTCACTAAGGCAGTATTTTGATCTGTATTTATCTAGCAATACTCGGTCTTCTGCTTGTCTTTTTTTATACTCAGAGTCATCAGCTGAAAGATCTAGAGTGTCAGACTCTGCATATCCACAAGCGCTACATGAGTATGTCGTTGTAATAACTTGTTTAGTCCTACTGTAGGTAGTTGTTACCTCAGAGCTACATTTTATGCATCTTTTTGGTTTTCTAACTCTAAATGATCCGTCTTCGTTGACCTCAGACTTTTTGTTACAGTTTTGGCACTCAACCATAAACTCAAGATGTGGTTTTTTGTCGTCATAGTCAATCAAATTTTTATCTATAACTTTTAAAATTCCATTACACAAATTGCAGTATGGTAACCTGGGTACTAGAGTGTGATCATAAATATCTTGTAGTTGCTCGTCTCGCAATTTCCAATCAGCGATGACTTTGCTTTTATTCTGATATCTTTCGCCTTTTTTGTAATAAAGGTACAAATCATTACCTACTTTTTGCCAAATCTTCTTTATTTTTTGTTCTGGCAATTTGCCCTCTGGTTCAGAGTCAAGAGCAGAAAGACTTTCGGCTCTCAAGCATTCTTGTACAGTGAGCAGATCGTACAGGTCGTCATAATAACTAGGCTCTCTGATGTAATTCATCATATTCACAATTTATCAGATTCTTTTAGCAAATGCGTGTTAGTTATTTATAGCCAAGATTAACAGACTCGTTATCTCATAACCATAAGATTTATAAGATCTTATCGCTTATAATACTAGCTATGCTGACAAAATCTGACTTTCTGCTTTACATGGATGCGCCAATGCATTTGTGGGCAAAAGTACACGATCAACAAACAAACGCTACCCCCTCACTGTACGACCAACACTTAATGAAACAAGGGTATGACGTTGAAAAAGTTGCCAAAACATATCTTGAAAAACATATTCTACCCAAATATAAAAATGCAGAATTGCTCTGGCAATCAACCTATACCTCTGGAGAATATCAATCAAGGGCAGATGGAATAATTCATGAGCTAGATACAGACACCTTCCATCTCTATGAGATCAAGAGCTCAACTTCAACCAAAAAGGAGCATTTACCAGATGCCACCTTTCAGTCAATTGTCATAGGGCAGAGTATCAATCAAGAAACGATCCACTTAATTTTACTAAACGATGAATATATTCGTGGTGACGAGCTTGATATTGAACAGCTATTCTCCGTACCTGACGTTACAGACGAAGTTTCTGAGATGACTCCTGACATCCTTGCCAAGATGAGACAGGCTCTAGAGATAGTAAAATTAGTGGAAAGCACTTCAATAGTTAATTGTTTAAATCCAAAAACTTGTCCATGCCCGGGGTTATGTCACCCAAATCTTCCCAAAGCCTCTATCTACAATATTCCCAACCTGACACCTAAAAAGAAGCGTGAACTCGAAGAATTGAAAACTATTGCGATTGAAGACGTTGATGACGATTACCCGCTCACGCCAAAGCAAAGGAAGATTGTGGATGTGATGCAGAGCAAGACATCGTATTTAGATAAACCAACGGTTACAGGTCTGCTACAGAGCCTTACATACCCACTTTATTTCCTTGACTACGAAACCTATGACGAAGCTATGCCACTTTATAAAGGGCATAAACCATACCAGAAGATGGTTTTTCAGTTCTCACTGCATATAGTGAGCAGTAACAGGGAGGCAATGCAGCACGAAGAATATCTAGCTTTAGAGCCAGGAGATCCCGCAAGCGGTTTGGTAAAGCATCTGCGAAAGTGTATTAGTGACCAAGGTACAGTTATTGTGTGGAATAAAGCGTTTGAGGGTGGACGTAACAAGGAAATGGCTGAGCTATACCCAGAATATAAAGATTTTCTACTAAATGTGAACGCTCGAATGTTTGATCTCATGGAAATTGTATCCAAGGGATATTATTTGCACCCCGAATTCTTAGGTAGTTGGTCAATCAAAAATGTGTTGCCCGTGATGTCACCAGAGCTATCGTACAAGTCACTCTCTATCAATAAAGGTGATCAAGCCATGATTGAGTGGTACGAGATGGCTAATGGCGATAAAACTAAGAAGGATGGAGTCGCTAAGGCACTTTTGGAGTACTGTGGTCTAGATACCATGGCGATGGTGAAGGTGTGGGAGAAGTTGAAAGAATTAACCAAGTAATGTCTTCAGCTAACCTCAGTACTAGTCTGGTTAATAATGTAGTCTCGATCATTTAGTTGAATAATTACTGGTTGCTTAAGCTTTAATCCTTTTCCAATCGCGATAGCATGACGTTCTTCTAGAGTAGCAAGTGTATCAGCATAGTCTTCACCAATATAGTTTTCTAAGAATCCTTTTCCAGTATCATCAAAAACTCTTAAGGCAAAAATAGTATTGCATTGATTTAATATACTTTTGCTTACATTTGCTGTTCTTTGAGTTATGACTAAGCTTCCTAAGCCATACTTTCTTCCCTGCAATATTACTTTTGCAGTACCATTTGTAGCGTTTTTATCTCCTTCACTCGCTACAGAATTCCACTCTGGAATAAGTGAATGAGCTTCTTCGAAAACTAGTAGGACTTTAGCCTTTTTCTCTTCCTCTAACGGAATTTTCATAAGAATTTTAAATAGTTCCTCAGCTACAATCCTTGTTTTTTCTGCTTGGGTAAGATCTGAAGTTATTACCTTAAAGCCCATTTTTTCTCCTTTTGAAGCTTTATGGTAGTCCAAATTAAAAATTCTTACTTTCTTTGTTTGTTCAAAAGTGTTTCCCTCTGGGATTTCATCATGACCAAAAAGAAAATTACACAAGTCTTTATTAATAGCTGCTTTATATTCTGCTAGATTCCCACTCTTATCAGGATGTTCTTTTGTCATCGAGCCAGTGCCCTCAGTATGGATATATTCATACTTTACATTTATTGAATTAAAAGCATTTTCGTTGTCAGAGATTATCGCGTCATTTTCGAGATATGGTGGGAGTTCTTTTTTGTATTCATTTGTAATATCAATACAAACTATTTTTATATTTTTTTCAGAGACTCTTTTAATTAATTCATATGCTAAACATGATTTTCCAATTCCCAAAATACCAAGAATTGCAGTGTTATGAGTTACTATTGCATCAATATCTTTAAGTGGAATTTCCAGATCGGTATCAGGTAGATGCCCTATTGAACTATCTGCCATAGCTTTAATTTTTGCGGGCGAAATAATACCTGAAAATGCAAAAAACAAGGGAGAAAATATAGTGGGCATCCATTTGCTAACGTCCAGATCTTTTGTATCCTTCTTATATTTTCCTAATTTTCTAGCAATACCAATTATAAAACCATGACGATCGAAGTTTTCTAGATTTTCTTCTTTAGCATTTCCATTTATAACTTGGTATAAAGTTTCTTGGCCATAAATTGACGTTTTCAAAATTGCTCCTTCGCTAATTTTCTGTTGCAACTTGCCAGTATCTCTGAGTATCGAAAAGTTCAACGTATTTATATTTGAACCACTTGATACGTAACCAATAAATTTATCTCTATCTTTGTAGAGTTGATTATCTTCGACTGCCTTCTTTAATTCGTCACCAATTAATTCCGTTTCGTTTAACAAATAAACTAGATTTTCTTTTGCAAAAATAGATTTTGGCTCAGAAATTAATTTCTTATCACTAAGATTAAGTTTGAGTATCTCGCCCGTTTTGTCTTGTATGAGATATATGCTCAACCATCGCTTATTTAGCAGATACTTAGTGTCAACTACCATACCTATTGAACCCGTGTTAATCGAGGTTTCAACCGCAACCAAGTCTCCATATTTGACGGGTATTGATTTATGCTTAGTGTAGTCAATCTCAACTTTATATAGGAGTGGATTCTCGCACCCTATTGCCTGCCCTAATTCATCTCCAATTTTGTCTCCAAACATATTGAATAATTTTGATACACGTTCAACTGCCATGCCTATGACATCAAAGAAAGTTAAGCAAATCCAAAAAGCGATTACATAGATAAAAGCGAATATTTTCTCAGGAATAGCGAAGTACGAGTATGCGGCCGATAAATATATTATTGAAAAAATAACTTTAGATGCTCCAAAAGTTTCTACAAACCAATAAAGTATTTTGCTTGTTCGACTCCAGAAGTAAGTTTTTGCATCTTTAAGAACAATGGAAATAATGCTGAAAAGAAGTATTGCTAGGGCAAAATAAAATATGAAACTATACCCATAGAGATTGTTCTTATTTGACAGGCCAAATAATGCAATTAAAACTGCTGTAGAGTTGGCGATTGCGTCCGATGGCTTTGTGAAAAATGGTTCAACTATGTACGCACCCAAAACAATCATAAATGCACCAGAGTAAAACCAGATGCTTGAATCAATATTTGTATTCCATACCAGATTTCCAAAATTACCGCCGATCAATTTAAATATAATGACAAGTATGCTGAGATATATGAATGCAACTAGAACTCTTTGATTTTGAGATAGATGTTTCATTATTTAGAATTATTTTCGACAATTAATATCTCATCATCGGATAAATCAAATGATTTATATATGATCGAATTAACATCTTCTCTCAACTCAGCTACTTTTGACATCAATTCAGAACTGTTTTTTAGTAAATCATCAGATGTAAACATGATAAGTTTGTCTACAGCATTAATAATTTCAGCTTCAATATCACTACTTGTCGCAGGAACAGGCAGATTATTTATCATGTCTTTTGTAAATGTGGTTCCTTGGTTATAACTAGATGCTGGATACTTCTCCTTAAGATAAAAAACAGGTAGCGGTGAATTTAGATAAGCCATTAATAATTTTAGTTTGTTCAGTTCAAACCCTGTGATTAATAAAGTCGACTTACCAGGAATAATTTCACCGAGTTCATCTAAACAAACATCAAGCAAATTAAGCCCTTTTAGTATTAACTTGGGCTTAACTGACTTTCTTGAATAAGAATTTGTGAATTCGTGGAAGAATTGGTCTTTTTTTACTACTGGCTTCAAATACTTCTTGCCCAAATATGTCATTTCTTTTTTGCCCCACTTAGAAAGCCATTTTCCTATTGTGCCAGTGTTAATTATTTTTAAATAGTTTTCATTAAAACTTTCATCTAACTCTTGGACTAATGGTGATAATTTATAAGCATCAGATGTAGCGCAGGCATTTTCACAGTTCAATGTTTCACTTGCTGACACGTATTTATCAAGTTTGCTTATTAAATTAAGGTGAGGAGAGAAAGTGCCATCTAAGGTATATGGAGCTTTAAGTGTTTTCTTATCAAAATCTCTCAAGAAAGTTATCTTTTCCTCGATAATTTTATAGACTTTAAGCTTGTCAGTCGTTTTCTTATTATGAAAGATAGATACTATAGAATCCACTTTGGCGCTTTCAAATATTTTTCTTCCTGCGTTAAGAAGTGAATACATTGTGGTAAATTTTTGTTTTCGTAATTCAGTGCCGAAAGGTTTTGAAATCCATTTATCAGGACTAATGTAGGTAAGAATCCCATTTTCATTAAGTGTATTAAAACCCTTTTCAAAAAAAGCAATATAAATATCCCAATTACCCCTAGTGAATTTATAATTCTCAGCCAGATATTCTCTTAAATATTCAAGATGATTTTTTACCATTCCCTCTGAATCAATATATGGTGGATTGGCTATGACTAGATCAAAACCATTTTTTAAACCAAACATCCACTCTGGATCAAACCAATCTGACATTTTATGACTAAAAGGATCCCATGAGGTTAACTTGGCGGTCATGTCTGCGTGTCCACGTCTACTTTCATCAATAAGTTTGTGAAGCATTCGATTTTGCGTTTGAGCAAATTGGAGTTTCAGTTGATCACGTTCAAAGCCAGACGCATTGAAAAACATATCTCGGACTTCCTTAAGCTCCTTAATTCCTGCGTCGTCCTCAAATAAACCCATTTGACTAGTTGATCCGCTTGTTGTTGGCAACCCAACTAGGGTGTTTGCTGTCACGAATTTGAAATCTAGGTTGGGAAGTGGTTCAATACCACGGTTTTCAAGAGTGTCATCGATTCGTTCATCAACCACGAGGGTAAGAAAACACCTCAGACGGGAAATCTCTGTAGCAATAGGCTGAATATCTATGCCATAAATATTTTCTCTAATAATTCCTAACTTACGGATGTAATCAAAATTTTTCTCTTGGAACTCTCTCTCAATTACTTTTCTTAATTCAATTGGGGTATTTTGAATCTGTTTTTTAAACCACAATTGTCCGTTTTGATCGATCTGTTGGAGTATGAATACAATTTTTTGAAGTGCGCCAATGGGGAACGCTCCCGAACCACATGCAGGGTCTAGAATTTTGATAGCTCCCAATGCCTGGGCAATACTATCTTTTTCTTCATCTTTAAGAGGGTTTATATTGTCATCTTCCAAATCATAACTAATAAGTGAACGCAACTTACTCTCTGGAATATTTGTCTTTTCATGGAGATACAAGTGCAAACTTTCATCCACCATATAATCAACAATGACTCTTGGAGTGTAGTAGCTTCCTGTGCTTTTTCTGGCAGATTCGCCCGTTTCAGGATTAATTTCCGCTAAGAGATTCTCAAATATACGTCCGAGCATTTCCGGATCAATCGAAAGCTCTTCATCAAAACTAGTATTTTCGTCAATGGTGAAATTGTAGGTTTCAAGTACTTCAAAGAGTGATTTAAGCCATAAATCAGGTACTACTACTATATTGTGATTAATCGCTTGCTTACCCTCGTTGTAATTAAAAAAATCATCCTCATGGGGAGAGAATAAGCCACCATTCAGGTATGGTATGGCCGAGAATAGATCATTTATGAATGTTTCTTTTCTAGTCTTGATTGGCTTATTAAGTACCTCAAAGAATATCGGCTCAAGTATTTTGTGATAATAGTCTTCAATTGTGCTAGAAGCATCAAAAGAGAGCAGCTCTTTTGGCATTAAGGAATGACCAGAGGCACTACGCTTTTCTCTTAAGAACCAACAAAAAATAATGCGACCAATAAGCCTGACGGCAAACTCCTGACTCGTTTGACTTTGATCCTTTACGAAAGGTAGCTTAAGTTGAGCCTCAACAGTCTTTTTAGATTTGCCATTAGTAATTTGTCCGCCGACAAGTTGTATGAATGCATGAGATATCTCTTTGTAAAATTCTTTGTTAACTACCTCGAGTGAGAACCTACCCTTAAGATCATTAAAATCCGTGATCGCACCCTTACTGATTAGATATTGGTGTGGAGTCTTTACCTTTGCCTTAGAGCCTAATACATAGGATTGTCGCTTTGGATTTGATAGTTTCTTTTTGATTTTTCCTTCATCCCATGTAAGCGTACTTGTCAGGAGTGATAATCTCCAAAGCGAAGAATTCTCTGAATAATAAACAATTATTGCGTTTGGGGTTCCGTAATTACGCAGTAGAGTGAAGCTTTCCGTTGCTAATCCGATCTTCCTTTTGGAAGGGTCTTGTTCTGTCTCTATAATATAAACTCGTACGCTAAGAGCCGACTCACCTATGGTTTGAATTGATTTAATTCCTTGAAAACTTTTGGAGACGTCAACTTTGCGGATATCTTTGGAAAAATCTGGCAAAAAGTCACCGATCCAATCAATAAATTCTTGCTGATTAAAGTTTTCATTTAGTCTCATACTGTTAATTCTTCTGATAAGACAATAAGCTCCGACAAGCCTTCTAGCTGATCAACTCTTTTCAAACTTGTAGCTATTGATTGTTTCGATACCAAACTTTGTATGTCGCTGTAGGCTTGTTCTAAAATACTCATGTTGATACGGCCGATTTGTTTATATTGCCCCTCACTCAAATCGTCGTACTCCTTAATAACTTTAATCAAATCCATAGCATAGTCCTTGGCTTGTGGATAGTTTTCTACCAACATTCGTAAAGGTTCAAGCGCTTTGGCTCTATTTCCACTTAATCGAGGCAGCTTGTGTTTTTCAAACAACTTATCTCGAATAAGAACAAAGAGTTCGTTAAATGTCGCATCTGGTGAAGCTCCTTCTTCATCTGGTTTAGCAGCAAACAAGGGTAGTACTGTTTCAGCGGAGACCACTTCAGGCTCTCCCTGAGAACCTTCCTTAATGGCGAAGACAGCGTGATTGCCTTTTTTACCAAAGGCAATACCACCGTTAATTTTTTGACCTTTACGTAACACGCGACTTCTTGGACGAATAGTCAAAGCTTTTTCAATTATTTCATCAGAGGTCTGGTCATAAACTTCACGATGTGTAGCATCCCATGACTGAAATTCAGCTTCTGAATTTGCTTTGTTATATTCTTCTTTAAAGAAGCTCTTTAATTCTTCATCCCCTGTAAGAGTTTTGGTGTCGCTCCCAACGACAGCGTTAATCAGTGTCATCTTGAGCGTGCTAATTTGTTGGATTCTGGTTTCAGCTTCTCCAATTGAGGTTGGGAAGAAGTTATAAACATAGAGGGATTCAAATACTTTTTTATTGATACGGTTAATACGTCCAATACGCTGAATTACTCGAGTTGGATTGAATGGAATATCGTAGTTAAAAATTACTCCAGCTCGATGAAGATTGTACCCTTCACTTAAGGCGTCAGTGGCCACTAAAACGTCATAATCATTCAATTGTAGTTCAGTCTTAACCCCAGCATCAAAATTGTTGCGTAGCAATTCTCTGTTAGCTCTAGAAGCGTCTTTTGCCGTATATTTATAGACTCTATCAACTCCAGCTCTCTTGATTGCTTCTCCCAGATAATCAACGGTGTCAGCATAAGCTGAAAAGATGACTATCTTTCTATCTTTGTTTTCACTGAGAAGTCTCTTGATGTTATCTACTAGACAATCAAGTTTCGGATCAAGTTCAGTTATTGCCTGATTGGCGCCAAACCATTGATCTCTTATCGATATGAGAAGCTTGGTGTCATCCTCAACTTCTTTGATAAAGTCCGACTTTAGCCAATCTCTCTCTACAAATAGCAGTTTGTATTTTGATTCATCAGTGTCGTTAAATTGTTCAGAAAACTCGGTGGTCAAATCATCTCCAGCATCATCGATAAATGAGTCTGGATCTGGAATCTTACCTTTTTTAAGAATTGGCACTTTCCCTTGATCGTTGTACCACCTAGCAATCATCTGGTTAGAATCAATCATGTTCTGTAGAGTGATACGGAAGGCTTCTTTTGAACTTTCAAAGCGCATGACCAACAACCGTTTCATAAAAGTTGCCAAGTTTGTTTGAGCGTTCTGAAGATCGACATCATCCAAATATGAACCATACTTTTGCATGAATAGTTCTCGTTTGTCCTCTTTGATGTAAGTCACTGGCTTATAACGAGCTCCTTCAAATCCATGATCCTCATTTGTCAAAGTTTCAAGTGTATGGAGGTAAAGATCAAATAATTCACCTAGTTCGTACTCAAGCAATTCAGGCCCTTCAACTTTAGCAAAGGAAATTCCTTGTTTTATCAAGTTATTTCGGTAACGCGATATAGTTTGAAGATCTAATCTTGACCTGCGAACAATAACTGGCTCAATGAGCCTACGTAATTCCTGAGCTATTTCCTTAGTTTCGGCGTTAATCTCATCTGGCGTAAGTTTGTTGCTTCTTAAGCTAGACCTTAATTTTTTATAGCGGTCAATTAGCTCTCGAAAACGCAACGAAAGATTATCGACTGACCGTATAGTGGATTGACCTGGAGTTTGGAATAGCTTAACAAGAGCAAAGACATCCTTAGGATCATTATTAAATGGCGTTGCGGTTAAAATAACGACTTTATTTCCTGCGTTACTTCTTGAAAGAGAGTGGAGCAAAGTATAGTCATCAGTCAATTCGTTTCTGTAACGGTGTGCTTCATCTAATATTAACAAGACTGGCCCTGTAATCTGATTGGTGCACCACTGATATGCTTCATCTATTTTTCCCGAACTAAATATTTTTGTACCAGGCAATCTAAAATGAGCCTGATATTCTTCCCATTGAGTGATTAAGTGTGGTGGACTGATAATAACAACATGAAGATGATCTTTTTGAGCTAAGTTATAAGCTATGGCAGAGGCGATAATACTTTTACCCAGACCCACAACATCGGCAATGATAACTCCGCCGTATTGATTAATCCTGTCAATTCCCATTCTAATTGCATCGAGTTGATATTCAAGATCAATGAATGAGTCATCAGTGATTTTGCCTGGGGATTCGATATCAGTATTACGATCTTTACCAAATAATTCATGCAGTACTCTGACATACATCAGATATGGTTGAATTACGGCATTAATCCAAAGTTTTTTAACGACTTCTTTAAATTCTTCATTATTCTCAGGAGTTGCAACGTCGATGTTTTGTGCATCTTTCCACATTGTGTCGAACTTGGCACATCCATCTAAAAATGTTTGTTTGTCGCGAGAAGAATCATTCAGTTCGCCTTGTTCGATAAGACCATTGTATGTGAGATTGCTTGATCCCAGGAATCTTGTTCCGGGGAAATCTCCACCCTGGTTAAAATCAGGAGCATTATGGACTAGGTATATTTTCCCATGTTCATCTGTATTAGTTAGTTTTATCTGGAGAGTACCATCAATAATCTTTTGCTCAAAGATTTTGTATGCTTCTTGAGATTTTGGGTTATCAAAAACTTGTGTTTCATTAAAGAGCCTAGTGAATCCTTTGAAATAATCTTCTTTTTGCTCAGATCTGGAAGAATATGTGTCTTGGGGCTGAAATCTATCGAAGTCTACTGATTTGCCTGTTTTCTGTTGCATTGCAATAATCTTAGGTACTGCATTGGGGTCAATTTGTTTTCCAACCAAGATTCTAACTTTCTTGTTTTTAAACTCATTTGCTAATAATTCAAAACCTGAAAAGTAGAAATAACCAACTTCAATATCGATACTATCAGACGTGGAAAGTGCGTTTATAAGCGCTTGATGCATTGTCTGAGTTTGGTTATCAATTAATGCCATATTATTTGTTTTTTTCGTTTATAAACTTCTCAATATCGTCTTTTCGATATCTTAAGCTCTTTTTGATACCTATGCGAACTGCTATAAGTATCCCTTTTTTGTCCCAATCTCTCAAGGTGTTGGGGTGTACTTTGAGGATATTTGCAGCCTCTTTTAGAGTTAATAGTTCGTCCATGATTTTCTCATTTAATTTCGTACCAATAGATACCTAATCATTATAGTACGTTATGAATAAAAAATCCCTAAATATATTTTATTAACTGAGAGTTAAACTGTACAGACCGCCATCATTTACCAGAGATAAGCCTTTTACCCCAAGTTCACGAATCAAAGTCATCCGGGTAATTTGACAAATATGACTGTGATATTCCCACGCGTCATCCATATATGAGTAAAATAGGTTGCTTGTGTTATTGTTTGGCAAAGGCCGAATTTTCGAGTGTGCAATATCCCAATTATTTCTTATATCAATAAAATCTGACAACATTTCGTACTGAGCCTTAGTTGGTCTTTTAAGTTTAGCGCCTACAGCAAATTTGTAGGCCATCTTTATTGAACTTGTTTTATGAAATCTTGTTGGAATATCTTTGTCATGTAAATTAGCTCTTTTTGAGATGTATTCGATTATTTTATAAAAAGACAAGAAGCTTTCATCAACAAACTGAAGATGATCTAAATCAACTCCTTTCCTCCAGTAATTAATAAGTTTTTTGATTGTATTTGAGTATTTATTAATTGCGGATACTCGCGACAATATACTATAAATCTCTTCGAGAGCCTCATTTGATAGTTGTAAGGAGGAATTGTCATTAATTCGTATCGGATCATTCCCATTAAGACAACTGGCATTTGATTGGTGCTTTAATCCTCGTATTTCTACTAAAAAAATATCTACAGATTTTGATTTATAGGTAACTTCACCCACAAAGCTATCTATGATTGGCTCTGTAGAAATGACAACAGAAGTATTAATATCTTGATTTGTTACTATCGTTAATACATCTACTAACAAAGCTAAATCTGCCGAAATCCTAGTCTGTTCAAATAAATCGCCAGGGTTCTTAGTGTCGTAACTCAAATAAGTGTATGCGGTAACTAGGTTATTTTCCCAATCAAAAAACCACTTTCCGATATGACCATTCTTAATAATAATGTTGCAGACACTAGTTTTTAATTTCAACCGTATTATTGATCTAGTCTTGCTCATATTTGTATATTACTCGTTTGATTATCTAAGAACACTCTAGGATTGACTGGTATTCCATACACGTTTACCTGGAAGTGGAGGTGAACTCCAGTAGCCCAACCTGTTTGACCCTGGCCTCCAATTACGTCACTGGTGGTCACCTTTTGGCCTTTGTAGACGTAGATCTTGTTTAAGTGTGCATAGATAGTCACGACATTATTGCCGTGGTCAATAATGATGTGTTTGCCGTATCCCCAGAAGATCTCCCCTGCATAAATAACAGTGCCATCCATAGCAGGATTGACTGGTTCGTCCAACTTGCTAGCCAGATCAATCCCAGTGTGGAAGACCTGATACATGCTGGACTGTGCAAATTCAAGAGTAATTACCCCCTTGGTTGGCCAAACAACCGTTGGATGAATTTCTGTGGTGACTTCGCCAGTTGTGGGGTCTTTGATCTGGATGCTTTGATTAGTCGGGTTTTGATCAACTAACTTGTCAGAGATTACATTTATACCCACCTGAGTCAGCAGAATGACCGCGATGACTGGTAACATTAGGATTGTAAGGAAAGCCAGAAGAACGAATTTTACTTCCTTACGAAACGACCAGAGCGTAAGTACTAGTTTTGGATTCATGGCTAGATGTAGATTTCCCGGGGATCAGTAGTCAGGAGTGGATGTTCTTGCTCTGAGGCCACAATTTTAACCGCTACATGATTTTGATCAGCAATAATTAAGGCCTCGCCACGATCACAGGTTAAAAGGTAATGCTGTTCATAAGCAGACAAGTGGAATTCATCGGCTACTTTTTTAATCGTGGTCGTATCTTGACGCATCAAAACTCTAAGGGACGACTGACTAGCAATAGCTTTGCCGTAATCTTGATTGAGGAAGTCATTGGCTTGCTGGGAAATAATCGTTACACCCAGATAGTATTTTCTAGCACGTCTTACTAGACCTGAGATAAATCTGGCACTTTCTGGTTCTTGGAGAAGTATCCATCCTTCATCGATGACCAACATTCTTTTTTGAGGATTTTGTTTGACCTCATTGTTTACGAAGTTAGCCACCACCATCATCATAATTGATCTGATAGATTCGTTTAGATCTTTGATATCAAAAACAATCAGGCGATTATCGAGTTTGATATTTGTCTGGGAATCAAAGACGGTTGAAAGAGAACCTTTGACAAACCGCTCGAGCCTGTCGCATAAATCTTTATGTTTCATGGCTTTGAGGTTTTTGTAGAAATCTTTAAGTAATGGATATTCAACAGTTTTTGATCTTTTTGCATTCTTGCGTGGAGTAAGCTTGGCTTCTTTGTAGGTGAGAAGTAGAGCACGATCCACCGATGCCCGTTCCTCTGAGGTCAAGCTGCCAACCATGAGAGAAATAAGCTCGGTTAAATCTTGGATATGTTCGGATAAGTTGTTTTCCTGAGTTACCGAATGCTCTGAAAATTGGAATGGATTAATTTTCTCTTTGGAGGTTGAGGAAAGCTTGATGTAAGTTCCTCCAACACTAGCGGCGAGTTGTTTGTATTCGCGCTCTGGGTCAATAATGATGACTTTTGTGCCTTGCATCAGGTGGCGCAAGATTTCAACTTTGGCAGTATAACTTTTGCCAGATCCCGATTGAGCAAAAATAATGGAGTTGGCGTTGTTTAACGAGTAGCGGTCAATGATGACCAGAGAGTTATTGGATTTATTAATACCGTAGAGGATGCCTGGTTCCTGTACTAGCTCAGATGAAACAAAGGGAAAAGTGAGCGCTGCACTTGAACTATCAAGATTGCGCTTCTGCGCCAGTTTATTCTCGGCTCTAGGGAGAATAGACTGCAATCCTTCGATTTGTTGGAAGGTAGCGGGCTTGATGTAGAAAAGCCTCGTCTGCATGACTGTCTCTAAAAGTTTGGTGACTTTGTTTAGCTCGATGAGTGATTCTGCGCTAATCGTCATATAGATAGAGATTTGGAAAAGCTTCTCCATACCCCGCTGAATTTTATCTTTAAGCTCCATGGCAGATTCAAGTGGATCAGTAATTTCAGAGCCTATGACTTTGCCTTCTTTGAGCATGGTGCGCTTGGTTGACTCAAGCTCAGTTATTTTTCTTATCAGTTTGGGCAGGGCGGTTAGCGGATCAACTTGTTCGATGTGGTAGCTGATATCAATATCATGATTAAAGTTTATGAGGTTATTGAGCCAACCAGTTGAAGCCACATATGGGTAGCCAGAAACGAACATGGTTCTGACGAACCTGTCGTTAATCTGCAAATAGCTTGACTCTTCTTTGAGTCCTGCGTAGGAGATTAAATCCACTTGATCCTGCGTACCAAAAGCGATTTTAACCGCCTGATTTGTCATGGCTTTGAGCTTGCGCTTCTTTTGCCAAGCTTTAATTGGTTTGAGACTAGTGATTTTTTTCTTTAGATTAAACATAGTTGTTTTTAAGTATTGCTTCGACTGTTTCCCTAGTTATTGCCTGAGTTTTCAGGCTTTCCGGGTTGTAGAAGCCATAAAATAAATTGAGAATTTCAAGACCTGTTATGCTTCGCGCTTTCATCTGCATTCGCTCCAAGCCTTTAATGATGATGTCTTTCTCAAGATTTAAATGTTCTTTGATGAGCTTCATGTCCTGATGACGCTCAGTATGTTTGTAGGGGATGACAATATAGAAACGGCGAGAAAGGATCTTGTTGCCAGAGACAAGTTTTTTAACGAAAGAGCAGTAACCCTCGATTTGTTTTTTGTAGGCAGGAATAGTTTCTTTATCCTTAGTCCTACCTATATCTTCCACGTAGCGGTCGATATCGACTTCCCGCACCCTGACTAATATTTGGATTTCACACGGGAGAGAGTTTAAGAAATTTTGGAAACTGTCGATAATCACATCCTGCTCCTCTTCGCTTTTAAGCTCAAAGTTTACAGAGGAAGTTTCTAAAATCTGGCGGTATTCGTTATTTGGGAGCACAAGAATGTTATCCACGACTTCTTTAATCTGGATTTGGCCTCGACTACTAGATTTTTTTGATTTGCTAAATATGCTCATAGTTTTACTTCTTTATAAGATAGGAAACTGCGACCTTGCCAGAATCGATCAGTTGCTCGAATCTGACCAAATCAGCAATATTAATCTCAGTCTTTTGTTTGTTAATTGCTTTCTTGGATGATTTCCTCGGAACTAGCACAATATCTGGAATGTCAGGAACATCTACAATTCGATTGGTTAAGTCATTTTTGTTATAGAGCCAGTATTTTGGTCTTAGTCGGTATTTCAGAAGCACCCCTAGCCACTCTGCCACTATTTTGTCTTTAATTCGTAGCGCCAAAATACCTGAGATAGTTGTAGAGATGATAATGAGCACGAGTTTGAACGATGTGAGTTTCATACTGGGAATAAGTAAGATGTAGACGATGGCAGTCCAAAGGATTGGCGTCATTAGGATTAATACCTGAGTCATATTGAGAGATCCCGCCACTTTATCTTCAACGGTCGTAATCTGTGCAGGGATGATTGTGGTTCTCATAGGTTGGCACTCCTTCTAGGCAATTTAGCTGTTTTTGCGCCTTTATATGACACGTTTGAGCTTGAGTCGGTACTTAATACATTGGTGATTTGACTCCCCATGTGACGAACCGCGCCCACACTTCTAGAAAATAGAATGAGTTGCATCATGAACGATGGAATTTTGAGCAGAGTCAGGAGTAACCCAATAGCTACAGCAATTGAGATAAGTGAGTTGTTGGTTTGCTCAGGTAGTGACAAAAAAGTTCCTGCCAGTTGAATCGTTACGACATGAATAAAAATCGTAAACACTGATACAAAGTAGCCTTTCACCGCCATCTCGGCAAAGTCAGCGGTTTTAGGAAGAGTCCATAGAAGAAAGATAAAGGGTGAAAGGACAGCACCAAGTACGATAACTATCAAACGACTGAT
>MFWB01000002.1:0-3239 GCA_001787205.1 Candidatus Nomurabacteria bacterium RIFOXYB1_FULL_39_16
GGATAGATGAACATCATTTAGGCCAATTAAATGGGCTAAGCTGGATTCTCGGCATTGATATGTGGGAACATGCTTATGTCTATGATTACCCGACTTCGGAAAAGAAAAAGTATGTGGAAGCATTTTTTGAAAATCTAAACTGGGAGGTAATCGAAAAAAACTTCTTAGAAGCTACTCAATAGAAAAAATAATACAAAGATTTTCGCCATGGGAGGCTACTGTATTGCCCATAAGAAAATTTTTGTATTATTTTTCTACCACAAAAAATTCTTTTATACTTCTACCGAAAAGTCTATAAATAAAATAGGCGTATATGACTATGGTCAGGGAAAGCGGAAAATTGGGGAAAGAAAATGCCGCGAAGGGTAACTTGGAAAAGAAACTGATGACTCCAAGTTCATAATAGAGCAGCAGATATGAGATGAAACCGAACGGCACTGCGAAAACATACCAAATCAATCCGACAAAACCAGTCAGGAAACCCAACATCATAGTAAACGGTATGAATGGAAGGATTAAAATGTTTGCCGGCAAGGCGACGAGAGAAAAATTACCCATTTTGTAGAGGATAAAAGGAAAAACAAACACATATGCAGCACACGTCACTGAAACAATATCTCGTAATTTAAAAAAATCTGGCACCCATAGAAAATATTTTTCAATCCTGGGAGCTAAGAATATCACAGCTACTGTCGCGACGAAAGAAAGCTGAAAAGAAACATCAAAAGCAAGTAAAAAAGGATTAAGGAGAATCATAAATACTCCGGCCAAGACTAACGCCCGCGCGACATCATAATTTCTACCGGTCGCGCGGGCGACGAGCGCCAGGGTGGCCATTATCCCCGCCCGAACTGCGGTGGAGCTCCCCCCGGTCATCAAAACAAAAAGCAAAATGGCTAAGATGCCCGCACTAAAGCCCAGATTATTCGGCAGAAAACTAAACAATTTCATCACCCATTCAGCGACAATGGTCACGTTGTATCCGGAGAGCGCGACGATATGTATCGTGCCTGTGTCCACGAAATTCTGCCGCATAGACTGGTCAAAGGATGATTTCTCCCCCAAGATAAGTCCACCCATCAGTAAATTTTCCGGCGCGGAAATGGCAAAATTTACTTTTTCTAAAAATTTTTCTTTGACAAAGAAAAGCGCGCTCTTTATCACATTGCCATTACCCCTAGACATTATTTCGATCTTGGGATAGCTCATAACATACAAAATCCCGTCTTTGCGCAAGTAATTTACATAGTCAAATTCTTTACCTGTATCCGTTACAAAGTTCTCTGGCTTCTTTAGAGTACCGATGAAACTTATTTCGTCTCCATATTTATAATATTCACCCAAATTCGCAGACAATAATATTTTTGATGTCCAACCTCTAGAAGTTATGAGTACTGTTAACTGTTGATTATTTTCTTTTAAACTTGGTTCATCTATAATTTCTCCCGAGAAATTCACCTTCTGCCCCACTTGCGATTTAAAAACACTTGGCGCCGGAACGTCCACCGAATGAAATCTAAAAATCCCAAAAGAAAAAGCTAAAATAAAAACTGAAGTCAAAATACCCCACTTATTCTTACTAACTAAACTAAAAAATAAAATAAGCGCTAGAGAAATAACACCCAGCAAGATAGTAAAGTATGAATTTACAAAAATAAGAGAACGCAACAATATACCAGACAAAAACCCAAAACAAATTGTATAAAAAACTTTGTCCCGCATTTAAAATATTTTATTTTATAAGTTCAACTGGATCATTGTCCGCGAAGCTTGTGGCTATCTCGTCTACCCTGTCATTGTATTTATCTCCACTGTGTCCTTTTACATAAGTCCAACTTGGTTTTAATTCTTGGACTAATTCATAAAGCTCTTCCCAGAGTTCACGATTCATAACTGGTTTTTTTGCAGCATTGCGCCAATTATTTTTTTGCCAATTAAAAATCCACTCAGTAATTCCTAAAATCACATATTTTGAATCAGATACAATTTCTACATTTACACCATGACTGATGTTATTTTTTAAATATTTTAACGCTTCTATCGGTGCAGTGAGCTCCATCTGGTTGTTGGTTGCGTGATCTTTTCTTCCCCCAATTTCAAAAATTTCCTTGCCATTGATAACAACCACGCCCCAGCCGGCGGGTCCGGGGTTTCCTCTCGCTGCTCCATCGGTATAAATTTTTATCACATTCTTTTCCATCTCTATACTATATCAACTATTCTCAATCTTAGCTCTTCTCTGCCCCTAAATCTAGATAAATCAAAGGTAGCAAGTAAATTTACATTGATGCCCTCAGATAAAGTTTTCTCAAAAGAATCATGGTTGGAGAAAAAAGAAATGGCCGTAGCTTTATACTTGCTCATATCGTAAAAAGTGATTTCTAAATGCTCGCCTGAACCATTTTTCCCGAACTTTTTTATTTTTTCTATCTTTACATCTTCAAAAAGAAAAACGGGCTTTGTGTTTCCAAAACCAAAGGGAGACAATTTTGCTATTTCTCTCCAATTTTTCATATTTACCTCAGCTAGAGTAAGTTTTGTATCAAAACTTACCCCCACCTGCCCTCCCCCTACATAGGGGGAGATGCCTAGGGCAGAGGGGGTATTTTTAAAAGTAATAATTTTATGAAATGACGCCGACAAGGCCTCTTCTAGAAAATGAATTTTCTCGCTGTGCACGGTGAAACCTCCAGCTAGCTCGTGTCCACCGAATTCCAAGAAGGACTCACTGGTTTCGGTCATAAGCTCCACCACCGACACCGAACCATCGCTCCGACAAGAACCCTTAATGCAATCATTCTCATCTTTACCCCAGACGAAGACGGGTTTTTTGTACTCATCAGATATTTTACCCGCAACAAGTCCTAAGATTCCTACCCGCCATTCTGGTTTACCTATCACAATAACTTCTTTGTGCTCATAAGTTTCTAATTTCTTATTTGCTTCACGCATAATGCTCGTCACAATGGTTTTCCTTTCATCATTTATTTTTGATAAATGGTCCGCCAGAGACCCAGCTTCCGCTTCGTCCTTCGTGGAGAGAAGTTCATAGGCTCGCATTGGGTTATCCATACGCGAGGCAGCGTTTAAGCGCGGAGTAACCATAAAGCCAATGTCGTCTTCCGACAAATATTTTTGTTCTATCTTCATTTTTGCGAGAAGTTTCTGCAATCCTGGACGTGGAGACTTTCTTAAAACTTTTACCCCGAAATACGCGAGGGCTCTATTCTCCCCTGTAA
>MFWB01000002.1:3256-18140 GCA_001787205.1 Candidatus Nomurabacteria bacterium RIFOXYB1_FULL_39_16
AGTGTAGCCAATCCCGCCATATCCAGCATCCACTTCTCCTGCCCATCTTTAATTTTAAAATATTCGCCGTATTTTTTTATAAATCCCTGCGCCAGTTTGAAGACAACCCCCGCTCCACATAGCATTTTCTCTGGGTACTCGTCTACTTTTGGATTTAAAATCGCAAAGGCTCGTGGTAAGGTAAAAGCTTCTGCCGTAAGAGAGTTTTTGAGTGGTCTGGGGATTTTTTCCGAGGACCCGAGAAAATTCTCTTGCGGCAAAGCTTTTTGGTTTATGATCGGCAAGTGGTGATCTGTGATTATCGTATCAATACCGTCTACTTTCGCCTGCGCGACTTCTGCCACCGCCGTAATACCGAGATCAATGGTAATTAGCAGTTTTACTCCTGTTTTTACAAATTCTTTTATCGCATCAAGATTGAGCCCGTACCCTTCCGAGTTTCTTTGTGGAATATATACTTCATAATTTTTGTAATTTGCCAATTTAAACAAATCATTCAAAATTACGGCCCCGGGGATACCATCGCAATCATAATCTGCGTATATGACTATCTTCTCTCCCGCTTCCATCGCCTCAAATATCCTAATGCACGCGCGTTCCATATCCTTCATCAGAAATGAGTCATGCAAATCTCTTTCGTAATTTGGGTTTAAAAAAATTTCGGCTTGCGCCTCATCGGTAATTCCTTTTTTCTCCAAAAGCGCTTTCAGCAACTCGCCGTATCTTTGCATGGATTGAATTTTAGCACATTTAGTATAGAATATATAAAGCTAAATAAATAAATTTTTTGAGCTGGTCTGGGGATTTTTTCCGAGGACCCGAGAAAAATTTGATTTATTTAACTTTATATGAACGATTGCATTTTTTGTAAAATTTCAAAAGGAGAAATTCTAAGCGCGAAAGTCTATGAAGATGCGAACTTTTTCGCCTTTTTAGATATAAACCCGGTGTTCGACGGACATTTGCTTATCATTCCTAAAAAACACGTCGTCTGGATGCAAGAAGCGGATGATGAGACAATCTCTGGAATCTTTAAGTTAACCAAAAAGTTAATGCTAGCGGTCAAGAATGGAACAGGGTGTGATTATGTACAAGTGTCAGTTGCCGGCACGGATGTCCCGCATTTTCACGTACACTTAATTCCAAGATATTTCAACGACAATTTTTCCAAGTTTCCAACCAAAAAATACAAAGAAGGAGAGATGGAAGAAGTAGCTAAAAAAATTATTTCAGCGCTTTAATTCCCGGTAGAGTTCCATTCGCCAAGAAATCCAGCGTGGCGCCACCACCAGTAGAGACGAAGGAAAATTTATTTTTAATTTTCATTTTAGAAACCAGAGTGATGGTATCTCCTCCCCCGAGGATGCTCTCCGCTTCTGAATTTGCGATTAGTTTTAAAACTTTCATCGTGGCTTTCGTCTCTCCGTCTTCATACTTTCCAAGTGGACCATTGAAAAGGATGAGTTTAGATTTTTTTATTAACGGCATAAGATTTTTCACAGATTTATCTCCGATATCCACAATAGCTTCATTTTTCACGACAAAATCAGTGGGTAAAATCAATTTTGAACTATTTAAAATCTTCTTGATATTATATTTTTTTTCATCAATAAGTGATTTTCTGACATCATAGCCTTTTGCTTTTAGTAAATAATTTGCCAAAGCTCCACCAACAAATATATAATCCGCTAATTTAAGATATTTTTTAAGTAAAGGTATTTTGGTGGAAAACTTAGCTCCACTTAAAATAAATAAAAATGGATGCTTTGTTTTTTTGAAAACATCGGATAAATTTTTTACTTCTTTTTCTAGCTGAAAACCTGCAAAGCTCGGCAAATATTTAGGAAGCAAGACGACTGAAGCGTGCTTTCTATGAGAAACTGAAAATGCCTCATTTACGTAAAAATCCCCCATTTTTGCTAATTCTTTTGCAAAAACTACATCATTTTTCATTTCACCCGGAAATTTTCTGATGTTATCAAAAAATGTAACTTTATTCGGAGATATTTTGGAAATTTCAAAAAAACATTTTATTACAGGCTCGAGACTCGCCTCTCCGTTTTTACCGAGATGTGTAAATAAAATAACTTTTGCACCCTCTTTAAGTAAAAATTTAATTGTTGGAATAGATGCCCTAATGCGAAAGTCATCTTCTACTTTTCCATTTTTTATGGGAACATTAAAATCTACCCGCACAAGAGTCGTCTTTCCTTTTAAATTTTTTATTGCTTTAATGCTTCGCATATTTTTATTATATCTATAAACTTTTTTGCGTTCAAAGAAGCGTTACCAACAAGCAATCCATCCACTCCCCCGTTTTGCAGAAAGTCTTTCGCGTTTTTAGTACTCACTGAACCGCCATAAATAATTCTCGTGCCAGCGACATCTTTGCCAAATTTATCGGAGAGAACTTTTTTAATAAAAATGGCCATTTCCATAGAATCACTAGGTGTGGCGTCCTTTCGGTCCGGGGTGCTAGAAATCGCCCAAATAGGTTCATAGGCGATGATAATTTTACCAAAAGAATTTTTAGAAATCCCCGACAAACATTCTTCCAACTGAATTTTAACCAAGTTGAAATAACCATGGTCCGGGTCGCGGACGTTTTCCCCCACGCACAATATCGGACGGAGTCCCGCCACAAGCGCGCTTTTTATTTTTTTATTTATGTCAATATTATTTTCACCCATTCCTCGTCTCTCTGAATGACCCAGAATGACATACCTTACGCCGATATCATAAAGCATTTCCGCCGACACTTCGCCCGTGAAAGCGCCAATATCTCCATAAAAGGCGTTTTGCGCGCCCAAAGATATTTTTCTGGCCCCGCCCGTAAGGCTATGGCCGAGGGATATTTTTTTTAATTTTTCCAGATATAGAAACGGCGGACAAATCACAATTTCCGTCGTTTTTGTGGTGGAAATGTTTTTCGCCACATTGGTAAACAATTTTTCCGCTTCTTTTTGGGTAAGCGGGTTCATTTTCCAGTTACCTACTATTATTTTCTTCTTCTCCATATGGCAAATTATATCATAATACGTTAAAATATATGTAATGAATTTACACACTACTGAAAAAGGATTTACTCTCATTGAGACGTTAGTCGGCAGCGCTGTGTTCGTCATTCTAGCGCTTTCCGCTTATAGAGCTTTCGGTGTGCTGATGGACGCGGTTTCTATGTCGCAAGCGAAACTGGCCGCCACTACGCTAGCCAATGAACAATTTGAGGTTATCCGCAACTTGCCTTATGACGACGTAGGTATAGAAAACGGTATTCCAGTGGGGAAAATAGCCAGAAACCAAACGGTGTTAAAAGACAATTATTCTTTTGATGTCCAAACCACAATAAGAAACACCGACGACCCCTTTGACGGAACGATAGGGGGAAGCCCTTCGGACACTTCGCCGGCAGACTATAAATTAGTAGATTTAGATATTACCTGTTCAAGTTGTAAAATTTTTTCTCCACTTAAATTTACCACACTAGTAGCGCCTCACGCGCTTGAGACTGCTTCTTCAAATGGCGCCCTCTTTATCCAAGTTTTTGATACCGCCGGTATGCCCGTGACTAACGCCTCCGTTCACATAGCGAACACAGAAGCCAACCCAGACATTGTCATAGATGAAATAACGGACAACACCGGATGGGTAAAGATAGTGGACGCTCCTCCTGGAACGAACACCTACAACATCACAGCAACCAAGTCGGGATTTACGACAGACCAAACATATCCCCAAGGAGGGGTAGCGGGAGAAAACCCAGTAAATGAAGATGTGACTGTCGTACTGCAACAAGTCACCCAGGCTAGTCTTCAAATAGACAAAGTAAGTTCGCTCAACGTCTCGTCAGTAGATGCTCTGTGTGTAGCATTACCAGATATTAGTTTTTCTCTCACGGGAGAAAAGCTTATCGGCGCTCCCGCGGTGAAAAAATATCCCACTCAAGATTTTTCCACGGATTCTTCCGGAGGAGAAACTGTCTCCGACCTGGAATGGGACACTTATCACATATTGCTCACTTCTCCCGCTTATGATTTCGCGGGCGGGACTCTGCTTCCAAACTTCGCCATAAATCCTGATGAAAATAAAAATCTGCAATTGTTGGTCGTTCCCCATGTGGATAGAGCTCTGTTGGTTTCAGTGGAAGATTCACTCGGAGTGGCGATAGACGGAGCAAGTGTACAATTGCAAAAAGACATATTTGATCAAACTAAAACCACCAATTCTCTGACGTGCGCCACTCCGGGTCAAGCTTTCTGGAATGGTCTTGATGGTGGAATTTATACACTCACGGTTTCCAAAGCCGGGTACACCACTTCTGTCGGCACGGTGGACGTTTCTCTCCCATGGCAGAATCAAAGCATAATTCTTCTTCCTGAAACACCTTAATATGCAAAACAAATTAAAAAACGGAAAAAATACAGCTTCAGGGTTCACTTTAATAGAAACGCTTTTCGGGGTAGCAATTTTTGTTTTGATAATCGGTGCGCTAACTTTATTTTCAAAAAGTGTTTGGGTTAACAATTCTTTTATTTCCGCTGGTCTGGTTGATACGAATGCGGGCAGACAAGTTTTAAAAACAATGGTTTCTGAAATACGCACCGCTTCCACTTCCGACACCGGCACATACGTCATAAATCAAGCCGGGGCATCTTCCTTCACTTTTTTTGCCAACATAGATACCGACACACTGAAAGAAAAAGTCAGATATTTTCTCTCCGGCACTACCCTACAGAGAGGAGTGATCAAACCGACCGGCAGTCCGCTTTCTTACAATGCGGCTAATGAGAAGATTTCAACCTTACTCCAAAATGTGCAGGGTTCTTCAATTTTTGAATATTTTGACAAAAATTACGACGGAACCACGGCACCATTATCTTTCCCGATAAACATCCCAAATGTTCGTTTGGTAAAAATAACCATTACAACTGATGCTGATCCGAATCGCCCGCCTGCACCTATGATATTTTCTACCCAAGTTTCAATCAGAAACTTGAAGGATAATTTATGACCAGAAAAAAAATAAAATTAAATAAAAAAAGTGGGGTGATTATCGTGCAAACAATGGTCTTCGCCGCGATTGTTGTGATAATGATAGGCGCACTCTCTAGCTGGGCCGCCACCACGGTGAAAGCCGGCAGAATAGCTTTCAACCGCGAACAAGCCTTTCAGTCCGCCGAGGCGGGCATAGACTACTACAGATGGCACTTGGCGCATGCTCCGACGGATTACCAAGACGACACCGGGGCGCCAGGACCATATATCCACCCGGTGAAAGACAGGAATGGCGACACCGTTGGACAATTTTCTCTTGATATAACCTCTCCCCCACTTGGTTCCACCAAAGTAAAAATAAAATCCACTGGTTCTTCATCGCTTGATTCGTCATATGTGCGAAAAATAGAAACAGAGGTGGCGAAGCCCTCTATCGCCAAATATTCCGTAGCGGGACACAACGCTATGCGTTTCGGTGCGGGTACGGAAATTTTCGGACCAGTACACGTTAACGGTGGAATACGTTTTGACGGATTGGCTCACAACATTGTCACGAGCGGAGCGACGACCTACACGGATGTGGACAGCGACGCCTGCACTGGAAGCAATTCTTATGGCGTACACACTTGCTTATCCCCTCAAGACCCGACTTCTCCCACCGCTCTGCCACTGCGTCCTGATGTATTTGAAGCCGGAAGACTCATCAGCCAACCAACTATTAATTTTTCCGGCTTCACCACCGATTTGGCCATCTTGAAATCAAATGCCGAGACGAATGGATTCTATAGAGACGCGGCAGGAAGCGGATTCGTTGGATATCATATCGTTTTAAAAACGAACGATACTTTTGATTTATACAAAATAAATTCTTGGGCCAGTATGAGCGCGAATAATTGTTTCACTCAATCCCCGAATAATTCCAGCTGGAGCGTCGGCACACAAACTCTGCAGGGTAATTACGATTTTCCTTTGAACGGGATAATCTTTATAGAAGATCATCTCGTGGTTGATGGACAAATAGATGGAGCGCGTCTCACCATTACTGCTGCTGACCTGCCCGTACCATCGGATACCACCAAATACAAAAATATAATCATAAACAATGACATCTTGTACACTTCTTATGATGGCTCTGACTCCATCGGACTCATCGGACAGGCCGGAGTGCTAGTCGGGATGATTAGTGAAGATGATTTAAAAATAGATGGAGCGCTCATCGCTCAAAACAACAAAGTGGGAAGATTTTATTACGGCGGCTGGAGCTGCTCTTACAAATATCGTGATGCCATTTCTCTCTACGGGATGATAGCTTCTTATGCTCGATACGGCTTTGCCTTTACAGACAACACGGGCTATGCCATCCGCAGTATAACTTATGACGCAAATTTGCTTTACGCTCCCCCTCCGAATTTCCCTCTCACTTCGGACCAATATGTGATCCTCTCTTGGCAAGAAATAAAATAAGTAAATAGATTAAAATTTACTTTTTATTTTCTTTAATTAAAAGATTGTTATGCTTTAAGAATTTTTTTGACACAGTTAAGAGCATTTGTTAGTATATAATGTGTGGTCATAGAAAATAATTTTTCAAAAGCAAAAGAAACTCCGATTTCCGAAACTCAGGGCATAAACGAAGCAGAGTTATTATCGGAAAAACGTTATAAAAAAATAGGAGAAACCTTTGCTATGATAATAACGCAAATATCAAGTTTATCTGTCCCAGAAAAAACAATAGAAGAGTGGAAGATTTTGTCATCTTCTACACGTATCATAGATAATAAGTTAGATGGTATTAATAACCCGATAGAAAGATTAAAATTTTCACAAAAGATAATTAGCTTTTTGCGGGGAAATGCAGATGATTTTTCTGAAGAAAAAGATTTAGAAAGGTCTATTATGGGTATCAAAAATATAATAGCAGGTCTTGAAGAAAACCAAAGAGATTCTTTTATTGATTCCCTCTCAAATATTTTAAAAATCACAGAAAAAATAAAAACAGAGGAAAATCCTAAAAAAATAGCCGAACTAACAAGAGTTGAAGGACAAATAGCTGCTAGATTTTATTTATTCTTTTTACCCCGTGAGTTTAAACTAAGTGAAAATTATAAAAAACTCTTACATGCCTTTACAAGACTCGGCCGAGCTGCCAATAGTTTTGACAGCTTTGTTGATTTACCAGAGGACTATAAAAATAAAGAGGTACAAATTCCTCCAACTATTTTGAATAGAACATTATTCCTAGGCTCTGTGCTCTCTGACGGATTATCAATGATGAAAGACATAGGATTGTCTAAGGATTTAATTAAAAGATTTTTGCTTGCCATAAAACATGTTACTTTAGACGCTCCAAAAAAATTAAAATAACATTATATTTTATTTATTTTTAATCTATTTTAATATAATCTAACATTTTTTTAAAACATATTTTAAGCCAAGCTGTATATATTTCTTTGTTATCCTGCATATCCTGTTCTAACCATTTGACATCAACCCATTTATAAGTATTAACCTCTGATAAATTTGGAATTGGATCGTTGTTATGTTTTCCGATAAAAACGTGGTCAAATTCATTTTCTGTAAGTCCGTTGTCAAAAGCAGCTTTATATCTAAAACTAAATGCTTCAACAAGTTCAGTGTCAAATCCCATTTCTTCTTTCAATCTCCGATGCGCGGAATTTATCGTATCTTCCCCAGGCATAGGATGACTACAGCAAGTATTAGTCCACAACCCTCCAGAATGATATTTATTTAAAGCTCGTTGTTGAAGTAGTAACTGATTTTTATTATTAAATACAAAAATCGAAAAAGCTCTGTGTAAATTTGCGTTCTGGTGAGCTTTCAGTTTTTCTTCAACCCCTATTGGTTTGTCATTTTCATCTACAAGAATAATAAGATTGTTCATAGTTAAATTTTATTTACCCAACCTACGTTCCCGGAAAGAAAATTCATCAAGGATTTTTTTAAATTCTTCGTAAGAAAAATCTGGCCAATAAGTTTTTGTAAAAAATAATTCGCTATAAACAGACTGCCAAGTTAAAAAATTGGACAAGCGCATTTCTCCGCTAGTGCGAATAATTATATCGGGATCTGGAACACCAATTTTGTTGGTCCATAAAAATTTTGAAAATTCTTCTTCTGTCATACTTTCAATTTCTTTTTTATCTTTTATTTTTGAAATTTCTTTAGCAGCATTAAGAATTTCCCGTCTACCCCCATAAGAAAATGCAATTACTGTGTGTAATTTTTTAAGCTCTATGGTTTCTTCTTCGGCTTTTAAAATTAATCTTTTTAGATCTTCCGATACCAGAGACATATCGCCGACGAAGCTTACTCTTGCGCCTTTTTCTTTGAACAAAGGAAGGTCTTTATCCTTGTCTACCATTAGTTTAATAAGATTCATCAAATAAGAAACTTCTTCTTTTGAACGCTTCCAGTTTTCAATTGAAAAAGCGTACACGATTAGATTTGGTATTTTCTCCCCAATACACCAATCCGCTATCTCTTTTACTTTATTGTACCCAATCTTATGTCCCTCAAAACTAGGAAGATTCCTCTGCTTAGCCCACCTACGGTTGCCATCCATAATAATTCCTACACATTTTGGTTTTTTGAGATCTTTTATTTCTTCTATTGCCATAAATATTTAATTTAGAAAATCACCTGTTGCGTTAATAAACTATTATAAAATCATTGAATTTTTTTGTTGGCTCATTAAATTTTGCCTCCACACTTTCTATGCGCATTTTTATCCTCGTAAGAAATGGCCCTTTGTGCAATAACACTAAAAATTTTTGGATGTCCTCTTGTTCCCCTACCGATATAATTTCCACAGAACCATCTGGTTGATTTTTGACTATACCTACAATATCCAAACTTCGCGCTTTTCTTTGCGCAAAATCACGAAACATAACATCTTGAACCTTTCCCTTTATTATACATTGTAATTCTATTTTCATGTAAAATGACAAGTTTGTTTTTATTCTATACTGCCTAAAATGGAATAAAGCGGTGAAATCATAGAGATAGCAAAGAAGCCCACCGCCGCGCCAATCACAATCATCAGTAATGGCTCAATAATGGTGGAAAGATTTTTCGTCTTGTTTTCAACTCCCTCTTCATAAAAGAGAGCGATTTGGAGCAACATATCCGACAGTTTTCCGGTCTCTTCTCCAACTTCTATCATCTCTGACATCATCACCGGATAGAGTTTTAAATTAGCCGCAAAGGCTTCCGAAAATGGAGCGCCTTTCTCCACCAATATCTTCGCGTCGTTTAAGACTTTTTTATAATAAATATTTTGGACCACGTCTTCAGTTATCTCAACAGCTCGTGTGATAGAAACCCCGGAGGACAAGAGCGAGGACATTGTGCGTGCGGTTCGCGCCGTATTGAGCTCTCTAGCCAGGGTACCAATCAAAGGAAGACGCACCACCGCAAAATCAATATATTTCGCCATAAATTTGGCCCGGAAAAGATAAGTCAGTCCGACACCCGCCCCGATGACAATCATAAAAGTTAAAATCAAGTTATTGGAAAAAAAGTTCCCCATAAAAACAAGAATGCGAGTAGAGAGGGGCAGAACCACACCGAGCTCCTTGAAGGTGCCGGATAGGGTCGGCACCACAAAAGCGAACATCAGAACTCCAATGACAACCATCGCCGACATAATAACGCCCGGATAGATGAGCGCTCCACGGATTTTCTTGGTCAGGGAGTATGCTTTCTCTAAGTTTAACCCAATATCGGAGAGCGCTCCGGCTAAATTTCCGGACTCCTCGCCGGCGCGCGCCATAGATACAAAAAGTTTAGAAAAAACATTCGGGAATTTGGCAAAGCCGGAAGAAAGCGTTCCACCCCCGTTTATATCCGCCGAAATAGATGTAAGAATTTTATTCAAAGAGGGATTTTTGGTTTGTTTTTGTAAAACCAAGAGAGCGCGATAAAGCGATAGTCCGGCCTTGAGCATTCCGCTTAAATTTTTCGTTAAGATAATCTGTTCAGCCACGCTCACTTTTGAAAATTTTCCCAAAAAGGCGTTAAGCTTCCCGGACAGACTGGCGCCTTGTTCGGAGATAGACACAGGCAGTAACCCGCGAGACTTCAAATCTCTAGAAAGAGCGTAACGGTCCACGGCATCCATCGTGCCCTCTACTATTCCCCCCTCTTTTGATTTTGCGCTGTATGAAAAAAGCATAAATTTCTTTAGAGATAGTGCCTTAGACTCTATCTAGAGTCTAAGGCACTATCTCTTACTCCGACACAACACGGAACACTTCTTCTAAGGTGGTTACCCCGAGCACCGCTTGAAAAACTCCGTCTTCAATCATAGTCATCATTCCCTCTTTCTTTGCTTGGGCCTCCATATCGTCTTGGGAAGCTCCTTTAATAATCATTTCTTTTATAGTCGGAGTCACCTTCAACACCTCGTGCATACCGATACGGCCGGAATACCCATCTTCAAACTCACTGCTCTTTACAGGTTTGTAAAAAGGAATTTTATCCCAAGTGTCTTTCGCACCCACGATGTTTTCTTCCTTCAGAAAACCTAGCACCCTACCCAAATCAACTATTTTTTCAAGATTTTTTATCTCGGCAGACGACAAGAAATACTTTTCCTTGTCGGGAGTGAGTCTACGCACCAATCTCTGTGCGATGATTGTCTTGACGGTGGCAGTTATTAAAAAAGGTTCCACTCCCATATCTATCAATCTCGGAATGGCTCCAGAAGCAGAGTTCGTATGGATGGTGGACAGCACCAGGTGTCCTGTAAGTGAAGCGTTCACCCCCAGCCCGGCTGTCTCTCCGTCGCGAATCTCCCCCACCATCACAATGTCCGGGTCTTGACGCAAAAGAGAACGAAGCCCGTTGGCAAAAGTTAGGCCAATTTCCGGCTTCACCTGTGTCTGGTTGACTCTCGGCATCTGATATTCAATAGGGTCTTCCACGGTAGAGATGTTTACTTCCGGTCTGTTTAAAATATCAAGCATCGTATAGAGCGTGGTGGTCTTGCCGGACCCGGTTGGACCCGTAGCGAGCACCATTCCCGTTTTTTGTTTCAGAGAATTGTGTATTCTCTCCAATCCTTCGCCGTGGAAACCAAGTGTCTCCAAAGAAAATCCGTGCGCATTTTCTTTTAGGATTCTGATGACAGTTTTTTCTCCGAAGAAAGTAGGCAGAGTGGAAACACGGAAGGAAATTTTCTCCCCATTTTGTTCTATTTTAAATCTTCCGTCTTGGGGTAATCTTTTTTCATCCAGTTTCAAGTTGGACAGAACCTTAATGCGCGCGGTTATGCCCAGACCCGCATTTTTATCGAGCACCATTGCATCGTGCAGGATGCCGTCTATGCGATAACGTACCGTAAGTTCTTTTTCGCCCGGTTCAATATGGATATCGGATGCGTTTTGTAAAATGGCGTGAAAGATGAGAGAGTCTACAATCTTCACCACTGGCAAGTCTTCCGCCATTTCTTTCAATTCAGATTCTGATTTTTCTCCCGGCTTCTTACCATCTTCCGAGGGAGAGACATTGAGTGACATAGATTCTTTCTGAATGATGTCTTGAAACTCGGCTTCCAGGCTCTGCCTGTACTGCACGAGCACAAATCTGATGGAAGAAGTATCCGTCAGCCTGGGTAGAATTTTCAATCCAGAACGCTTCTTGATGAAATCAATTACCGGCAAGTCATCCACGTCCAGCATCGCCACTTCCAGGGTATCCTCGTTTTTTTTATAAGCGACGATATTGTAGTTGCGCGCGATGGGTTCCGGAATGAGAGAAAGCACGGAAAAGTCTATTTTCTGATTAGTTAAACTGATGAATGGTATACCCAAGACGAAAGCTTCCATCCGTTTTAAATCCGTTTCGGAAATTTTACCACCAGAGAGCAAAATGTCTCCGAGCTTCTGTTTTGTTTTCTTTGCTTTTTCTTCCGCTTCTTCAAATTGGGAAGGCTTCACCAGCCCAGAATCTAAAATAAATTTCTTCAGCTGTTCTTCGTTGATTTGCATTAGTTCATAGTATAACAAAAAATAGTAAAAACCCCCTAATCCCCCTTATCAGGGGGACTTGAATTTCTTCCTCTCCTGACAAGGGGAGGTTAGGAGGGATTGAATTTTTAATCTTCTATAATTACCGGTTTCTTCTTTGCCTCTACACACGAAGCAGGACTGCCTCCACTTTGACCTGGGCAAGTCCAAGTCCAAGAACTTATACCATTGTTGTTGTTTATGCTTGGTGTCGGAGAGGCACAGTTATAATGTATAGCTGGAGCTCCACAAGAACCGGCGATTGGACTGCCGAAAGGAGGAGCAGTAACCGTGAGATCACCATCTTTTATTACATCAGTGCTTGAACAATATGGGTAGGTCGGCGCGCTGTTATTGATAATACAACCATTTTCGAAGGTGCCAGGGATATAACCAGCTGCACAATTGAAGTTTGCTACAGTACTCACAAATCCATTCCAAGAGCAAGTGCCGGAACCAACGTCAGGAAGAATGGAGTCGGAAATAACTCCGTAGTCACAGGAAACAGTATATGCTCCTCCATAGGTTACTGTTGTCTCACTTACACTTCCATTAAAGCTTGGAGTTGGGGTACAAGTAGGAGCTGAAACTGCACACTTACTCCCATCCCAAGAAGTACCCGTAACGCAAGTAGCTGTGGCAGTGGCTGAAGTAAGTGGTACGGAATTGTTGTTGAGGAAGAAAGTTCTGGAGCTATATGGGACTGAAGCGGAGAAATTGGTACCGTTGTCTCCGGTAGTAATTATAGTATTAGAGCTAGGGGTATTGGAAGTAATATTGGACGTGCCTACAGGGTTAGCGGTAGTCCAGGTCAAAGCAGTGTTACAACTGCTACCATTTTCCGCAATTGTACAATTAGATGCCGTGAGTGTTCCTGTGGTTGGCGCCGTACAATTGATAGTCTTCGGACTAGCTGGAAGAGTAACCCAGGCGTTGGTACTGGGATTTTGTGCCTGTGCGGTTATTGTATGGTTAGTTCCATTAGAAATGAGACCCGACAAGTTTATCCAGAATGAACAAGTTCCTCCAGTACATACTCCCGCTGTTTCCAAATCTCCTCTATAAGTGCTAGCGACACCTGTAGCCACCTGTACTCCATCACTTAATATTTTTATATTTAAATCAAGACCCAGGTCAGCAGAGTATGCAGCCCATCCGTCTGCGCGACATTGGGAAGCAACCACTGTTCCGCTATATGCATCATGATACCCTGTTACCGTGCCGGCTGTGGCGCTGACTGTAACATTGGTCCAAGCGCTACAGTTGTTGAGTTCGCTTGATTCAGTAATAACCCCGTTTGGCTGTGGGGGCAGGTCTGCACAAGCTCTGACGGAATATGTTCCAGCAGTTGTGAAAGTATGCGAAGGTGAAGTAACAGAACGACTAAGAGAAGCACCAAGAGCAGGTGTCGTGGCAGTAGGTGTCAGAGTAGCAATCGTGCCTCCCCCGTTAGCTGCGCTCGCTAACTGAAAGGAATAGGTAAATGAGACCCCACTTGACGCACCTCCGATATTTGAGATATCAGAAGAGAAAGTTCTCGCTACATTTACGGTTGCAATGTTCGGAGTAGGAGCAGAAGCGGTGAGATCAGGTAATGGATTTGCTACTATTTCACAGGAATTTCCGTCCCATTCGGTACCCGCAACACAATACGGAGCAACTGAAGCTTGAGCAAGCCATACACCATTGTTATAAAGATAAAATATTGACTCCACTCCGTTATTATATGGAACGGTGAAAGTATAAGAACTGTTGTTTGCGCTTGGTCCCGGGCTAGGAGTTCCTGTCGCGCTTGTGACAGCAGAAATAGCCACCGGGCTACTGGTGGTCCAGGTTAGAAGTTTAGTACAAGTAGTTCCCCCCGCAGGAATATAACAAGTGGAAGAAGATGGGGAAAGAGTGCCGGACATTACATCTTTATATTCTGTACATAAGTCATTTGTACCTCCGTTTGGACTATTACACCACCATTGATAAGAATTTGAATATTCGGCGGTAGAACCAAGCACACCAGAAGCACAATTATTATGTATTTCTGGAGTTGCGCAAAGACCATTAATAGGAGTGACTGCTGGTGTTATGTAAACGGTACAGCTTGCTTGTTGCGCTCCACTTGTGACTGTCGCCGTCTTAGTTCCTGAATCTGTCCAAGCTGGCCAGACTTCGATTCCAGTAGTTGCATTACTTGCCACAGGAGTAGCGCTGTAAGACCAACTGTATGTTCCAATTCCGCCAGTTGCTCGAAACTTTGCTCCGGCATTTGGATAAATAGGTTCCGCTTGATTTGTGTCGTGAGCGCAAGAGAGGGTAGGAATAGTAGGGAAACTAAAATTTATTGTACAATTATTATTTATTGTAGCAGAATAAATACTAGTTGAAGCAACATATCCTCCGGGTGTACATTCTCCAAAAATTTCAACGTCAGCAGGACTAAAAGAGTGCCCACTATTTATAGTTAAATCAAAATCTACAGGAGTACCAGGTAGTACACTCTGAGGGGTTAACGGAGTCCCAGAACCGCCCTCACCATAATGCGGAGTAACGGTAACAGGAGTAGGAGCTGGAGGAGTATATATCGGGCTGACACACGATCTAGTATTATCTGCATTATCACTGATCGGCACATTACAGGTATCACCAGAAGTTACAGTACAAGTTCCACCGGCGACATTTATACCACTTGATCCACTTACTCCCGATGCTGGAGCATCATATGAACCAGAAAGAGTGTATGTGGGAGCAGAGGTAGAATCCCAGGTTCCACAAACAGGTGCAATAGCATCAAATTTATTATTTGGACCGTAAGCAGTATAATAATCAGTTGCCTGACCAAAATTAACAGCACAATTACTTCCATTTTG
>MFWB01000003.1 GCA_001787205.1 Candidatus Nomurabacteria bacterium RIFOXYB1_FULL_39_16
ATCTTTATTAGTACCCATTATTTTTTATTTCAATTTATATACATTAATATTGGCCATTATTTTTGGATCAATTTTATTTTTTTTAGTAAATAAAAAGATTTTTAAAGAAAATTATATATTTATAACTTATTTTACTTATATAATAATTTTAATGAGTTTATAAAAATACATACATAATATGTTAAAAAACATAATAAAAAATCCACTAGCATTAATAATTCTTGCTTTTTTTCTAGTTTTTTTTGCAGAATACCCTGCGCTTTTTTTAATAAAATACGGAATTTTGAATTATAGCAGTATCGGATTCCAAATAATTGACACCTTGAATGCTTTTACGATGATGTTTATCGTCCCAGCCATAATAATCAATTTTTTTTTAAAAAAACCATTGTCCGATTTTGGTCTCTCTGTACCGGTAAACATAAAACAATCAATATTATTAACATGCTTAACGATATTAGTTTTTTCCCCACTTATCTATTTTTTATCTTTGCAATCTAATTTCCAAAATTTTTATATTACAAAAACAAATGCTCTGTATTTTTTAACATATTCTATCAGCGGGATTTTTTATTATTTTGCCGAAGAATTTATATTTCGTGGCTTTTTACACTTTGGTCTGTGGAATAGGTTCAAATTTCATACCATTTGGATAATAAATATAGTTTTTGCTATTTTTCATTTAAATAAACCACCACTTGAGTTCTATTTTGCTCTTTTATTGGGTATTGCACTAAATTATTTATCATACAAGACTAAGTCCTTCATCCCGGCAGTTATAGTACATTTTACATTGGCACTTATTTTAAACATTTTAGTAACATTTATATTTATCTAAACAATGCGAGCAAAAAAATCATTGGGGCAAAATTTCTTAAAATCTGAGATCGCACTCAAGAAAATTGTTGAAGCGGGAGAAATAAAAAAGAGCGACGTGATTTTAGAAATCGGCCCGGGGAAGGGAGCGCTCACAAAAAAACTTTTAGAAAATGCTGGGCTTGTGATTGCTGTAGAAAAAGATCGCGAACTTTTTGAATTTTTAAAAATTAAATTTGAAAAAGAAATAGAAAATAAAAAACTTATTTTACTTAATGAAGACATTTTGGAGACAAACCCTCTCTTAATCTCCCCCTTCGCAGGGGGAGAGGATACCCCCATGATAAGGGGGGCTGGGGGGTTAAAATATAAAATCATCGCCAACATCCCTTACAACATCACTGGCGCGATTTTGAAAAAGTTTTTAACAACAGAAAGTCAGCCAGAGCGTATGGTCCTGATGGTTCAACACGAAGTGGCTTCTAGAATAATGGCTCGTGATAGTAAAGAGAGTATTCTCTCAATATCAGTAAAAGCCTATGGGGAGCCAAAAATGATAATGAAGGTAAATAAGAGGTATTTCTCTCCCGCGCCCAAGGTTGACTCGGCAATAATTGAAATAAAAAATATTTCGAGAAAAAATTTTCCTCCCCTCCTTGTGGAGGAGGGGGCAGGGGGTGGTGATTCAAAGAGATTACCACCTCGCCCTTCGGGCACTCCTCCTCAAAAAGGAGGAGAGGGGACATTCGAAGCAAATTTCTGGGAAATAGTAAAAACCGGCTTCGCGCACAAGCGAAAAAAGCTTTCCTCGAACCTAAAAGGGGTACTTTCTCCTGAAAAACTGTCCTCGGTAAACTTGGGAGATAAAAGGGCGGAAGATTTGACCCTTTCAGACTGGCTAAATTTAACAAAATAAAAATTAACCCCTCCCAACCTCCCCTTATCAAGGGAGGAGAAACGCAATCCCCCTGACAAGGGGGATTTAGGGGGTTGATTTCATTGCTTTAACTTATCCCTGTTGTTATAATAAACCCATAATTAAAGAATTTTGGTTAAAACACAAAAGAGTAATTCTCATCTGCTCGGCAGTACTGTTTCTTGTCGTACTTTTTTTATTAAAAAACACTTCAATACTTGAAAACACTGTCAATTTTGTAAGAGGAGGGGGAGAAGGACTGACCTACAACACCGTGGCGATTGGCGATTTGGTAAATAAAGACACAGACAGAGACGGAATCTTGGATTGGGAAGAGCCATTGTGGGGCCTTGATCCAACAAAAACAGAAACTACCCCCGGAGTACCGGATAGCTCTGTCATAAAAAAATTAAAGGTCGAACAAGGTTTTAGTTCAAATACCACTGAAGGCGGACAAGACTATACGGAAAATCTGACAGAGACAGACAAGTTTTCCCGGGAACTCTTCTCAACTATCGCTTCTTTAAATCAAAATGGAGTCATGGATCAAACAACCATTGATAAAATCAGTTCTTCTTTAAATGAAAGAATAAAAAATAATATCCAAAGAAAAGTTTTTACTGTTTCAGATATTAAAATAATAAAAGATGATAGCGTAAATGCTATAAAAAAATACTACGACACATTAAATGGTATCCAAAAAAAATATGTGGGCAAAAACACTGTGGCAGATATCTTGCAAAGATTCATAATTGATGAAAACAATGTCGACACAAGTGTTTTGATCGAGCTTGATCCAATCATCAAGCAAACAAGCACTATGATAAATGAAATACTAAAAGTCAGTATACCAAATTCTCTTTCTATGTTACACCTAAATTTTCTAAATTCTGGACAAGGATTATTGGAAAACATAAGCGATATGCAGTTTTTTGATACTGACCCCGTTATAGCAATGGGGGCAATGAGTAAATATGAAGAAAATCTAAATTCTTTCCAAACAGCACTCGTGTCTCTTATAAATACAATAGATCAAAAATTGAAGATTTAAAGGAAAAATTATATAATAAAAAAATGAAAGTTAAAAACAATACAATAAAATTTATTTCAATTTTTCTAATTATTTCCATAATATCACCAATCATTTTGCTTTCTTTCCCTAAAAAAATAACCGCTTTTTGGGGTGTTTCAGACGTTTCTGTCGGTGATGTTTCGGCGGCACAAAGCGCTGTTTCAAATGCCGCAACAGCAGGAACCGGTGCAACATCAGCAGGTGCCAATGTAACAACTTCAGGTGCAACAGTCTCCGGTCTTGGTATTTCAGTTAAAACTTGGTATGGAAAGATTCTTGACCAAGTCCTCATGGCAGTCGCGAGAAAAGTCTTACAAGAAA
This sequence comes from Candidatus Nomurabacteria bacterium RIFOXYB1_FULL_39_16, assembly GCA_001787205.1. Classification (GTDB taxonomy): domain Bacteria; phylum Patescibacteriota; class Minisyncoccia; order Phycocordibacterales; family UBA9973; genus UBA9973. The sequence goes on from MFWB01000003.1 coordinate 3,126, forward strand.
TAACCAAGAGCACCGTGAGCTGGATCAATGGTGGTTTTCATGGAAGTCCTCTTTTTCTAGAAAATTCAAGTTCTTTTTTTGAAGACATAGTAAAATCCGAGGTTAAGGGTGTCGTGGATACATTTGGTTATGATTCTATTAGATTCCCTTATGGAAAGGGCTTTGCTATAAACACAATAAATGCTTACAAACGAACTCTTGAAGATAATTTAGCATATTCTTTGAGTAAAGTTATGACAGACCAGGTACAACTCAACAATTACCGACACAACTTTGACGTCGGTGGATGGAATGCTTTCCTTGTAAATACTCAATATCCTCAAAACAATTACCTGGGCTTTCAAATGATGGCAAACGAACAACTAGCATTAAAAGTGACAGTTTCCCCAACTGCGAACAATGCAATAACAAAAGTAAAAGAAACCCTACAGCAGGGAATGGGCTTTTTATCCCCACAAACCTGTCCTTCAAACTCAGAGTATAACAATGGTACAAATGAGTTTCAAAGACCAAGTTTTGACTATACTAAATTACAAAAATGGTATACAGAAGAAGGAAAGAAAATTACGGATAAACAGATGTCACAAGAAGACAAAGAAACAGCATTTAAACTTTTGAATGAACAATATAAGATACAAGCTGAAAGACAAAAAGGTGAGTGGGCAAAAAAAAATACTTGTCCAGGAGGATTAGTAGCCACAACTCCTGGTTCTGTCGTATCAAGCCAAATAACAAATGCATTAGGATCAAATTTTCGCCAGAGTGAACTTGGTGCAGCAATGGGAAACAGTCTTTCTTCTATTTTTGACGCTCTTTTGAATAAGTTTTTAGATCCTGAAGGTGGTCTACTTGGATTAGCAAGTAATAAAAACACAAAACCCGCAGAAGATGATTGGAGTTACAATGGTTTAACTCTTGGTAGCCCAGCTGATGGAAATAATTCATCTTGGGATATTGGACCAGACGAAGAAATAATATTGGATAAATTTAAAAAGGAATTAAGTGGTAAAACAATTGTAACAACTGTCAAAGCAGATGGAAGTGAAGAAGTCACTGAAGAAATAGGAAATACAACCAAGCCTGGAGATTCCACTAGGGTATATGTTCCTGGAGACATAGCAAACACGGAGACAGAATCAATACTAATAGAAATTATGCCAAAGATAATAAGCAACACAGACATAAATAATCCTGGAATTATTCAATTGACACAAAGTCTTGATGAATGCACCCCGGGGCCAAACAAAGAATGGGAAGAGAGATTAGCCAAGGAAGTTTCTTTGGCAGAAAGACAATATACAGGCGACGCAACCTCTCAAGACGAGTTGAAGGTGAGAGCGGCTGAAGCATCAAAAAGAGAACTAAAATTTGCAGTACTTTCTTTTAAAGATTGGTTAATTACAAAAATGATAAGTGAACTTCCAGGATCAGTCTTATATTTAGATGCCATTAAAACCATAGACACTTTTGCTCAACAACAAAAAGAGTTAACAGACTTAAAACGAACTAAAACTCAAACGATAGCAAGATTGAAGGCATTTGAAGTAGGTTTAAATACTATCTTGAAACAGCCTGCCCCCACAGACCCTGATTTTGAAGTTAAAGAAAAGGAGTTAATAGCAATTAGAAAACAATATAATGCAATTAAATCTACGGTCTCGTCTTCTGTTACCATTGAAAGTATTCGCTCAGACCTAGATACTTTAAATGATAAAGTAAAAAATCTAAAGGAATTAAATTCTCGTTGTAAAGCAGAGAGAGTGGCCAAAGGCTGGGAAGAAAGTGGCGGAAGAGAAAGCAAGCAAAACAATTTTACAGAATTAGAAAAATTCTGTAGTATCCCCGTCGTAAGCGGATACAGTCATGGGTCAGTAATAAGAGTTGATGATGCAGCTAGAACAAATAACTGTACAAAACCTAATTATTGTAAAAATTGGCCAACAGAAAAGTATGCTGATTGGTTTCATTTTAGAAGTCCATATATTGATCGTTCAAAAAATCCCTCATCGCCAAATGAACCGTTTGTTGTACAACCAGCAGACCTAGGTCAACCTGGATACCAAGACTTACCCCTATTAAATGCCCAGAATGTACTTGGTGACATAAGTAGTTGTGGTTTTCTTGGACTTGGTAGTTGTAATGATTTAGTAAACATAAACATAGATTGTAAGGTTATATTTAATTCAATGAAAACAGATTATACCCATGCGGGTGAGTTAGATTTTTAAAGTATTCTGGAAAATCAAAAATTGTATTACAGTAAAATTTAGTAAAATGCAAAATATAGCCAAAAAAATAATACCGTATTTGTTGATACTCATCGCGCTAGTTGGGCTGTTCGGGTTGGCAGAGAAGGCAGATGCACAAACAGATCCGCTCGGGACTTGCCGTCTCACAGTCACCACAGGTACTACCGTAGAAATTATTCGTGCTACAGATACTGAATGCAGGGCTAAGGCTAATTACCAATCATGGAAGGAATCAACTGATGCAGAATACCAGGCCGCAGTGGCGGCAAACACGGAAGCAGGAACGGATAAAGACCCAACAGGAACCTGTCTAAGTGTTGCCGGTAAAGTAATTGGAGAAATGACAGAAAAAAAGTGCAAAACCGAAAATATCGGAGCATCTTGGACTACAAATAAACCATCATCTGGCTCAGATGAAACAAAAAATCCACTAAAGGATGCCTTGAAATCCTGTGACGGCATAGATAACTGGTCTTTTGATGGGTGTATGCAAAAAATCTTTTATACCATTTTCTATACGCTTCCAGCTTTTCTACTCGGCGTGACAGCTAATTTTTTCAATATTATTTTAGGCTTAACACTAAAGGGTCGACTGCTCGAATCAGAATTCGTATCTTCGGCATGGGGGATTGTTCGAGACCTTTCAAACATTTTCTTTATACTTATACTTCTCTACGTCTCCATAAAAATAATCCTGGACCTCGGAAGCCATGAAGCAAAACAAACCATAGTGAATATTATAATAATCGCTCTTTTGATTAATTTCTCCATGTTTTTCGCTAAAGTAGTGATTGATACCTCCAACGTTCTAGCATTAGTTTTCTACAACAAACTAGAAGTAACCACGACAGTAAACGGAACGGAAAAAAGCTACATACCAGGAACCAGAGAAAACGAAAAAAATGTATCCGGCTCAATGGCTGGAGCTTTTGACGTTACCAAATTTATAAGTGAAGATTTTTTTGACACCCTAAAGGAAAGAGTAGTTGTGGTACCGAGTAAAGTCCAAATAGCTGGAGCTGTAGTTTTCCCAGTATATGGGGGATATCTAGCATACAACACAATCAAAAACTATTTTGTTCCACAAGAAGAGGTGCCGATGGCAATAATCCTTTCTATTATATTGATTGCCGGAGCAGTTATGATTTTCGCAATTTATGCTTTCTTGGTCGCTGGATTAAGTTTCTTAGCCCGAATAATAGAGCTTTGGGTTTTGATTATTTTCTCTCCCTTTGCTTTTATGTCCTTCACCATCCCGGAACTAAAGAAAATAAGCTACATAGGATGGGATGCCTGGATAAGTCGTTTACTTACGACCTCCTTTATGGCGCCAATTTTTATGTTCTTTATGTATTTTATATTTTTACTTATAAAATCAAATATTTTCAAAGATATGATCGTACCGGACGAAAACCGCACAGTCTGGGCAAGCATACTATTCCTCGTTCTACCAGCTTTATTTATTTTAATTCTACTTCTTCAAGCAACAAAATTCGCCAAGAAGGGCGCGGGAACAATAGGAGAAATGGTAATGACTGGTGCAAAAATAGCCGGAGGACTTGCCTTGGGTGCTGCAACGGGAGGAGCATCAATGGTGGGAACTGCTACGCTTGGTAGAGCTGGCGCCGCTGTGGCAAATTCAGAAAGAGCCAAAAAATGGGAGGCGGAAGGTAAGTTTGGGGCTGGATTATTAAGAAGCGGAGCAAAATCTATGGGTTCTGCAAGTTTTGATATGAGAGGAGTAAAAATTGCAGGAAAAACCTTAGGATCTGCAACTGGTATGAGTGTCGGCAACGCTAAAACTGGTGGATTTGTTGAGAGGAGAAAGGAACAAATAGCAAAAAGACAAAAGAGAGCAGAAGAGCTCAAAATGGGAGAAAATACAGAAGAAAAACTAAAGTTAAATACCGCAGAAGAAAAACTAAAAAGAGTAAAACTTCAATTTGAACCAGATTTAGAAAAATTTGATAAGGCTATTGCAGCAGCACGCGAAGACCTAAATGACGCAAAAAATAGTGGTGACCTTGGAGCTCTTGAAAAAGCAAAAAAGGAACTGGCTGATGCTAAAAACGGAAAGAAGGCCTTGAGAGAGAGAGAAGGAAAAGATGGTATAAGCTTAAAAGAGGCTGAAGATAACGTACATCACATGACTTATAATATTAAAGTAAAAAATGCAGAAAGAACTGAGGAGTATGCCAAATTACAAGAATCTGCAGGAGAAAGAGTTAAAGGTTTTATATTAAGTGGCGGAATTTATACTAAAGAAGAAGCTCGGGAAGTTGCTCATAAAATAAGAATGGAGGCAAAAATAGAGGAAGGAGGTGGTAAAAAAGGTCATGATGATGGAGGACATGCACCAGCGGCTGCTCATGCTCCCAAACCAGCTTCTACCCCTAAGGCTTCTACTCCTGCTAAAAGTGGAGGAGATGACCATGGACACGCAGGACATTAAAAAAAATTTATGACAGAAAAATTACAAAAAATAATTAAAGAGGAGATAGCGAAACTGCCTAAAGAAAATCAAGAAGTGATTAATGCTTTTGATTGGGTAAAAATAACGGAAGAAATTGGTAAAAAGTATCTTCTAGGCGAGAGTGAGATAGGTGATCTTCAGGTGGAAACAATATTAGTCTTAGTCGGGCTTGAAGAACCAGATTCTTACACTAGAAACATTGAAAACGAAGTAGGCACTAGTAGAAATGAAGCAACTAAAATAGCAGAAGAAATCTTTCAGAAGATATTCATACCAATAAACGACGTTCTTGTAGAGAATATTAAGAAAAGCGAAAAAATGAAAGACCCAAAATGGGATCAAAACCTTGATTTCATCCTCTCTGGTGGAAATTATTCAAGTTTTTTAGAGAAAAGAGATAATATGGTTAATACAACCCCCACGTCCCCCTTGTCAGGGGGAACAATTCCTCCTCGCCCTGATAAGGGAGAGGTTGGGAGAGGGTTTTAGATAAACAACAAAATGAATAATACAACTGATTTATTACAAATAAAAATAGAAAAAGCAAAGACGCAGTTGCCAGAAAACACCTTGACCGCCATCAACGCCGTTCCTTGGCAGGCTATCATATTACAGATGAGGGAAACAAAGGGATACAGCTTTGAACAATTAGGCGAACTGGAAACCGAAACAGAATTACTGCTCTGTGGCCTTTTAAATCCAGAAAGTTACCAAAAAGAATTAAAGGACCGAATGAAACTTTCAGACGGTCAAGTAAATGATTTAGTAAAAGAAATGAACAAACTTGTTTTTGTAAAAATAAAAGAGGAATTAATCAGAGGTGCCGGAAATAAAAAAGTTTCTGTAAGTAAGACTGAAAATGCTCTGAGTATTGGTGAAAAAACGGCACCCAGCGCTAAAGACGAGGAAAGGGATACCCAAATCCTAAAATCTGCCGGGATTGAGATTATTCCAGAAAAATTGGAGTTAGGTTCTCCTCTTGAGGAGCACTCCACCCATAAGGTGGAGAGAGGTGGAAAGACATCCACCCCGGCTAAAGCCACCCCAGAAGAGGGGAATATTCACCCAATCTTGACCCAAAAATTCTCCGGTTTTGTAAAGAATAACGTCGTAGAAACAGACCACTCCGTAGAAAATATTACCAAGGATACTAAAATAGATAGTGTTAAGGCAGACGTTCCTAAAAAAGTTGACCCCTATCGCGAGATTCCAGAATAAGATATAATTAACAAATGCAGTTTAAGGTACCTCAATTTTTAGACATAGAAGATAAAATATTCGGCCCCTTCACTTTTAGGGAGTTTGCTTATTTGGCAGGCGGAGCGGGTTTGTGTTTCGTCCTCTATAAATTGCTTGGGCTTATTTTCGGGGCTATTCCCATTTTAATTATTGCCGCATTTTCTATCGCCCTTACCTTCTATAAACCAAACAATAAACCCTTCATCAATATGATTGAGGCTGGATTCAAATATTTTACCCAAAACAAGCTTTATATTTGGAAAAAACATGTTAATAAAATGACGAATGACAAATTACGAATGACGAATGACAACAAAAACGAAGCAATGCCAGACATGGGTTCAAAATTAAACGGGAGTAGGCTACGAGACTTGGCGTGGAGTCTGGATGTTTTGGATTTAAGTAAGCAGAAAAAGAGTTAATTTTATGGCCTTAAACGCGAAAGCAACACAAGAATTCATACCAATTAAAGAAATACGCGATGGCATCATCGTGCTGAAAGAAGGCGAGCTCCGGGCTATTGTGCTTGCTAATTCAGTCAACTTATCCTTAAAATCGTCCGACGAACAGAAGGCAACCATTCTTCAATTCCAGAATTTTCTGAATACCCTGGATTTCCCAGTACAAATATCGGTGCAATCCCGAAGACTGGACATCAGACCATATCTGATGCTTTTAGAAAGCAGAATCAAGGTGCAAAACGAACCATTGATCAAATTGCAAACGAAAGAATATATAGAATTCATCAGAAACTTTACCGAGTCAGTCAGCATTATGACAAAGAGTTTCTTCGTGGTAATTCCATATTCCCACACTGTGTTTAAATCAGATTCTGGGATGCTTGGAAGATTCTTTTCCAGAAAGAGTAAAGAAGAAGCGCAAGCTTTAAAGCAAATAGACTTTGAAGAAAAGAGGTCCCAGCTGGAAGAAAGGGTGGCGGTCATTCAGCAAGGACTCAACCGTTGCGGTATAAATTCCGCTCAGCTAGACACCGAAGAGGTTGTGGAGGTATTTTATAAAGTTTTCAACCCAGGAGAATTGGAAGGAAAGATAAAATTAGAGTAACTACGAGCTTAACGCCACAAAAATTATATGGACTTTTTTAAAAAATTATTAGGCGGGAAAAAGGATACAGAAGAGAAGGAAGTGAAAGCTTCTGTTTTAGCGGTGATGCCGGAAGAAATTTATCAGTCCGCCACCCTGGAACTCCAAGATGTCATTGCGCCTTCAGCTTTAAAAATTGCCTCCAAATCAATAAGCCTGGGAGACAAAATAGCCCGCACTTTTTTCATTATTTCTTACCCAAGGTTTCTGACAGACAACTGGTTCTCTCCCATAATCAATTTGGATAAAGTTTTTGATATTTCAATTTTCATTCACCCCATAGATACTTCATTGGTGCTGAGGCAGTTTCAGAAAAAAGTCGCCGAAGTGCAGAGCCAGATAAGTGTCAGGGAAGGCAAGGGAATGGTGCGCGACCCAATGCTTGATACTGCTTATCAGGACTTGGAAGGGCTCCGCAATAATTTGATTCAAGCGCAAGAAAAGATGTTTGATGTGGGTATTTACATTACAATTTATGCCGACAATGAGCTGGAACTTTTTAAAATAGAAAATGAGATAAAATCAATTCTTGAATCAAAGCTCATATACATCAAGCCAGCCCTCTTTCAGCAGGAAGACGGTTTCAAGAGCGTTATTCCTATAAACACAGATTTGCTCGGCATTCACCAGAAACTGAATTCCGAACCGCTTAGTAGCGTCTTCCCATTTATCTCCTTTGACCTGACTTCCGACAAAGGAATACTCTATGGTATCAACAGACACAACTCCAGTCTGGTTATTTTTGATAGATTTTCGTTGGAAAATTACAATTCAGTGACCTTTGCCAAGTCCGGTTCCGGAAAATCATACGCAACAAAACTGGAAATCTTAAGGTCGCTAATGTTTGATGTTGATGTTATCGTGATAGACCCAGAGAGAGAATATGAATTCTTGTCGGAGGCGGTAGGTGGACGATATTTCAATATTTCTCTTTCTTCAGACCACCACATCAATCCTTTTGACCTGCCTATTCCGCACGAAGATGAAACAGCCGAGGATGTCCTCCGTTCAAATATAATAAACTTGGTCGGGCTTTTCAGATTGATGTTGGGCGGACTTACTCCCGAAGAAGATTCAATGGTGGATCGCGCCATTTCCGAAACTTATGCTATGAAAGACATCACTCCAGAGTCGGACTTCTCAAACATTGAGCCTCCGCTACTTTCAGACTTTGAATTAGTGCTCGGGGGAATGGACGGAAGCGATTCAATAGTCACCAGACTGGCAAAATACACGCGAGGTTCTTGGTCCACATTTTTAAACAGACCATCCAATGTGGATATCAATAAAAAATTCGTGGTATTTTCCGTTCGTGATATGGAAGATGAACTCAAGCCAGTTGCTATGTATATCATAATGCATTATATCTGGAACACGATAAGAAAAAACCTAAAAAAGCGCCTATTGGTAGTGGATGAGGCTTGGTGGATGATGAAATCTGAAGACACCGCATCTTTTTTGTACTCTATTGCAAAAAGAGGCAGGAAATATTACTTGGGCCTTTCCACCATTACTCAGGATGCAGCTGACTTTATGAAATCTCCTTATGGAGTACCTATCATTACCAACTCTTCCATTCAGCTTCTGCTTAAACAATCACCGACAACTATAGATATTTTACAAAAAACTTTCAATCTTACCGATGAGGAAAAGTATCTGCTCTTGGAATCGGGTTTAGGAGAGGGTATTTTCTTTGCGGGGTTAAAACACGTAGCCATAAAGGTTATTTCTTCTTATACAGAAGACCAAATAATCACCTCAGACCCTTCACAGATACTTTCAAACAGAAAAGCTAAGGAAGAGCAGGAGAAGGCAGAGACTGAAGGGAAGCAATCGTTATAAAGTTGAAAGTTATAAAGTTGTAAAGTGGGTATGCTATAATTAATGTTAGTTATGCAATCAAGATTTTTACCTTTATATTTAATAGCGATGCTCTTGTTGGTAGGAATCTTTTTACCTTCCGACACGCTAGCTGTTTCTTCTAGTAGTATTTTGGTTAATGTGACTCCGGAAAATCCGGCTCCGAATGAAGATGTAAGCATCACCCTAAACAGCTATGCCAGCAACTTAGATAGCGTTTTAATAATATGGTCCGTAAATGGCAAGAACGTATTGTCGGGAATCGGTAAAAAATCTTTTTCTCTTAAAGCTCCGGACGCCGGGGGGGAGACGAGCGTCATAGCCTCTATTTCCTTGCCGGATGGCACTATAGACAAGAGAATAATGATACGGCCATCTGTGATGGCGCTTCTTTGGCAAGCTAACGACTCTTATGTCCCTCCATTTTATCGCGGTAAGGCTCTGCCTACCATGGGAAGTGAGATAAAGATAGTGGCAATACCTGAAATTAAAAACGGTGCCCAAACAGTAAATCCTAAAAACATTGTCTACGCCTGGAAAAGAGATTATACCAACAAGCAAGACAGCTCCGGCTATGGCAAGAGTTCTTTTACCTATGTAGACGACTATCTGGAGGACTCAAGCACCATCGGAGTGACCGCCACTACCACAGACCAAAAATATTCTTCCGCTGGAAGTATTGTCGTAAGGACAACAAACCCAAAAATTTTATTCTATAAAAGGGATTTAACCTTAGGGACACTGTGGGAGAAGGCTCTCGCTAATGGACACATAATACAGGGCAATGAAATCATAGAAGCCGCGCCATATTTTATCTCCCCTAAAGAAATCAGGATTCCGACTCTCGTATTCAATTGGTTTATCAATGATTATCAAATCGCTGTGCCTTCTTACAAGAAGAATATTATGCCACTTGCAGTACAGTCCGGTACATCTGGAACTTCAACGGTAAAACTAGAGATTGAAGACACTTATAAGATATTCGGAGGCGCAAGCAAAGAGCTTGAGGTGCAATTTTAATAAAAAAAATATGAGAAAATATTTCCTTTATATTTTAATACTAATGCTAGCCGGAGTAGGATTTTTGGGGTTGGTAGAGAAAACAAATGCAGAGATAATTATCCTTGGAACTTGCAAGTTTTACGCTAGCAACGGTTATACTGTCACCTTTGAACGCAATAAAAAAGTTGATTGTGATGCAAAAGGAAAAAACCTCATAGCTCCATGGAAGGAGTCTACTTTGGAACAATACGAGGCGGAAGTGGCTAAATATAATGCTATTGGAACTTGCATAACCAAAGTTGGTGAAAAGGTTACAAAAAGAGAAAAAACAATAAGTGCCGAGTGTGATCGGCCTATTGGTGGAGAAACCAAGAGATGGATTCCTGATAACAGAGAAAACTGGTTGGGGGTTTGTGAAGACAACAATAAAAAGCTCATTAAAGCAAACGTCACAAAAAAGATTTGCGAAGAGCTGTTATTAGGAATTTGGAGACTTAATGCTGGCGACGCGGCTGATCTGGGAGAAGATATACCACCAACAACAGGAGGAGACACACCACCCCAAAAAGAAACTGGGTGTTTATCTCCTCAGATACTAAAGGATGGTAAGTGTGTAGAAGATAAAAACTACCACTTTTTAGCTCCATTACCTTGTGAAAATGGAACACCTGGATGTGTTGCTGGAGAACTTGAAACCTTTGACCCTACTGGGGAAAATAAAATAGGTGGGTATCTGAATGTAATGATACGAATATTCATAGGCATATGCGCCGTATTGGCGGTGATAATGATTGTCGTAGGAGGCATAGAGTATATGACCAGTGAATTGATATCAAACAAAGAAAACGGTAAACATAGGATTACTGGAGCAATCTTTGGACTTGTGTTAGCTCTAGGCGCCTGGACACTCCTAAATACAATCAATCCTGATTTGTTAAATACGGAATTAAAAAGTTTAAAAAATGTGGAAGTCACAGTGACACTAGATCAACAAAAAATCATCGACTCTCGAAGTGGAAAAGGAAACTGCACTGTAGTAACTGACCCCAATAGCGCCTGCTTTCCAGACAAATTAAAAAATGATTTTATTGGTACTAAAAGTAATGCTGCGCCGTTTAATACATTGGCAGCACAAGCTTCAGCCATCTGTCAGCTTGAAAGTAATGCTGTATCTAATATGCCAATTGGCAGAAGTCCAAGTACGTTCCTAGATAAATGCTCAGATGATAAACCATTTTCATTTGGATTATTCCAAATAAATGCTGCGGCCCATCGAGCAAACATACCGGCTTGTGCTAATGCTTTTGAAATACCAGCGGGGGATGGACAAAGCCAGGGAAATTGTCTTAAAAAAGACAAGAAGAGCGGATATTGCATGCAATGGAGTTGTAAAACAATAGAACCGGCTTATACTGCGTGCCAAAATTTTCTTACTAACCCAATTAATAATATTAAATACGCTTCTGGCTCAAAACTTTCTAGGTGGAGTTCATGGACGACTTATAATTCATGTAAGGGTAAATTTTAATATGTCAAAAAGAAACTTTATACTTTTAACAATAATCTTAATCATCATAGTAATAGCGGTATTGGGATTTTTGTATTCACAGCGCAACGTGACGACTCCCGGGGAAGACAGTTCCGGCACGAATTTCATTTCGCAATTTAACCCATTCGGAAGCGATAAACCCACAACCACTCCACCCGGCACCACCCCTACTAATGTTTCCGGTTACGAGCCTGGACCCGAGCAAGAAGAAATAAAGTTAATAAAAGTTTCCAGTATGCCTGTAGCCGGCTTCACTGTTTATCTCAAAGAAAGATTAAAGGAAATAAACCCCATCCCAACCCTCCCCTTATCAGTGGAGGGAAGTTCGGTTCCCCCTGCTAAGGGGGATTCAGGGGGTCAAAAATCAACCAAGCCCACCCCACCAGCAACAGAATTCGTGTCTGCTCTAAGGTATGTAGACAGAGTCACAGGAAATATTTACCAAACTTTCGCGGATAAAATAGAAGAGAGGAGATTTTCAACAACAACAATACCTAAGGTATATGAAGCATTCTTTGGCAACAAGGGAGAATCAGTGGTTATGAGATATCTAAAACAAGACGGTGGATCCGTCACTACCTTTGTCGGCAACCTGCCGAAAGAATTATTGGGAGGAGATACGGCCGAAGACAATGAAGTAAAAGGGGTCTTCCTTCCGGAGGGAGTGACGGACGTGAGTCTGTCCCAAGATGCCGGAAGCATCTTTTATCTGTTTAACGTCGGGGAAAATATTGTAGGCACAACTTCAAATTTAACCACCAATAAAAAATCCCAAGTTTTTGATTCACCTTTTACCGAATGGCTGTCCCAGTGGCCCAACAATAAGCTAATCACTCTCACCACCAAACCCGCATCCGGAGTTCCCGGATACGTGTATGGAATAGACCTGCTAAACAACAAAAATTTACACCAAATCTTCGGTAATATAAACGGACTGACTACACTCACGAGCCCAAATGGCAAATTGATTCTTTATGGAAATGATGGTTTATCTCTAGGTATTTATCACACAGACACAAAAGTATCAGAATCGCTTGGGATAAAAACTTTGCCAGAAAAATGTGTTTGGGGAATGGCTAGTGATGTTGTTTATTGTGGAGTACCCGGATCAATAGCTGGGGCGGGTTATCCTGATGCTTGGTATCGCGGAGAAGTATCTTTTGAGGACCAGTTATGGAAAGTGGACACAACCTCTGGAAACGCCACTCTTCTCGTAGATCCTATAACGGTAGAGGGCGGGGAAGAGATAGATAGTATTAAACTCGCGCTTGATACAGACGAAAATTATCTATTTTTTGTAAATAAAAAAGACTCCTTCCTTTGGGAACTTAAATTAAAATAAATTCACCCTCCCCAACCCCTCCCTTCGCAGGGAGGGGTTCTTCTCCCCCCTGCGAAGGGGGAGTGCCTGAAAGGCAAGGGGGTGTTTAAATTTAAATAACCCCTATATATTTGATAACCACTCGGCGATCACGCCCCATACCCATAGATTCGGTTTTAAGGTCTGTCGCATCGGACAAAAATTCGTGCACAATTCTGCGTTCAAAGGCGGACATCGGATCAACCTCTATGTTGGATTTGAAATATCTTGCTCTCTCGGACATCATATGCGCCACTGCGCGAACATTCTCCACATGTTTTTTCTGAAAGCCGTTTATATCTATAATGATAGACCCTCCCCCAGCCCCTCCCTTCGCAGGGAGGGGAGATTCCTCTCCCGAGGCTTCGGGGGAGTGCTCCGACTCAGGTCGGAGTGAGGGGGTCTTGGCCTCAACAATCCTATGCACAATATGGTTTAGAGCTTGCAACCCCTCGCCATCGTGAGAGATGAAGAAGTGCGGTTCATTTACTTCCACTGAAATCCATATGTTTTTGGGTCCATCTTCCACCACCGAGACTTCATTTAGTTTCACTGTGGTTTTCTCAATTAATTCTTTTATTAACTTTTGTATTTCTTCTTTATTCATATTTATCTTAATCCTCTATTTAGGGACCACCGCTGTAAACTCCTTTTTCTTAACATAAATCTGTTGTCCCACCATAAATAGATTACTCGTAATCCAATATAATGCAACCGCGCCGGAAATACTGTAAGCGATAAAAGCAACAATGAATGGAAAGATATATTTCATCTGCATACTCATACTTTTAGCAAAACTATCGGAAAAAGATGGGGCGGCATTGTTTACCACAGAAGGAACCGGCGGTTTCGGTATGAAATGAGCTTGTAAATATTGGGAAACCCCGGCTAAAATCGCCAGAATGAAACTCTTCTCCGTGATATCAAGAAGTCCCAAGAAAATCATATTACTGTGTTCCGGCACGTGAATGAAAGAGTAGAGAAGTCCACTTTCAAAATTTATTCCTTTTAAAAATACATAATATAAAGCGAAAATGATGGGAATCTGGATTAAAACCAAAAGACATCCTGAAAATGGGTTGGTTTTGTGTTCCTTGTAGAGTTCAAAGGTCAGTCTGGCTTGTTCCTCTTTGCTTGCTCCACTGGCCTTAATTTTGTTAAGCTCGGGAGTCAAAATACTCATTTGAGCCTGACTTTCTATGGATTTTTGAGAAAGAGGGAAAAGAACTACTTTGACGAGAATAGTTAGAATTATAACGGCAATTCCCACGTCTCCACCGGGGATAACTGAGACCAGAAAAGCAAGAGCATTTAATAATGGCTGATATAAAACAACATTCCAAATATTGCTAAGCATTAGCTCATTCTATATTAAAATGCCAAAAAATCAAAGCACAGGATCAATATGATTTTTTTGCCAGGGGTGGCATCGTAAAATACGCAAAAATCCCAAATAAGTTCCTTTTAAGATACCGTACTTTTCTATGGCTTGTTTTGTATATTCCGAACAAGTTGGATAAAAAACACAGCTTGGTTTCCTAAAAATTGAGATATTTCTTTGATAGAAACTAATTAATTTTAGCAAGTACGTTTTTAATTTCATTTTCAATTATTGAAACATCGTCTTGGTATTTTTTAAAAACAAAAACCCCCATAATTCCGGAAGGGAAGCCCTCGATGTGCTTTTCCAAGGCTTTATACCCTAAACGCCTCAACAGATTCCTCTTTACCGCCAGCTTGGCTACACTTTTCGGGACCAAAACAGAGATCTTTTTGCCGGCTTGGGGAATTTTAAAAAATTTAAAGGTCAAATTCAAAGTATTAAGGAATTTTCCCTCTTTAAATATCTTTTCTACCGTCTTCTTGTCGGCCCTATTTATTTTTTTGAGCATCCCAGTACTAAAATTTTAAATATTACTAATAGTGGTTATTTTTCTTACTCAAAAATTTAGTACGGGACAGGTAACTAAACCGTAAGCTTGGCTCGCCCTTTTCTTCTCCTTCTTAAAAGGACTTTTTGGCCTGTTTTGGTTTTAGATCTAACTAAAAACCCGTGGGCCTTTGCTCTTTTTCTCTTTTTGGGTTGATATGTTTGTGACATATTTAGAGTCTACAACATAATCAGCAACAAATCAAACCTTCCCCCACACCAGGTGTCTGCAATTCCTGACACCTGGTGTGGGGGAAAATCTTTATCCACATCTTATCAACATAGTTAATAAGATATTGCATATACCCCATAGTTTACAAATAGTGTAATATACAAACAATGAATACAAAAGAGTTGTGGAAAAATTGTTTAATGGAAATAGAAACTGGCATATCTAAAGCAAATTTCAGCACCTGGTTTAAAAATACCTCTATTATAAAAGAAGACACCGGCATCATTTATATCGGGGTACCAAACGAATTTGTCCGCGACTGGCTAATCAATAAATATCACAAGCTTATCACCAAAACAATAGCGGATGCTTACGAAAATATGCGCGCAGTGGAATACACTATTGTTAAAACAGAAAATTCAAAACAAGAACCGACGGTAACCACCGAAATAACCATAGAAAAGGAGCTGCCTTTGAAAGATTTATACATAAACCAAGAAGACAACCTAAATCCGCGCTATCAATTCAACTCCTTTATCGTGGGAACCTTCAATGAGTTAGCTTATGCCGCATCGCAAGCAATAATAGAATCTCCGGGGACAAAGTACAACCCATTTTTTATTTATGGAGGCACCGGACTTGGAAAAACTCACCTAATCCAAGCGGTAGGCAACTCAATAAAAGAAAAATATCCAAACAAAAAGGTACATTATATGACTTTAGAAAAATTTGCCACCGATTTCGTAAATTCTCTCCAAAACAACAAAGCAAATTCTTTTAAAGAAAAATATCGCAAGTATGATTTGTTAATCATAGATGACATTCAGTTCATTGGTAAAATGGAAAAAATTCAAGAAGAACTTTTCCACACTTTCAACACCTTTCATGAAAACAATAAGCAAATTATCTTTTCTTCAGACAAACACCCCAACTATATTCCCGAACTGGCAGATAGACTGAAGTCGCGTTTCGCTGCTGGTATGATTGTTGATATCTCGGAGCCGGAATATGAGTCCCGTCTCGCTATTTTAAAGGTAAAGCTACGCGAACTCAATGTTGATTTGGCGGAAGAGTTGGTGGAATATGTGGCTGGTTCCGTCCAGGGCAACATCAGAGAGCTAGAGGGAAGCCTCAACCTCATTGTTTGCCAATATCGCTTAAAAAACAAGCCCTTGACGCTTATGGAGGTAAAAAACCTGCTAAAAAACAGTATGAGACCAAAGAAAAATATGGCCATAAAAGACGTGGTAAAGATAGTGAGCGAATATTATAAACTAGAAGAAGCTTCGGTTTACGAAAAAACAAGAAAAAAAGAAATTGTAAAGGCCAGACAAGTTGTGATGTACCTTCTCCGAGAGGATTTTAATGTCTCTTATCCTCTGATTGGACAAAAATTGGGAGGAAAGGATCATACTACAGTCATTCACTCTTGTTTAAAAATAAAAGAAGACTTAAAAAACGATTCACAACTATTACAAGAGCTAGAACAGATAAGAATTATGTTTAAATAATTGTTTATAAGCGGTTCAAAAGTTGATAATAACAGAGACAAAAACTGTTAACAACAAATCATAAAAATTAAAATAAAAAAGAAAAAAATTTTTATAAACAAAAAGTCAAAAGTTATTAGAATCAAACCCAATAGAAAATTTATAAAATAATCATAATTTATAAAACAAAATCCACTTATCCACTTATCCACACCACTAATATTATTAGTAATTTATATAAAGAAGATATAAACAAACATATGAAAATAGAATGCTCTGTAGAAAAAATTAAAAATGCCATTTCTCAAGTGGAGAGAATAACCGGCAAAAACCTAACTTTACCAGTATTGAGTTCTATTTTATTAATTGCATCTGGTAAATCTTTAAAACTAAGATCCACCAACTTAAGTCTCGGTATTGAAGTTGAAGTTTTCGCCAAAATTGAAGAGGAAGGCACACTGGCTATTTCCGGGTCAGTGTTAAACGCTATTTTCTCCAATGTTTCTCAAAACGAAAATGTGCATCTTGAAGACAAGGATGGAAATCTTCTGATTAAGACTAAGAAGAGTCAAATAAAGTTGAAAAGTCAGCCCCATGATGATTTCCCAACGATTCCAATAGTGACCGGGACCACTTTTGAAATAGAGGCTAAAAAGCTTATTGATGGCATTAAGTCGGTTTATTACAGTTCATCTGTTTCAGATATAAAGCCAGAGATTTCAAGTGTCTTTATGTACACCAACGAGGATAATCTAGTCTTCGTGTCCACCGATTCTTTCAGATTGGCGGAAAAGAAAGTAAAGGTAAAAGGGATTGAAGAAATTCCAGGCATCCTTATTCCTTTTAAGAATGTGGCCGAAATACTGAAAGTCTTTGGGGAGTTTCAAGGTCTTATAAAAGTTTGTTTCAATAAAAATCAGATTTCATTTTCTTCTGACAACATCTATCTGACCTCGCGGATAATTGATGGAATTTTCCCCGATTATCGCCAAATTATCCCCAAGAACACCTCTACGGATGTGGTGGTGCTTAAACAAGATTTATTAAATGCTCTCAAGCTGTCAAACATCTTTTCAGACAAGTTTAATCAAGTCAATTTAAGAATCGCGCCCAAAGATAAGACTCTAGAGCTTTCATCTGCCAACAACGATGTTGGAGAAAATAAAACATTCTTGGATGCCGTTATTAATGGGGAGAATATAGAACTATCTTTCAACTACAAATACTTTTTGGATTGTTTCCAATCAATAACAACCGACAGCGTTTCCATAAAGCTTTCTGGAACAGGAAGTCCGATGGTCATATCTCCAGTCTCCGATGTTTCCTTCACTTATCTCATTATGCCGATGAATAGATAAACCTCACCCCAGCCCTCTCCTGAAAGGAGAGGGGGAACATATGATTGAAATTAAAGATTTATTGATCAGGTTTCAAAACATCCTTCTTTCCGAAGGAGGGAAAAAGGATATTGTCAGGAAAGTAATCTCTGAAGTTATTAAAACAGAGATAAGTTCCGAGGATATTGAAATAAAAAACAACATAATATATTTGAATATAAAACCCATTTACAAAAATGAGATTTTTTTAAGGCGAGAACAAATTTTTTCAAAATTGGAAGAATCTCTGGGCAAAAAAGCTCCCCAAGATATACGATAATTACAAATCTACCCGAAAGACGACAACAGTTTCGTTGCGGTTGAAGGCTGTGTCATAAGAAATTACCTTTAGCTCGTTTCTATTCTCCAGATTTTCCACTTCCTTGGGCAAGAAAGAGAAGTTGAAAGGAGGTTCTAGGGTTTCAAAATATATGTCGTTTATGAAAACTTCTATTTTCTGTAAAGGAAACAGTCCCGAACTGGAAAGTTTTAGGTTTATTTTTTGGTCAGGAGAATAAATTTTTGTTTCATTTGGTTCAGTGATGAAAACCGAAGGGACAGATAATTCCGTGTGTATGTCGTCCGACAGCCGCGGTTTTTCACTCCAGGTTGTTATTGGATATTTGCTCTTGTTTTGCGCCCACCAATTCTGCACGGGCGTTTCCCAGTGGTTGAACTGCACTGGATTATCTTTACCGAGCGGGGGTGCACCCACGATGTCATCTCTATCCACCCAGTATAGGATTGAGTGTACGTTGGTAACGACTTTTTCCAGCAAAGTTTCTTTTGGCGTATATTCTGTAGCCAGTTTCCCGGAAACTTTATCAATAAAGAAGTTTTCGTTACCCATCCAAGACCCGCGCAAGACTGGTTTCACTTGGGTCGGGTCAATCTCCAGGTTTGGCTTTTCAAAGCTTTCGTTCGGCAATGTTTTTAACGCCTCATTCATAAACTTATTCCAGATAGGTCCCGCCATAGCGGCGCCTCCCTTTTTCATTGGAGTGTTGTCGTTGTTGCCGGCCCAGACCCCTACTGATATTGACGGGGAATATCCGATAATCCAGGCATCTTTGTTGTTGTTTGTCGTTCCTGTTTTTACCGCTATACTTCTGTTCGGTATGTATAAAGGAGAATGAGCTCCGAAGGTGGGGATGCGGGCCTTTTCATCGGATAAAATATCTGAAATAGTTAGGGCAACATTTTTTGGCAGAACTTCTTGCGCGCTTGGGTTGAATTCTTCTAGGATGTTTCCATTTAAATCTTCTATTTTTAAGATTCCGGTGTGTTGATTTTTGATTCCGTTATTAGCAAAAACTCCATAAGCGGAAGTCATATCAAGAAGTGAAACTTCACCGCCTCCGATGACTAGAGTGAGCCCATATTGGCCTACATCTCCCAGGGTACTAATTCCCATACTCTCGGCGGTTCTTAACGAATCAGAAAGTCCGGATAAGTAAAGAAGCTTTACCGCCGGAATGTTGATTGATTGCGCCAAGGCATCTCGCAAGCTCATCGGTCCGCGAAACTTTCCATCGTAGTTGTCCGGCATATAACAATTACTCTGACTGCGCCCAGGCAAGGCTCTGCCTGAGGCGTCACAGGTTGTCTGAAATTCCGTGGGTAAGTCAAACAGTACAGTGTCCGGGGTAAAGCCCTTATTGAAGGCTGTAGCGTAAATAAAAGGCTTAAAAGAGGACCCTGGCTGTCTGTTGGCTGTGGTTATGTTGAAGTTACCATCAATTTCTTTATCAAAATAATCTCTTGACCCTACCATAGTTAAAATTTGTCCCGTTTTCGGGTCTATCGCCACCAAGCCGGCGTTTTCACCGTTCCAATCCTTTTTATTTTTGAGCGCTCCTTCTTTCACAAACTCTTCCGCCTTGGCTTGCAGTTCCGCATCAATGGTCGTAGTTACTTTGAGTCCGCCCCCTGTGGACAGCTGTCCGTATTTTTGTTCTATATAGTCTTTGATATAAAAAACAAAGTGTGCTGCTCGGATGCCCATCGTCGCTTGCGGAATGAAGGCCACGACCTCACTTTTAGCTTTGTTGTATTCTTCTTCGGAAATAAATTTAATTTCTAACAGTCTAGAAAGTACTAAATTTTTTCTAGCTTCTAGTTTTTCTTTATTTTTTCCATAAGGAGAAAGAACAGTCGGGGATTGGGGGATAGCTGCTAAGTATGCCGCCTCTGCCAAGGTTAGGTCTTCTGCATTTTTATTGAAATAAGTTTTGCTCGCAGCCTGGATTCCATAAATAGTTCCTCCATAAGGAATTTCATTCAAATAAGCTTCCAGGATTTTTTCTTTCGGGATAGAGCTGTCTATTTTGACCGCCAAGAACCATTCTTTTATTTTCCTGACATATCTACCCATGCCACTGCTCTGGGTTAGTAAGGTGTTTTTCACCAATTGTTGGGTGATGGTTGACCCGCCTCCACCTATACCGACACCAAACAAATTTGAAAGGACTGCGCGGATGATAGAGGTTATGCGTATTCCGCTGTGGTTATAAAATTCCGAGTCCTCAATCGCCACGGTGGCGTTCTTGATATTCATACCCATCTTTTCAAAAGAGATGGCTGTCCTTTTTACATCCTGGTGTATATCAAAAAGCAGCACTTCTCCTGTACGGTCAAAGATTTGCGTAGAGTTTTCTACCCTCCTCTCTTCTATAGAATGAAAATCTGGAATCTTTAAAGAAAAGAGTAAAACAACTACCATTCCGGAAGCTAAAACAAAAAGACTAACCAATAATAAGGCCAGATTTTTTAACAATTTTTTATTTTGAAATATTTTAAGCACTAATAGAATTATAGCAGAAAATGTGGTATTATTCGAGTTATGAAAGTGATAACTGACGAGAAAAAAATAGATGAAGTTTTAAATCGGGGGGTGGAGGATGTATTTGTAAAAGAGCACCTCAAAGAGCAACTTTCTTCTGGAAAACAACTACGAATTAAGCTTGGTATAGATCCAACGAGCCCGTATATACATCTTGGTCGCGCAGTTACGCTTCTTAAACTAAAAGCTTTTCAAGATTTGGGGCACCACATCGTTTTAATTATTGGTGATTTTACTGCAAAAATTGGAGATCCTTCAGATAAATTAGAAAAAAGACCAATGTTAACTGATGAACAGATTGGAGATAATCTTAAAAAATATCTAGAGCAAGTTTCCCTTATTTTGGATATAAAAAATGTAGAAGTCAGATATAATTCTGAATGGTTGAAAGGAATGAGCATACCGCAAGTAGGTCAACTATTGGAGTGTTTTACTGTACAACAGATGACAAAAAGAAGAAATTTTAAACTAAGACTAGATGCCGGTGAGGATGTTTTTATGGTTGAGTTTATGTATCCTGCGTTGCAGGGTTATGATAGTGTTGTTGTAAATTCAGATGTTGAAATTGGAGGGTTTGACCAACTTTTTAATTTAAAAGCAGGCAGGACTGTACAAAGAAGGTATGGTCAAAAAGAGCAAGACATTATGGTTTTGTCTATGCTCGAGGGTACAGATGGAAGAAAAATGTCCTCATCTTGGGGAAATATAATTTCTGTTATTGATACACCCGATGAAATGTTTGGCAAGGTAATGTCTTTAAAAGACGAACTCATTACAAAATATTTTTTACTTACAACAAACTTAACTACAGACAAAATAAATGAAATAGAAAATTCATTAAAAGATGGACAAAATCCAATGGAATTCAAAAAAATATTAGCAAAAACTATTATTTCTTTTTACCATTCCCCAGAAAAAGCAAAAGAAGCAGAAGAGAATTTTGTGAAAACTTTTCAGAAAAAAGAAATTCCAGAAGAGATGGAAGAGATAAAAGCTAGCACGGGAGAATTGTTGAGTGAAGTTTTAGTAAAGAACAAAGTGTTGTCTTCAAAAGGGGAATGGCGCAGACTCGTATTAGAAAATGCTGTTCACGATTTAGGAAACAATAGTAATATTACAGATGTAAATTTAAAAGTTTCAGAAAATTTAACGCTTAAAATCGGAAAGAAAAGATTTGT
>MFWB01000004.1 GCA_001787205.1 Candidatus Nomurabacteria bacterium RIFOXYB1_FULL_39_16
TGATACCGAGAATTACAAAAAATAAAATAAAATATAAAAATAATTTCGTAGACCCGGATGAAATTTTTTTGGATTCGCAAAATTTGCAAAACTTTGACCGTCAGCAATTTGAAGGACGCATAGAAAGACCCATCCCAAAGAAGACAATTATTCTGCTCGGGGTTTTATTTATTTTTTTCACGGGAGTTTTCGGCACTCGCCTGGCTTATCTGCAAATCCAAAAGGGCGAGGCCTATTTCAAACGAAGCCAGAACAATGTCTTGGAAAAGGTGCTGATTTTCACCGACCGAGGCATCATTTACGACCGCAACAAAGTAGAGATGACTTGGAATAAAGAAGAAAATCCGACTTCTGTACCCACGCGCGCGTATTTATCGCCTGGCTTTTCTCATCTTCTCGGTTATGTCAGCTATCCGACCCAGGACAAATCGGGCAATTATTGGCAAGGCGAATTTATCGGCAAAGACGGACTGGAAAAGCAATATAACGAGCAATTAAAAGGGGAAAACGGGTCAAAAATAATAGAAACCGACGCTCTCGGCAAAGTATATTCAGAAAATATCATAAATACCCCCAAGCAAGGTACGGACCTGGTAACGACTATTGATTCGCGAATTCAAAAAGAGTTATTTACTCTTATTAAAAACTTGTCCGAGTCCGGGCCCTTCACTGGTGGAGCAGGCATCATCATGGACGTGGAAAAAGGAGAACTTATTACTTCCACCAGTTTCCCGGAATACAACTCCGAAATTCTTTCTCTTGGGAAAGATACGGCCAGTATTAAAAATTATCTAACCGACAAAAGAAAGGCTTTCCTAGACAGAGATATCTCTGGACTCTACACTCCAGGGTCAATAGTGAAGCCGTTTTTCGCTCTGGGCGCTCTCAATGAAAATATAATAGACCCGTATAAAGAAATTCTTTCAACCGGTTCTATTTCCATTCCCAATCCATATTTCCCGGACCAAAAGACTGTTTTCAAAGACTGGAAAGTGAACGGCTGGACGAATATGATGGAGGCTATAGCTGTTTCTTCCGACATATATTTCTATGCGATAGGAGGAGGCTTTGAAGACCAGAAGGGTCTCGGCATCGCCAATCTGGAAAAATATGCGAGACTTTTCGGCTTCGGAAGTAAGACTGGAATTGACTTGCCGGATGAAAAAAGCGGAACGATTCCAAATCCGGAATGGAAACTCAAAAACTTCAATGGAGACCCGTGGCGTATCGGGGACACTTATCATACCGCCATAGGACAATACGGTTTCCAAGTCACTCTGATGGAAGTAATTCGCGCAGTGGGAGCTATCGCCAACAACGGAAAATTATTAACCCCGCACCTGGTATTGAATGACTCCGAAAAAGAGAAGGCAACTTCTATGATTGATTTAAATAAAGAATACTTTGACATAGTGCATGAAGGGATGCGACAAGCGGCGACCACCGGGACAGCCGCCAGCCTGAACGTACCGTATGTAGAAGTAGGCGCCAAGACCGGTACAGCACAAATCGGCTTAGCTAAGAACAAGGTCAACTCCTGGGTCGTCGGCTTTTTCCCATACGAGAATCCTAAATACGCCTTTACGGTAATGATGGAAGCTGGACCTTCCACCAACAGCGTCGGGGCAACCTCAATTATGCGTCAGCTCTTAGACTGGATGTCTATAAATACTCCCGAATATTTCAATTAAAACATTTTGCATTTTTACCCCCTTGTTGATATAATGTCTCTATGCGTAAGGCACGAATACTTTTAGCTTTAGGGACTTGGGTGGCAATATTGCCCTACCTTGGGTTCCCGTATGCTTGGAAAAATATCTTGTTCACGATTACAGGATTGGGGCTCATTTATTTCAGTTATGTTCTATATAAAAATTACAAAGCGAAATCTGGTGTTAAAACTTTTGACAATTTCCGAGAGAACGATGACTTTAATAAAAACCAAAATTTAAATGGAGTTGAAAAAGCTGAAGAGCCCCTAGACTCCGGAGACTACAGCGCAAGATAAGATTAAAAAAATAAATAAAAAATTATGGAAAAATTTTCTAAAACGAAACATATAGCGATTACGGTTTTGTTTATATTTCTGTTTTTTGCTTTCGGTATGTATGTAGGGGGTAGCAATTACAGAGAAATGGACAAAATCTTGGGGGTTTCCGCGAAAGACCCAGAAGTTGAGACACAGGTAGACTTTTCTCCTTTCTGGAAGGTTTGGAACACTATTAATGAAAAATACCCGTCAGCAACAAAAGTATCGGACCAAGACCGTGTCTATGGAGCTATTTCAGGCCTTATGAGCTCGTTAAATGACCCATACAGCGTGTATTTCAACCCAGAAGAGACGAAGTCCTTTGAAGAAGAAATCGCCGGCAATTTTGAAGGAGTCGGTATGGAAGTCGGATTGAAAGACAAGACATTGACTGTCGTCGCTCCACTCAAAGACACTCCCGCTTACAGGGCCGACATCAAGTCCGGTGACAAAATTCTTAAAATTGACGATAAAGTTACCACAGGTATGAGTGTGGAAGAATCAATTAAATTAATCCGCGGGCCGAAAGGAACGACTGTCACCCTTACTATTTTTAGAGCTGGATTAAACCAACCGAAGGAAATAAAAATCGTCAGAGATACTATAAATGTGCCCACACTGGATACGGAAGTCAGGAAAGATGGGATCTTTGTCATCAAGCTTTATAGTTTCTCTGCCAATTCTCCGAGCCTTTTCCGCAACGCGATGAAACAATTCGTAAACTCGGGAAGCAATAAATTGATATTGGATTTGCGAGGAAACCCCGGCGGATACTTGGATGCCTCTATAGATATGGCAAGCTGGTTCTTGAAAGGAGGGAAAATAGTGGCAACAGAAGACTATGGCAACAACAGATCACCCGTAGTATTTAGAAGTAAGGGCTATGATGTCTTCAATGAAAAATTAAAGTTCGTAATCTTAATAGATGGCGGTTCTGCTTCGGCCTCTGAAATCTTGGCCGGCGCAATGAAAGACCACAACCGCGCAAAATTGGTAGGTACTCAAAGCTTCGGCAAGGGTTCTGTGCAGGAAGTCATAGATGTGACTCCGGACACTATACTGAAGATTACTGTAGCGAAGTGGCTAACCCCGAATGGAAATTCAATTTCAGAAAAGGGGCTAACTCCAGACTATGTGGTGGAAATCACAGAGAAAGATTTAAACAACAAAGTTGACCCACAGATGAATAAGGCGGTGGAACTTCTGTTAAATTAACAATTACGAATTTAGATTATGAAAGTAATATTTTTACAAGATGTCGCTCGGGTAGGGAAAAGACACGACATAAAAGAAATCAATGACGGCTATGCCATGAATTTTCTTTTTCCCAGAAAATTAGCCGAACTTGCGACCCCAAAGGCGGTCTCAGAGCTAGAAAAAAGAAAGAAAAATATTGAAATAGAGAGGGAAGTACAAGAAGAGCTTTTGTTGAAAAATTTAGAAGAGATAAAGGGCAAAGTGGTCCACCTTAAAGCGAAAGCGGACGAGAAGGGACATTTATTTTCTAAAATTCACAACAAGGACATCGTGAACGAAATGAAACGCGAACATCATGCGGACATCAATGAAGAATTTATTGTCCTAGAAAAACCGATTAAAGAAATAGGGGAACACGACATCCCTATTTTGATTAAAGGCAAAAAATCCTCCTTCAAGCTAGTTGTAGAAAAGAATTAAATACTATACAATAAAAATATGGAAAGAATAGTAAATTTTTGGGAAATATTTAGACAAAATCCAGATGGAGGAATCGAACCCACTAGGGTTGTACGTATAGGTGGTGTACAAATGGGTCCTGGTGTAGTTTTTGGCCCAGGAGTATCTTTTGGTGGAGTAAATTTAGCTCAATATGCAGGTAGAAGCTTAAGAATACAGGAAGATCAGGAAATAATAACCATCCTAGGTATCTTATAGAAATGGATAAAAAAGAAACAACAATAAAAGCAGGAGAAATTCTAAATATTCCTTCACCGAGTCGATTGGGTTTGGATTTTCGAAAAAAAGTTGACAGTAGATTTGAAAAAATTGATTATTTTTTGTTTTCGGTTGTATTAATTTTAATGGTAATGGTAGCGACACTTATTATAGATTCTTTTCATGTTAACTCTGCAACATATAAAGAATACTCACAAAAAACTGAAGTGGTTGAAAATTTATTAACAGAAAGTCGGGAAAATAAAGAAAGCCTACAAAATTTTAAAAATTGTTTAAAATCTGGGGGTTGGAATAAATGTTTTTGAAGGTATATATAATTTACCCAATCAATATAAGCTATAAAATATTATTAATTTATGGAAAATATAATCCAAGAAGCCAAGAAGGTTATTGATCAGAAATATGATAAAAGTAAGCATCAAGTAGGATGTGCTTTGATCACAAAGTCGGGGAAAATATATGTTGGTATTTCTATTAGGGGTCAAAAAATAAATACCTGCGGGGAATGGCATGCTTTGAGTAATGCATTTCTAGCAGGAGACTATGACATTGAAATGGGCGTCGCTGTGCAAAAATTCGAAGATGGGACTTTTGAAATACTCCCTCCGTGTGGCTTATGTAGAGAATTTTACATAACTTATTGTCCAAATGCAGAAATCATTGTTTCTGAAAATCAAAAAATCAAGGCTTCTGAACTTATTTCATATCCGTGGGTAAAAAGTAAAAAGAAGTAGTTAAATATTTATCTACTTTAGTTTAGTAAAGTAACCTAGATTACATTCACTACTTTTTTGACTGAAGTACTGCCGTTGAAGGATGTCTTGCGCTTGGAGCCAAATTTAACGGTGCCTGGCTTGAGGGCAAATAGGGTATGATCCTTGCCTACAGATACATTTGTGCCCGCCATAATGGCTGTACCACGTTGTCTGACGATTACAGAGCCCGCTTGAGCCTTTTGTCCATCGGCAAGCTTTACCCCGAGGTATTTCGGTTGTGAGTCTCTTAAGTTTTTGGCGGTACCGCCGGCTTTTCTATGTGCCATTCTATTAGGTTCTAGTTTATAGCTTCTAGTAGCTAGTTATTGTATAATTTATCAACAAAAAGAGTATAAACAATTTTATGGAAAAAATCAAGCTTTTTATTACAAGCGAAAAGGGGAACGATATTTTAGTGGTCATTATCATAATTTTAGTGGGATTGGGATCTTTTGAGCTGGGTAGACTATCAAAGGAAAGCGACTCTGGAGGCATTAAAATTGAATATCCGAGCCAATATCAGGGCACAAACCAGGCTGCAAACGTCGTGTCGGCGGTTACAGATGTTCCACATCTAAAGACCAATTCTTCCGGAAAAACTTTTTTCGCTTCCAATAGGGGAAGTAAATATTATTCTACAAGTTGCTCTGCGGGGAAAACTATCAAACAAGAGAACCGAGTCTGGTTTACGACAGGGGAAGAGGCAGAAAGAGCTGGATACGTCCTTTCCAGCTCATGCCAATAACACTACTATTTGTTATCAAGGTCTTTTCCTCCATGAAACCTTTCGTGTATATCCCTGAGTCCTTTGTTCGTTACGTGAGTATAAATCTGTGTTGTAGCCACATTCTTATGGCCTAAAAGTTCTTGCACACTTCGTAAATCAGCTCCGTGTCCCAAAAGATCGGTGGCATAACTGTGCCTAAGGGTATGTGGCGTAACTTTTTTTGAAATTCCTGCAAGCAATGCGCTTCTTGAAATCATCTTTTGAATTGATCGGGGAGTGAGTCTGTGGTCGTCATCTATATCTTTTCCTCTGTGGTTTATAAATAATGGTTTCTGGACATCTTTTCTGGACGCTAGGTATACACGGAGCCACCCGGACGCGCGAGGAGAAATAAATATGGTTCGTATATGTTTTCCTTTTCCAACTATAGAAAGTTCAAATGTGCGATTTGGGTTCTTGTCTTTAAAAAATGACATCTGGTCGACATTAAGCGCCACTAATTCAGAAATACGCATCCCGGACGAAAAGAGCAGCTCCATAATAGAGCGGTCACGAAGACCAATGGGAGTTTTAATATCGGGAATTTTTAACATTGCTTCCACATCACGAACTTCGAGAAAAGAGATAGTTTCATCTGTTTTTTGTTTGGCTAATTTAACTTTAGAGGAGGAAAGTGTATCAATGTCGCGGTCGGCAAGGAAATCAAGAAGCGCTCGTACCGCTATAAGGTAGTAATTTTGAGATTTCTTGCCTAAGTATTCACCAGAGCGTGTTTTATAACTTCGGGCTAGATAGAGTCGATAATCCCAGATATGGCTTGCTGTCAGCTCACTAGGGGAAAGACTTTCGTTGTTAGTTTTTTTTAACCAATCAATAAATAATTTTAAATACTGCTTATAGTTACGCTGCGTATTGTTTGATAGTCCTTTTTCTATTTCACAGTAATCAAGAAAGGGAAGTATATACTGAGCAATGGGTTCCGTGGGGTTTTTTATATTCATTATTAGAGTATACTACTTCGCACAATATATGTAAAACGAACTTATCCACATATGAATTATTACATCTTTATTCTTTGGGCCGCGTTATCCAGGTCTGTGGGCTTCCCATCGCGGATACGTTCCATATTAGAAATAAATCCTTTCCAAAAAATATTTACCCATACATCATTCCATAAATATAGAGCCGGCTCGGCTAGATATTTGGTCCAAAAGCTTTTGGCGGTGTCTTTAACGTAAGTTACATTTTCTTGGCCCGTGGGACTCTCTACGACAGACCTTATATTAATATTGAAGTAACTAAGGGCGAGAACAATAAGGATACCGACGACTAGAGCCCCCAAGATGCTCATTCCGCCCTCTTTCGTCTTTAAATATTTTTTATTTTTCATAATAAAGATTTACTTGAGCACACTAGCAAAGAATGTCTTGAACCAAATGACAACTTCTGAAATAGTCACACCGAAATATTTCATGATGAGGAGGGCGATGATGATAACGATTATAATTTGGAGAAATCCGCCATCTTTTGTTTCGCTTTTTTTCATATTTATATTTTACCACCAGGCCTTAAACAAGGCAATTTATTTTTTAAACATACTGGCAACCGTCCCAGGTAAATAAGCTAAGACATCCAGGTAGGCATTTATAGGAGCCACAGGGAGCCTATACGTACGCCCATCGCAAGCAGCGCTCGCCTTAGAAGCCATTTTTGCGGCTTGGGCGGCATAGAGAGAGACGTGCAGATGCGGACCCGTAGAATGGCCTGTATTACCGCTATAACCAACGACCGCTCCCCTCTTTACCTTAGTTCCTTCCTTGACTTTAATGAGAGATAAGTGTCCGAATGTACTGGACAACCCATTTTCATATTCAATAAAAACAAATTTTCCGAAAGATGCACCATAACAAGTAAGGTCTGTGTCACCTACGCCCATTATCTTGCCGTCCGCCATAGCCATCACCGGAGTGCCTGTAGCAGCGCGGAAATCCACTCCATTGTGTGTACCTGAGGTATAAAGACGCTTGGAGTCAACGGTTTTACCGAATTGTTGAGTGATAAGTACACTACCAAGTGGCCAACTCAATACTCTGCCGGAAGGCAGTTTGGAAGGGTCAATAATAAATTGCAGTTGCGCTTCGTAATCACGTAATTCTTTTTCAAAGGCATCTCTCTCCACGATTCTATCTTTTAATAATTTTTGGTAATTAGCTTCGTTGTTTTTCGTTTGGGTTAGAAGTTTGCTTTTCTCATTGGCATTTTGCACCACTATTTTCTGTTGGTCGGAAAGCTGGGACTTGAGCGCGGTAAGCTTATTTTTTGCATCCACCGTCACCTTCCTGGTGTCTTCAAGTTCACCCTTTTGTTGTTTTAAACTGATTATGTCTTCTCTGAGCCTTTTCCGGACTGCGACTATGTTATCTATATCATTCCAGACAGCGCTAAAGCCGTCATCAGAGAACATCGTCTCCAATAAATCACTCTGCTCAAACTCATTCACATTTCTAATCTCAAGCGCAATGGAATCTAAATTATTTTTTATGGAACCTTCTTTGTTGCCTATGTTTTTGCTTAAATTTTGTATCTCTAGATTGGTTTTATCAATTTTGTTTTGCGTCACGGAGATATCTGCATTCAATTTTTTCTTGGTTAAATCTAATTCTTTGAGTGAGTTATTTAAGGAATCTTTTTGTTGTACTAAGCCGTCTATTTGCGACTGATAACTGGCGATTTCTTTCTCCAATTTCTCTATAGCAGAGTCCTTTTCGTTTATTTTATTCCTTATTTCTTGCGCAGTTTGAGCAGACGAAAAAACGATGGGAATTATAAGCAAAATCCCTAGCAACAAAAACTTTAAATAAGCTTTGTAATTACAATAAAATTTCATATTTTAAAAACCCTACTATAATAGTATAGCAGAAATCGTAAAATTAGAGCAGGTTGCTTTATTTATTATTTACGGTTATATATCCCGTATGGATAGTCTCCCCTTCGTAGTTTAATTTTATTTTTTGAGTCAATTCTCGCGGAATCTGATAGCCAACTATCTTGTTTAAGAAATTGCCTCGGCCGTTTGTTCCGATATTTACTTTAGCTGGGATTTTCAGGATTGTGCCTTTTTCATCTAAGAATTCAAACTCAACATCGTAAATACCAGGATTTTTGTTCTCAAACCCCACCACGATGCTCATAGAAGGATGCATCGCCGGGAAATTCTGCGCATTGATATTCTCAAAGATACCGATAATGGAAATATTGCCGGTCCCCTGCTCAATCAGAGCGTTTTCGCAAACATGGAAAAAATTTACTTTAAGCATAGATGCAGTATAACACAATATTTGACAACAAACAATGCAACTTAATTAATCACCGTCTTTGTATTAGTATTACTTGTATTGTTAACAGTGCCTATCAACTTTCTTAATAATTCAATGACCTTACTAATTCTTTTTTGGGTTGTAGCTTTTCCCAAGGTCTCAGCAAGCTTAAATGGATCTGGCGACTTTTCTTTACCTGAAAGAGCAACTCTTGTCGGCCATAAAACATTTCCCCTCCCCTCTTCACCAGCATAATTCCATACTACATTTTTTAATGATTCATAAGTCCAATCTTTCTCATCCACCGACCCCAACAAATTAAAAACTTTTTCCAAATATTCCAACGTTTTCAAAAATTTATCAGGACTGTTTTTTAAATCTTTCCAAATAAGCATTTCAAACAAATAAGATGGATCAGAAAACAAATAGGAAAATTCATCCTCCGACGACAATTTAGAAAAACTATCTTCGGTAAAAGTAAATTCTTGATTCTCATTATTATTTTTTACCAAATAAGAATACTTTTCCTCCGACGACAATTTAGAAAAACTATCTATTTTTGTTGAAAAATTATTTAGAATTTTAATTACATTAATAGTTTTTTTATTTTTAAAAATATTTATTATATCAGAAAATTTTACAATATTATCTCGTATAAGCATTAAGTCCCTCTTGGTTTTTTCTACACCATTTTTCAATATATATTCCTTTGGGACCCAATTCATTCCGATTTCTAAATATTTTTCTGGAATAAGTTGTTTTATGTGTTCTTTATTAAACCAATTAAGCTTAATGTCATTCCATTGCGCACCTGAACGTTGGATTTTATTCAAATCAAAAACGGAAATTAATTCTTCCGGGGTATACACTTCTTTTTCTCCACCCGGATTAAAACCGAGAAAAGCAAGATAGTTTATCATTGCCTCGGGCAAATATCCTTCTCTCTTATATTCTAAAATATCTTTTGCTCCGTCGCGTTTGCTCAATTTCTTTTTGCCATCCGGCCCCATTATCGGAGGCGTAGTGGCAAACAGTGGTGGAGTGACTCCGAGCGCTTCGTATAAAGATAAAAATTTAGGAGTGGAAGAAATAAATTCCTGCCCGCGCATCACATGAGTCACTCCCATCTCTATGTCGTCAATGATGTGCGCGAAGTTGTATGTCGGATATCCGTCGCTTTTTATCAAAATAAAATCATCCAATGCTTCCGGTCCGGCGGAAAGTTCGCCCCACACAACATCATTCCATACAGTTCGTTTTAATTCTCCGGTTTTAAATCGTAATGGCATAGTGCCATCCCATTTCGGAGGATTTTCCGGTCTATGGTCTCTGTACAAGAAAGGTTTATTTTCTGTTTCCGCTTTCAAGCGCCATTTTTCAATTTCTTCTTCAGTATACGGGTCGGCATAGGCAAAACCTTTTTCTATTAAAATCTTGGCATATTTTTTATATAATTTTAATCTTTCTGATTGAATATAACTCCTGTTTAATCCAAACCATTTTAAAAACTTCTGAATGTATGCAGAAAGTCCGCCCACGTCCGGACCTTGGTCCCAATTCAGTCCGAGCCATTTTAAAGATTTTTGAATGTGTTCTATGGAACCTCCCACCTCCCGCACTTTATCCGTATCTTCAATTCGGAGTATGAATTGCCCGCCATTTTTCTTAGCCCAAAGCCATGCATAAAGCGCCGTGCGCACTCCTCCCACGTGCATAAACCCCGTCGGGCTGGGCGCAAATCTGGTTACAACTTTATTTTCTGACATAAATAAATATTAGCACAAAATTTTATTTCTCGTGGCTCAAAGCAATATCCACCAATTCTCGGGCGATTTTTTCTGCTGCGCCGGGCTTACTGAAAGCTTTAGCGCTTTGTATCATCCTCTCACAACCCTCCTTGTCTCCCAGGATTCTTTCAATTTCCGAACTCAAAATATTCGCAGTCATATTGGCTTCTTCAATCACACTACAGGCCCCGGCCCTGGCGTAACTGAAGGCATTTTTCCTTTGATGGTCTCCGTTAGTGGTTGTAATGGGAATAATTATTGATGGCACTCCCCACGAAGCTATCTCAGAAATAGTTGACCCTGCCCGAGAAACAATTAGACTAGCCGCTCCAGCAGCCATTTTCTTTACCAATTGATTCAAATAAGAAAGGGGTAAGTATCTTGATTTGTGTTTATCACCCCCAAGTACGACTTCCGCCTGCCCAGAAACAGTTTCAAAATTTTTAATACCGGTCTGATGAATAATTTGATAGTTTTTCGTTAATCTAGGCAACGCATCCAAGATAGTGTTGTTTATAAGCTCCGCGCCCTGTGAACCGCCGATAATGACAATGACAGGCAACGACTCTTCAAATTTGAAATATTCCAGCGCCTCATTGTGTAGGGCGGGATGCTCCACTTCGGACAATATTGGTTGGCCAGTCCAGGCGGTTTTTTCTTTGGGGAAATATTCGGCCGCTTCAGGGAAAGAAATTGCGATTTTTTTCGCGAAGTGTCCCGCCCATTTATTCACCCTGCCTGGGACGGAATCCGATTCGTGGATAATGACAGGAATACGGAGAATCCTGGCAGCGAAAATCACCGGAAAGGAAGCATAACCCCCCTTACTGAAAACAACATCCGGATAGATGGAGAATAATTTAAAAATCGCATTGATGACACCAAAAAAGGTTTTAAAAATATCGGAAAAGTTTTTAAGAGAAAAGTAAGTACGCATCTTCCCGGCGCTTACTTGTTCAAACATTAACTCATTTTCCACGAGCATTTTCTTATCAAAGGGATCATCAGAAACATAGTAGAGCTTAGCCCCCAGGATGTGTTCGTGGTCTATTATTTGGTTGACTTTTTGGGCAACGGCAATGACCGGATAAAAATGCCCCCCTGTACCTCCACCGGTAAAAACTATTTTCATAAATTTTTTTGGAATCTAGATATATTTAATACTACCCCCACCATAGCCAGATATACCATAAGCGACGTACCTCCCTGACTCATAAAGACGAGTGGTACCCCCGTCAATGGGAAGACACCGGTAATAGAGGCTATGTGCATAAATGACTGGACCGTAATAAGTATAACAATTCCCGAAACCAAAAGTCCACTGAAATAATCCGGAGCGCGATTGGCGATGCGGAATCCGCGCAAAAGAAAAAGTATATAAAGAATTATCGTAATGGATGCCCCTACAAAGCCAAGCTCTTCCCCTAGGACCGCAAAAATTGAATCTCCTTGCGGTTCAGGTAGATAGTTGAACTTCTGAACACTTTGACCGAATCCCCTGCCGAAAACCCCACCAGACCCGAGCGCTATGAATGATTGTTGGATTTGATAAGAAGACCCCTGCGCGTCGTGAGCCGGATCAATGAAAGTCTTAACTCGTGCTTGTAGATATGGAGTGAAATACACTAGTGTCCCGAGCAGAAGCACCAACCCGAAGCCAACTCCGAGAAGATATTTGATAGGAACACCGGAAACGAAAAGCATAGAAATACCAGTGATAGTAATCAAGATGAAACTTTTTGTATCCGGCTGTTTAAACAAAATGAGAGCGATAATTGAAATCAAAATGGCGAATGGTAAAATTCCAAATCTGAAATCCTGCACTTTGTTCTTCACCCAAGAAAGCCACGCCGCAAAATAAATCACAAAACCGAATTTTAAAAATTCCACGGGCTGAAATTTGGTAAATCCGAGGTCTATCCACCTCTCCGCCCCCCCGTGACTCCACCCGAGAGCGGGAACGAAAACTGCTGCCGTCAATAAAATTGACCCGAGAAAAATTAAAAAAGAATAATTACGCCAAAATTTGTAATTTATTTTCAAACAAAGATACATACAGACAAGACCGAGACCGAGACCTAAAACTAATTGACTAAAAAGTACAGAATAAAAAGTTTCTTCACTCCTTGCTAAAAGCCCCAGAGAAGCAGAGACGAACATAGCGACACCCAGAAAAAGCAGAAGAGATATAATTACCAGAAAAAATTTATCTACCTTTTTTTCTTTCATCTACTTATTATCGCTAAAATAATACCAACGATAGCAAAGATAACAGAGAGAACCCAATAACGCATTGTCACTTTGTAAGGAGACCAACCAATTGCTTCAAAATGATGATGTAGGGGCGCTATACGGAAAACTCTTTTGTCATTTCTGAACTTTCTTGAAAGCATTTGGATGATGACCGAACCAGAGGTAATAACTAAGGGCAAAGCAACGACGGGAAGAATTAAAACGGAATCAGTGAGAAAGGCGATGGTTGAAAGAGTAATAGTGAGCCCCATAATACCCGTCTCTCCCATATAAAACCTTGCCGGCGGGATATTGAACCATAAAAAGGCCAGCGTCACCCCGGTAATGACTCCCGAGAAAGCCGCTATGTCTATCTGATTATTGGCAAAAGAGATAATAGCGTAAGCGCCGAATATAGAAGCAAGCACACCACCGGAGAGCCCGTCCAAACCATCTATCACTCCACCGGAAAATGTCGCCAGAGCCACTAAAATAAAAAACGGAATGATTAAAATTCCTAAATAAATTTCTCCGCCGAACGGAATGTGGATAGAAGTCATATCCAATTTATCATAAAACCACAAACCTATCAGAAAAGAAATAACTATCACTAAAAATGCCTTCCACTTGCGCCAAGATTTATCATCTCGGGCAAATTTGCCATTTCCATAAATTTGGATCAGGTCATCCCAGAGACCAATCAGAGAGCCGAGGAGAAGAGTGAAGAATGGTATCAGAGTTTGGTTACGGCTCAAGAAATTCATCTTTTCCGTAGTATCAGAAGGAAAGAAAATTGATGCCAAATAAAAAATAAGGGTTGTGAGCAATACCGAAACCCAGATTATTATCCCGCCCACTCGGGGGGTCTTTAGTTCATCTTCTTCGTTGTGAATTTTATGAAAATCAGTAGTGACGGTAGCCTCATTTCTGGAATACTTTCTCCACATCTTATATTTATAGAAAAAGTGCGTGGCAAAAGGGGTAAGAAATAGACCTAAAAAAAAGGCAAAAGCCGTCGGAATGGAAATTTTCACTAAATCTATGAGCATATAGAGATTATAGCATTATTCTTTTTTGATTAAAATGCACTCATATGTTATTGTTCTTGAGTGGAAAAATCAACTTTTAAATTCATATTCCCCCTGGTGGTGTTTTTATTTTCATTGACGCTGATTATTTTGTCTTCCATCTCTTCTGCTTTTGAAAGGCAAAGAGCGGGTGAAATAATCAGTCAGAAGTTGTTGTTGGAAAAACAGATATTGAAAGCAAAGATTGAAGCCGAAGAGAAAATTTATCTAATGGGCAAGTTTGACCCCAGCACAAGAGAAGACTTCGCCCCCGTGCCCGAAGCATACAATGTCAGTGGGTATCAAATGTATTTGAGGACAGAAGCTCTGGACGCTTTTTCTAAAATGCGGGAAGGCGCATTGAAGGATGGGATAAATCTGGCGATAGCTTCGGCTGCCAGAAACTTTGATTATCAAAAAAATCTTTGGAATAATAAATGGAATGCACTTACCATTGACGGAGTGGAAAGATTTAAAAAAATATTGGAATA
>MFWB01000005.1 GCA_001787205.1 Candidatus Nomurabacteria bacterium RIFOXYB1_FULL_39_16
TCTACTATCAGCATTCTCATAATTTCTTTAGAATTACTGTTCTACCGGTAAAAGCTATGATCGAGTAATTGTGATTTTGCAGATATTTGAAGGTCTTATTTTTGTTCAATTCTTCTGGGTTGGTTTTCAGAAATTCAATCAATATATATGACGGTTTAAATTTTTGCCAATTATTAGAGGTTATCACCTCGTGTTCATATCCTTCAACGTCTATAGATAGAAAATCAATTTTGGTATTTTTTGGCATGTACTTATCTAGTATTGTAGATAATTTTGTAGTTTGTAACTGGATTGTTTTTTGTATTTTATAGGGAGAGTGTTTGTCTCGTTCACGCGATAACACGGAAGAAAAACTATTTAATGCCGATTCATCGAACAAGTAGTATTTAATATTTTTAATTTTATTAGCTACTGCTGCCTCAATATTTATATCTCTAGGACGATACTTTTTAAAAAGTACCATGCTACCAGGAGTTGCATCAATATTGATTCCCCGCCATCCTCTACGATAAAAAAAGTAAGTATTTGAAAACCTAAATGGGTGATGTGCTCCGATATCAATATAAAATCCTATTTTCGAACCGTCAAGAAAATTATTTAAAACAACGTCCTCTCCTTCTTGAGAAAATGTAATTACCGCGTAGCTCCAGCCACGATAGAATAAGCTAATAAATTTATTGGTAATTATTTCGAACATTTTCATAGATTTCTAGTTATTCTATACAGATTATATTTTAAATTATTTCCAGTTTTTTTGATATTGCGCAAGTTGTTTTTGCCTGGGAAAAGTGCTTCGTAAATGACCTTGAGCTCACGCCTTATTTGGAGGTTTTCGACAGCAACTCTTGGTGCTTGTTGCCTTAAGTCCTTAATATTAACTAGAGTATTGGACGATTTCAAAAGCATTTTTTCTACTTTCGCGATGTCGATATTAGTTATTTTTTGTCTAATACAATCTTGGATTTGATTTTTGCCCACATCAGTAAAGGGAACTTTCACCAAGATCTGAGAAAGAATCTGTTTAACCTGAACAGGCAACAGCCTCTGGATTTTTTCATTAAGACTAACTTTTTGATAATGTGGGATAGAAAAAGCATTATTAGGTTGGGTGTCTAGGACTCTAAATGGATAGGTGCAAGATGAATGCAACAACGATAACCACCGATACGCATACTTAACTCGGTTATAATTCCAACCATTCTTTAGTGCAGTCTCAATTTTGCGAAAATAATCATTTTTGTTTTTAGCCAGATAATTCAGATCTGCAGGATACAGAATCAGATCTTTAGAATATAGAACTACCGGTAAACCCAGTAGGCCCATTTCCACGCCGACAGTAGACCAAGCGTTTAGGAATACGTTTGTGACTTGGCATAAATCGTAGATGGAAATATTGTCGGTAGGCCAATTAATACAGACGTTATCTGGTAATTTCCAAAAGATTTTCTTCAGTTTAAGAGCGTGGTCGGACTGAACACTCTCCCTCTTATTCGGGAACTCTCTCGGGTGGACTCTTATAATCAAGAATAAATCTTCCCGGGTTTTGACATAATTTACTATATTTTTTATCCAGTCGATTTGATCATTAAAGATAACGTCCTTGGGGATTTTCCTAGCTCCGACATATTCAGCAGTATAGATTTCATCATAGCTACTCATTGTTGCGGTAATGATTTTTTGGTTATCTTTAATTTTAAGGAGTTTCCGAATCTGCAAGTTACTCTCACTTTTGGGTGCAGAATAGACCAAATAATGGGTAGCTTTGAATAGTTCTTTTACATGTTCTGTAACTATTTTCAGATTTTCCACTGGGACGGGGAGATTTTTGACATGAGACCAAATTTTTATCAGATAGTTATAGAATTCGATCTGATTTCCTTTTGCGACGATGAGCCTCTTATCCATTTCTTTCAAATTCAGTCCATGATGTATGAAGTACACCTTGATGTGGTAATGTTTGCAGACTAGTTCCCAGACTCGGTTAACCGAATAAAGAGCGTTGTATAAGAGTACTACATCCGGCTTCTCTTTTTTCAGTATGCTTATACAGGCATAGAATGAAATTATAGTATATTTTATATGAGTTTGGCATTCCTTCCAGTCATAATCGGAAAATTTTATCTCCGTCTTTTTCCTATTTAAAAGAAATTCATAAAGGGCAATCTTTGCGATCGGGATACCCAAAATCGTCAGCTTCTCATAATTTTCTTTGGTGGTACTATCTAAGATCGATTGTATTTTCCCCCAATCTTTATCAGTTATCGCCTGATCAATGGTATAACCATCAAATCCGAATTCGTTTTTGATGATCTGCTCCTGCATCAAATTTGATTTAAGACCATAATTATTGCCACCGCTTATGTATAGAATTTCGTGGCCTTGTTTTTTCAATGCAAGTGCGAGAGCAGCCTCTGCGAAAGCAAAATGCCAAGTCGATGTGTGTGAGGCGTATGAGACTATTTTCATTTCCTAAGCATCTTAGCTATTTCGTTAATCAAGGCTTTCGAGATATTCGAATTACTGACTTTCTGTGATACCTTTGTATCTTTTTTATAATCTAGATCGATGTACCCATTGATTGTAGTTCTTTCTAATGATTTTAAATAGAGTTTGATATCTTGAGTAGTTGGTGAGGTTTTGTGCTTAAGGATAGCAGTTAACGTTTGTTTACAAACATCATTATTAGAAATTCTGTATACACCTTTAGCGTATTGATAAAAAATACTACCGAATAATAACACGGGCTTACCTCGATAAAGCGCTTCTAATCCGGCGGTGCCGGTCGCAGTCACTAGAGCGATCGAATGATCTGTCAATTCGTATGTATCAAAATTCATCGGGACAAACCTAACTTGAGGGATGTCTAGTAAATCCTGATAAAAATTAAGCTCTCTTTTTGTAAAATCCTGGAATGGGTTTTCCTTCACGTAGATATAAACGTTCTTGGGCAAAGAGTAACCCACCATTTGAGTAATTAACAACTGATCTACGAAGGAACCTGCCATTGGGGCGGTAGACAATTCTGGTTGTAGATGAAGAGGGAAGTATATATATTTTTGTTTTAGATCAGGAATTTCCGCATGTCGATCGTAAAACTTAGCAAGCTTCTTACTTCTTTGGATAGCTGAATAATATCTAAATTCGTTTCTGATTCCTACCATTATTAGGCGGGGTGATTTCAATAGTGTCGCCCAATGCTTAGGTCGTATTTTAAATATCAATGGTAACAGGACATTAATAATGTCTACTCTTTGTTTTTTCCGCCTCATTTCAAAACGAGTTTTCGGTCTTATCAAAGTATTCTTGTCAAAATCGTACTGAAATCGATTCTCCAGTTCCAATTGTGTTCCGCCCTTGTATTTGAATTCCTTTTGAACTTTCAGAAATACCTGCCCGGTCTTGATATTCTGAGTTTGCCAATCATTCATCACCGAAATTGTGTCAGAGATACACGTCTGGTAAAGGAGGAGAGTTGGAATCTTATAAATTTTGCATAAACTATAGATTATGAAATCATAGACTTCGTGTGGGATATTCGAGGACAAGAATAGTGAAATCTTGCCGGTGCTAATAATATGGTTCCAATATCGAAGGTGACGGAGATATAATCTTTTGCGTTCGTTGTATGTAAGCAAAGGTTCAATGGAGATGGTGTGTCGATCCATCATCCTTAAAGCCATAACCTCACATTCACTCATTGAGTCTAATATTTTTTTGCTTAAAGGCGTAATACTATTCCAATCTACTTGATAATCAGCTCGAGCCAAATCCTCGACTTTGTAAAAATTCAAACAAACATTTCGAGAAAATGAGATCCGATTTGTTGTATAAGTAAGATAAACATTTTTGAAAGGAAATTTATTTAAAATTTCGTGTAAGACGGGGAATAATAGTCGATCATGGAATCCGTTTATGATGATGTTCATATATCTAATTAACTTGTGGATAACTCTGATTAACTATCCGCATGGGTTTCCCGCTGTTTGAAGAAGAGATTTTTATGTCTTGAGGTGTATATTGAGTGAAATAAAAGATGCTGGCAGCACCGGCTGCTTCTACGCTAGTTTCGGAAAATAGTTGCTTAAAATGTTCAGGATTACCGGCACCTCCGACAACAACAATAGGGACTTTAATATTTTTTTCAAACATCTTTATTAAATCGAGATCAAATCCTTCCATCATACCATCATGGTTCACAGAATTTAAGATAATTTCCCCGAAATTATACTTAGAAATGTGTTGAATGAAATCACGTAGAAGAATAGTTTTACCCAATCTGTTATAGAGGTAGTATTCCCCGTCCACTTTGTGCGCGTCAATAGACAAGGTAATGCATTGGTTCCCGAATATATTTGCTGCTTTATTGAGGAAATTCGGATTTTTAATCATCACATTTTTCAGAATTACTTTATCAGCTCCAATTGCCAAAAGATTATGGATATCTTCTATCGAACTAATACCTCCGCCAATTCCGACTGGCATATAGCATTCATTAATGATCGAACGGACTACGTTCAAATTGATTTTTCGGTTTTGGTCTGAGGCATAAACATCAAGAAATACGAGTTCATCGACATTCCTGGCGTTGAATACCCTTGCAGCTTGTACGGCATTCCCCACCATTCGAGCATTGGTGGCGAATTGTTTGGTTTTGATTAAAGCAAAACCATTAAAAGTGAGGATCGGAATGACTCTACATTTGAGCATTTAATTTTATTACCTTGTTTAATAAAGCGAGTCCAGCGTTCTGGCTTTTTTCCGGATGGAATTGGGTAGCAAAAATGTTGTTTTTACGGACTGCGGCTACGATGGGTATACCATAATCGGCGGTAAGCACCACGTCTTCGCTGTCTTTGGCTTTCAAATGATAACTATGGATGAAGTAATAGTCCTTACCTGAGAATTCGGAAAAAAAATGATTGTCTAGACCGACAACCTGAACGTTGTTCCAACCTAGATGCGGTATCCTAAGATGATCCGGTAATTGCATCTTCACTACTTCTCCCCTGATCCATCCCAATCCTTTGATTTTGTGTGGTTCATGTCCGTAGTCTGCCAGTAACTGCATGCCCAAACAGATACCCAGAAAAGGTTTTTTTCTTTGACAGACTTCGTCTGTGAGTAGTTCAACCAATCCGGACAGGTGTAAATTTTCCATTCCGACCGCAAAAGAGCCGACGCCGGGAAGCAAAATAAAATCTGATTGTCTGATCTCGTCTGGGTTATCAGTAATGACACTGGGGAAGCCAAGTTTATCCAGTGCTTTTTTTACTGAAGCTACATTACCCATGCCATATTTGATGATGGAAATTATCATATTACCTGATAGGAAAATTCCTGATTAAGTCACCCTTCTTATTCCTCATGAAAGTGCCGTCTGCTTTAGTTTTGAATAAAACCGGATTCGTAAAAGAATTGATAACAGAATCAATCTCTTCTTTTGACAGACCGGAGTATTCAATAAAAGCTTTCACCGCGAGCTTGGGATATTTACCGTCAAATTTTTTGACTAATTTGAGACCCTCTTCGCGTGTAATCCGATGGTTCCGAATATCGATACAGGCGTGATCTGTAGCTCGACCGAATCCATATTTAACAAATTTCAGATAATCATGGAGACCATGCATTTCTTCATCCAAATTTTCGTAGTTATTGTAGGTCCCTTCTACTGGTCCGTCTTCTTTGACAGAAAACCCATGTTTTTCAATTATTTCGAGGTGTTTCCGGGCGTCCCAAAAAAAATAATGTCCTAGGAAAATACTAACGAGCCCTGCGCGAGTTAATTCTTCTTCGGTCGGGTAAAAATAAGGGGTAAGTTCCTTGACTGTTAAGCCATCGACGCCGATCATGTCTTGAATACGATTACCCAATAAACCTCCGAATTCCTCTAGCCACTTTCTAGTAAGAGTATGGTTTTCGATGCTTTCCCAAGGTCCCCCGTATTCTTGTTGTGGATTCTCTCCCCAGATTATCAATTTAATGTTGAACTTGATTGCGACTAAAATTGGGAGAGTAAATATCCCTGAATGGTTTGGCCACATCTCGTCGCCGACACGCTTAAAACCTTCGATCACCATTGATCGATATGCTGGGTAATTTTTGTGAAAATGGATTACGTCTATCCCCATTTTTGAGATATTACTCAAATTGCGCCGTCCCAGTTCTGTTTCCCTGGTAGTCTCGAAACAGACGCAGAGCGGATTCATGCCGTAAACTTCTTTTATAAAGTAGGCCTGATAAGTTGAATCCTTACCCCCGCTAACTGGAATCAAGCAATCGTAGCCGATTTGGTCATCCCTGAGCTTGAATTGGTCAATGATGGTCCGAAAATCTTTTTCGCGCTGCTTCCAATCAATCTTGGCGAATTTTAATTCTGCAGCTTTGCAAGCGGAGCAGACTCCGGACTCATCGAAAAACAAATCGGGCTTGGTCTCTGGAAATAGACATTTCGTACAGTAGCGAAGTTGATAAGCCATACATATCAAGTAATTGTTATTTCATTTAATGAGTATTTTCCATATGGATTATATAACGTTCTTGGCTTTCATTTCAGCTACTACCCAGTCGTCGA
Organism: Candidatus Nomurabacteria bacterium RIFOXYB1_FULL_39_16; assembly: GCA_001787205.1. Lineage (GTDB taxonomy): Bacteria > Patescibacteriota > Minisyncoccia > Phycocordibacterales > UBA9973 > UBA9973. Next base: position 6,572 of record MFWB01000005.1, read on the forward strand.
GCGTATCAATATCCTGTACTTCGGAGTTCCTTAATATTATAGGTTGCATTTTTGACATAAAAATTTTCTTTTCAGCCAATAACGGCTTAACTTTAAGGTAGTATAGCTGACCTGCATCATGGAAATGACTTACTAAGTCTTGAGTACGGGTTTTGCTATGTTGCTGATATTTATAGGAAATCTGTTTGTTTTTATTCAATATGAGTGCTTGTTCGATTGGGTGGCTGTACTTTATGATAGATGCAACCCCGTTTACCCCAGTATTAAGCAAGTTATTTTTGGCTTGTTTAAGCAATTTAGCCGTAACGAACACAGAGGTGGGGTAGAGGCAGCAAACTAGGTCGAATTCTCTGCCTATTTTTCGATATTCTTCCAGCACTTCAAGTAAGACGTCGACAGTCGTAGCATAGTCGTTAGAATTTTTGCCTGATCGTATGAACGGGACCGAAGCTCCCAACTTGAGAGAGATTTCGGCAATATCTTGGTCATCAGTAGATACCATAATCTCTTCAAAACAATGTGAGTCGAATGCCGCTTTGATGGGGTAACAAATGATAGGATTACCGAGAAAATTTTTAATATTCTTTAAGGGAATCCGTTTACTTCCTCCCCTGGCTGGAATAATTGCGATTGACGTTAATTGATTATTTTTCATATTTAATCAAGTATATCTAAGGTGACTCTGGTACCTGCTGCCAGAGCCTTTTTGACTGTTCTCCCCTCATAATAGGACAGGTCCTTTGGCGCTGCGGCAAAACCTGGCCGTACTATTTTTAAGTTTTCCCCGTATTTAAGGATTTCTCCAGGTTTTACATCTTTGGAAATGTAGATGGACCTCCTGAATTGAAGCGATTCTTGCTCATTCTCGGTAGGTCCATATTTGATATTGCCGATACTTTGCCAGACCTTTTCTGACTCGATTACAAGCTCTTTCAATTCCTTTGGTTCCAAGGAAAACGCAGCGTCTACTCCGCCATCTTTACGAGAAATCGTAAAATGTTTTTCGATAACGGTCGCTCCAAGGGCGATCGCGGCCAATGACACCCCAATCCCCATGGTGTGATCAGAGAGCCCGACTTCACAGTCAAATGCATCTTTGATATGGGGTATTGTTGCCAGATTAGCGTCAGATGGTGAAGCCGGGTAAGTGCTGGTGCATTTGAGCAAAACAAGCTGATTGTTTTTGTCAACGCTCCTGATTGTTTCTACAGCTTCAGTCAGTTCCCTAAGCGTCGCTAGGCCGTTGGACATTATTATTGGCTTACCAATGCGCGCGATTTTTTTTAAAAGCGGTAAATGACTGGTTTCAAATGAAGCTATTTTATAAAAAGGGGCATCTAAGCTTTCCAAGAAATCAACTGCTGTTTCGTCAAACGGGGTACTGAAAGCATAAATTCCTCGCTCTTTACACCTTTTAAAGATTGCTTGATGCCATTCCCAAGGTGTGTGGGCTTTTTGGTAAAGGGCGTAAAGTTTTTCTCCGTTCCAAAGGCTTTTTGGATCATTTATGACAAAATCACCAGAATCAATATTTAGGGTAATTGTATCGGCGGTATAAGTCTGGATTTTGAGTGCGTCAGCACCGGCATCCGCCGCCTCATCAACTATTTCTAGTGCTTTTTCGAGCGACTGATTATGGTTGCCGGACATTTCCGCGATAATGAAAGGTTTATACTCCCGACCAATATTAAGTTTCTTTACCATAAAATACCTCCGTTTATTTAGCGGGCGAATGTACTTTTAAAAGATACTGAATAAAAGTTTTCCCGCCAAAAGACTGTTTACCGTCTAATTTGAACCCTGATTTTCGCAATGTTTTAATCGAAGCTAAATTACCTTCTTTTGCGAACGCGGCTATTTGATAATTTGGATATTTTTGGCTCATTATACCGACAACTTGGGAAATCGCCATAGGTCCAATACCAAACCCTCTGAAGCTTTGATCGAGGATAATTGAGAGTGTAAATTTGTTGGAGCCGGATTTATCCAGTCTGATGGTTCCGATAAACTTGTCGTCCAAGTTAGAAATAACAAAAATATGGCTGTCCCGTTCATTCAATTTGTTACGATACCAGGATTCGTGTTCATCTTTGATTATATTATGATTTTGAATTGATACTGCACGAACTTCTGGGCTGTTTGATAGCCGATATATTTCCCAAATATCTTTCCAAACGGCAGGTCTTATGGTAATTTTATGTTGCATTGAGTGTGGCTTCCTCTTGGCTAGCTAGGACATATAAATTGCTTAATTCTTTTGACGACTCGACACTAATTTTTTGCTTGGCGGGAAGTTTACTCAAAAATTCCTTTATTGGTAAATTACCCTGACCAATCAATAGGTGTTGGTCTTTTGTGGATTTCAAATCTGAGTCAGATAAATGAATTATTTTCGGCTTAAATAGCAGAAATTTATCTATAATTTCCATAACTTGAAGGCCATGAGAATTTGAGGCACAGACCGCATGAGCCAGATCAAGACAGAAACCTAGATCTGGGACATCTTCAAGCAGTCGGCCTATCTCCATTGGAGTGCTTCCAAGTAACTTAAGTTTGTCATCTATACCGACGAACGGCACGTTTTCAATCAAAGCTCGCGGATCACGCAGTTTGCTTAGTTGTTCTGCCGTTTCAAGTAGATTTCCTTTAACACCTGGATGGAAAATTAAATGTTCTGCTTTCAGCCGATCGGCGAAATTCCGCGCCTCATCGAGTAACCGATTATTGTTGATGTAGTTGGTATGGTCGCTCAAGTCCATTCCAACAGCGAAGTGGGCAGCGTGAACTACAAAAGGGATGTTGCACAATTGCCAAGTTTTGTACGTGTTGTCGTATGTTCCAGGTACGGTAAAAAGTTCGACGTAATCGTACTTACCTTCGTCGATAAGTTTTTTTGCGGTAGGGATCGAAGTAAGGTTTGTGGACCAAAGTTTTAGACCTAGTTTATAGCGGCGGCCAGTCATATTACCAATTCTTTAATAGTTTTGATGACGAAATTAATATCGTGTAGAGTTAATGATGGATAGATAGGTAGGGATATTTCTTGGGAATAAAATTTTTCCGCATTAGGATAGTCACCTTCTTTAAATCCCAATTTCCGGTAGTATGGGTGTAAATGAACAGGGATATAGTGAACTTGTAGACTAATATCTTTCCTCTTTAATTTTTGAAACAGATCCTTCTTATTGATTTTGACCGATTCAAAATCAATAAGTAATGGGCATAAATGGAAAGCGGAGTCGTTGTAGTCGAACTCGCTAATTAATTTCAGATTAGATAAACTAGATAATTTTTGACGATATAGACTTATGATTTTTTTTCTTTTATCGATAAATTTATCAATTCTGTCCAACTGGGTTAGACCAAGTGCCGCTAGAACATCTGGCATCCGGTAGTTAAACCCTAATTCCTGCATCTCATAAAACCAAGGTGCCTTATCCGGACGCTGCACGATCCCATGAGTACGGAGTAATAAGAGTTTTTCATATAGTTCCCGACTGTTAGTGGTGATGGCACCTCCCTCGGCAGTAGTAATTGTCTTGACAGGATGGAATGAGAAAGTAGTCATGTCAGAAAAACTACATGAGCCGACTTTCTTTCCTTTATATTTTGAACCAATGGCATGGGCGGCGTCTTCTACGACCGATACATCATGTTTTTTTGCGATCTCAAAAATTTGTTCCATATCGCAGGATTGACCAGCATAATGGACAGGAATTAATACTTTTGTCTGGGGAGTAATATGCTTTTCGATTTCTTCCGTCTTAATCAAGCCTGTTTCCGGTTCAATATCAATGAATTGAACTTTGGCACCTACATAACGCAAACAATTAGCTGAAGCTGCAAAGGTGAGCGGAGTGGTTATACCGATATCACCTTGTTTGAGACCTAAGGCCAACATAGCCAAATGTAAGGCCGCGGTACCATTACTGACGGCGACCGCATATTTTGCTCCAACATATTCTGCCAGTTTTGATTCAAACTCTCCAATTTTTGGTCCGGTGGTAAGATAGTCGGATTTCAGTGCATCGATTACCGAATCCACGTCCTCTTTTTCAATTGTTTGTCTACCATAGGTAATCATGTTATTAATCCGAGTCTCTTAAATAATACTTTAACCTCGCTTTTTGAAATTAAAGCATCTTTGGAGCTATACTCGTGCATTTCTTCTTCGTTCAACAAATGCTTCTCGTTGATATAGATTGGGTGATTAACTTCATTATATTCCTCGATTGAAGAACAAATCACGTAGTAGTTCTTATACGAATATGTTCTGGAAACTTCCGAAGAATTAATCATTAATTCATGAATCTTTTCACCAGGTCTCAAGCCGATTACTTTCACGTGATTTTTCTGATTATATTTTTCTTTCAAGATTTCGATTAAGTCCGTAATCTTGAAAGACGATAATTTTGGTACAAATATCTCACCTCCTACAGCGTATTTAATTGCACCAATTACCAAATTGACCGCTTCCTGCGGAGAAATAATAAATCTTGTCATTCTGGGGTCGGTCAGAGGGACATCATAACCGTTTATGATCTTCTCGCTGAAATAAGGAATAACTGAACCTGTACTTTCAAGTACATTTCCATACCTTACAGTTGTGAAAATTGTTTTCAAATTCCCTTTGCTATAGTTACTTTCACAAAAAATTCTTTCACTGACAAACTTACACGCTCCATAGGTATTGATCGGAGAGCACGCTTTGTCCGTTGAAATCATTACCGCTTTCTTGACACCGTTTTTTAAGCACGCGTTTACCAGATTAATGGTCCCGAGGATGTTAGTCTTTATAGACTCTTCTACGTTGTATTCTAAAATATCAAGCCGTTTTAAAGCAGCAGCGTGGATTACTATGTCGACATCTCTTGTAGCTTTCAACAGTCTTTCGTAGTCTCGAACGTCCCCAATCAGATTACGAATCTTATCGTTATATGAAAATTTTTCTCTGAATCTATGATGTTTCATCTCGTCCCTACTAAAAATCCTGATACTCTTAGGATTATGTTTTAAGATTTCATTGGTGAGGGCTTGCCCCAAATATCCGGTACCACCGGTGATAAGAATGATTTTATTATGTAACTCCATGTTTATTTGTCCTTGTTATTCTTAATAATCTTGGCAGGGAAAAGGATAATGCCAGAACCTAAATCCGTGTTTTCGGGATCATGAATCATGATCGGACGGTATAATTTGTCGATATAATCATAATGGATGGGATGGTTTTGTTTGAGGGCGGCCCTGTCTCCCAGCCAAAATTGTAGGTTGTATTCACCCGGCAAAATATTTGTTAAACTAACATCAATGATAAATTCACCTTTAGAACCTTTTTTAATTTTGTCAGGATTAATTTCTTGTCGAATTTCGGATAAGACTACTTTTTCTGCTTTAGTAGAGTAGAAATAAATAATCAGATTTAATCCCTGGACCGTGTTAAGAATCGAGTATTTTATTTTGAACCTAATTTTATCATTTAAATTAAAAAAGTTTGACTTTTTCCCTTGTGAATTGAGGATACTAATACTCGTAAATTTGATAGTTCCGGATCCTCTGCGGCCCAGTTTGGAAATTCCGCCTTCGCTCTCCAGGTCAATACTTTCGTGTAAATTGTGATATTTGTCGAGAGCTTCGGAGACCTGACCGTCGAATACTAGTTCCCCTTGATTAACAAAAATACATCGATGGCAGAGCTTGCGAATCGCATCCAAATTGTGGCTAACAAAAAGTACTGTCTTGCCTTCTTTTTTGGCTATTTGATCCATTTTCCCGATACATTTTTCCTGAAATTCTATGTCGCCCACTGCCAAAACTTCATCTACGATCAGAATATCTGGATCAAGGTGAGCAGCAATGGAAAAAGCCAACCGCATATACATACCAGAACTATAATGCTTGACTGGAGTATTGATAAATTTTTCTATTTCTGCAAAATCCACTATCTCATTGAATTTTTTTTTGATTTCACTTTGAGACATCCCCAATATCGCTCCGTTTAAAAATATATTTTCTCTTCCCGTGAGTTCTTGTTGGAAACCGGTACCCACCTCTAGGAGACTACCTACCCTTCCTCGAAGAATTACCTCACCACTTGTAGGGGGCGTGATGCGTGAGAGAATTTTTAGAAGTGTACTTTTGCCGGCACCATTTCGCCCAATGATACCCACTACTTCCCCTGGTTCGACAGTAAAATTGATATCCTTCAGTGCCCAAAATTCGTCTTTCTGAAGACCTTCTTTAATTTTCTGAAAAGGATGTGTAAATAATCCAGCCAGCGTGTCTCGAAGTGTAAGATAAGGCTGGGCTTCACCAATCTTATATTTCTTCGATAGACCTTTTACTTCTATTATAGGTGTCATAATATATCCGCAAAAAATCGCTCAGTACGGCGAAAATAGAGTATCCCGGAAATAAATAGAATAACAGCTGCAACAAAAGAGACAAATAGATGTATTGGATCCATAATTGATCCTGATATAAGAACT
>MFWB01000006.1:0-2089 GCA_001787205.1 Candidatus Nomurabacteria bacterium RIFOXYB1_FULL_39_16
CGGGTAATACTTTTTTAATTACAAACTGATTATTTTCCAGTGTTGCGTCAGTGATAATAATTCTTTTATTATTCTGAAAGAAAAAAGTTCTGGGCCAAGTGGCATAAGCTCGAAATTTATTATATAAAACATTTGGGAGCTCGGCTCCCAAATCTACCAAACCGTCTTCTTTTTTAATTTTTTTACAAAAAGTCGCTTCGGTTTCATTTTGTGGAATTTCTTTAATTTTACCTTCAATTAAATCTGGTAAAATTTTTACCAAAAGATTTCCACCTATTTTTATTAGACGTCCCCGCAGGTCCGACGCTTTTTCATCGGGGAAGATACTTACCCGCTCCATCGCAAGGATAGGGCCGGAATCCATCTTGTATTCCATTTTTTGAATCGTTACGCCGGTTTCCACTTCTCCGTTTAAGATGGCGGATTCTACCGGGGAAGCTCCACGATATTTAGGAAGTAGCGAGTAGTGAATATTTATTGAGCCAAGTTTCGGGATATTTAAAATTTCTTCAGGAATTATTTTCCCATAAGCAACAACAATAGATAGCTCAATACCCCCATCTAGCCTCCCCCTTATTAAGGGGGAGGTGCTGAAAGCGGAGGGGGTGAGTTTCTCGGGTTGTATGCACGGAATATTATTTTTTTTCGCCCAGACTTTTACAGGCGGGGGAGCAATAAGCATTTTCCGTCCCTGGGGTTTATCTGACGCAGTGACAATAAGGGATGGCACGTAGCCATTTTTCTTTAAAATATCAAGAGTTTCCGATGCCACCTCCGGCGTCCCCCAAAAGATAAAATTTATTTTTTTCATAAAGCTATTTTCTATAAGCTAGGACCCATAAGCTATTTTGTTGGCAGTTCCTCTTTTATATCTTTAGCGTGGTCAATAAAAAGGGTTCCAACCAGATGATCGGTTTCATGTTGGAAAATTTGCGCAAGGAGTCCAGATGCACCCCGCACAAACTTCTTGCCGTTTTCATCATAAGCGGTGACAGTGGCCTTTTTTGATCTGAAGGTGTTGCCATAGAGCCACCTGACAGATAAACAACCCTCCGGGACCCATTCTTTATCGCGGGAAAGTTTGGATATTTTGGGATTGATAAAAACCAAATCTTTTATTTTTTCTTTTTTTTCTGTTGATTTTATTACATTATTCTCATTAAGCAATCCTTCTTCCTGGCTTTTTACAAAATAGTCAGAAAATATTTTTCCAGATACGACAAAAATTCGAAGAGAGTATCCTATTTGCGGAGCAGCCAACGCGACACCATCATCCTGATTTAGGAGTGCTTGAGACATTTCTTTTAAGATATTCTGAATTTTCTTAGTTTTTATATCAGCGACGGGTATTTCGCGAGCTATCTCCCGTAGCACCTTTTCTTTTTGTTGAAGAATTTTCTTCATTGTGGTTTTTATTTTAGTTCTTTTAAATACTCTAAAAGCTTACTCAATTTTACCGTGTCTTGAGATCTGTTTGACATATCTCGCACGATGACAGAATCATCAATCGCTTCTTTCACTCCGAATATTATGGCATAGGGGATAGACAACTTTTCGGCTATGCCGAGCTGTGAGCCCAAGCTGTCCTTGGACAGTGATTGAGCTATAGGCACGTGCGCCTTGCGTAGTATTTCTATTATGTTCAAGCTTTTTAATTTAGCTTCGGGGCCCAGCTGGATGAAATATATTTTTGGTTTCTTTAAGATGCGAGGGCAAAGTTTCTTATACCATTTTGCTTCCACTATTCTGTCCACCCCCATTGAAAAACCGACAGCCGAAACATCCTTTTTACCGCCAACTTGTTTAGCCAGGTAATCATATCGTCCGCCGCCTCCGAGCGCCAGTGGAGAACCATCCTCTGCGCCGTTTTCTTCTATCACTTCAAAAACGGTGCGTGTATAATAAGAAAGTCCCCGCACTAAATTTTTATTGATATTGTAATTGATGCCCATTTCTTCCAAATATTCTAAAACTTCTTTGAAGTGTTTTTTACAGGAGACGCAAAGGAAAGATACTGAATCCGGGGCGCCCTCATTTAATTCCTTCATTTTTTCTTCTTTGGAATCCAAGATGCGTAGGGGATTGGTTT
>MFWB01000006.1:2148-13511 GCA_001787205.1 Candidatus Nomurabacteria bacterium RIFOXYB1_FULL_39_16
AATTCTTTTATATAGCCGTTTCTACATTCCTTATCACCGATTGAATTGATATCAACCGTTAGGTTTGTTGCTCCTGCTTCTTCTAAAATACTCATACCGGCTTTAATCACCAATGCGTCCATAATGCTTTTGTCATTACCCAGACAATCCAGGTCAAATTGCCAAAATTGGCGGTAACGTCCGCGTTGAGGCTTGTCGTGTCTAAAGACTGGGCCGTATTGATAAAACATTACCGGCTGAGGCATAGTTTGCATTCCGTGTTCAATATAAGCTCGCATTAAAGCGGCGGTGTGTTCTGGTCGGAGAGCCAAGTGGTCTCCGCCCTTTGTTTTCAGGGTATACATTTCTTTATCTACAATGTCTGTGCCTTCACCGATGGTTCCGGTAAATACCTCTTCATGTTCTAAAATAGGAGTATCAATAGGCTTAAAACCGTAGTACACGGCTACTTCTTGCGCCTTTTCAAAGAAACCTTGAAAGGCATAATATTCCTCATTCATCAGATCTCTCATTCCCTTGGGTGAAGCGACGTCGGCAGACTTGTTTTTACCTGTGTGTGTTGTTTTTTTCATATTATTTATTTTCTTGGATATAACTTCCCGGCCAGAAGTCCACCTTGTTTACGGGGAGTAAACGCAAAAGCGCTTTTCCCGTCAGAAGATCTTTTTTTACCGCACCCCAATACCTGGAATCGGAGCTGGCGCTTCTGTTGTCTCCCATCACAAAGTACTCGTCGTTTTTTAATTCAAAATGGGTATCATTGTTTGAGATATTTTTCACAAAAGGCTGTTCCAACTTGAAACCTTCCTTATAGTCTCCATTTGTGATGGTGACCTCGTTGCCCTTTATATCAACGGTCTCATTCGGAAGGCCGATAATTCTTTTAATGAAGAATTTTGAAGTATCTCCGGGGTATCTGAAGACCACTACGTCGTCTCTCTTTGGGCTGCCGAGTTCGTAGGATACTTTGTCTATTATTAGATAATCTCCATTTTCAAAGGTTGGTACCATAGAAGAACCAGACACAATGAACGGCTCAGCGATAAACACTCGGATGGGGATAACTATAATAAGAGCTATAAGCGCAAAACGCACAAGCTCCCAAAAGGATTGCCACTTAGATTTTATTTGTTCCATTCGTATAATATAACACAAAATATTCTTGACAGAGTAGCAAGAGTTGTTTTGTAATTATTATACCCCTACCCGTCCTCCCCCTATATAGGGGGAGGTGCCAAAGGCGGAGGGGGTATGATATACTACAAATTATGAAATTAGTAGTTGGTTTAGGAAACCCGGGAGAAGAATATGAAAATACCAGGCATAATACTGGGCGTATTTTAGTCGGCATGATAGAAGAAAAACTAGAGGGAAAAAAAATTAAATTTATTACTCCAGATACGTTTATGAATAATTCTGGTAAAGCAGTAGCACCACTCATAAAATCCAAAAAAGACTTAACTCAGTTGGTGGTTATTTATGACGACATTGATTTGCCTCTGGGAAAAATGAAAATTTCTTTTGATAGGAGTTCGGGTGGGCATAATGGTCTAGAGTCTGTAATTAAAAAATTAAAATCAAAAGAATTTGTACGAATAAGAATTGGCATATCTCCCTCAACACCTACGGGAAAATTACGAAAGCCAAGCGGGGAGCAAGCAATGCTTAAATTCTTGTTGGGAAAATATAAAGAAAGTGAACTAATTGAACTTAAAAAATTATCCAAAAAAGTCGCCGAAGCGGTAGAAACTATTTTTACGGAAAGCAAAGAAAAAGCAATGAGCTTATATAATTAGTTTTTTATTACTAATTAATTTAAATAAAATATGAAGTACGAAAACCCAAATATTATTAATTCCCAAGAAAATATTATTAATTTAAGGATTTCTAAGGAGAAAGGTGGACAAATATGGTTGGGTCCTAGACGTAAGTCTCGCTTGGAAGCGGAGAAAGATGCTGGGGAGATACTTAAAACAACTCCAATGCCAGAACAGCCGGTAAGGCAATGGATTCCATATTTGGAGTATAATGACGGAGATCAAGAGTGGAGAGGGGTTTGTGCGCCCCCTTCCATTATTCGTGAGCCTAACTGGATTTTTTTAAGAAAAAGAGAATAAATAGAATTTATCAAGGGTTCACCTCGCTAAATTCACCAAAATCATTAACCGTTGAGTTGTAGTCCACAATTTGTTCTCTGTCTACCGGAAATGGTTTATGGTCTATTATTTTATAATTACCTGATAAGTATTCTTGCAGACTGGAGTATAAATACTCAGCAATAAATTTTTTCAATTGATTCAAAAAACTTTTTGGTTGTATTTTCCATTTAGAATTTTTTAATTTTGCTGGGTTTAGGTGTATGTATGCGTAAATATATCTTAAATATACATCATCATCTATGTGTTGCGATTTAAATACTCCTTGGAATAAAGCTCCTACACGATCGTTCTTTTTATTAAAATACATTGAATAACCTGTTTGGAGTTTAAGCATAAATTTTGAGATACCTCCTTCCACTAGGGGAGTTAGAAGTAAATGAAAATGATTTGGCATTAAGCAATACGCGCCTATGGCAACCAACGGCTCCCCGCGGTCATTTTTAAATACATTATCTATATCACCTTTATACCAGACATTATTATTTATATGTACTTGCTCACTACCATTTGCAATATAAAGCAAAGCTAAAAATCGTTTGTAATCAGTAATATTTTGAAAAATAATTCTTTTCTCTACTCCGCGATTATAAATATGGTAAAATTCCCCAACTACGAATTTTGTTTTTCTTTCCATTTTTTAATATTACCAAGATAATAAAAATTTATCAAGGGTTCCCCTTGTTAAATTTCTTTTACAGCTTCAATTATGATGCTTTTTTCACCATTTTTGTTTGAGATTTTACCGGAAAGGGCGATGCATTTTTCGGGGACTATCACATCTATGCAAGTTTTGAAAAGAGAAGGGAATACTACAGCTTCTATCGAATCTGTCAAATCTGAAATTTTAATAAAAGCCATACGTTCGTTATTTTTTGTTACCACTTGTCTGACTGTCTCTATTATCCCGGCTATTGTCACTGGTATTCCATTACCGAGGTCTTCTTTTATTTTTTTAATGTTTATTTCTCTTTTTTCTAATTTATCACGTAGGCGGTCTAGTGGATGTCCTGAAATGTAAAGTCCCAGTAATTCTTTTTCCCAAAGTAATTTTTCTGCTTGAGTGGCCTCCTTTGCGCTCTGTAATTTGAATTCAGGTGCCTTTACTGTACTTGCCCCACCAAATAAAGAAACTTGATTTTCGTTTTGTTTAGAATTTTCATGATTGTATTCAATCATGGCTTCTTGATTGGCCAAAAGTATTCCACGATCACCCCATTCATCCATACATCCCGATTTGATTAAGGCATCTATTGATTTCTTATTTAAGTTTTTGTGTCTGATTCTATCTAGAAAATCAGAAAGTGATTTAAATTTACCGTTTGCTTTTCTCTCGGCGATAATACTATCTGAGATGTCTGTCCCTAGGTTTTTGATAGTATAAAATCCAAACCTAATTTTTTCACTTTTATTTTCTTTATCTACATTGAGTCCTGTTTTAGAAGATAGGCAAGTAAAACCACCAAAGCTTTCGTTTATGTGTGGAGGGAGGACGGGTATTTTCATGTGCTTACATTCTTCGATAATCTCTGCAATTTTTTCTACGTCGCCAGATTCAGCCGTTAGAATAGCTGCCATATATTCTACCGGGTAGTGAGCTTTCATATAAGCCGTCTGATAAGCTACTTTACCGTATGAAGCTGCATGTGCTTTATTGAAACCATAAGCTTGAAATGGTTCAAAAAGTCTCCAGAGTTTCTCGGCGAATTCCGGAGTCTGTCCATTATCTATAATTCCTTTTGTTAGTTTTTCTCTTTGTGCTGCCATTTCTGCTGGAATTTTTTTACCGACAGCTTTTCGGAATTTATCCGCTTCTTCCCAGTTGTATCCTGCGAGTTCTATTGCAGAAAAAAGCAAATCATCTTGATAGACTATCAGTCCATATGATTCACTCAAGAATTTCTTCATTCGTGGGTCTAGATATTTCACCAAGCTTGGGTTGTGTTTCCTTTTTATATATTCTGGAATTGATTCCATGGGTCCAGGGCGGTATAGGGCGACCATGGCATTTATGTCATGAATAGAAGTGGGTTTAAGTTCTTTCAAATATCTCGTCATTCCGGAACCATTTAATTGAAACAGTCCTTCTGTCTGACCTTTTGCTAAAAGTTCAAATGTTTTTTTATCATCAAGGGGTATGCGTTCTATGTCTATGTTTACATCATAAAATCTTTTAACCAAGCTCATTGCATCTGCTAAAATCGCCAAGTTTCTGATTCCCAAGAAATCAAATTTTAAAAGCCCAGCTTCTTCAATACTGTACATATCATATTGCGTGATTATTTTTCCACCTTTAGGGTCAAACTGGGTCGGGGTATATTCTGAAAGAGGTTTGGGGGCGATAACTACACCAGCTGCGTGCACCGAAATGTGCCTGACACATCCTTCCAGTTTTTGTGCTAGATCTAATATTTTTTTTGTATCTTTTTCTTTTTTATACGCTTCTTTTAATTCTGGTACGATATCCATTGCATGGTCTATGGTCATTGGCATTCCTTGAGAACCCATCGGGATCATTTTTGAAAGTCTATCGCCGATAGAATATTCATAGCCAAGTGACCTTGCCACATCTCTGACCGCGCCACGAGCCATCATTGTACCAAAGGTTCCTATTTGCGCCACTTTGTCTTCGCCGTATTTTCTCTTGGCATATTCAATCATTTCGTCTCGACGGTTGTCGGCGTAGTCCATATCTATATCTGGTGGTGAAGGGCGAAATGGGTTAAGGAATCTTTCGAAGGGGAGCTTATAGGCAATCGGGTCCACATTAGTGATGCCCAAGAGATAAGTGACCATTGATCCAGCGACCGAACCTCGGATGGTCGTCAAAATTCCATTTTCTTTTGCATATTTTAAAAGGTCACCCACTACCAAGAAATATGGAGAGTATCCTTTATCTTTAATAACCTTAAGCTCATACTCTACACGCTCTTTTATTTCTGGAGTTTCTTTTAATTCCAAACGTTCAAATCCTGCATAAGCGAGTTCGCGTAATTTCTCATCATAAGTTTTACCAGGTTCAATTTGAAAATCAGGGAAGACCCATTTTCCGAGTTCTAATTCTAGATTGCACATATCGGCGACTTTCACAGTATTTGTCACAGCTTCTGGAGTGTCTTTGAAAATTTCCAGTGCTTTTTCCGTACTCATAAATGAAAAATCATCATTTGAAAATTCAAACTTACTGTTTTCTCTGTTATCTCCCTGTGTATTTATCTGAAGTAATGTGTGGTGTGCTTCATGGTCTTCTGTGCAAGGATAATGAGAATCTTGAGTGGCGATTACGGGTATATCAAATTTTTTACCGAGACCAACGAGAGCATCACGAACCTTTTTATCATTTTCAACTGAAGGATGAGATTGTATTTCAATAAAATAATTTTCCTTCCCAAATATTTCTTGATGTTCTTTTATTAATTCTTCTGCTTTTGTGATATCGTCACGGACTATACTTTGTGACAATTCTCCACCGAGACATCCTGAAAGGGCGATGACCCCAGCAGAATATTTTCTCAATATTTCTTTATCCATTCTTGGTTTGTAATAATATCCTTCCAAGTTTGCGATACTGACGAGCTTGATTAAGTTTTTATATCCTTCTAAATTTTTTGCGAGTAGTGTCAGGTGGTAATATCTTTTTGTGCCACCCTTTTCTGCTGTCCTGTCTAGCCTTGAACCGGCTGTCATATATGCTTCCACTCCTATGATAGGCTTAATGCCGGCTTTTTTAGCTAATTTATAGAATTCAATAGCTCCATACATATTGCCGTGGTCTGTGATGGCGATAGCGGGCATTTTGAACTTTTTGGCTAGGGCCACTAAATCTTCAAGCTTGGAAAGCCCGTCTAGAAGGGAATAATGCGAGTGTGTATGGAGGTGTACGAATTTATTTTCCATGTTAGAATAATAACATGAAAACAATTAAAGTTGGTATTAATGGTTTTGGTAGGATTGGTAGGGCTTTTTTAAAAATTGCTTGGGACCGTCCCGAAATTGAGCTTGTGGCGGTGAACGATTTGGGTGATGTTGCCAATATGGCTTATTTGCTTAAATACGATACCGTATACAGAGAATGGAAACATGACGTAAAAGTGGAGGGAGATAATCTTGTAATTGACGGTAAAAAAATAAAAGTTCTAGCACAGAGAGACCCCGCACTTCTTCCTTGGAAAGATTTAGATGTGGATGTGGTAGTAGAATCTACTGGCCTTTTTACGACGTATGAAAAATCAAAAGTACATTTAGATGCCGGTGCTAAAAAAGTCGTCATTTCTGCTCCAGCAAAAGATCCTTCGGCAAGCTCAGGACAAAAAGTTCACGGTGAGACTATTTTACTCGGTGTGAATGAAGAAAAATTCGGTACTTGTGATATTACTTCCAATGCATCTTGTACCACAAATGCAGCTTCACCACTCATTGCCATTTTAGATGAAGCCTTGGGTATAGAAAAAGCGATCTTAAATACTGTACATGGATATACCGCATCTCAATCCATCGTTGATGGTCCAAATAAAAAAGATTTCCGAGAGGGTCGTGCTGCTGCACAGAACATCGTACCTAGCTCCACAGGAGCAGCGATAGCAGTGACAAAAGCATTTACAAAATTGGAAGGACTTTTTGATGGTGTGGCAATGAGGGTGCCTGTACCAGCTGGATCAATCGTAGATATTACTTTTATTTCTAAAAAAGATACTACGAAAGAAGAGGTGAACGAAATTCTAAAAAAAGCATCAGAAGATAAAAGATGGGATAATATTTTTACTGTTACAGAAGAAGAGCTCGTATCAAGTGATATTCTCGGAAGCAAATATGGTTCTATTGCAGACTTAAAAATGACTCGTGTCGTTGGAGGAAATCTTGTAAAAGTAATGGGTTGGTATGACAACGAAATGGGGTATACATATACTCTCGTAGATCACGTTATTAAAACAGGGAATACAATTAAGTAATTATGAAAAGTATTGGTATTATTCTCGCGATTATCTCTCTGGTTGTTCTAGGATGGAACTTATTGCAAGTCAATAAGCCAAACACTTCAATGGAATATTCACAAAATATAAAAGATTTTATTTGGGAAGATATAAAAATTAGTTTCCAGTATCCTGAGTTTGAAAACTGGGGGGTTAAAGAAGTAAGTCAAATAAGTAAGAATGAATACACTATTTTTCTCAATTATCCATTAGGTATTGATTTTGAAATCATACCTCAAATTAAGATTACAGTTGTGCCTGAATGGAGTTTGAAAGCATTAAGATTAAAAAAGGGATACATTACTCAGAAAAAAAATGCGATGGGTGTTCTTTATGACATCATTCAGGTTCAACATAATCCAAAAATGCTGGCCTTTTTTACCGAAGATTTTGGAGTTACCATTACACCAATCTCCACACCCAAAGAGTATGGTTTTTATGAAGAAGTCTTCTTTGAGAAAATTATGAATACTTTTACAATTAAGCATTGATAATTTATATTTCTTGCAATATGGGGCATACTTTGATACATCATGTTATTAAAACAGGAAGTACAATAAAAAATAATTAATTTTTTATTATTAAATATAAAAGGAAGATAGCTTCTCTGTGACGGCATCGTCTAAAAGTTCGTTTTCTATCATCCAAGTGTCTGAAAAAGCGTGAGTTAAATAGCTTTCTCCACTGTCTCCTATTAGGAGAACCATTGTTTTTATTTTAGAATCTTGTGGATTATTTTGAATAAATTTCATAGCATAGTAGAGCACCATACCACTCGAGTCTCCAACCAATAATCCCTTTTTGTGGGCAAAAAATCGCATTGTATTAAAAGCTTCAGTATCGGACACATAATCGTGTAAGTCAAAAATTGAAGAGTCAATATTTTTAGGCAAGATAGCTCCAGCAGGGTATCCGGGACCAGATATAAAATATCCATGACCGTGAGGAGAAAAATGACTAGAACCCTCTGGTTCTAGAGCGATTATTTTTACTTTGCTATTTTCTTTCAGATATTTGCCTGTGCCAGATAAGGAACTGCCGGTGCCAATGGTTCCCACCAAGTAATCAATGTCGGGTACTTGGTTAAAAATTTCTTTGCCTAAAGTTTTATAAAAGCCGAGAGGATTTTCAGGATTGTCGTATTGATCTAGATTGATGCCGTTATAATCTTGCGCTAATTTTTTTGCTGTATTGCGACGGACATCTACTAAGTGACCACCAACGTCACCTTCTTTTTCAGCACAAAAATGAAGCTTAGCACCGTAAGCCAAAATAGAATTAAGCTTGTCTGCCGGAGCGTGGTTATCAACAACTGCTACAAATTTATACCCTCTCTCTGCAGAAAGCATAGCCAAAGCTTTAGCAGTATTACCTGAAGAAGATTCATATATAGTCATCCCTTTTTTTAATTTTCCAGAATTCTCTGCTGCTTCTATCAATGCTCTCGCTGTACGGTCCTTAAAACTTCCCCCAGGGTTGAAATATTCTAACTTTAAATATATTTTCCAGTCAGGTCTTATGGTTTTTATTTCCAACATTGGAGTTTCTCCAATTAGGTCGCTTAAGTTATTTTTTACATTATGCATATAATTTTAAGTTAAAAGCCGGCGCGGGGTGCACCGGCTTGGATTCAGTTGAGGGGGAGGTCGTTCAGGACTTGGGTTCTTGGGTGAAATCGCGACGCTGGATTCTTTCAGCTAGCTTTGCGGTTTCTACTCGGGTCAGCTCACCGTACTTCTCCTTGAACTTTTGGATCAAGAAGAGAACCCACTCAGGGTACTTCTCCTCCATTGCTGGATTGCACATCTTGGGTACTCCTTCCTTATAAATAATATCTTTTTGTTTTTTTAAAGTGAATTTTTTTAACATTAATGTAATAATTTGGACTTTTTGTAAAATCTGTTAGAATATTGGAATGATTAAGATACAGCCAATTGTGCGGGAAATAGTGATGCGGGAGTTAGAGGCTTATTTTGCCCTTACCAATAACTATATGAATATGAGTAGCTATGCCCACCGCATCCGTCCTATGGTTGAGGCACTTACTAAAAAACAAGTAACTATCACGAGCTTGGTGGTGTCTCTTTCTCGTTTGCGAAAAGAATTCAAAAAAGAAAAGCCTCTAATTCACGATGTAGCGATAAGGAACATCACCACCAAGCTTCCTCTTTCTGAAATAATTTATGAAAATAGTGATAAATTTATAAAAAAGCTTGATTCTCTTTATAAAAATATCTCTGTGTCGCAGGATGATTTCTTTACTAACACAATCGGCACAAAAGAGATAGATATCATTTGTTCTTCTAATTTAGAAAATAAAGTATTAAAACATTTCAAAACAAAACCCAAAATTACCAATCATAATTTTGCAGCTGTCGGTGTGTCCTATGGGCCGGAGGTTTTTGGAACTCCAAATGTTTTCTTTTCTTTGCTTTCTGTTACGGCTCGCGCGTCTATTAATATAGAAGAATTGGTTTCCACCCCTACGGAGCTTATTTTCATAGTAGCAGAGAAAGATTTCGGCAAGACGGTGGCTTTGTTTTCAGATTTACACAGAAAGACCAACAAAGAGTAAAAGCTATGCTGTATTTTTAAAAATGTTGTATAATAATACTATATGAAAATATATATTGGCACGGACCATGCAGGGTATGTATTAAAAGAAAAAATTGTTACTGTTTTAAAAGCCCAAGGGCATGAGGTGATAGATGAAGGCGCTTACACTTACGAAGAAGAAGATGATTATCCTGATTTTGTTTCTAAAGTGGCAAGGGCTGTTTCTAAAGATTTACACGACTCTACGAAAGTGAGGGGTATTCTTCTGGGCGGTTCTGGAGAGGGAGAAGCTATTACAGCCAATAGATTTCCGCATGTGAGAGCTATCGTTTATTACGGCAAGGTTACTCCTGTGGTAGAAGACGAGTCGGGTATTCTGTTCAGATCAAGGGCGCACAACGATGCAAACGTTCTTTCTCTAGGAGCTCGCTATTTTACTGAAGATGATGTGGTGGAGATTGTTAATTTTTGGCTCAATGCTCCTTATAGTGGCGAAGAAAGACATGTTCGTCGATTGGCAAAAATTGACGCAATAAAAATAAACTAATATGGCTGAAATAGTTCCCGCAATTTTAGAAAAAAATTATAGTGAGATAAAAAACAAGCTCACTTTTCTGCGCGGGAGGGTAAATTGCGTGCAATTGGATTTCTGCGATGGTAACTTTGTGCATAACCAGACTTGGCCATTCGCGACCGGTGGGTTCAATGATTATGACTTTAATAAAATTTTGAATGAAGAAGAGGGGCTGCCGTTTTGGGACGAGTTTGATTTTGAATTTGATTTGATGGCGGAGAATGTGGTGGAAAATTTTGATATTTATATGAAGCTGGGGCCGAAGAGAATAATTTTTCATTTAGGAGCGCAGAGAAGCGTCAAAGATTTTGAGCATTTTTTGGATGGACTCGATATGTACACCAGAGATAATGTGGAAATAGGGCTAGCTTTCAAGCCGAATGATGATTTGAATCTAGTGTTGCGTTTAGCGGAGAAGGTTGATTTCTTGCATTGTATGGGCTCGGACAAACTTGGCTTTCAGGGCGAGGCTTTTTCTGACAAGGCAATGCAAAACATAAAATTTCTCAAACAAAATTTATCGGGAGTGGTCATCTCCGTTGACATAGGTATTACCTTAGAAAATATTGAAGCGTTGCTGGAAGCTGGCGCGGACAGACTCGCGGTAGGCTCAGGCATTTGGAAGAGTGGGGATCCTATCGGCGCGCTCCAAACCTTCCAAAGTTTGGTATAATTATTGGAATGCATTTAACTGAAGAAAAAATTAAAGATTTAGAAATCAAAGCGAATGATATTCGGGAGAGTATTATTGAGATGCTAGTAGAGGCGGGGAGTGGGCATACGGCCGGACCTCTCGGTATGGCGGATATCTTCACACTTTTTTATTTTCATATTTTAAAACACGACCCGAAAAATCCAACCCTGGAAGATAGAGACAGAGTGGTCCTTTCCAACGGGCACATTTGCCCAGTACTTTATGCGACGATGGCGCATGCCGGGTATTTCCCAGTGGAAGAATTGAAAACTTTACGAAAATTCGGCACCAGGCTTCAAGGGCACCCGCATCGGGAATATTTATCTTCCCTTGAAAATAGCTCGGGTCCGCTCGGGTCTGGCCTCTCACAGGCTGTGGGAATGGCGCTTGCCGATAAGATGGACAAAAAAGAC
>MFWB01000006.1:13655-34853 GCA_001787205.1 Candidatus Nomurabacteria bacterium RIFOXYB1_FULL_39_16
ACCGAAGATGTGATGCCACTTGAACCATTTCATGCAAAATGGAAAAGTTTCAACTGGCATGTGATAGAAGTTTCTGGGCACGATTTCAGATCTTTGAACGAGGTGGTGGAAGAAGCGCAAGCTATTTATGAAAAGCCGACGGTTATCATCGCGCACACCATACCAGGTAAGGGGGTGAAAGAGTTTGAAAGAGATTATAAATGGCATGGGAAACCTCCAAGTAAAGAAGAAGGGGAAATGGCGCTTAAAGAATTATTAAATAATAGGTTTTAATTGCGTCGCGCTTAATCGACTTGCGCGACGTGATTCCGCTGAATCAAAAATGTTAAACCCCAAATTAAAATTAAATCCTAAAATTTTTAGTACAGAGGTAGAGCAAGTGCCCATCCGAAAAGGTTTCGGGCAAGGATTGTTGTTGGCGGGGGAGAAAGATGAAAAGGTAGTAGGACTCTGCGCGGATTTGACGGAAAGCACCCAGATGAATTTATTTGTGGATAAATTCCCAGACAGATTTGTGCAGATTGGAGTCGCGGAGCAAAATCTTGTGACCGTGGCGTCCGGGATGAGCGCTATGGGGAAAATTCCTTTTTGTTCCTCTTATGCTATGTTTTCTCCGGGACGTAATTGGGAACAAATTAGGACGACGATTACTTACAACGACAGGAAAGTTGTAATTGTCGGTTCGCATTCCGGAATTTCTGTCGGTCCAGATGGGGGAACGCATCAAGCCTTGGAAGATATTGCTTTGATGCGAGTAATGCCCAATATGGATGTAATTTCTCCTTGTGATGCTATAGAAGCAAAAAAGGCAACACTTGCTTTGGTTGATACAAAAAGACCAGCGTACTTGCGTTTGGTTCGAGAGAAGACACCAATAATAACCACAGAAGAAACTCCTTTTGATATAAATAAAGCAGAAATTTTTTGGATGCCAGATGTTGGACTTGCGCAAGTGGGAATAATCGTGACTGGTGGATTGATGCATCGCGCACTTCTGGCTGCGAAAGAGCTGGAAGCCGAAGGTATAAAAACAAAAGTGATGAATTTGGCTTCTATTAAACCACTAGATATAGAAAGCATCCTAGCTCTAGCGAAAGAAACTAAAGCGATAGTGACAGTGGAAGAGCATCAAATTGCTGGAGGAATGGGCTCTGCTGTGGCAGAAGTGTTGGCGCAAAATTATCCAGTACCGATAGAATTTATCGGAGTGAAAGATAAATTCGGTCAGTCAGGCACCCCGGACGAACTTATAGAACATTATGGTATGGGTAAAGATGCTATCAAAGAAGCAGTAAAAAAAGTTTTAACTAGAAAAAATTAATTTAGATTTGTTTTGCTTTATAATTCTCTGGAGCTTTGGATAAATATTCTTCTATTTTTTCTCGGGAGAGGAGGCCTTTTTGGGCGCCGACTTCTTGGACTACGGACATTGAATTAATACCGGCCCAAGCGAGGGCTTCGGGTAAAGTTTTTCCTAAAATAATGGCTGATACGACAGTAGAAGAGAAAGCGTCTCCGGCCCCTGTGCGGTCGTAAGGAGGTTTAGAATCCGGATAAGGAGGCATAAACAAATATTCATTACCGTCGTATGCGTAAGCGCCTTTCGGTCCGTCCGTTACCACCACAATCTCTGGTCCAAGGTCGTGGATTTTTGTAAGTATTTCTTTTATTTCTAAACTATCCAATCCCAATATCTTTTTCGCTTCCTCCACATTGCAGAAAAATATTTTGGAATGTTTATAAAGTCTTTGCAATTTTTCTTTTCCTAATTTAATTTCATTTTTTCCGGGCTGGAAAGCCAATTTTGTTTCCGGATGATTATCCAGGTAATCCGCAACGGCATAATGAAAAGGGAAGGCGGACTCGCTTACAGAACTGAAATATATCCAGTCGGGGTTGCTTATCTCTGGCAGGGAATATGAGTAAGGCTCATGTTTGATTAAAATGGTTCTATCCGCCCCATACCACAATATATAATGGTAATTTGTTTTCATGCTAGGATTGATTTTTATCAAATCAGTATTTATACCGGCTTTTTTTAGAGCATTTAAACAATCTTCTCCTTCTTTATCATCTCCAATATTAGAAAGTAATGCGGATTTGAGCCCGAGCAAGGAAGCGGAGACAGCAGCATTGGCAGCATTACCCACCGCTGGTACTACTATTACTTCTTCGTATGGCACTTTGTCGGCAAAGGGCACACATATTTCATAATCCGTGCTGTCTGGAGCGCCATGTACCTGTGCTTGTTTTAATTTTATAAACGCATCCGTGACAATATCACCAATTGATAAGAAATTTATCTTGTTTTCACCTTCTTTTTTGTTTTCGCTCATGATATTATTGTAGCATAAAATAATATTAAAAATAACATGTCTAAAAAACTAATTTTAGCGTTAGTGGCGGTTGTTTTTTTGTTTAAGTTTGGTTTGGCGGAAGCGGAGGTAATAATTAATGAAATTAAATACTCTCCCACCACGAAACAATGGGTTGAAATTTATAATGATGGTAATGATGTCGTTGATCTTACTCAATATAAAATTCTAGACGCGGGAGCGGCGGTCAATGGGCACAGCATTTCTCTTTGCTCAAAACAACTTTCACCGCATTCTTATGCGATTATTGCTAAAGTGCCGGAAGATTTTTCGGGTTCTGTATTTACGCTTTGCAAAAGTCCTCTTGGAATAAAGTCTACTGCAGACGACACAGTGGTACTAAAAATTGGTTCAAGTTCTATTGACACAGTTTCCGTTCCTGAAGGTTCTGCTGTAAACGGCAATTCTTTACAGTTGATAGGTAGTTCTTGGACTGGAGCAACCCCAACCCCAGGAGAAGAAAATCAGCCTTCGTCTAACAATTCTGACGAAGAAGAAAATATTTCTAATGATGAGAAAGAAGAAATTCCTGAACCCAAGAAACAGGCGGTTCAGAAACTTCAAAAATCAAAAGTGCAAATAGTCTCCACTAAGCTTGCCTATGTCGGTGTTCCTTTCCCGATGGAAGGGTCAGGGACGGGTATCCTAGGAGAGAAATTGACTCGCGGTGTGTATTATTGGAATTTTGACGATGGAGATTTCAGAGAAGTGAAGGCGGTGATAAAAGACAAATTTACCCACACCTACTTTTATCCGGGGGATTATAACGTCACCTTTGAATATTATCCAAACGTTTTTACCGACACTCCCGACGCGACCACTGAAATTACAATCAAAGTGCTTGAACCGAAAATTCTAATTTCCGGGGTGGGGGAGGCAAGTGACTTTTTTATAGAGATAGAAAACGTTACCGGGCACGAGGCGAATCTTTCAAATTGGGTGCTCGGAAGCGATTACAAAGTTTTTACTTTGCCTAAAAATACAACACTGTCTTCAAATAAAAAGATGATTATTTCGCCTAGGGTCAGTCATTTTTCTATTGAAGATAAAAGTTCTCTAAAACTGATGACTCCAGAGAGGGAAGTGGTGTTTGAATATATGTCTTCGGCTGTACCTCAAGCAAAAGTTACTGTAAAGAAAAGTTCTTCTGTCGTAATAAAAGAAGAACAGCCTCTTATTGCGGCTAAAGATTTGACAGCTGCTTCCATTTTAGGGCAATCAAAAAAAGATTCTAATTCTTCATCGTCTTTTTCTTTCATTATTTTCTTACTTTTTATGGGGGCATCGGTTGGTGGGGTTTATTTTATAAGACGTCACAGGAAGATGTCTCCAACACCAGCAGACGATTTTGAAATCTTAGACGAATAATTTTCCCCGACACCTGGTGTCGGGGTGGGGATAACTTTTTGCTTGACATATACCCCCTGGGGGTATATGCTTTGGATATGAAATACGAAATAAAAAACAAAGCTTTAAGACGTCTTCAGATTATCGAGGGTCAGATTAGGGGCTTAGAAGAAATGGTGGAAAAAGAAAAATACTGCATTGATATCATTACTCAAACCAGCGCGGTGAAAAAAGCACTTTCGGGTGTAGAAGATTTAATTTTAGAAAACCACCTATCTACTCACGCCATTCATCAAATCAAAATGGGAGAAACTGGCAAGGCGACTGCCGAAATTTTAAAAGTTTATAAACTAAAAAGAAAATAATTTTGTGAATACTAAAACTTATAAAATAAAAGGTATGCACTGCGCCTCCTGCGCGAGCATCATAGAAAAAACTTTTAAAAAAGTTGACGGTGTCAGTGTGGCGGAAGCAAATTATGGGAATGAATCTGTTAAAGTGAGTTTTGATGAAACAAAAACCAGTCCGGAAAATTTATCTCAAAAAATAGAACCTCTCGGGTATTCTCTTTTAATAGAAGGTGCTAGAGAAAAGCTTTCCTATGTCTCGGAGATGCGGGCAAAAGTGATTTCGGCGATTCCGCTGGCTGTGATAAGCGTCTTCGTTATGGGCTGGGAAATTTTAGGAAAATACAGCGTGGTTCCGGCTATGAGCTTTACTGTTGAGGAATTTTTTCATCACTTGATGCCTCTGTTCGCCACTTATGTGCTTTTCGTAGTCGGCAAACCCTACTTGCTCGGCTTTTATCGCTTTCTTCGTTATGGGAAAGCCAATATGGATACCTTAATAGGGATAGGAACTTCGGCGGCATTTCTATATAGTTTTGCGGTTACTGCCTTTGAAGACGTCCTAAAACTTTTTATAAATGTGGAGGCGACATATTATGATGTGACAATTATAGTCATCACTTTTATTGCGCTCGGGAAATATCTGGAAGCGCGTTCAAAATTAAAAACTGGCGATGCTATTGAAAAACTTTTAAACTTACAGGCCAAGACCGCCTTAGTGATTCGCGACGGCAAGGAAATAGAAATCCCAATAGGTGAAGTGAAACACAATGATTTAATTATTGTAAAACCCGGGGCAAAAATTCCCGTGGACGGAGTGATTACTGAAGGAAAATCATTTGTTGATGAATCAATGGTGACCGGAGAACCGATGCCGGTCGGTAAAGGGGTCGGAGATGGTGTGGTGGCAGCTACTTTAAACAAGACGGGGTCATTTACATTTAAAGCCACGAAAGTCGGTGGAGAAACATTGCTGGCGCAGATTATAAAAATGGTAGAAGAGGCGCAGGGTAGCCGGGCTCCGATACAGGCTTTGGCTGACAAGATATCAGGCGTCTTCGTACCCGTCGTGCTCGTTATTTCTTTTGTTACCTTGGGCGCTTGGCTCTTGATAGGTACGCAATATCTAGGATTCTCGCAAGCACTTTCCTTCGGGCTTGTGTCCTTTGTGGGTATTCTCGTTATCGCTTGTCCTTGCGCGCTTGGGCTAGCTACTCCGACTGCGATAATAGTAGGGGTAGGTAAAGGAGCGAAAGAAGGAATATTAATTAAAGACGCGGCTACTTTGGAAAAGTTGCATAAAGTAAATACTGTCGTGGTGGATAAAACGGGTACTATCACGGTCGGTAGACCGACCTTGGTTGATATTGAAATTCTAGCGAAAGAGGTCGGACATCAAGGGATCCCGATGTCCGACCTCAGGGAACAAGAATTTATATCCATACTCTCATCGCTTGAAAAGAAGTCGGAACACCCTATTGCGGAGGCGATCCTAAATTACTCTTTAAAAAAAAATATAAAAATAGAAAATGTTTCCAATTTTGAAAGTATTTCAGGCAAGGGATTGAAGGGAACAATCTCCGGAGTGGAATACTTTGTCGGAAATGTGAAGCTTGTAGAAGACCTGGGAATTTCTTTTGATAGTTCAAAACTGGAACAATACACGATGCAAGGCAAGACCCCTGTTCTTCTGGTGACAGCAGAAAAGGTTTTAGGTTTTGTAACTGTGGCGGATGAAATAAAAGCCGAATCAAAAAAAGCGGTTGCGGACCTGCATAAGCTCGGGATAAAAGTGATTATGTTAACTGGAGACGATGAAAGAGCGGCTAGATATATGGCCTCATTGGTCGGGATTGATGATGTGGTGGCGCATGTGTTGCCAGCGGACAAATTGTCCAAAATAAAGAAATTACAAGAAGAGGGAAGGATTGTCGCAATGGCAGGCGACGGAGTAAACGATGCTCCTGCGCTCGCGCAGGCTGATGTCGGGATAGCTATGGGTACCGGTACCGATGTGGCTATTGAATCGGCCGGAATAACTCTCCTCCACGGGGATATTTCAAAATTGGTAAAAGCTATTAAACTTTCTAAAATTACTATGCGTGGAATCAAACAGAATCTTTTCTGGGCATTCATATATAATATTGTCGGTATTCCACTGGCAGCAGGATTATTTTATCCAATATTTGGCTGGCTTCTTTCACCAGTATTTGCAGGGTTCGCTATGGCGATGTCGAGTGTTTCAGTGGTCGGAAATTCTCTTCGTATTAAAAGTAAAAAATTATAATTATGCAAAAATATACATTCCATGTTTCCGGCACACATTGCGCCTCTTGTAAAATCTTGATTGAAGATGTCTTAGGTGAGCAAGACTTTGTAAAAAATGTTCTAGTTGATCTAAAGAAAGAAACAGTTGAGATAGAAACAGATAGCGAACAAAATGCTGAAGAAATTGCAGCTGTCTTAACAAGTAAAATAAAACCAAACGGTTACGTTTTGTCGGTTGAAAAAATTGATGGGGTGAAAAATGATGATGGTGTTATCTGGAAGGCCATTCCTATTGGACTTGGATTTTTGGTATTGTTTTTTATCTTACAAAAATCCGGGGTTCTTAACTTGGGCATCGGGGGAAAGACGACCCCCGTCACGAGTTTCATTATCGGATTGATTGCTTCTGTTTCCAGCTGTCTAGCTGTCGTCGGGGGATTGGTTTTGTCGCTTTCGGCAAAAGTGTCGCAAGATAATGTGAGTGATAAAAAGAATTTTATGCTTTTCCATTTCGGCCGACTTTTTAGTTTTGCAATTTTGGGTGGAGCTTTGGGCGCTCTAGGCAACGTTATCGGAATTAATTTCACTTTTACCGCCATTTTAGGGTTGATTGCGTCTTTGGTAATGTTGCTTCTTGGTTTGAATTTAATCGGAGTATTCGCTAAAAACAAAATTACTCTGCCTTCCGGAATGTTTAATTTTTTCAGGAAAATTGAACACAAAACTTTCACTCCGATTATTATTGGTTTCGGGACATTTTTCCTGCCGTGCGGGTTTACTCAGTCAATGCAGGTTGTGGCGTTATCAAGCGGATCGTTTGTGTCCGGATTTCTCATTATGTTCAGTTTTGCTTTGGGTACTCTTCCAATGCTCTTATTGTTATCGTTCGGGTCGGCATCTTTCGCTCATTCCAAATACGCGCCGCTTTTCTTTAAATCCGCGGGTGTGATTGTGGTGGGGCTAGGATTGTTTGCGCTTTTGGCGGGGCTAGCGGGTTTGGGAATTATTAGTCCATTATTTAACATATAACTATATGAACAAAATAGCTTCAATCATTCTTACGTTGGGTCTTGTGGTCGCTATCGGCATAGTTTTTTGGGGTGGAAAAGAAAATTCTAAATCAGTCCAAAATGTTGAAATAAAAGATGGTATACAATACATTACCATAGACGCAAAAGGGGGATATTCTCCGCGTCTTTCCACCGCCAAGGCGGGGATACCTACGAAACTGATCGTGAAAACAGATGGCACATATGATTGTTCATCATCCCTGGTGGTTCGCGCTGCCAAGTTCCAAAAGCTCTTACCCCAGACGGGAGAAACGGAGATTGACCTTGGAATTCCGGAAGCTGGTGTTCCCATAGAAGGCGTATGCGGTATGGGTATGTATAGTTTTAACGTTGATTTCCAAAACTAATTCTTTCCCCAAATAGTGTTTGTAAATGGGACTTTTTTATGATATAATTGTCCCATTATGACTTTTGTAAACAAAATTTTAGGTTTTATAAAGAGAAAAAAGCTTTTAACCGGCATTGTTGTCGTGGTTTTAATCGTTCTTGGATTGATTATTTTCAAAAACGGAAAAGCAACGAATGATACTATCACAGTTAGCCACTCTGATTTTACCAACCAAGTTTCCATTTCCGGCAAGGTGGTGGCCTCCGAAGAAGTTGATATGGGTTTCAAAAACGGAGGACGTATCGGGCGCATTTTCGTCTCGGTTGGCACGGGGGATGGAGGAAATCAGATGATAAAAGCCGGAACTTTAATCGCAGCGCTTGATGCGAAAGATGCACAACAGGC
The DNA here is from genome assembly GCA_001787205.1 of Candidatus Nomurabacteria bacterium RIFOXYB1_FULL_39_16. Lineage (GTDB taxonomy): Bacteria > Patescibacteriota > Minisyncoccia > Phycocordibacterales > UBA9973 > UBA9973. Next base: position 21,796 of record MFWB01000006.1, read on the forward strand.
AGTGCGAGATGCAGAAATTAGCTTGGAGAGCGCTAAATTATCTCTGGCGAAACTTCAGCTTGAAGGTTCAAATGAAAATTTGGATGCGGATTTAAAGAAAGCTTACGACGATGGCTTTACAAGAGTGGCGGACTCATTTCTGGATTTATCAACCATTATCACCGGCCTTGAAGACGTTCTTAATGAAGACAACCTTTCCGATAACACAGCGCGAAATAGCGGAACAACTGCCGAGAATTATCGGGACGAAGCGGAAAAGCTTTTCTATAAAGCAGACAGTGCCCTTAAAGACAGCAGAAAGAATTTCAGATTATTGGACCGCAACTCTTCTCAATTAGCTATTCTTTCCATCATAAATGAGACCTATGAAACCACTAAGGTTTTTTCTAATGCCATAAAAAGTACGAAAAATTTAGTAGATTATTTGGCTGACGATACGAATAGGCAAGCCGACTATGCTACTTCAAAGACGACTCTCGCCGGATACACCGATGATATTAATGGGCATCTTGATGAATTACTCTCTGCGGAAAATAACATAAAAGATTACGAGGACGCTTTTTCAAGCACCGATTTAGACATAGGAGATGCGTTGCTTACAGTAAAGCGGGAAGAAAATAATTTACAAGATGCCAAAAACAATTTGTCAGATTATTATATTCGCGCGCCGTTTAATGGTGTAGTAACCAGAATAGATGCCAAAGTCGGCGAGATAGCGTCTCCTAATGTGCCCCTTATTGCTATGATGAGCGCGGATACTTTCCAGATAGAGAGCTATGTGCCGGAGGTGAATATCGCTCAAATTAAATTCGGAGACAAGGCAAGCATTACTCTGGATGCTTATGGAGAAGAGGTGTTGTTTTACGCGAAAGTTATTTCCATAGACCCAGCTGAGACTATAAGGGACGGGGTTTCAACTTATAAAATAAAGCTTCAGTTTGACGCAAAGGATGACCGTATTAAATCAGGTATGACGGCCAGTGTTACAATAATCACTTTCAGCAAGCCGAATGTTGTGGTGATTCCCGGGGGAGTTATCTTTGACAGAGAAGGGAAAAAGTTTGTGCAAGTAAAAGTGGGTGAAGAGGTGTTGGAAAAAGAAGTTGTTTTGGGTATCACCTCTACGTTGGGTCAAGTGGAAGTTGTTTCTGGTCTTTCTGATGGTGATGAGGTTGTTCTTAACCCAGAAGTGGAATAAAAAAATTATGTTTTCTTCATTAAATATACGCATGGGCCTTTTTCTAGCCAGGCGACAAATAAGAAGATCAAGCTTGTGGACTACGATACTCATAATCTTCGTGATGTTTTTTACTTTTCTAAATCTTGTAGTAGTAAGTGGTATCCTCGTGGGGCTTTTACAGGGAGCTATCAATGCTGTACGTACTCACTATACGAGTGATGTTATTATTTCCAGTTTAAATAATAAAACTTACATAGAAAACAGTCCGGAAATCATCAGTATCGTGAAATCATTGCCACAGGTAGAAAATATGACAGCACGATATATGGAAGGAGGAACTGTGGAGGCAAATTACAAAACACGCACAAACGACAAAGAGAAACCAAACATCGCGGCAGCTTCTTTTTATGGCATAAATCCTGTAGCTGAAAACACTGTTACTGACATTTCAAAATTTATTGTAGAAGGAGAATATTTGGTTCCGGGAGATTACGACAAGATATTGTTGGGCGCTTATCTTGATAAAAAATATATGGACTTTGATTACCCTGGCTTTACCGCTCTTGAGAATATAAAACCAGGCGTAAAAGTACGCATGACTTTAAACGGAGTAGAGCGTGAGGTGACCATAAAAGGTATTTTAAAAGCAAAAGTAGATCAGATTTCCATGGGAGTTTTCATGATTGATTCTCAACTGCGAAGTATTATAGACAGAAACGACTATAATGTGGATGAAATATCCATCAAATTGAAACCTGGCACGGACCCGGCTGTTGTACGAGATATTTTAAAGAGAAACGGCGTGGACAAAGTTGCCAAGGTGCAGACCTATATTGACGCTCAGCCGAAATTTATTAAAGATATGATTGCCACTTTTTCTCTGCTCGGGAATATGCTTTCTTCTATCGGACTTGTTGTGGCCTCCATCACTATTTTTATAGTTATATTTATTAATGCCATCACCCGAAGGAAGTTCATAGGAATTTTGAAAGGAATAGGTATAAACGAATCTGCTATTGAAATATCATATATCCTACAGTCTTTCTTTTACGCGCTTTGCGGTTCAGTCGTAGGCCTTATCGTGCTTTATGGATTTCTGGAACCGTGGATGACCGCGCATCCGATAGACTTTTCTTTCAGTGATGGAATATTGGTGGCTCCCATTGGTGGCACTATGCTCCGAATAGGGTTGCTGATGGTTACGACAATCATTGCCGGATTCATTCCCGCCAGACTGGTCGTTCGCAAGAACACACTTGATTCAATACTTGGCAGGAATTAGTAAAAAATATTTAGAATAAACATATGATAGAAGTAAAAAATCTTAAAAAATCATTCCAAGACGGAGAAAAGACCACAGAAGTTCTGAAAGGAATAGACTTTTTGGCGAAGAGTGGGGAATTTGTCGCTATTATGGGCCGTTCCGGTGCCGGAAAAAGTACCCTTCTTTACCAGATGAGTCTCCTTGATGAACCGACTAGTGGGGATATAAAAATTGATGAAAAAGATGTGCTTGCCTTAAGCACAGCGGAACGAACGTCTTTCCGTCTTTCTCAATTGGGGTATGTTTTTCAAGATTATGCCTTGCTTCCGGAAATGACTGCGCTTGAAAATGTGGCCATCCCGCTTTTGATGCAGAATCTTCCGGAGAAAAAAGCGTACGCGAAGGCGGCGGAACATTTGACCTTGGTGGGTCTCGGAGAAAGATTAAACAATTTACCGAGTCAACTCTCGGGAGGGGAGCAACAGCGGGTAAGTATCGCGCGTGCCATCGCCCACGAGCCGAAAATTCTTTTTGCCGATGAGCCGACGGCAAACCTGGACAACGAATCTTCTCGTATTGTTATGGATATTTTCAAAAAATTGCATTCCGAAGGGCAGACTATAATTATGGTTACTCACGAAGTGGAGTATAGTAAATTTGCAGAGCGGATCATTCATCTGGATAACGGTCAAATTACTTCTGACGAAAGAGTTTAATATATAATATATTTATGTTTAAAAATTTCTTGCTTAAAAAAATGCTTCGTACTCAAGGTGTGCCGGAAGCGCAGATAGATATGTTTATTTCTATGATAGAGAAGAACCCGGAGCTTTTTAAAAATATTGCAACAGAGACCAAAGCCAAGATGGATGCGGGGATGGATCAGATGACTGCCTCAATGGAAGTAATGAAAAAGTACGAGGATGAATTAAAAAAACTAGCCTAGTATTTAACTAATTTCTAACTAACTGTAATTATTCTCACCCTGGAACGTCATTTTAGATGAGGATAGTGCTCGACTATGTACTCTGGTTATTAATTAATAAATAAAATATATGGATTCATACAATTCACCCACGACTAAACCTCTCTATAGAGGCACACAAATCGTTTGGTATATTCTTGGTTTTGTAGAGATACTGTTGTTGTTTCGTTTCGTTTTGAAGTTGCTCGCGGCGAATAGTGGTGCCGGTTTTACAAAATTGATTTATGGTATTACCAATATATTCGCAGCTCCCTTTATCAGTGTTTTTCGGATGACCAAGGTGGAAGGTAGTGTTTTTGAATGGACTACTCTTCTGGCTATGTTCGTGTACTTTATCGTTGCTTGGGGAATTATTAAAATATTTCTAATGAGTAAAACAGTTTCTACCCCCGAAGCTGCTGTTAAATTAAACGACCAAGAAACAGGGACTAGTTAACGTTTAAGTGATTGTGACAAGTTTTCTTTAATAATTAATTTTATAAAAATATGATTACAACAATAGTGGCGATTTTGGTTATCTTATGGCTTCTCGGAATGGTGACGTCTTATACGATTGGAGGGCTTATCCACGTACTCCTTGTGGTTGCAGTTATAATTGTTTTACTTAGAATCATTCGAGGAGAGAAAATCTTATAGGAACGCAAACAAATAGCACAGCACAAGAATGACTTTTGTGCTATTTTTTGCTATATTTTCCCTATGTCTTTGTCTATAGGAATCGTCGGTCTGCCAAACGTGGGTAAGTCTACGCTTTTTAACGCGCTGACGAAAAAGGGTGTGCCAGCAGAGAATTATCCATTTTGCACTATTGACCCGTCAGTGGGGATTGTTCCAGTGCCGGATGAACGCTTGACCAAGCTTTCCGCTATTTCCAAATCAAAAAAAACCATCCCCGCGGTGGTAGAGTTTGTGGATATCGCCGGACTGGTAAAGGGGGCCTCCGAGGGTGCGGGTCTCGGTAATAAATTTCTTTCTCATATTCGCGAAGTAGACGCCATCATTGAAGTGGTGAGAGTTTTTGAAGATACGAATACCATTCACGTACATAATAAAATTGACCCGCTTTTTGATATTGAAGTTATAAATTTTGAGTTAGAACAAGCGGGGATTAAGAAACCCACTCTTTATGTATTAAACAAATCCGAGGCGGCGGAAAATGTAAAAAATGATTTTGTGTCCAAACTTCCCGGTCCTTATATAGAAGTTGACCCAGTCTTCGGCTCTGGGTTGGATAATCTGATAAAGGCTGGTTATGACTTATTGAATTTAATTACTTTTTTCACTACCGGAGAAGATGAATCACGCGCCTGGACGACTCTCCGTGGGGCGACGGCTCCATTTGCCGGTCGTTCAATCCATACGGATTTTCAGCAGAAATTCATTCGGGCTGAGGTGGTGTCTTATGAGCAATTAATTGAGGCCGGAAGTTTTGCCAAAGCGCGAGAACGTGGCTGGGTACGAACGGAAGGCAAGGAATATATTGTGCAAGATGGAGACGTGGTAGAATTTTTAATATGACCAAAAAAGAAATTAGCATTTTTTATTCAAAAGATTGGGAAGATTATGAACTTCTGGATACCGGTGAGGGTGAAAAGCTGGAGAAATTCGGGCAGTATGTTTTTGTACGACCTTACGAAGATGCTGTTTGGCCCAAAAATATTTCCAATAAGGAATGGGAAAAAGCTGACGGAAAATTCTGGAGTTCCAAAGTCGGTGCAAAAGCTGGATGGAAGATGGCAAGTGAGCGAGGGGAGTCTTCGCTCAAAAAATGGGAGATGGAATATAAGGGAATTAAATTTTTAGCCTCCCCGACGCCATTTCGACATTTAGGATTTTTCCCCGAACAGGCAAGTCACTGGGATTTTATAGAAGAAAAAATTAAAAATGCTAAAAGACCTATCAAATTTCTAAATTTGTTTGGTTACACTGGGGTAGCAAGCCTTTTTGCTTTGCGGGCTGGGGCGGAAGTGACACACGTAGATGCCTCCAAGCAGACCCTAAATTGGGCGAAAGAAAATCAGAAATTAAACGCCGAGTTAGCCGACGCGCCGATGCGGGTGATAGAAGATGATGTTCTAAAATTTTTGGAACGGGAAGAAAAAAGAGGAAATAAATATGATGCGGTTATCATGGATCCGCCCAAATTTGGCAGGGGACCAAAAGGGGAAATTTGGAAAATAGAAGAAATGCTACCAAAACTACTTTCACAAGTTAAAAAAGTTCTGAGCGATAAACCTCTTTTTGTAATTTTGACTTCATATGCGATTGATTCTTCTTCTCTTTCTTTGGGATATGCATTGTCTGAAACAATGAAAGACTTTGGCGAAAACGTAAAACAAGGAGAATTATGCGTACTGGAAAAGTCTCAAAACCGCCTTATTTCGCTTGCCAACACGGCCGTTTGGAGCAGAAATTAAATTTTTGTGGTAAAATAGGTCTATTATGGAAACACAAACAAATGTTACAAGGTCTAAATTTAGTGTCGGTTTTTTCTTCTTGTGTTTGGGTGTATTAATAACATTAATAACTTCAGTAGTATCATTTCTTAATCTTGTTTTTGAAACACTGAATAAACGTTTTCCGGATGTCTTAAATTCCAGTTACCAATACGGATACTCCACTTATGAATATGAAAGTATTCGTATGGCTTTGTCTACACTTATTATTTTCTTTCCGATTTTCATTATTGTTTCTTATTTTTGGAGAAGATTTGGAAAAGAACTTGGGCACATAGATGAAATTTTCAAGAAATGGGTAATGTATATCATTCTTTTCTTGTCTTCACTTATCGTTGTCATCGACCTCGTAACTCTAGTAAGATATTTTATTTCTGGAGAGATAACTTATAGATTTATTTTGAAGGTTGTAACTGTTCTAGTCGTTGCTATTTTGATTGGTTTTTATTATGTATTTCTACTTCGAGAAAAAGAAGATTCTAAATCCAAAATAGGTTTAACCTTTGGCCTCATTGGCATTATTCTTGTCATTGCATCCATTAGTTACAGTTTTATGATTATCGGCAGTCCGATGACACAAAGGTCCTTACGCTTAGATGATAGAAGAGTAAATGACCTTCAAAGTATCCAATATCAAGTAATTAATTATTGGCAACAAAAAGAAAAGTTGCCAGCAAACTTAGCAGAACTCGCAAATCCTATTTCTGGGTTTTCTTTACCCGTTGAACCTGAATTTGAAAAAGGGAGGACTTATGAATATACAGTTAAAAGCAAAATGACTTTTGAGCTTTGTGCAACATTTTCTTTGCCAATACAAAAAGGTTGGAGGGAGTATAGCAATGGTGGAGTAATACCGATGTACGAGAAGGATATGGCCAATGTATCATATCCTTATCCAGGTGGTGGAGTAAATGAATCTTGGGATCACCAAGAAGGACGTACTTGTTTTGAACGAACCATAGATGAAGATATTTATCCCATATATTAAACTAACTAAATAAAGTTTAGAGATATCAAAAACCGCTTTGCGCTTATATTACTTTTGCATTGGGGCGGTTTTTTGGTTATTATGTAAGATATGAAGGAATATGACCATAAAAAGATAGAAAAGAAATGGCAGACTATTTGGGAAAAGAATGGGATTTATCATGCTAAAGATTTTTCCCAAAAGCCAAAATATTATAGTTTGGTAGAGTTTCCTTATCCTTCTGGAGCTGGTCTTCATATAGGACACCCTAGGTCATATACTGGTGTTGATATTATTTCTAGAAAAAGAAGAATGGAAGGTTTCAATGTTCTTTATCCGATAGGTTGGGATGCTTTTGGTCTACCTACGGAAAACTATGCGATAAAAACAGGTAAAGATCCGCGAGTAGTCACTAAAAAAAATACTGATACTTTTCGTAAACAACTCAAATCAATAGGTTTCTCTTTTGATTGGTCGCGAGAGATAAATACTACTGACCCAAAATATTATAAATGGACGCAGTGGATATTTTTACAATTCTTGAAGAAAGGTTTAGCCTACAAAGCCAAGATAAATATAAACTGGTGCCCGAAAGATAAAATAGGTCTGGCTAATGAAGAAGTGGTTGGTGGGGTCTGTGAGAGGTGTGGAACTCCGGTGGAAAAAAGAGATAAAGAGCAATGGATGCTAGCCATAACTAAATATGCCGAGAGACTCCATAAAGACTTGGATGATGTAGATTATCTTCCTCAGATAAAACTGGCGCAGAGGAATTGGATAGGGAAGAGTGAAGGCGCAGAGATTGAATTCAAAATAGTTATCCCCACCCCTACTCCCGGGATAGGGGAAGTGGTGAAAGTTTTTACAACCAGACCCGATACTATTTTTGGAGCGACTTATTTAGTGCTTGCGCCAGAACATGATTTGGTTGGCAAGTTGAAATTGCAAATTAAAAATTGGAATGAAGTCGAAAGATACATTAAAGAAGTAAAAAATAAAACAGAAATTGAACGTACGGGGGAAGATAAAATAAAAACAGGAGTGGAATTGAAAGAAATAAAGGCGATAAATCCAGCTACAAAAGAAGAGATTCCTGTATGGATTGCTGATTATGTGCTAGCAACTTATGGTACCGGGGCGATAATGGCCGTGCCGGCACACGACGAAAGGGATTTTGAGTTCGCAAAGAAATATAGTTTAGAAATAAAAAGAGTAGTAGAACCCCTTTATGTTTCAACTGAGGGTGAGTCGGCTGTTAAAAAAGATATGCCTTTCGTAGACAGAAATGCCGTATGTATTGTTGTCAGGAATCCTAAAGATAATTCGTATCTTTGTAGTTCGTGGAAAGCATTCAAAATGCACGGATTAATTACGGGGGGGGTTGAAGAAGGCGAAGATGTTATAGAAGCGGCTAGGCGCGAAGTTTATGAAGAAACAGGATATAAAAATTTAAAACTTATTAAAAATACAGACATAGCAATTCAAAATCAATTTTATCACAGAGTTAAAAAACAAAACCGCTGGGCGAGATTTCGATACGTCTTTTTTGATTTAGTTGATGAGTCTCGTGATCCAATAAGCAAGGAAGAGGAAAGTATCCATGATGCTGTGTGGATAAAAAAAGAAGATTTAAAAAATTTCTTTACTGTGATAGAAGGTGAATTTGTTGTGGATTTGATTAATAATCCAGATTATATCTTTACAGGTAAAGGAGTTCTCCATAATTCTGACAAATTTAACGGCATGGATTCCGAAATAGCCAAAAAGGAAATAATAAAATTTGTCGGAGGAAAAGAAAAAACCACTTTTAAACTTCGGGATTGGGTATTTTCTCGTCAGAGATATTGGGGTGAGCCTATACCGGTTGTGCATTGTGATAAATGCGGGATAGTTCCTGTGCCGGAGAAAGATTTACCAGTAGAACTTCCGAAAGTGAAAAATTATCAGCCCACGGATAGTGGAGAATCGCCCCTTGCAAACATTGCGAAATGGGTAAATACCAAATGTCCCAAATGTAAAGGAAAGGCAAAGAGGGAAACGGACACTATGCCAAACTGGGCAGGGAGTTCCTGGTATTATTTGCGATACACAGACCCAAAAAATAAAAAAACTTTTGCAAGTAAAAAGAATTTAAAATATTGGACGCCAGTGGACTGGTATAACGGAGGAAATGAGCATACCACACTCCACCTCTTGTATTCGCGTTTCTGGCATAAGTTTCTTTTTGATTTGAAACTGGTGCCCACTTCTGAGCCGTATAAAAAGCGCACTTCGCACGGGATGATATTGGGTGAGGGGGGTGTAAAAATGTCTAAATCTCTTGGAAATGTAATAAATCCGGATGATATAGTAAAAACATATGGTGCTGACACCTTGCGTATATATGAGATGTTTATGGGGCCATTCAATCAGTCAGTCGCTTGGTCTACAGAAAGTATTATTGGTGCGAGAAGATTTATTGAAAAAGTTTGGAGAATAGGAAAAAGGGTTTTGGAGAAAAAGAATTCTTCTATTTCAAAACTTCTTCACAAGACTATCAAAAAAGTATCAGAAGACATAGAGGGGATGAATTTCAACACCGCAATTTCCGCTTTAATGATTCTAGCTACTGAAATGGAAAAAGCTGAAAGTGTATCGAAGGAAGATTTTAAGAAATTTTTACAGATTCTCTCTCCTTTTGCGCCTCATATTTCAGAAGAACTGTGGATGTTATTAGGAGAAAAGAAATCTATCAACATATCTGATTGGCCTAAATGGGATGAAAAATTAATTCAGGATGAAGAAATAAAAATAGCGGTGCAGATAAACGGTAAAGTCAGAACCGAAATTATGATAAGGGTGGAAGATGATGAAGAAACGGTAAAAAAGAAGGCCATTACAGACGAAGTTGTTTTGAAATATGTGGGGGGTGGTAATATTAAGAAAGTGATTTATGTGAAAAACAGGCTGGTGAATGTAGTTCTGTAGAAGATTTATTTGCGTTTTATTATTAGCATATAGTATAATATATCTTATGCGTTCAAACATATTTGATAGGCTCTCATTTTTATCATTATTTTTAGTAGTAGTGCTTTTGCCGGTTTTTTGTTTGCCTTTTACTAAAATTCCAGTTGAAACCTCCAAAGGGTTGCTTCTAGTTGTGGGGCTTGTCGCCTGCGTGATTTTCTGGGCCATAGCTAGATTCTCCGATGGTGAAATAATTTTCCCTAAGTCTTGGTTATTGGTTTCGGGGTTCGGGGTGGTTCTCTCCTTCCTACTCTCTTCTGTTTTTTCTGCGAATTCACAAGTGTCTTTATTCGGGACGATGTTTGATGTCGGAAGCTTCTGGTTTATTTTCTCCGGTTTCATTCTGATGTTGATGTCTTCTATTATTTTCAAAACCAAAGAAAGAGCAAAGGTGGTTCTGCTCGGCGTGATATTGTCCTCAGCCATTGTCTTAGTTTTCCAGACCGCGCATTTATTTATGCCCCAAATTTTTTCTTTGGGGATTTTGGCGGGTAAAATGGATAATGTCTTGGGTTCTTGGAATGCGCTAGGACTTTTCGCTGGATTTTCCTGTCTTATGTTCCTTTTAGTTGTTGAGTTTTTCCCAATCTCTAGAATGAGGAAAATTTTGCTCCAAATATTTATTTTACTTTCAATTCTTTTAGTGGCTTCCGTGAATTTCCCATTGGTTTGGATACTTCTGGGGATATCCAGTCTTATTATTTTTGTTTATAAGACGTCCATCGCTTTCCAGGGGAACAAGGAAGAGGGAGAGAAAAAACATTTTCCGATAACCTCTTTTATCGTTGTGATGCTTTCTCTGTTGTTTTTTATGTCCGGACAATTTATAGGCAATATTATTCCAAATCGTTTGCAATTATCAAACACGGAAATAAGTCCATCTTTTGTAGCTACGATGTCCGTCACCAAGGGAGTCTTGTCTAAAGATCCCATCTTTGGGCTGGGCCCGAACAGATTCAATACCGCCTGGTCAATGTACAAACCACAGTCAATAAACGATACTCAGTTTTGGGATGTTGCTTTTGGTTCCGGCTCCGGACTGATTCCTACGTTTTTGGCCACTACCGGTATTCTCGGCATTCTCGCTTGGCTTGTTTTCTTGGTTTTGTTTTTGGTCGGCGGAGCGAAATCAGTATTTTCCAATATTAAAGACAAAGCAAATTGGGAGATGCTGGCCTTCTTTGTGTTGTCTCTTTATCTGTTTATTGCTTCTTTCTTCTATTTCACAGGACCGGTAATATTTTTACTGGCGCTTGCTTTTACGGGAATATTCATCGGCTTGGTTTCTTCCGCGACAGGCAAGGAAGTGTTGGTGTCATTTTTAAATGACCACAGGAAGAGTTTTGTCTCTATCCTTGTTTTGATCGTGGTGGTAATCTTTTCTGCAGCTATTTCATTCAGATATATTGAACGCTTTGCCTCAGTTTCTTATTTTGGTAGAGCTATCAGTTCATCTACTATTCCGGCGGCCGAAGAATCCATCGGCAAAGCCCTTGGTCTCTATTCAAATGATTTGTATTTGCGCACCTACTCACAAATACATGTTACGAAATTAAATTCTTTAGCTAATTCTGAAACAGAGCTTTCTGATGCAGATAAGGCGAACTTGCAAACAAGTCTAGACCAAGCGTTAAGTAGTGCGCAACTGGCCACTACGTATGATTCTCAAAATCATTTGAATTTCCAATTGCTCGGTTCTGTATATCAAAACCTCGGATTGCTTGGAGTGAAAGATACCTACAGTAAAGCGCTGTCGGCTTACCAGTCCGCCGCTGTCTTGAATCCACTTAATCCAGGGATTAAGCTCGCTATAGCCAATGTCTCTTTGGCGCTTGGAAATACCAAAGACGCAAAGGAGTATGCTAAAGCCTCTCTCGCTCTAAAACAAGATTACATAGATGCCCTCATTGTCTTATCTCAAATTGCTAAAAAGGAGGGGAATAATAGTGAGGCGATTTCCTATGCGAAAACTGCCCTCTCTTTCTATCCAAACGATAAAAATTTAATAGATTATTTAAACTCCTTGAATAATTCTTCAGTTCCTTCCGCTACCCCAGTAACCGACAAACCCAAACAATAAAAATATACGAAAAACATGCGAAAGTTACGAAAAGATAACGAAAATTGCCGATGGAGAAGATTTTAAGAATTTTTACCAAAGAGTCCGGGAACATAAACCAGGCGGCGCTTCTCCTCGGCTGTCTCACGTTGTTGTCCCAGATTTTGGCGCTTTTCCGCGACCGCTCCATTGCGCATTTTATCGGACCTTCCGCATCTCTCGACGCATACTATGCAGCTTTCCGTATACCGGACCTCATATTTATTTCTGTGGCATCGCTCGCGTCTATCACCGTCATTATCCCTTTTCTTGTTGCTAAAATGGAAGGGGATAAAGTGACAGACGAAGCCCGAAAATATTTGAATGATATTTTTACCGTCTTCTTCATTTTGATGGTATTGGTTGCCACCACTGCTTTCTTTCTGATGCCCAAACTGGTGGTTTTTATCGCACCCGGCTTTAGCCCATTCTACCAAGAGCAAGTGGTTATGCTTTCAAGGATAATGTTGCTTTCTCCCATTTTGATGGGCTTATCCAATCTCTTCGGTACCGTTACCCAGCTTTTCCGTAAATTTTTTATTTATTCTCTAAGTCCGATTCTTTACAACCTTGGGATTATTGCTGGAGTTATATTTTTCTATCCGATTTTTGGTATCAAGGGGCTGGCTCTGGGAGTGGCTCTGGGAGCCTTTATGCATTTCGGCGTACAAGCATTAGCATCACACGGTTGCGGTTTTACTCCAAAATTTTCTTTCCCTGTTAACTTAAAAAATATCAAAGGCACCGCTTCTTCTTCGTTTCCGCGCACTCTCGGCCTTGCCTTTAACAGCATCGCCCTTATCTCCATTGTTGCGCTCGCTTCCTTCTTAAAGAGTGGGTCTATCTCGGTCTTTAACTTTTCTTTCAGTCTGCAATCCGTACCGCTCAATATCATAGGCATATCATATGCGGTGGCGGCCTTTCCCACCTTGGCGAAATCTTTTTGTGATGGCAAAAAAGATGAATTTTTAAAACACTTGAAATCCGCAGGGAGAGCTATCGTATTCTGGTCTCTGCCAGTGATCTTTCTGTTCATTGTGCTTCGTGCGCAAATCGTGCGCGTGATTCTCGGCTCTGGGTCTTTCTCTTGGGATGACACTCG
>MFWB01000006.1:34879-59894 GCA_001787205.1 Candidatus Nomurabacteria bacterium RIFOXYB1_FULL_39_16
TTTCCGTTTCTATTTTAGCTCAGGGAATGATTGCTCTTTTATCCCGCGCGTATTACGCAATAGGCAACACCAGGCGCCCGCTTCTGGTTAATTTTTTCTCCTCTATGTTGATTATAATTTTATCTTACGTATTTATTAATGTTTTTGAAAACGTGCCGATATTCCGATATTTTATAGAGTCAATACTGAAAGTTGATGGTATAGAGGGCACGGAAGTGTTGATGTTGCCACTCGCGTATTCCGTGGGAACTATTTTCAATTTTGTTCTGCACTGGATTTTTGTGATGAAAGATTTCTTGCCGAAAAAATCTTTCATCACCAAGACTTTTTTCCAAAGTTTGGGCGCGTCATTTGTCCTGGGGTTGGTCAGTTATCTGAGTTTGAATATATTTTCTCCGATTTTCGGCACGACCACCTTCTGGGGCATCTTTTTCCAAGGTTTTATTTCCGGAATTTTGGGTATAATGACTGCTATTTTCGTCTTATATTTGCTCAAAAATGAAGAATTGAACGATTTAATAAAGACCTTGAAAACCAAGTTCTGGCGAGCGAAGATTATCGCCCCGTCCCCGGAGGAGCTTTAAAATATAGGCTTTTATATTTTACGTGGTATAATAAAAAAGTGACACATTACGTGTCTTTTTTTATATGGAAAGAGATTATTCAAATTTACATAGAGGTTTGGTGCTCAAGTACTTTTGGCAAGCTGCAAAACGTTACAAAACGTCCTTTTTTACGGTGGTTATTTCTATGATAGCTGCATCACTGCTTGATGTTTATATACCTCTTCAGTATTTAAAATTATGGGATGTCTTAAGTAGTAATGATTTTACTTTTATTTCTACAGCTAAATCCATAATTATCTTAATTTTGATATTAAATTTTAGCCGTTTCGTATTTCGTAGATTTTCAGGGTACTTTCTGTCATATTTTGAAGCTAGTACTATGGCAAGTCTTCGCGAACAGGCGTTTTCTTACCTGGTCGGCCACTCGCATTCTTTCTTTGCGAATAATTTTAGTGGGTCTTTAACCCAGAGGATAAACAAATACACCAGAGCTTTTGAAAAATTGACCGACAGAATGATGACTGACGGTTTGCCACTTATTATTAGAGGAGGTGGAACCATTGTTGCTTTTTATGTATTAATGCCCAAGTATTCTTTGATTCTGGGAGTTTTTAGTATTGCATTTTTAGTAACAGCTTTTATTTACATTCGCTTTAAATTGAAATACGATATTATCGCGTCTGAAGCCGACTCAAAGACAACCGGGGTTTTTGCCGATGTTATTGGCAATCACTCTTCAGTTCAGTTATTTACCGGGAATGAGTATGAAAAAAAACGTACTAGAGACGTCATTCAAGATCAACGAAAAAAAACCACCATAAACTGGTATTTATGGGAGGGTCTTTCAACTATACAGGCCTTTTATACTGTCTGTGTTGAATTTATTCTTTTCTGGGTAGTTCTTGGAGATTGGAAGCTTGGGTTAGTTACTTTACCCATAGTCGTTTTGTTGCAAAGTTATTTTGTGCGTTTAGCTGAAAGTCTATGGAGTTTCGGCGCTATTGTGCGCGCATACTATGAAAGCTTTGCTGATGCAGAGGAAATGGCCGTTATTCTTAGCACTCCGTATGAAATTATGGATAAGCCGACAGATATTTTAAATAACGCCAAGGGGGAGGTTGTTTTTGAAAGTGTTACATATGTTTATGAAAATAATAATTCAAAGGTATTAGACAATTTTTCTTTAACCATTCCGGCGGGACAGAAAGTCGCCATCGTTGGTTCTTCGGGGGCAGGTAAAACTACTTTTGTGCGCTTACTTATGAGATTGTTTAATCTTTCCTTGGGAAAAATAAAAATAGACGGGGTAGACATCAGTGCTATTTCTCAAGAAAATCTACGCGAAAAAATCGCTTTTGTTCCTCAAGACCCGATTCTTTTTCACCGCACTCTTTTAGAAAATATTCGTTATGGCAGACGTGATGCAACCGACGAAGAAGTATTGAATGCCGCTCATCTTGCTCACTGTGATGATTTCATTGATGCTCTGCCAAAAGGCTATGAAACCTATGTGGGAGAGCGAGGAATAAAACTTTCAGGTGGAGAACGTCAGCGAGTCGCCATCGCTCGGGCTATTTTGAAAAATGCCCCGATTCTTATTTTGGATGAAGCTACCTCATCACTCGATTCTCATTCCGAATCTTTAATTCAAGATGCACTCTCTAAACTTATCCAGGGTAAAACAACGATTGTCATTGCGCACCGACTTTCAACCATCAGGCAGATGGACAGAATTATTGTGCTTGATAAGGGGAAAATTATTGAAGATGGCGTTCACGATGAACTTACAAACAAGACAGACGGACTATATAAAAAATTATGGGATCTTCAGGCTGGGGGATTCAAGAATGTAATTTAATTTTTTCTCTGCTAGAATAGTTTTATGGATTTGAAACACATTAGAAATTTCTCAATAATAGCGCATATTGACCACGGCAAGAGTACCTTGGCGGACAGAATGCTTGAGATTACTCACACCATTGAAACTCGCAAAATGCGGGATCAGGTATTGGACTCTATGGACCTGGAGCGAGAGCGGGGAATTACTATCAAAATGCAACCAGTTAGGATGGAATATAATTACCACCCCGCCCTAAAGGGCACCCCTCCTCAACAAGGAGGGGAAGATTCCTCTCCTCCTAAATTAGGAGGAGTACCCGAAGGGGGAGGTGGTACTTTCGTTTTAAATCTCATAGACACTCCTGGGCATATAGATTTCTCTTACGAGGTTTCTCGCGCTCTAAAGGCCGTAGAGGGCTCTATTTTACTGATAGACTCAACACAGGGAGTCCAGGCGCAAACGCTTACTACGCTTGCTATGGCTCGCGAGGGAGGCCTTAAAATCATTCCTGTACTGTCCAAGATTGATTCGCCGTTGTCCAGGGTCTCTGATGTGAAAGAGGAGGTTGTGAAGCTTTTAAATTGTAATCCAGACGAAATTCTGCTAGTTTCTGGACGCACGGGAGAGGGAGTAGAAAGTCTTTTACAGGAGGTTATAAAACGCATTCCAGAGCCGAAAAGAACATACGAGAAAGAAGATGAGTTGCGGGCCCTTGTTTTTGATTTTAAATATTCAAATCATCGGGGAGTAATAGTTTTCGTTAGGGTGCTAGACGGCAGGGTGGCGAAAGGAGACACTTTACTTTTTGCCGTTTCTGGCGAGAAATTTACCGCTCTTGAAGTTGGCACTTTTTCTCCCGAAGAAACCCCTTGCGAACATTTGTCTGCTGGGGAAACTGGCTACATCGTTACCGGAATCAAAAAGCCGGGCATCGCCTCTGTCGGAGATACAATCACTATGTTCAAGAATCCATTGCCAGCTTTCCCGGGTTATATGCAACCAATGCCGGTAGTTTGGGCTTCTGTTTTCCCTGAGGATGCAGATGACTTTGCGGAATTGAAACTTTCATTGGGAAAATTAAAACTCTCTGATTCGGCATTTTCTTACGAAGAAGAATCTTCGGGTTCATTGGGTAAAGGTTTCCGTTGTGGTTTTTTAGGGATGCTTCATTTGGAAATTATTACCGAGAGACTGAAACGCGAATTTAATTTAAAATTGGTTATCACTACGCCGTCCATCACTTATGAAGTGATAATGAAGAATGGAAAACGGGAGAAAGTTTATTCTCCATACTTTTTCCCAGACGACGGACTGATAGAAGACGTTTTTGAACCGTGGGTGGATCTGAAAATAATCACCCCGGTCTTATACATCGGCAACATTATGCAACTTCTTTTTGATCACGAAGGTGAGATAGGAGAGACGGATAATTTCGGAGACAATCGCTCCTCTGTGTCTGTCACTATGCCACTGCGAGAGCTAATGCGAAATTTCTTTGATGAATTGAAGAGCACCTCTTCGGGCTATGGTTCCATTTCTTATAAAATTGGAGAGATGCGAAAAGCTAATGTTACACGGCTGGATGTTTTGGTGGCTGATGAAGTGGTACCTGCTTTCTCTAGGGTCGTGTCCAAGAAAAGAGCTGAAGAAGAAGCCGAAAAGGCGGTAGAAAAACTGGCGGAGATATTACCAAGACAAATGTTTACTTTGAAAATTCAAGGTAGAGCTCTCGGGCGCATTATTTCTTCCCGCACTCTTTCAGGTATGAAAAAGGACGTGACTCAGCATATGTACGGAGGCGATATCACCCGCAAAATGAAGCTTCGGGAAAAACAGAAAAAGGGAAAGAAAAAGATGAAAGAAAAAGGGAAAGTGAATATTTCCCAAGATATATTTTTGAAAATGATGCGAAATAAAGACTAAAAAGAGCCTTGCTCTTTTTAAACGATCAAGCCTCTCCTAAATTAGGAGAGGCTGTCGAAGACTGGGTGAGGTATTTTACCTAAACATCGGGGAGTAAAGCAGAATCATGCTGATGATGATTAGCACACTGACTACTGCCCAAGCGACTTGGATTTTCTTTTGGTGTTTTTTATTGAAAAGCATATACTGAGTGTAACATATTTTATAAAATATGAGAAATTTTCAGAAAAAAAGAGTGTGGAGAAATATCTTGCAGTCAAGGCCTGTTTTGGTGTTGCTGGGCGCTATAATATTGATTTTCGCGTGGAGTGTTTTAGGTTTTTGGAATAAAATGGAAGAAACCGGAAAAAACAAACAGGCAGTTGAAAACAAAGTAGCCGAACTGAAAGAACAAAAAGAAAAGCTTTTAGCTGATATAAATAGCTTACAAACGGAAGAGGGTAAGGAGAAGTTTTTCAGAGAAAACTATGGCTTGGCCAAAGAAGGGGAAAATGTCATCGTGGTGGTTGAAGACAAGACCCCACCAGCGCCCCCTAAAACCAGCTTTTCTGATGACTTTTTCTCCTTTTTAAAGAATATCTTTAAATAGATTTTGTGATATAATAATGTTATGAAAATCGCATTTTTTGAGGTGTCAAAAACCGAGCAGAGCATTTTCGTTCAAGCTTTCTCTGGAGCAGAGGTTTCCTTTTGTGAAGAAAAACTTAATGAAGAGAATGTAAACAAAGTAAAAGATGCTGAAATTATCTGTGTCTTTAAGGATTCTTTAGTGGGTAAAAATGTTATTGACGCAATTCCTAATTTGAAATTTATAGCTACACGTACCACAGGGTTTGATTTTATTGATTGTGAATATGCTAAAACCAAGGGGGTAAAAGTTTCCAATGTGCCTGCCTATGGTTCGGAGACGGTTGCCGAATTCGCTTTCGCTCTGCTCCTGACTCTGTCTAGGAAAATCAGGGAAGCGAATCAGGCGTTGAAAGATAATGGAGATTATTTCATACCAAAAAATTTACAAGGTTTTGACCTGAATGGGAAAACTCTTGGAGTAATTGGTACTGGTAAAATAGGGAAAAATGTTATAGAGATAGCCCATGGTTTTGATATGAATGTTTTAGCTTATGACTTATATCCTGATACAAAATTCGCAATGGAAAATGGCTTCGTTTATAAAACTCTTGAAGAAGTTTTATCACAATCCGATGTTGTTACACTACACGCTCCTTATACGAAAGAAAATCACCACTTAATAAATAAAAATAATATTTCTTTATTTAAAAAAGGCGCTTACCTAATAAATACCGCCCGTGGAGAACTTATTGAGACCGAAGCCCTCGTGGGTGCGCTACAGGATGGAACCATTGCTGGAGCAGGCCTGGATGTTTTGGAAGGAGAAAATGAATTTAAAAAAGGGGATACTATCCCGATGCTTAAAATGTCGAATGTGGTTATGACTCCACACATCGCCTTTAACACCCGCGAAGCTGAAACTAGAATCTTACAAACAACGACTGACAACATCAAGGGTTTCTTGTCCGGTTCTCCGATTAATCTAGTTAATTAAAAAATATGCAAAAAAGTTTTATAAAGAATTTTGATTTCCTGGCGATAAGTGAAAATCGCAGGCTGGCTCTCGGCATAATGGAAGCCGGGCTCCGAGCCATTGATACGGAAGAAGTGATTTTGAAGTCCGTCTTGCTTGATGGTGATATTTTGAGCATCCAGGGAGAGCGCTTTAATTTATCCCTATTTGAAAAAATTAAGGTTGTCGGTTTCGGCAAGTCTTCTCCGGAGGCGGCTCTGGCGTTGGAAAAAGTATTGGGGTCAAGAATCAGTGGTGGTGTTGTCGTGGGGCTTTCACAAGTTGACTGCAAATATATTGAAACTTTTGTTGGCACCCATCCTAAGCCAAGTGAAGTAAATGTCCTAGCAGGGAAAAGAATTTACGAAATAATTAAAAATTCGGGCGAAAAGGATTTAATCATTGTGCTTGTTTCTGGTGGAGGTTCCGCCCTGCTTTGCTCCGGCGAAGATGAATATCTACAGGGGTCAAAACTTTATGATGCCTTTTTAGGAACAGGTGGAACGATAACCGAGATTAATACGGTCAGGAAGCACTTGTCTTCTTTCAAGGGTGGCGGACTGGCGAAAATAGCGTATCCAGCTACGATAGTTGGGCTTATTTTTTCCGATGTCCCCGGAGATGTTTTTAAAGACGTAGCCTCTGGTCCGACTTACAAAGATGAGACGACCGTGGCTGACGCAGAGAATATTATTACCGAAAATAATTTAGGGGAATTTAATCTGATTGAAACACCGAAAGAGTATAAATATTTTGAAAAAGTGCGCAACTTTGTTCTGGTTTCAAATAAAATAGCGGTGGAGGCGATGGCAGAAAAGGCGCAAGAATTTGGTTTTCAGGCGGAAATAGTTTCCACTGATTTATATGATGAAGTCGGTGATGCGCTTCAAAAAATATTTTCTTTCAGAACGGATAATACCGTCGTGTTGGCAGCAGGAGAACCAAGAATCACTGTTCCCAAGGATGCAGGGAAAGGAGGAAGAAATCTCCATATGGGGCTTTCAGTTATTAAAGAAAAATATATAGATGAAGATAGCGTCTTTATATCCTTTGCCTCTGACGGAATAGACAACAGCGACGCTGCGGGGGCTATCGTAGATACTGATACGATAAGAGGGGAAAGAGATTTGAATTTGGATGTGAATGATTACCTAGAACGCTTTGACTCATATTCATTTTTTCATAAAATAAAAGACTTGATTATCACAAATAAAACAGGCGCGAACGTTTCTGATTTAATGATTCTTTTAACTAAAAAACACCAAAAACATGAGTAAAATCACTAAAATTACAGCAGAAGAGATAAAGGATTCACGGGGCAATCCAACGTTGAAAGTGATTGTGTGGGTGGGTGATGGGTGGGGCAGCTTCTCTGTGCCTTCTGGGGCCTCTACGGGGGCTCATGAGGCGCATGAGTTAAGAGATGAAGATAATAAGGGAGTTACGAAAGCTATTGAAAAAGTAAACAACATAATTGCTCCTGCGTTGATTGGTCAGGATGTTTTAAACCAAAAAGAAATAGATAGAATTATGCTGGGTTTAGATAACACCCCCAATAAAGAAATTTTGGGAGGTAATTCTATGATTGGAGTTAGTATCGCTTGCGCGAAAGTGGCAGCAAAAATTTCCGGTGTGGAGGTGTTTGAGTATCTGCGGACATTGGCAGAGATAAAACCTTCTAGAAAAACACCATATCTATATATGAATTTGATAAATGGCGGGAAGCATGCAAAAAATGATTTAGCTTTTCAAGAATATCATATAGTACCAGAGACAGAAGATGTAGAAGAAGCTGTGGAGATTGGAATTACTATTCAAAATACTCTAAAAGAAATAATCTTTAAAGATTTAGGCGAAGATTCTGTGACGCTGGGTGATGAAGGAGGTTTTGCGCCGAAAATAAGCGACATCAGGCAACCACTTTTTTATCTCCGAGCTGCAATAAAACAAAATGATTTAGAAAGAAAGGTTCGTTTGGCTTTAGATGTCGCCGCAACGTCATTTTATCAAAATGGCGTGTATAAAATTGACGGCAAAGATATTTCTAAAGGAGAACTTTTAAATATCTACAATTCTTTAATTGAAGAATTTAATCTGCTCTCCATAGAAGATCCATTTTACGAGGAAGACTTTGAAAGTTTCAAAAAATTAAAAGAAAATAATGAAACTATCGTTGTCGGAGATGATTTGACTGTTACTAATAAAAATCTTTTACAAGAAGCGATAGAAAGGGGAAGCATAAATGCGATGATTATAAAACCGAACCAAATCGGCACGCTTTCTGAAACACTAGAAACTATGAAACTCGCGCAGGAGAATAATATAGAGCTCATTGTGAGTCATAGAAGTGGGGAAACGGACGATGATTTTATCGCCGACCTCGCGTATGCGTTTAATTGTTTTGGATTAAAGTCAGGTGCTCCACTTAAACCGGAAAGAAAAGTGAAATACGATAGATTGATAAAGATATCTAAAATATAGTATTATTAATTAAGCCGTTATCAATTTAAATTTTTTATTATGAACAAAAAAATATTTAGTATTTTAATCCTGTTGTTTGTTATTTCTTTTAGCACTACTGCTCTCGCTTCTCTTACTTTCACTACTGACGCCATCATCGGAACTGCAGCTTCAGCTATGGATGTGGGAACAGGGAATACTTTATCTCTTCAAGTCACCAATAACGGCCCTATAACTATAGGAACTGGATTAGTCACTCTGGGAGGCAATCTGACAGTTGCTGGATTGACTGCAGGCAGAATACCAATAGTTTCAACTGGAGGACTACTGACGAGTGACGCGGGACTAATTGTTCAAGGTGCAACCGGAGAACAAAAAATTGCAGGAACTGCTAATGCAACTCTTTCTGTCTGTGCTTCTAATTCTTTAAACAAAAATAAATGTGATTACGTGGCCACCGGAACCGCGGACGAGGTTACTATTCAAACCGCGATAGATGCTCTTCCAGCTACAGGAGGGCACGTGCTTTTAATGGAAGGGACGTATAATGTAACTTCTGCTATTTTGGCACGATATGGATTATGGTTACAAGGACAGGGATTTGGAACAATTATACAGGCAGGAGCCGGTACCTGGTCTCCCAATAGAGCTGTTGTCGTTGCAAAAAACGATGCTGCGACAAAGGGAGCAACAGCGGGTAATAATATTACCGTGTCAGATATGACTATAGATATTGGAGGACTTACGGCTGTCTCTGGTGTTTATTCGTGGGGTTATTTAGGTTTATCTACAAATGTTTCTGTGCAAAGATGTACTATTAAAAACAGTGGTGCTTCTGGTTATGGTATTTTCGGTTCATATAGCGCTGATCTTAAGGTAAGTAATTCATGGTTTGAAACTCTTGGAGATTCAGCTGTTGAAATACGTAACAGTACGCGTACATCTCTTGTCGGTAATTCTTTTTATGGCGTTTCGGCTCTACAGATTTATGTGCCTAGTGGTAGTGTCACAATGACAGGAAATTTACTTTACAATTCTCCAGTGTTTGGAACTTATACTACTGGTGTCTATGTTAGTGGTTTTACTTTTACTGGTAATGTTTTTAAACGTGGAGCTGGAAGTTCTGCCTCTTTTACATTGCTCAATATGGATGGCGCTATTATTTCTGGAAATATATTTGATAGTAGTGAAGAAACATCAGCTTATAATACAGCAATGATAATTTTATCATCTACAGCTCCTGTGACCCGTAATGCAGTTGTTACTAATAATACATTTTCAATCGGGACTGCATCAAGTGGCACTATTTCCTATCCTGCTATACGAGTGTCGGGAGCAGATGGTGCAGTAATTTCTGAAAATATGATTTATTCTCGAGGTACTACCACTTCCACAGGAATTTTGGTTGATAATGTAGCTGCTACTGGTATTGTCATAAAGAATAATAGGATTAAAGGAGTTGGTGCAGGCGCATCTCGTGTTGGTATCTCAGTGGCTAGCGCTACTGGTGTTCATATAGAAGGAAATCATTTTGACACACTAGAAACTGGTGTTTCTGTCGCTGCTTCGGCTACTGGTACGCGTGTCGTTGGTCCGCTCTGGACTACATCTGTCACAACTCCAATCACTGATTCTGGCACTGGTACAAAATATCATGGAATTTCTTCGTTGCTTCCAGTCTACGCAGATAATACCGCTGCACTTGCGGGTGGGCTTGTCGCAGGAGACCCATATCGTACAGCTACCGGTGTGTTTATGGTGACTTACTAATTGATAAAAATATAATTTAATTTTTTATGTTACAATATACTCATATTAATCTGAGATATTTTATTAGCGTTAATTTTTAATTATTTATGGCAGAAGAAAAACAAGATTTTGTAAAATGGTATAGCGAGGTTGGTATTGATGATGTTCCGTCTGTGGGAGGTAAAAATGCGGCATTGGGAGAGATGTATTCAAATCTTGTGCCACTTGGTGTAAATGTTCCAGATGGTTTTGCTTTGACGGCAGATGCGTATCGTCATTTTTTTAAAAAGACAGGACTTGATGATGAGATAAAAAAGATTCTTGCTGATCTTGATACAAAAAATATTAAAAACTTGCAAATCAGGGGGAAAAAAGTTCGGGAAGCGATTTTAAAAGCTAGTTTGCCCCAAAATTTACAAGATACAGTCACGGAAGCATATAAAGAACTTTGTGAAAAATATGGCAAAGAGAGCGCAGTAGCTGTCCGTTCTTCGGCTACGGCTGAAGATTTGCCAGGAGCTTCTTTTGCCGGACAACAGGAAACATATCTGAACATTCACGGGATAGAAAATGTACTCGTTGCCACCAAGAAATGCATTGCTTCACTTTTTACCGACAGAGCCATTTCTTATCGCGCAGATAAAGGATTCTCGCATTTTGACGCGGCTTTGTCTGTCGGAGTACAGCGTATGGTACGTTCTGATTTATCTGCTTCTGGTGTGGCCTTCACGATAGATACTGAGACGGGCTTTGATAAAGTTATCGTTGTAGATAGTATTTATGGATTAGGAGAATTTATCGTACAAGGGAAAGTCATTCCAGATGAATTTGTTATTTTTAAACCGAGTCTGGAGAATAATATAAAGAATCCCATCATTGGCAGAAATATCGGTAAGAAAAATATCAAGCTTGTCTATGCTAAAGACGGCACAAAAGAAGAGAAAGTAAAACCAATAGATCAACAAAAATTTTCCATCACCAACGAAGAGGCTATAAAGCTTGCAAAGTGGTGTTTCCAAATTGAAAAATATTTTTCCAAGAAACATAATCGTTACCAGCCGATGGATATAGAGTGGGCGAAAGATGGAAAGACGGGTGAGCTCTTTATTGTTCAGGCTCGTCCAGAGACAGTCGTTTCGGGAGAAGATAAAAATATTTTAAAGGAATATAAATTAAAAAATAAAAGCAAGATATTGGTCTCTGGTATTGCCGTCGGTTCAAAAATTGGCGCGGGGAAGGTGCGCGTCTTACACAATGCAAAAAGCATAAATTCTTTCAAAAAGGGGGAAGTGCTAGTGACCGAAATTACCGACCCGGATTGGGAGCCGATAATGAAGATAGCGAGCGCCATAGTCACAGACAAGGGGGGGCGTACTTCTCACGCGGCCATTGTTTCCCGCGAATTAGGCATTCCTTGTATCGTCGGCTCCAATAATGCTACTAAAACGCTTAAAAACGGCCAGGAAGTCACTGTGGACGCTTCGGGAGGCCAGGTGGGTAATGTATACGAAGGCATTATTCCATTTGAAGTAATTGAACATCATCTGGACAAAATACCAAAAGTAGCCACAAAAATTATGGTAAATATAGGCTCACCAGACGATGCTTTCAAAAACCACAATATCCCCGCAGAGGGTGTGGGCTTGGGAAGATTGGAATTCATTATCGCTTCGCATATTCGTCTACACCCGAATGCCCTGATTGATTATGGTAAATTAAAAGCGAATAAAAAGAAGACAGGAGCCGTAACAAAATTACTAAAAGAAATTGATGCGATGACATTTTTGTATAAAGACAAGCCACAATTTTATGTAGATGAGCTGGCTCTCGGAATTGCAAAGATTGGTGCTGCTTTTTACCCACACAAAGTCATAATCAGATTTTCTGATTTCAAAAC
Source organism: Candidatus Nomurabacteria bacterium RIFOXYB1_FULL_39_16 (assembly GCA_001787205.1). GTDB lineage: Bacteria > Patescibacteriota > Minisyncoccia > Phycocordibacterales > UBA9973 > UBA9973. The sequence continues at coordinate 46,897 of MFWB01000006.1, forward strand.
CAATGAATATCGCACTCTTGTGGGCGGGGAGATGTATGAACCACACGAGGAGAACCCGATGTTGGGTTGGCGCGGAGCTTCTAGATATTATGACCCGAAGTTTAAGGAAGCTTTTAGTCTTGAATGCAAAGCGATGAAAATTGTGCGTGAAGATATGGGTCTTTCAAATGTAGTACCTATGATTCCATTTTGCCGAACTCCAGAAGAAGGTAAAAAGGTAATAGAAGTGATGAAAGAGTTTGGGCTGGACCGCGCTAAAGATGAAAGTTTAAAGATTTATGTAATGTGCGAGATTCCATCAAATATTTTACTAGCTGATGAATTCTTGGAAATTTTTGACGGTATGTCTATCGGGTCTAATGATCTGACTCAGCTTACTTTGGGTCTTGACCGTGATTCCGGAATTGTCACACACATCGCGAATGAAAATAATCCTGCTGTTAAAAAACTTGTGGCAGAGATAATACATAAATGTAAAGAAAAAGGAAAATATATCGGAATTTGCGGACAGGCGCCGTCAGACTATCCAGACTTCGCGCAATTCCTCGTGGATGAAGGTATAGAGAGTATGTCGCTCAATCCTGATACGGTTATCAAGATTATTATGGCGTTAGGAGAGAATAAAAATAGTAATTAAAAATTGGTGCGGGATGGGGTAATCGAAACCCCGCCTAATCCTTGGGAAGGACTCATTCTACCACTAAACTAATCCCGCTTACTATGTTATCATAGCTTATTAGAAATAATTTACAATATATTATATGAAAAATGTAACAATTTATTCAACCCCGACCTGTCATTTCTGCCACTTAGCAAAAGATTATTTTAAGGAAAATAATATTGCTTACACAGAGTATGATGTGGCAAGCAACCTTGAAAAGAGAAAAGAAATGGTAGAAAAAAGTGGACAAATGGGTGTGCCAGTTATCATCATAGGTGATGAACTTACGGTGGGTTTTGATCAGCCAAAAATTGCCGGCATGCTTGGACTTTAATGTGTCCTCGGAGGCATCTCGGCTACCGCCGCAGGTGCTTTTCTATGCGCTAGGCGCATAAAGAAAAGCCTTTCGCTTCCTGCACGAAATAAAGCAGTTTATTTCTCTCGGACACACACTAAAGTGTGTCCTCGGCAGGAATCGAACCTGCAATTACTCCTTAGGACGGAGTCGTTATATCCATTTAACTACGAAGACTTATATATAATCTAACATAAAAATACCACATTGAAAATCTGGGATGTTTTGTGTTATAGTTTCCGTATGCCAATTGACGGAGCTTTTGATGTATATAGTAGTCCTGAAGCGGAATTAAAACGCAGAAATAATGAACTTGAAGACAAAGTTCATATTGATGATTTGACTCAACTTTTTACTCGTGGATATTTGCGTGAAAAACTGAACGAGCTAATTGAAGAATTGAACAATTCTAAAACAGAACGAGTTGCTCCTCTTCAGGCAATTTTTATCCTTAGATTTGATATTGATAAATTTAAACTTTTTAATGAATCTCCTTATAACCATACTGTGGGAGATGATGTATTAAGAGCTTTTGCAAAATATCTTAAAGGAATTGCAAAAGAAAAGGAAGATATTGTAGCCCGTAAGGGGGGTGATGAATTTGCCATAGTTATGCCAATTTTTAGAAAGGGTGTTAACTTGGAAGAATTGTTTGAAACAATAAAAAAGCGCATGAAAGAGTTATTTGTACTAGTAACTGATAAAAATGGCAAAGAAAGAGATTTAAAAGTTACAGCCTCAATAGGATATTCGGCAATTCAAAGGGGAGAATTTAAAACTTCAGAAGAATTAATAAAAGAAGCTGATATAAAGGAAAGGGAAGATAAGGAGAATCAGAAATCTCCACATGTTTTTGAAATTGATAAGCGGCACATAACACAAAATTAAATCCCTTTTATTTTTTAAAAAACTGTGCTAAATTATACTTATGGATCCTGAATCCAAAAAGTTATTAGAAGAAACTTTTCGCCTAGCACAAGACAATAACGATATGTTGCGTTCCTTGAAACGTTCCATGTTTTGGTCTCGTATTATGAGGGCTATATACTGGGTGTTCATCATTGGTTCGGCGGTAGGCGCCTTTTACTTACTCCAGCCATATATTGACGAATTAAAAGACGTATATGACGGAGCGAGTGGTATGTTTGACAATTTTTAAAATTTCGTTAAAAATAAAAAATGCCGAGGTAGCTGTTTTGGTAGGTATACGCAATTAGTAGAAGAAAAAAGATTTTCGTTAAAAACAAAAAATGCCGAGGTAGCTCAGTTGGTAGAGCGCTCCCCTGAAGAGGGAGATGTCACCAGTTCAACTCTGGTCCTCGGCACAAACAGAAAAATATTCGTGACCAAGATATAACTTAGATAGATTTCACCTTGACGGTGTTCTTTTTCTCCTTGTCCACTTTTTTAATTTTAATAGTTACGAGACCGTGTCTTTCCGTGGCATCCACATCTTCTGGTTCCACTTCCACGGGAAGGGGGAAAGTTCTGGAAAATTTACCCCAATATAATTCTTTGGCGAAGTAATTATCTTCATCAATATTTCTATTTTCTTCGCGTTCACCACGGATAGTGATGGTGTCTCTGGCTATAGATAGCTCTAAATCATCCGGTTTAACTCCAGCCACCATAGCTTGGATTACTATATCGGTTGGCGTCTGGTAGACATCCACCGACAACTCCGCTTCGTCATTCTTTTCTTCCATCCAGTTGTTGTCGTTCTTTTCTCCTTTTCCCGATCTTGGCCCTTTGCCAGAATATTCTCTGCCGGATTCTTGTTCTTCGTCCACACTCATGCTGCCGGTCAATCTTTCAAAAAAACTTCTTTTTTTATTTTCCATATATATTATTTTAATTAATAATCTTCTCACTTATTCTTCTAACTTTCTCAAAGAGTAGCATAACGATAATAGTCACGACCCACAAAAACGCGAGTATCCTTAAAAAATTGCTTCCATTACCACTCATTATAAAAAAATTAAAGGCGCTATGCAAGGTGATGGCGACTATAAAGCCCACGGCAAGGAACCACCCTTTCTTCCACTCTTTCATAAAAAAGGAAAGTCCTATGGCTATGCCTATTATTCCGCTTGAAATGGTATGAAGCAGGGTAGATCCCATAAACCTAAGCTGTCCCGTAAGCAGGGCTACCGTCGTCCCGCTTATTGGATACATTTTTATTAAAAATAAGGTGTTTTCCAGGGCGGCGAAACCGAGTGCCGCGGTAACCAGATAAATCGGCCAGTCTATAGGCTCTTCGGCGATGGTTGTCTTATACAAGACTGCCAACACGGCGAAGTATTTCAGTATCTCTTCCGCGCTTGCCCACAGGATGACTTCCAGGTTGGAAGAACCTATGTGGGTTTGGATAAATTTTTGAATAGGCAGAACCACCATAACGGCGAGCATTCCCATAATAAACACAATAGAGAGCATACTCTTGGGTTCCGGATGTTTGTCGTCTTCTTTAAGCCAGAACCATAACCATAAAAGGGAGGGGATGAGTCCACCCAGGAAGGCTATGACTAAAAGTTTCGGGTTAGTTGTTAAGAGGGCCATTTTTCAACCAGAAGAAGGTTCCTATTCTTTATTGGTAACATCGACCAAATTTCTTCCGTGACGAATGGGATAAAGGGGTGGAGAATCTTCAGACAATCAACCCAAATTGAAACCAGGGTCGCTTTTCTTTCTTTAGCTTTTTCATCTCCCAGTTTTATAATTTCCTTTGATTCTTCCAGGATTTCATCCGCAAACCTGTGCCAGATATATTGGTATATTTTTTCCGATGCTAAATGAAAACGATAATTTTCCATATCAGAAGTGATATCTTCCGCAATTTCACTGAATTCTTTCGTTAATTTATTTTTTACAATATTTCCGAAACTTTCTTCGTCTGTATTATCCAAGATAAATCGGGTAATATTCCAAATTTTATTTGAGAAATTTTTATAGCCCTTAATTTTATCTTCGGAAATTTTACTATCTGTTCCGGGAGCTGTGCCCACCACGAGAGCCATGCGTCCGGCATCAGCGCCGAACTTATCGGCTATATCAAGCGGGTCAATGCCGTTGTTTAAAGATTTGGACATTTTTCTTCCCTTGGCGTCGCGAACTGTCCCATGCAGAAATACATTCTTAAATGGGATAACACCGAGCGCGTATTCCGACATCAGCACCATCCTCGCTACCCAGAAGAAAAGAATTTCATATCCCGTTTCCAGAACGTCTGTGGGGTGGAAAGTTTCCCAATCTTTTGTTTTTTCTGGCCAACCCAGGGTGGAAAAAGTCCAAAGTCCTGAAGAAAACCAAGTGTCTAGCGTGTCTTCATCTTGTTTCCAATTACCACCTTCGGGTGCTTTTATATCGCAAAAGATTTCTTCTTTTTCGTTATACCAAACGGGAACTCTATGTCCGTACCATATTTGGCGGGAAATGCACCAATCCCGCAGATTTTCTATCCAGTGGAAGTAAGTTTTGGAAAAATAATCCGGTATAATTTTTATTTCTCCTTTTTCAAAAGGTTCACGCATCAGGTCCTTGAGGGTTTTATTCTCGCGTTCTTTTATTGGTTTGTTCACATTTATGAACCACTGTAACTTCGGCAATGGTTCTATTATTCCGCCCGTACGTTCAGCGGTAGAAATATTCTGTTTTACATCTTCTTCTTTCTCTAAAAGATTTTCGGAGCGAAGCCAGTCTATTATAATTTCTCTTGCTTCGGTTGTTTTCTTTCCCGCTAAGTTTTCGTTACCGACGGACATCTTTGCATATTCATTTATAACTTGCGGTCTCGGCAGGTTGTGTCTTTCTGCCATTTCCCAGTCAATCATAGAATGCGCTGGAGTGACACCAAGCGCACCGGTGCCGAATGCCGGGTCCACTTCTTTGTCAGCTATTACTTTAATGTGTATCGGTACTCCACAGAATTCTAAATCGTATTCTTTGCCGACGAACTTTGTGTACCTTTTGTCATCAGGATGAACTGCTACCGCTACATCGCCGACTTTCGTCTCCGGTCTGGTGGTTGATATAGGGATAGGGAAGTCCTTACTGTATTTAAAAGTATAGAGTTTTGCGGTGCGTTCTTCGTAAACAATCTCATCATCCGAAATAGTGGTTTGTCCTTTTGGGTCCCAGTTTACGATTCTATTTCCGCGATAGATTAGACCGTCATCGTACATTTTCTTGAATATTGTGTTTACGGCGATATTTCTCTTTTCATCCAGAGTAAAAGCTTCACGAGACCAGTCACAGGATGCTCCCATTACTTTTATTTGCGAGACGATAGTGTCATGACTTTGCGAAGCGAAATCTTTTATTCGTTTTAGCATTTCTTCTCGTCCTAAATCATGACGAGATTTGCCTTCTTTTTTTTGGATATCTTTTTCAACTCTGGACTGAGTGGCAATAGCGGCGTGGTCGGTGCCTGGCAACCAAAGAGTTTTAAAGCCCCGCATACGTTTATACCGGATCATTATGTCCTCCAAAGTAATCATCAAAGCATGACCCATATGAAGTACCCCGGTTACATTTGGGGGAGGCATCATTATGGTAAAAACCTCTTTTCTTTCACCTGCTTGCCCCGAAGAAAACGGGGGTAAATTATCCGGATTAAAAAAACCAGACTCTTCCCAAAGTTTGTAGATTCTTTCTTCCGTTGCCTTGGGGTCATAAGGCTTCTTCAGTTTCTCGTACATGATTACAATATATCATAAAAATTCACCTCTCCCAACCCTCTCCTGACAGGAGAGGGCGAAGGGTGAGGTCTTAAAGCCTTAAATTACCAGCCGCTTTGATGCTGTTTGGTTTGGGAGTCTTTTTCTTGTTTTTTATGTAATTCAAATATCCGGCAATACCTATCATCAGAGAATTGTCTCCGGTGAGTTCTTGGAGTGGGAAAAATAGTTTTACTTTATTTTTAGATATTTTTTGTATCTCTTTTTTTAGATGATTATTGGCAGAGACCCCACCAGCCACTATGAGAGTTTTAATTTTATATTTTTCTATTGCTTTGACCGTTTTATAAACCAAGCATTCAATGGCGGCGTTTTCAAATTCCAAAGCTATCTGCGCCTTTGTCGTCTCATTAATTTTATCAATACCGCCCAAGTCTCTGACTAAATACAAAACTGCTGTTTTCAATCCGGAATAAGAAAAATCAAAATTTTTACTGTAAAGCATCGGGCGGGGGAGAACAAATTTGCCCCTACACCTGGTGTCAGAGAATTCCCCGACACCAGGTGTAGGGGCGCACTTCCGCTCTTGTTCCGCTAATTTTGAAATCTGTGGTCCGCCTGGATAGGGAAGTCCAAGTGTTCTAGCGACTTTATCAAAAGCTTCTCCCACAGCGTCATCTACTGTTTCGCCTATTCTTTCGTATTGCATCCATTTTTTCATCAACACGAGCTCCGTGTGACCCCCAGAGACCAATAGAGAGAGTATAGGTGTTTTTATTGCTGGAATTTTAAATTTTCCTTTACCTTTTCCAAAAATCGAAAACATATGTCCTTCCATATGATTTACTGGAATTACTGGGACGTTCCATTTTTTCGCCAATTCTTGAGCGAAGGTTATGCCTGTCCAAAGTGTTATTTCCAAACCTGGTCCATAAGTTACAGCGATAGCATCTACTGGCTTTTCCTTTTTTTCTAATTTGGATTCTTTTAGTGTTTTTTCTAGAACAAATGGCAAGTTTTTAGTGTGCTCTCTTTTAGCCAGGGCTGGATAAACGCCTCCGTATGGTATGTGGACATCAATCTGCGAAGATACATTATTGGCCAACACCTTAAAAGAGGCATTTTTTATACCACCTTTTACATCTAATATGCTTATCCCTGTGTCATCACAGGATGTCTCTATGCTTAAAATTTTCATAAATAAAGTGCGCGATACAGGATTCGAACCTGTGGCCTACCCCACGTCAAGGGGTCGCTCTACCAACTGAGCTAACCGCGCAAACTAGGTCAATGACCTACCAAAACAGCTAACCGCGCGTGGGTATACTATACTATTAATTTCTCTAATATTTCAAGCTCTTCTTGCGAGTTTGCAGCCAAAGCTTCGTGGGCATCTATATTTATTGATTCTATTTTCTGGTTTTCTTCCATGGCTATTTTTATAACGTCAGTCAGATAGTACTGCTTTTGGTCATTGTCTGTTTTTAAAGTTTTTAATTTTTTCCAAAGCCACTTGGCCTCAAAACAAAAATAAATAGGGTTTACTTCTGTAATCTTTTTTTCTTCCTCGTTCGTGTCTCTAAACTGAACATCTTTTATGATTTTAGAATTTTCATCTCTTACTATACGCGAGAAGCTGGTATAAAAAGCAGAACGCCAGCCCTCAAAATCTGGAAGCTTTGTCGTGGCCATGGTTATTTTTGCCCCAGATTCCAAATGTTTTTCTGACAATTTTTTTATCGTTTCTGGACTTATAAAAGGGTGGTCGCTCGGCAAGACCATTATATTATCAGTGTTGTTTAAAAGTATACTTTCCGCGCTCATAACCGCATGACCGGTACCCAACTGCTCTTCTTGAACCACGTATTGGTATTTATCGCCCAACTCTTTCATTATCTCTTCTTTTTTGTATCCGACAACTATAATAGGTTTCTCATCAATATTTGATTTATGGACCGAATCCAAAAGATGTCTAATCATCGGTTTGCCATTTAGTTTCACCAAGACTTTCGGCATTTCGCTTTTCATTCTGGTGCCTTTACCGGCAGCCAAGATTACTATTCTAATTTTATTTTTACTTTCCATATTTTTCCAGTATACACTAGTCTTAATTTTTTTCACGCTTTTCAACTTCTTTCAGAACCTTTGGAATTTTCTTAAAATCTCCTATCAAAACTTCCCGCATAGAGCCGTCATATAAGGCCGCTGCCGGGTGATAAAGAGGGAAGAAGTATTTTGTTGACATACCGTTGAATTTTTTGATAAGCATTTTTCCGTGAGCTTGGGAAATTTGCAAATCGGGGAAGAAATTGTTCATCGCATGCCGACCCAAGAAGATTATGAGCTTGGGGGAGATTATTTTGAGTTCTTCCAGAAGCCACTCTCGGCATTCCGCTTTTTCTTCCGGCAGAGGATCACGATTGTCGGGTGGGCGATATTTTACGATGTTGGTGATGTAGATGTCTTCTCTTTTTAAATTTATCAATCCGAGCATTTCGTTTAAAAATTTTCCCGCCGCGCCGACGAACGGTTCGCCTTGTTTATCTTCGGATTTCCCCGGAGCTTCGCCGATAAACACCATCTCAGCATTGGCGCTACCGACTCCCGACACAGCTTGGGTGGCCGTCTTTTTAAGTTCGCATTTACACTCCTCCATCCACTTTTTATGAATATTTTGTAGTTCTTGGTTCTTATCCATTTTGTATAAAGTTAATAGCGTTCTTAATATCTTTTGGGCCGTTTACTGTCTCCCACGCATTAAAAGCGAATGCTTTCAAGGGATAGGTATCCAGATTGGCGAGTAATGTGTGGGGTAGACCGAGCTCTCCGTCTTTCGTAGCAACGGGCGCAAACTCAAAAATTTTATTATTTAAAATATTAAATCCATTATAAAATATATCTTCCACAAAATCACTTTCAGTATCGTGTCTTCTGAATCCTGAAACATTTCCATTTTCAATATTTATTCCCCAATAGCCCTTCGGCATAGTCTTTTTAGAAACACCAATACCGACTACGTTTTCTTTTATCGCTTTTTCTATTTCCGGTTCTTTCATCAGGTCATCTCCATTACAAACGCAAAAAAGTTCATTTTCATTTATCAAATCTTTGCACACCAGAAGGGCATTCATCGTGCCTTTTTGTTCGGCTTGTATTCGGTAAAAAATTTTATGTCCTAAATAATTTTCCGTGAAGTATTCTTTTATTTTTTCTCCCAGGGGGTTACTAATTACAAAAATAATGTCAGATACATAAGGCAGATATGGTTTAATAGCGTGTTTTAAAAGTGGCTTATCCAAGAGGGGAATCATACCTTTGGGTATCGTATTCGTGGTGGGCAGGAATCTCGTTCCTTTTCCCGCTGCTAAGACTATAAGTTTCATAATAGAAGTATATTATAATTTTGTTTGAACAACTATTCCTTTTATCATTCCTTTAACTTTATAAAATTGTTGACGGTTATTAATTTTTATAACGACAGTACCAAAGGGTAGAATGTTAAATGGTCTTTTGTTTTGGCTTGCCCGACTAACTTGTGTAATAATATAAAATCTATTTTCTGGGAGATTTGTTGTTTTTGACCAAAACTTTTTTGCTTCGTCCCCAGATATTGATGGGTATATATGAATTCCCGCTCTTATTTTTTCTTCCGGAATTTTCAGTATTTCTCTAATAAATCTCATATAAACTGATATCATAAATGGATCAGAATTACTAAGAGTAAGTGATACTGCATTTCTTTCTGATTTTGTTCCTTCTCCCCAATACAAAACTGCTCCAATTAAAAGAAGTTCTTTTTTTGATATTGGCTGTATATAATTCTGGCCCTCTGTGTATGCTTTTTTGTTTTCATTATCAATTCTAACATTCCTGTTTTTATTTGCAGTAAATAAACCTCTTTCATGGGCCAATTTATTATTTTTTGCCAAAAGTTCTATTGATTTTTTAGGCAACTTTATACCCTTAAACCAGTTGCTAAGTGTTCCTTTTGAACGAATACCTAAAATTTTTCTTATGTTATTGTAACTCTCTCCGTTCTTTCGGAGGGAAGTGGCTCTTTCCTTTAAAGACATATCTGAACTCATTGTTATATTGTATATCACTATATGATTAAGTTCAATCTTTTATTTTTTTATAATAAATGTTATAGTGTCTGTGTTCTTTTGGCCTTATCGTCTAACGGTTAGGACGAGTGCTTTTCAAGCACTAAATTCGGGTTCGACTCCCGGTAAGGTCACATTTGACAAATAAACGGAGGCGTGTCAGCGGAGCGAGGAGGCGTGGCTGAGTGGTTGAAGGCACCGGTTTCGAAAACCGGCATTGGGGAAACTCAATCGTGAGTTCAAATCTCACCGCCTCCGCAAATTATTGATTGATTCTATCTTGTTTGCTAAAATAAGAGATATGGAACAAGAAACAAAAAATAAAAAGTGGCAGATGAATGGGGGTAGTGCGCCTGCCGGAGCCGTGTATGGTCTCGGTTTCATCGGCGCGATAATTTATTATATCCAACACGCGGATACTTTTTTAATTGGAGTAATTGGCGTCCTAAAAGCTTTCGTCTGGCCAGCTCTGGTGGTTTACAGACTATTCCAATATTTTGGATTTTAAAAAGTTATTAACACCCGACACCACACCCGACACCAGGTGTGGGGGAATTTATCTGGCGTTGATTGCGAGATAAATATCTTCCAGTGCCCTTACGGCGTCGCCGGCAGCGATGTTGTTCTGATGATAGAGGACATTGGTGCAATCTCCGGCGGCCCAGATGCCCGAGATTTCTGTCTTTTGGTTCCAAGCGTCAATTTTTATCCTGCCTATTTCATCAAGCGGTATAATACCTTTCACAAAATCAGTATTTGGAATTTGTCCTATTTCTACGAAAATTCCCGTTACTTTCAGCGTCTTTTCTTCACCAGTAGCTTTGTCTTTATAAATCAGTCCCTCTACAAACTTATCCCCCAAGATTTCTGAAATCTCCGCATTTTTCACTATGGATAATTTTGGATTTTTAGAAACTTTTTCTACGGTAATTTCATCTGCGCGGAAAGTATCACTTCTGTTTATAAGTGTGACGGATTTACAATATGCGAGAAGCTGAGATGCGGATTCAAAAGCGGCATTGCCTCCGCCGATGACGGCGACATCTGCTCCGTCAAAAAGGGGGCCATCACAAGAAGCACAATAGGTGAGGCCTTTGTGTTCTAATTTGTCTGCATTTTTGGCTTCTAGTTTTCTTCTACCACTACCTGTCGCTATTAAAATTGTTTTAGTTGTAAATTCTTCACCTGCTTCCGTCTTTACGGAAAATCCTCCCTCCAGGTATCCGATACCTGTAACCTTTTGATTCTCCTTGACTTCCAGGCTGTCTCCTGTGTTCGCCGTCACGTGCTTTTTAAAGTTTAAAGCAAGGTCTGCGCCGGAGATAGAAGGGGAACCAATCCAATTATAAATTTGTTCGGAAACGACAGACTGCCCACCCCATTCTGAAGTGATGAAAAGCGTTTTTAACCTTTTGCGGGCGGCATAAACAGCAGCCGCAGAGCCAGCCGGTCCACCTCCGATAATTATTAAATCGTATGTTGTCATAGGTTACATTATATACTAACGGTCATGTTTTTGAGCTTGACAGAAATATTAAAAGGGTGTATAATAAAGATGAAAGGGGGTGGGTTTCATCCGAATACGATAAACAGAAACAAGCTCCGAGTCCTTCGTTTTTTTTAGTCGACAATAGCTGGAGGGAAATCTTTCCAGGGTCTCATACGTAAAACGTAGAGAGATACAGGGAGATAACTTCTAAGATTGTTAACCACTTTCAACCTGTTCAGGTAAGCCTAACCTGAAAAAGGTTCGCCCCACAAGGGGCATTGATAGGCAATGGGGTGTCGGACGACGCCCTCGACCTGGAAGGATGTTGAGGAATCAACTACTTCCAATCGGGTGAATGCTATGCCACCCGTAGAAAAAAAAGAATAGCAAACTGGGCTCTCACAAGGAGCCCTTTTAAATTTTATATTTACAATTTATTTTATTTTTAATAAAAAAGGGAATGGCCAGTCGCGCTATGGGGCGCGGCTGGCCAGGTCGATTCGGGTTACGTGATGGGTTCTTCTCCTCGGGCCTCTCGCATCTTGTTGATGAGCTCGAGTTCCCCGGGGATCAGAGCTTCGGTGAGCACCCGAAGGCACTCACCGCACTCTGCGTCGACGAGTTCGGTTGCAGTACGTTGGACCTTTGGGTTGTCACAACGAGAGCAGGGCTTGCACATCATTTTCATGAATAGCCTCTCTTCCTTTGGTTTGGGAACTTTCAAATAAAAATTACAATTTTAAATTAATTTTGTCAATAATTGTAGCATTGCAGCGTCAAGTTTACACTTCCTAATTCTAATAATCTTTCCACTGGTGTTTTACCATCCATTCCTAATCCTCGGTGCTTTTTCCTGTAATTGTAATACCCAAGAAATAGATTTAATTTGTATTGCATCTCGTCTAAAGAATGATTTGCTTTAAATCCAAAACGCAGAGCTTTTTCATTTAAAGTTCGATGGAATCTTTCAATCTTTCCATTCTCTTCAGGACAATAGGGGGTATTCATACGATGAATAATATTCTTGTTTTTTAAATATTCTCTAACAATAGTTGCAATAAACTCTTTTCCTTGATCAGTTCTGATTTTTTGAATAGGAAACGGAGATCTAGTAATTACTTTTTCTAAAAAATCTAAAGTATTTAAAGCATTGGCTGTAGCATAACTCCAAGCAAAAACCCACCTAGTTGCATCATCAATAATAGTGTAGATGACTTTGCCTTGTTTGTAGCCAAACGGGTATTTAGTATCCATTTGCAGCTCTAAGCCTGGTATCTGGTGAGCATACAGCTTCTTCTTCCATTTCATTCTGGTGTGAGGATAATTGGTCGTATACCTGATATTGTTTCTTTTTAAAATTCGATAGATTGTGGTTGGATGTAAATCTATATTGTTTTCGTAAATTAAATGATCGTGGAGCGTTTCCACTCCGTCACTCCAATATTTATCAGCTAGATTAATAACCAGTTGTTCAATCTCCTCGGATGTTCGGTTGTGAGCTTGCTTGTGGCCAGTCTTTTTTTTAGTTACTAATCCATCAATTCCAAACCTCTTGTAGCGACAAAGCCATTTATGAATACTTTGTCTAGAAATATTCAATTCCTTTGATACAGAAACGACTGTTTTCTCTTTGTTGATAATTTCTTTTAATTTTTGCTCTTTTAGAAGCATATATTTTGCATCAAAGGTGTTCATCCTTAAAGTGTAAACCTTA
>MFWB01000007.1:0-63060 GCA_001787205.1 Candidatus Nomurabacteria bacterium RIFOXYB1_FULL_39_16
TGGAAAAGTAATTTTTCGGATTTAATGGAAGATGAAACATTAGAAAAATTTTTCGGAGAAGTTATTTTTATTTTTGCCAGGTTATCATATCCTTCTAAGAAAACATTCGGAATCAGGGAAGCTATAGTGTTGTTTTTATTCTGAGCGAAATATTTGTTGGTGTCAAAAATCGTTTCCAAAAGTTCTTTTGGGAAAATTGAATTTCCCTTGTTCTCAATCACCTTTTTTAAATTAAAATTCATTCCCTTCACATTGCTTTTTTTGTCCTTCAATTCTTCCACTGAAGTTACTAGAGCCAAGACTTTTTTGCTTTTAATGGAGACGGTAACGATGTTTCCGACGGCTACTTCCAAGCTGGTAAAATAGGTCAAATCGCCCTTCGGGATGCCTTTTTTGAATGGTATGACGGATATTATTTTCATAATTTTACCATTTCATTCTAGCATAAATATGTGTTATTATGGCTTTATGGGATTTTTTTCACGCAAACTTGGGATAGATTTGGGCACTGCCAACACCTTGGTATTTATGCCGGGCAAGGGAGTGGTTTTAAATGAACCCTCAGTAGTCGCGGTTTCTGAACAAGATAATAAAATTTTAGCTATTGGCGCCGAAGCCAAGGATATGATAGGCAAAACTCCTGATAATATTATCACTTACTGTCCGATGAAAGATGGAGTTATCGCTGACTATCGAGTCACTGAGGCGATGCTACGTTATTTTATTGGTAAAGCGATGGGGAAGTTCAGTTTTTTCAAACCAGATGTGATGGTGTCTGTGCCGGCGGGAGTTACTTCTACGGAAAGAAGAGCGGTGGTGGAAGCCGCTATTCGCGCGGGTGCCAGAAATGCGTATGTGGTCAAGGAACCCATCTTAGCCGCTATTGGCGCGGGTATCCCCATCTATGAATCCAAGGGTTATATGGTTGTTGACATCGGAGGAGGTACGACTGACGTAGCGGTCATTTCTCTCGGAGGAATTGTCTCTTCCACTTCAGTCAAATGCGCCGGAAACAAGATAGATGCCGCCATTGCGGACTACATCAAAAAAACTTTCAACCTGGCCATCGGCGACAGAACAGCCGAAGAGGTTAAAATTAAAATAGGCGCAGCGGTGCAATTGGAAGAAGAACTGCGTGTGACTATTAAGGGTAGAGATTTCATCCAAGGACTGCCGAGGTCTGCTCAAGTGGGTACCAACGAAATAGTGAAAGCCATAGACTCGGAGTTGCGACAAATTATAAAAGCAATTAAAGATGTCTTGTCAGAGACTCCTCCCGAGCTTGCATCCGATATTATTGACCACGGCATAATAATGACTGGTGGTTCATCTCAACTCAGGAATTTGACTGATTTGGTCTATAGGAAAACGGGCGTCAAGGCTACCTTAGCCGACGATTCTCTGTTCTGTGTGGCGAACGGCACAGGTATAGCCCTGGAACACTTGGATGTCTATAAAAAAGCGGTTTTGAGTAAAAAATAAAAATAGATATGGGTATTTTAGAACATTTAGATAAAAATAATTTACACCATGCTTATCTCATAGAAGGCGCGAGGGATGAAATTGTTCCCGAGGTGTTGGCTTTTTGCGAAGATATAAATATTAAGACTTCGGGTAATCCAGATTTCTGTCACATATCAATTGATAATTTTAAAATTGATGAAGCTTTTGACTTGCGCGCGATGTCTACGAATAAAAGTTTTTCTTCCGAAAAAAGAATTTTTTTAATATGCGCGAATAGTTTTTCTCTTGATGCAGAAAATGTCTTGCTGAAAATGTTTGAAGAACCTGTGCCGGACACACATTTTTTCTTGATAGTGCCGGACGCAAACGCTCTTTTGAAAACACTAGTCTCCCGTTTCTATCTCATTTCCCCGACACCTGGTGTCGGGGTGGGGATAACTGAAGCGGAGAAATTTATTGCAATGCCACTGCGAGATAGAATTGATTTTATAAAAGAATTACTGACAGAAATAGAAGAAGAAGATGAAGAAGGGAATGAAATTGTGGCGCAGGACTCTACTCGTTCTAAGGCTATTAAGTTTCTAAATACGCTTGAATCTGTTCTTCATAACAATTTTCTAAAAAATAAAGATTGTTTTGAGCATATTTTTAAAGTTCGGGAATTTCTCCGTATGCCTGGGAGCTCCACCAAGTCCCTAATGGAGTCCGTGGCGTTAGTTATACCCAGTTTTTAATTTTTATAATAGAGTGTTATAATGATAATTATATGCAATACAATTTTTCAAATTTCAAATCAGAAATTAAAAAGGTAGAGGAGTTTTTAAGCAAAGAATACAGCCAACTCAATATCGGAAGAGCTTCACCGATGGTGTTAGACGGCATAAATGTGGAATCCTATGGCTCTTTTGTTCCGCTCAAGAACGTCGCTTCTGTTTCTATTGAAGATCCGAAGACACTACGTATTGCTCCTTGGGACAAGACTCAGATAAAAGGCATAGAAAAAGCGATTGTCGGATCAAATTTGGGGCTTTCTGTCGCGACTGATGATCAGGGCATAAGGGTGATTTTCCCCCAGCTCACCACCGAGACGAGGCAGACCCTCGTCAGAGTATTGAAAGAAAAGTTGGAAGAAAGCAGGATATCCGTCCGCCGAGAACGTGAAGCAGTAATGGAAGACATTGAGGCGAAAGAGAAAGAAGGCAAGATGACGGAAGACGATAGATTTAGGGCTAAAGAAGAATTGCAGAAAATTATTAACGAAACTAACAACAACCTGGAAGCGATTTTTGAGAAAAAAGAGCATGAGGTGATGGGATAATTTATGAGCATTGTAATATTTATAGTGATTCTACTGGTTTTAGTTTTAGTCCACGAATTCGGACATTTTTTTACCGCGAAAAGATTCGGCATCAGAGTGGATGAATTTGGTTTCGGTTTTCCTCCGAAATTGTTTGGTAAAAAATTCGGAGAGACCGAATACACCTTCAACCTTCTACCACTCGGCGGATTTGTGAAAATTTATGGAGAGAATTTTGAAGAAGCTGATTTTGTGGAAGTTGGATTCTTGGACAAAGACAAAACTCCAGCGCCAGATTTATCTCGCAGTTTTGTTCATCAGAAAAAATGGAAACAAGCGCTGGTGCTTTTCGCCGGGGTTTTCGCCAATTTCCTTTTGGCTTGGCTTTTGTTTTCTGTCGGCTTTATGTCCGGATTTCCTACCTCTGTCGGCAGTGAAAAAATGGGTTATGAGCTTTCTGATGTGAACCTGGTAGTAGTTTCTGTTCTAGAAAATTCTCCGGCTTATGACGCGGGGTTGAAAGTCGGCGATAAGATAGTGTCTATAGAAAGCGGGAAGGAAATGGTTCCCGAAATTAATCCTGAAACCTTGAAATCATTCGTGGTATCTCATCCTGATAAAGAAATTAAATTCGGCTATCTACGAGGCAAGAGTGAAGAAGTAAACTTTACCAGTCTTACCCCGATAGCAAAAACCGCCCTAGACAAGCCTTCTATGGGCATTTCAATGGACCAGATTGGAGTGGCTAAATTGCCCTTCTTTTCGGCTCTTTGGGAGGGTCTGCGCTTGGATTGGCTTATGACTAAAGGTACTGCTGTAGGGCTTTATACGCTTATTTCGGAGGGTATACAGGGGAAAGGTAGCTTCGCTGGGGTCACCGGACCCGTAGGAATGGTGGGAATCGTAGGAAACGCCTATGAATTCGGCTTCGTCTATCTCTTGTCATTTGCCGCCCTTATCTCTATAAATTTGGCGATTATCAATCTGCTTCCGTTTCCGGCGCTAGACGGCGGACGGCTATTCTTCTTGTTGATTGAAAAAATAAAAGGTTCACCAATGAATCCCAAATTTGCCAATATGGCCAATATGATTGGTTTCAGTATCCTCATTCTGTTGATGCTTGTCATTACCTATCATGATGTAATTAAGTTGTTCTAAAACATGTGAGTTTAAAGAAGGAAATGAAAGAAGAAATAAAAAATTGTCAGAACTGTAAAAAAGATTTCACTATTGAACCCGATGACTTTGGATTTTACGAAAAAATAAAAGTCCCTCTACCAACTTGGTGTCCTGATTGTCGCCTACAGAGACGTTTAGCTTTTCGCAATGAAAGAACTTTTTATAAGCGACCTTGTGATCTTTGTGGAGCAGATACTCTTTCTAGATTTGATCCTGATAGGGGTATCGTAAATTATTGTGGAGAATGCTGGTGGAGCGATAACTGGGATACAACAAGTTACGGACAGGACTATGATTTTTCTCGGCCATTTTTCGAACAGTTTAAGGAACTATTAAAAAAAGTCCCACAGCAAAATCTAATAACGATGTACAAAACTCTGACTAATAGTAGTTTTGTTAATATGAATCATTATCTAAAAGATTGCTACTATCTTTTTAATTCTGATTACAACGAAAAATGTATGTATGGTGAAGAATTAGAACATTGTATGAATTGCGTAGATTTAACAATGGCTGAAGGCACAGAGCTTGCTTATGAATCTGTAAATTGCAATAAGTGTTATGAAATATATTATTCTGTAGACTGTGAAAGTTCACACGATATTTGGTTTTCAAAAAATTTAGTTGGATGCTCAAACTGTTTTGGTTGTATTAATTTACGAAGTCAACAATATTGTATTTTTAATGAAAAATATACAAGAGAAGATTACCTCAAGAAATTAGAAGAATTTGACTTAAATTTATATTCTTTTGTTAAAGAAATCAAAAAACAGTCTCATGAATTTTGGCTGAAAAGCCCTAATAAATATATGCATGGAATTCAGAATCTTGATTCTAACGGAGACTATATTTACCACTCCAAATATGTAAAAAATTCCTACGTTGTTGAGGGGGGAGAATATTGTAAATATTGCATGTGGTTGATCGTTAAAAATAATAAAGAATGTTATGACTTAACTCAATTTGGGCAGAATACCGAACTGGTTTATGAATCTCTTTGCTCTGGGAAAGATATCAACAGAATTATTGGAGGAATAAATTCCGTAGAAGGCAGGGATTTAACATATGCAGTTTACTGCTACAACAATAATAGTAATTTATTTGGTTGTGTCAGTATGAAAAATAAAAGTTATTGTATTTTAAATAAAGAATATACAAAAGAGGAATATGAAGAACTGGTGCCAAAAATCATCAAGCACATGAGTGACATGCCTTATGTTGATAAAAAGGGGCGCACTTATGTTTACGGAGATTTTTTCCCTACCGAAATTGCACAATTTAATTATAATGAAACATCAGCTCAAGAATTTTTTCCATTAACAAAAGAAGAAGCGAAGGAAAAAGGCTATTCGTGGAAAGAACCCAAAGAAAGAAATTATAAAATTAGTATTAAGCCAGAAGATTTACCGGACAATATCAAGGATACACAAGATAATATAATATCTCAAATAATTGGTTGTGAGCATGAAGGGCTGTGTAAAGAACAGTGTACAACTGCTTTTAAGATTACAGAATCTGAATTTCAATTCTATAAATTAAAAAATTTACCACTCCCGCGCTTGTGTCCAAATTGTAGGCACTATCAAAGAGTTTTACAAAGAAATCCAAATAAACTTTGGCACCGTAAATGTATGAAAGAAGGTTGTGGTAACGAATTTGAAACCTCTTACGCTCCCGACAGTCCGGGGATTATTTACTGTGAAGACTGTTATAAACAGGAAGTATATTAATTTCCCCTATCCCGGGAGTAGGGGTGGGGATAACTTTTACATTGTTTTAAAAATGTTATACTCAAAAAATGCCAAATAAGAAGATAAAAATCGGGGTTTTGTTTGGGGGGAAGTCGGCGGAACATGAGGTGTCTTTGCAATCTGCACGGAATGTTATTGATGCGTTGAATAAGGATAAATATGAAGTTATTCCCATTGGGATAGATAAAAATGGCAAGTGGCAGCTAAATACAACCGCTAACTATTTATTGAACACCAATAATCCCAAACTAATCAAATTAAATAAATCGAACAAAGAAGTTTCTCTCTACGCACAGGGTCAAGGGGCTCTTACTTCTATAAATAACAGCTCTCAGATGAAAGGAAAGATTGATGTGATTTTTCCAGTAATGCATGGGCCATTTGGTGAAGATGGCAGTATGCAGGGATTACTAAAGCTCGCGGGGGTGCCCTTTGTTGGCCCAGGAGTGCTTGGTTCAGCTATTGGAATGGATAAAGACGTGATGAAGAGACTTTTGAGGGATGCGGGTATCCCTATTGGTAAATTTATAGCTCTAAAAGAGGGTGGTGAAATTAATTTCAATAAAATAAAAAAAGCCTTAGGTCTACCGATGTTCATCAAGCCTGCAAATATGGGTTCATCTGTGGGTATAAGCAAAGTACGAAATGAAAAAGAATTTAAGAAGGGGATTAATGAAGCTTTTAAATTTGATAGGAAAATAATTATTGAAGAATTTATACAAGGGCGGGAGATAGAATGCGCGCTCCTCGGCAACGATATGCCTATGGCGTCCGTGCCAGGAGAAATTATTGCCAACCAAGACTTTTATTCTTATGATGCGAAATACATAGACGCCGGCTCCAAGTCAGTCATTCCTGCGCCTATTGATAAAAAAACAACTAAAAAAATTCAAGAACTGGCTATTAAAACTTTTCAAGTATTAAATTGTGAAGGAATGAGCCGGGTAGACTTCTTCTTGAAAAAGAACGGTACTGTTTTAGTAAATGAGATAAATACCATTCCCGGATTTACCAATATCAGTATGTATCCGAAATTGTGGGAGGCGAGTGGTATCCCGGTATCCAAGCTCTTAGATAGGCTGATAGAACTTGCCTTGGAAAGATTTGAAAAGGAGAAAAAGCTTAAAACCACGGTCGCTTAAGATTTAAGGTTTATTTACTTGCCTTTTTAAGCTTTTTATACTAATCTATACATATGTCACAAGATAGACTTATAAAACTTGGTTGCGCGACCTGCAAACGTATAAATTACTGGTCCAGTAAGAATAAAAAACTCGTCACTAAAAAGATTGAGCTCAAAAAGTACTGCAAATGGTGCCGAAAGCAGACCAAGCACAAGGAGGTCAAAAAATAGATTTCAGATAGATTTTTTGGTTATTTATGATACAATTAAAGCGACCCTAAAAGGGTTGTTTTGGTTTTTGGGGCCTATAGTTCAGCGGTAGAATATCTCTCTCCAAAAGAGCAGACCGAGGTTCGAGTCCTCGTGGGCCCGCAAATTTTATGCAAAAGAATTATAAATATTTGGGCGCGATAAGTGTATTTTTTGTTTCAGTTTTATTAATTTCCAATGTCGCATCTACAAAAATTGTGGATTTGAAATGGTTCACTTTTGACGGAGGGACTTTGCTTTTTCCGCTTTCTTATATTTTCGGAGACATTTTAACGGAAGTTTATGGATATAAGAAATCTAGAGGCGTCATCTGGCTCGGATTTTTTATGGCATTACTTATGTCTATTGTATTCATCATCGTAGGCAAGCTTCCGGCGGCCGTTGACTGGAACAATCAAGCAGCTTATGACGCTATTCTAGGATTAACACCAAGAATTGTAGGGGCTAGTCTGATTGCTTATTTCTTTGGAGAATTTTCTAATTCTTTTGTCTTAGCAAAGATGAAAATCTTAACAAAAGGTAAGTGGCTCTGGACTAGAACCATAGGCTCAACCCTTGTGGGTGAGCTTGTAGATAGCACTCTTTTTATTCTGATAGCTTTTGTGGGTGTTTTACCAAATTCACTATTAGTGACACTAATAATTTCAAACTATATTTTTAAAACAGGCATAGAAATATTATTCACTCCGGCAACATACCGAGTTGTGAAATTCTTAAAAACAAAAGAAGGGGAGGACTACTACGACAGAGACACGAACTTCAATCCGTTTATAAAGTAATTTAATTTTCTCTTTCAAATATTTGCAATACATAGCTCACGATTGCGAGCACAATACCGAACAAGAAAGCGTACCAGAAGCCGGCAACGGTGAAGCCTGGCACTATATAGCTCGCAAGCATTACGAGGAGCGCGTTGATAACCAATACGAAAAGTCCAAGCGTAACAATAGAAAGAGGCAGGGTAAGCACCACGAGCACAGGGCGGATAAAAGTATTTATCACTCCTAAAATCACAGCGAGTACCAATGCTGCGAACAAACCGTCCACATATACTCCCGGCAAAACATAAGCGGTTATTAATATTGCTAAAGCCGAAACAATAAAATGTATTAATGTTTTCATGATCTTTTAATTATATCAAAATTTTTCAAAAATGAAACAACTTTGCCCCAGTGATGAAAATCAAGCTGGGGTTTGTGTGTGGACTATCGTGTCCGATATTAAATTGTCCCTTGCCCCCGTTCCGCTCTAGTTGGAACGGGGGCACCGCTAGTGGAGACCTCTACCCCTTGATCCTCTTGAGGAGAACGGATGACTCACCATTCGTCCATTCTCCTAAGGTCAGGGCGTGGCAGTGGACGTGATGCGAATTATAACGCTCTACCACGAGTACGAACTCCACACCCTTGAAGAGGAACCTTCCGAAGAAGATCTTGACCCTGCCGTTCGTTCCAGCCACTTGGAATGGAAGCTTGCTTCTTCTTCCAAGGAATGACAGCGCGGCACATATGTTGCCGATTTCGTTGAGACTCACCAGGGGCAAACCCATGACGCCGGCAGAGGGGTCGTCGATCCTGTACGCGCCGTACAGGATGTCCCTGTTGTCGTACGTACTGCCGATCGAGTAGATGAGGTTACGGAAGAGCTCACTGACGATCTGGGGATTCTTCCCTAGAAGATTTACCAGGTTGGTCCTCCCATGTCCGGCCGGGACATGAAAGGTCTCCAGAAGAACGATGTTGAGGCTCATTTCGAGTCTCCTTTCGTTCCCATTTATACATTAGATACTATAAAAAATCAATTTTTAGTTTCTTTGATGCATCCAGCCACTTGATTTCTTTATCTCTTTTAAACCAAGTCATCTGGCGTTTTGCATATTTGAGCGTTTCCGAGATAACTTTTTCTGGCGTAGGTTTAAAATATTCAAAGCCAAATTCTTTTAGTCTTTTATCAGAAATGCCCGCTTTCTTAAGTTTTTTGATTTCGTTTAGCAAACCTGCTTCAAACATATTTTTAACTCTTATTTCTACTTTCTTTTTTAATTTATCTTCGGGTAAATATAAACCAATTTTTATAAATTTATACGGAGGAGTTTCCTCCATGATTTTTGGTACCTTGCCCAGGGCCTTGGCTATTTCTATGGCTCTGATTAACCTCACTTTGTTTTTAGCGTCAATATTTTTTGCGCGTGTTTTGTCTAACTCTCGGAGTATTTTTAAAAGTTCTATTTCTGATTTCTTTTCTAAAATTTTTCGAAGCTTTAAATTTGGTGGAACTTTTGGGAAGACGACACCTTTTGTAATTGCATCAATATAAAATCCAGTGCCTCCACAAATGATTGGAGTTTTACCTCTTTTTATAATCTCAGCCATGGCGTAGATTGCTAATTTCTGATATTCCGTAACTGTAAATTTATGTTTAGGGTTTGCAATGTCAATTAAATGGTGGGGGACTCCACTCATTTCTTTTTGAGTAATTTTACCGGTACCAATATCAAGATTTCTATAAACTTGTCTAGAATCTGCAGAAATTATCTCTCCATTATTTTTTTTAGCCAACTTTACAGCCAAACCGCTTTTACCGGTCGCTGTTTGACCTAGAATTACTATAACTTTAGGTTTCTGCATAATTATTTTAGGATTTTAATATCCGCCCCGATAGAGTTTAAGCGTTCGGCTATTTCTTCATATCCGCGGTTGATCATATAGACATTGCGAAGGATAGATACGCCGGGAGCCGCGAGCATAGAGATGAGAATAATCATAGAAGGGCGTAATGCAGGTGGGCAGACGACTTGTGCGGCTTTTAACGGTGTTCCGCCTTGAATATAGACCCGGTGTGGGTCGGCAAGGGTGATATTGGCTCCTAGACGGTTTAATTCAGCGAAATATATCGCGCGATTTTCGTAAACCCAGTCATGAATCATTGTCTGGCCCTTGGCGCGAATCGCGATAGGCACAAAAAATGGAAGGTTGTCTATATTTATTCCGGGGTACGGATTGGAATGAATTTTATCAGGGAGCGCAGCCAATTTACTCTGGAAAATTTCTATGTCAGCAAGCTTAGTACGGCCATTAAAAGAATAGTATCTTTTTAAGATTTTATATTTTAAATTCATCCTTTTTAATTTTTCAAGCTCCAGAGAAAGAAAATCAATCGGGCAACGGGTGATGGTGAGCTTGGAATCAGTGACGATACAAGCCGAAATAAACATCATAGATTCAATGGGGTCTTCGCTGTTCCAATATTCAACATTCTTATTTATCTCACTTACCCCGTGAACGGTCAGAGTGGAAGTACCGATGCCGTCAATTTTCACCCCTAAGGTTTCAAGGAAAAAGCATATTTCCTGCACCATATAGTTCGCGCTGGCAAAAGAGATGACTGTGTCACCGGGGATTAGGGCTGCCGCGGAAAGAATATTTTCACAAGCGGTGTCTCCGGATTCGTACATTACTATTTCGGCTGGCTTTAATTTTTTCGCGGTAATTTCATAATTCTGCGAGGTTGTTTTTATTTTTACCCCCAGTTCTTCTAGCGCATACGTATGGGCTGCAATGGTGCGTTTGCCTAAAGTGCAACCTTGAGCGTGAGGCAAGGAAAAAGAAGGAAGGAAGTGGATGAGTGGACCCATCAGCATCACGATGGAACGAGTCTTCACGGCTGATTCAATATTTATATTTTCCAATTTAAAAATTTTAGGGGGGACAATTTTTATTGTGTTTTTTTCCAACCAAGAAACTTTAACTCCGATACTTTCTAAAATTTCTATCACTCTATTCACTTCTTCAATGCGGGCAATGCCGTGTAAAGTAGTCACGCCTTTATTTAAAAGAGAAGCGCAAAGGAGCCCCACGGAGCCATTCTTGGAAAAGTTTGTCTTAATACTACCGCTTAATTTCCTTCCGCCATTTACCAGGAAGTCGGTGGAAACACTCGGCTGTATTTTTGTTTTTTTGGTTTTCTTTTCCATACTCTTGTGCCCAGGGAGAGAATCGAACTCTCATGATGTTGCCATCAATAGATTTTGAGTCTATCGCGTCTACCAATTCCGCCACCTGGGCAAAGCAAACTGCTTTGGTTTGCCCCTAATCCTTTAGGAATCGCCGATGCGAGCATTGCGAGCAGGCGATCGGGGGCACGATTCCATATCCACACATTCTACACAGAAAATGCCCTAAAATCAATTGCTGAAAATAAAATTTTTATGCTAAAATCAAATTATGGCTAACAATTTATATTCAAATTCAATTTTTTGGATTGACACCGACAAGATAAAGCCGAACCCTTTTCAGCCTAGGCGCGACTTTGATGAGGCAAGGTTGCAAGATTTAGCCGATTCCATCAAGCAATATGGGGTACTTCAGCCCCTCATTGTCTCCCGAGTAGAGGTGGAAAAGGAAGGTGGAGAGGGAATTATGACCGAATATGAGCTTATAGCGGGAGAACGTAGGCTTCGGGCAGCCAAACTCGCCGGAGTTTCCCAGGTTCCAGCTGTCATCCGTACCGGAGACACGGCCATAATGAAACTAGAACTCGCTATTATTGAAAATTTACAACGTGAAGATTTAAATGTCGTAGATAGAGCACGCGCTTTTTTCAGACTAGTTAGCGAATTTAAATTCACCCACAATGAAGTGGCAAAAAAAATGGGCAGAAGTCGGGAATATGTTTCCAATTCTTTACGTATCCTAACCTTGCCGGAAGAAATCCTAAACGGTTTATCCGAAGGGAAAATTACCGAAGGGCATACCAGACCCATTCTGATGTTGGCCGACCACCCCGAAGAACAGCTCGTGCTTTTTAAAGAAATAGTATACAAGAAAATTACTGTGCGAGAAGCAGAGAGATTGGCGAGGAAGATAGCTTATGACCGCGTACGCAAGAAAGAATTTATGCCCGACCCGGAAATTACCGAACTGGAAGAAGAATTTCAAGAAAAATTGGGTACTCGCGTCCACATAGATAGGAAAGAGCTTGGCGGGCAAATTAAAATTGACTTCTTTTCCACGGAAGATTTGCGAACCATTTTAGATTTAATTCAAAAAGGCGAAGTGGAGAAGAAACCAGCTGATTTACTGGAAAATTATATTGCTCAAAACGATGCAACAATTTCCGAACCCGCTAATGCCGAGGGTGGAGAAGAAACGCCGATAGACGATAGAAATAAAGAAGAAGCGCAAAAAGACGATGCCGACCTATACAATATTTCCAACTTCAGCGTCTAACTACGACCGAATGATTTGAGCCTGGACAGTAAACTATTTTTTTCCAAATAGGATTTTATGTGCTTTTTCGCAATTGATGTTTTGACTGTTTCCAACCATTTGCTGGATGGCTTGGCATCTTTTTTGGTTGATATTTCCACAATATCTCCATTTTTCAATTTTGAAAAAATCGGGGACATTTTGCCGTTTATCTTGGCTCCGGAAGTGTGATCTCCGATATCCGAGTGTATGGAGTAAGCGAAATCAATCGGAGTGGAGTCTTCTGGCATATCTATCACATCCCCTTGAGGAGTGAAAATAAAGATACGGTCATTAAAGAAATCCATCTTAAGATGGTTGAAAAAGTTTTTCGGATCATCCGGCGAATATTTCAATTCTTTCAGCTCCTCTATCCATTTGAATTTGTCTTTGTCATCCCGAACCTTTTTTTCTCCCTGTTCTTTATAAGCGAAGTGCGCGGCGATACCGTAAGCCGCTTCGGCGTGCATTTCTTCCGTCCTTATTTGAATTTCCGCGATGCCACCCAAGCCGGTAAAAATAGTGGTATGAATAGAACGATAGCCGTTGGGCTTCGGCAGGGCAATGTAATCTTTGATTCTACCAGGCAACGGATTCCAAAGGGAATGAACCAATCCTAAAACCCGATAGCATTCCTCCACCGTGTCCACGACGACCCGCAAGGCCACAATGTCGTAGATTTTCTCTATATCCATATTATATTTCAGAAGTTTTTTATATAGGCTGTATCTGTGTTTTATTCTGTAATTTATTTCAACCACTTTTATTTTATTTTTTCGGAGTTCGCTTTTCAGTTTTTCACTCACTTCGGTAAGATATTTTTCATAGAGTCCTTTCTTCTCTTTTATTATTTCTTCTATCTGCATATATTCTTTCGGATATGCGAAAGGGAAGGCGGCGTCTTCCAAGTCGCCCTTGAGCTTTCCCATTCCCAAGCGGTTTGCCAACGGAGCGTAAACTTCAATTGATTCCACGGCAATTCGGTACCGTTTTTCTTCGGGTGCATGCTCTAGTGTTCTTAAATTGTGGAGTCTGTCGGCGAATTTTATAATAACTACTCGCAGATCGTTAGCCATAGCGATGAAGAACTTACGTAGAGATTCCACATGCCTGTCATGTCCACGATATTTTACCGCTCCTAATTTAGTCACTCCCTTTATTAGAAACAAAATATCTTCGCCAAAATTTTTTTTGATTTCTTCTTCCGTGGTAGGTGTGTCTTCCAGGGTGTCATGTAATAATCCGGCGGCTATAGTCTGCGCATCCATACCTAGTTTAGCCAGAATTTTCGCTGTCTCAAAAACATGAACAAAATACGGTTCTCCGGAAAGTCTTTTTTGCCCTTCATGCGCCCGAGAAGCCAACTCATAAGCATTACTTATAAGTTCTCCGTCCTTTTTGTTTACTTTCCCGATAAGGTCAAATATTTCCTTGACGTTGGGCATAGGGGGATTATAGCATCCGAAGTTAATTTAGAAAAATATTAGCCTATGCTTCTATTTTTTGTATCTTGTGCGGGTTATGCATCTTACAAGCCTTGTTGCTACATCTTTCAGGTATAGTTTTCGTCCCCTCCATCATCAAGCTTCCACATTCTTTACAAATATTTCCTGTTGGCTTTGCTTTTATCGCAAATTTACAATCCGGATAATTTGAACAGGAGTAGAAAATACCAAAGCGTCCTCTTCTCTCAGAAATATCACCCGTTTTACATACAGGACACATCACGCCGGTCTTTTTTCTGGCTTCTTCAGCTTCATCTTTTTTAATAAATTTACATTTTGGATAACGAGAGCAAGAAATAAAGGTGCCTGTACCATCTCGTCTTTGTTTGATTACCAATTTTCCTCCGCCGGATTTACCTTTCTTTTCCCCACACAAAGGACACATCTCTCCAGTTTCTTCTGGGCCTTTCAGCTCTGTCCCGTCTAACATCAGGGCTCCGTCGCAATCTGGATATTTGGAACAGGAATAAAACTTGCCTCCGCGAGAAAGTTTGATAATCATAGAGCTTTCACACTTCGGACATTTTATATTTTCTGGTGCGTCGCCTAGATTTGTCGCTTTTTCTAATTTATCTTTTAGTTTTACTTCTTTAGAAAATGGACCGTAAAAATCTTTCAAGGTCTTTTCGTATTCGCGTTCACCACGTGAAATTTCATCTAGTTCATCTTCCATTTCGGCGGTAAAGGTATCAGAAATATAGTTTGCAAAATGTTTTTCCAAAAAATCAGACACCACTTCGCCTGTATCAGTAGGAAAAAGTGTTTTATTTTCTTTTCTTACATAACCCCTGTCTTCAATTGTACGCATTATAGAAGCATAAGTGGATGGTCTACCGATTCCTCTACCCTCAAGTTCTTTAATCAATCCAGCTTCACTGTATCTTCCAGGTGGTTCAGTAAATTTTTCTTCACTACTCAAGCCCAATAATTTCAACTTCTCTCCCTCTTTACATATTGGAAGCTCCACATCATCACCTCGAGCGCCGGTATCCACCGCCAACCATCCAGGGAAAAGCAATCTAGAACCGTTCGCGATAAACTCCGGAAGGTCTTCGTGGTTTTCTATAATTGCAGTAATTTTTGTCTTTAGTAATTTCGCATCCGTCATTTGAGAAGACACTGCGCGTTCCCAAATGAGCCGATAGAGCCTGTCAAAATCATCATGCCCCGTGTGCAGTTTATCTATATGAGTTGGACGGATAGCTTCGTGGGCCTCCTGAGCATTTTTTGATTTGGTTTTATAAATTCTTGCTTGCGCATATTCCGCTCCGTATTCTTTTTTCACAAATGAAAGTATCTGGCCTTGCGCAGAGGCAGAAAGGTTCGTACTGTCTGTGCGCATATAAGTGATGTGTCCGGCTTCATAGAGCTTCTGCGCAATTTGCATTGTGCGTGAAGGGGAGTATCCGAGTCTTGAACTGGCTGTTTGTTGTAAAGTAGAAGTGGTAAATGGCGCACGCGGAGAGCGTTTCTGTTCGCTCTCTTTTACACCTTTTACAATCCATTCACCCTTCTTGCCTTCGGTCATTATTTTCTCCACCAATTTTTCATCTCTAGGCTCTTCACTACACTCCAAGGTTATTTTTGCTTCTTTTTGAGTTTCAAATAATCCTAGTATCCTCCAATATTTTTCTGGCACGAAAGCGCGAATTTCTCTCTCGCGTTCCATTATGATACGAAGCGCAGGAGATTGAACTCGGCCTGCTGAAAGCCCGTAGCGCACTTTTTTCCAAATAAGTCCCGATAAATCATAGCCCACGAGCCTGTCTAGCACTCTGCGAGCCTCCTGGGCCTTGCGCAGAGCCGTGTCTATATCTCTCGGATGTTTTAAAGCTTCCTCCACTGCTTCTTTGGTGATTTCGTGAAAGGCTACTCGCGAAATAGGCGCCTTCACTTTCTTGTCTTCATTAAGTAATGTCTCAATGTGCCAAGCGATGGCTTCTCCTTCGCGGTCGGGGTCTGTCGCTAACATTATCTCTGTCGCCTTTTCTGCCAATCCCTGAAGTTCGTGCACGACTTTTTCTTTACCTTTAGAAATTTCATAATGCGGGATAAATCCACCCTCAATATCTATTGCCTTCTTGTTTGATTTAGGTAAGTCGCGAATGTGCCCGACTGATGCGCGCACAGTAAATCTGTCCGCCGGGTTGGCGGATAAACCTTCTAAATATTTCTCAATAGTCTTTGCTTTTGATGGTGATTCAACAATTAAAAGTTTCATAACTTCCCAAGTATTACACGAATATTAATTTAAACGCAAATTTCAATTTAAAATACTGCGCGAATTTCTCCCATTTCTTCTTTGATTAATCCCTTGATTTCCATTATGGAAAGGAGTGAGTTTGCAGTGCTTGTTGATAAATTCATTTTCCGAATTAATTCATCCCTTTCCAATGGTTCTGTCAATAATTTTAATACCAATTTTTCTTCGGGTCTTGCATCTTCAAAAAGGCTTTGCTGTTTACTTTCTGCGTCTATTTTAAAACCCAAAGCCTCCAGAATGTCATCACTACAAGTGATAGGAGTGGCCCCTTGTCTGATTAATTTATTTGTACCTTTTGAATATTCTGAACTTATCGGTCCGGGTACAGCCAGGACATCTTTATTATAATCGAGCGCCATACGTGCAGTGATGAGCGTACCAGATTTTTCTTGAGCTTCTATAATGAGTGCTGCTTTAGAAATACCCGCCACAAGTCTGTTTCTCATCGGAAAAGTATAATACGCCGCTTTCAAATCTGGTTCAAACTCTGAAATGACACATCCTCCCGCCTTTATTATCTTTTCTGCAAGTTTTAAGCTAGTGGAAGGAAAAAAAACTTCTTCGGAAATTCCCGAACCGGGAAAGGCGACTGCAGTAAGGCCGGCATCGAGCGCTGCTTCGTGAGATAAAGCGTCTATGCCTACAGCCAAACCCGAGACTATGGCTATCGGATATCCTTTGAGTCCAGAAATTAATTTTTTTACAACATCTTTACCATAGGCCGTGGCTTTACGAGATCCGACCACTGCGAGGCACACTGTGCCATCCGAAGGCAAACTACCTGCTATATAAAGTTTTTTCGGCGGTTGAGGAATTTCTAAAAGATCGGCAGGTATAGCTTTTCCTTCTAAAATTTTTAAATCAAATTTCATATAACTTATATGTTTTGTAATTATCGCAATTCTATTATATACTATGTTTATGTTGGATATAAAATTCATTCGTGAAAACAAAGACATTGTGCAGGCGGGAGCTAAGAAAAAACGCATAGAAATTGATATTGGGAAGCTCATCTCTTTGGATGACTCTCGCTTGTTGGAGCTCAAAGCGGTGGAAGACTTGCGCAGTGAAGTCAATAGAGTCTCTAACGACATCGCCCGGGACCAAGACCCGGCGCTCAAGATTCAGCTCATTGAGGAAATGCGCGGAGTGAAAGAAGAGATAAAGGCCAAAGAAGAAAAATTGAAAGCTACGATGGAAGAATGGCAGAAAATAATGCTGAAGATTCCCAATATTCCTTCAGTAGATACTCCAGAAGGTCCTGACGATAGCGGTAACCAAGTGGTGCGAAGCTGGGGAGAGAAGCCACAGTTTGCTTTTACCCCCAAAGAACATTACGAATTGGGTAAAGCTTTGAAAATAATAGACACCGAAACAGCGGCTGAAGTTTCCGGATCCAGATATGCATATTTGAAAGGTGATTTAGTTATTATGCAATTTGCTCTTATTCAAATGTGTCTGGAAATTTTAACAAACGAAGAAACACTTAAAAAAATTGCCGAAGGGTCAAATATATCCGTAATCCCAACGAGTTTTATGCCTGTTGTTCCGCCGGTTTTCATTAGACCAATCGTCCAGGTAAAAATGGCTCGCTTTATGACTCCAGAAGAACATTATATGTTCCCGAATGATGATTTGATGCTTATCGGCAGCGCTGAACACACTCTCGGCTCTATGCATATGGGTAAAATTTTTGAAGAAAAAGATTTACCTATTAGATACGCCGGATATTCTACCGCTTTCCGAAGGGAAGCAGGCGCAGCAGGTAAGGACACGAATGGAATATTGCGTCAGCATCAATTTGATAAATTAGAAATGGAAGTTTTCTCCTTGCCGGAGAATTCAATGCAAGAACAAAATTTTCTAGTAGCTATTCAGGAATATGTTTTACAAACCCTAAAATTGCCGTATCAAGTAGTGGCTGTCTGCACCGGAGATATGGGCTTCCCGGATAGTAGACAAATAGATATTGAGACTTGGATGCCTGGACAAAATAAATACAGAGAGACTCACAGCGCGGATTCCACGGGTGGATTTCAGGCTCGTCGTTTAAACACGAGAGTACGAAGAAGTGATGGGAAAATTGAACACGTACATATGAATGACGCCACTGTTATTGCTATCGGACGTACGTTAATTGCCATTATTGAAAACTATCAACAAGCGGATGGCTCTATAAAAATCCCGGAAGTTCTACGTAAGTATATGGGTGGCAAAGAATTCATAACCAAGTAATATGCAAAAAAGAAACGTTTTAAATTCTCCGCGACTCACTGAGTTAAAAAAAAGAAGACGGAAGGCTGTTTTAAATAAAATTTTACTTTCTCTGTTGGGACTGGTGATAGTTTTTTTCCTTTTCGCTTATCTTTCCCGTCTTAAAAATTTAAATATTGCAGAGATACAAGTGATGGGCAACGAGATTGTGGACACAGGAGAAATACAAGCAACTGTGGAAGGGGAAGTAGCCGGGAAGTATCTTTGGCTTTTCCCGAAGGGGAACATCTTGATTTACCCGCAAGACTCAATAAAAAGCACCCTATTGGATAAATTCAAAAGAATCAAGAAAATAGATTTATCGATAGAAGACAATAAAACACTTATCATAAACGTCACCGAGAGGGTAGCGAAATACACTTGGTGCGGAGATGCGCCGTTTCAAATAGAAGAAAAATGTCATTTTCTAGATGAAGATGGCTATATATTTGACGAAGCGCCATATTTCTCTGGTGAAGTTTATTTTAAATTCTTTGGACAGCCCGTATCCGTACATAACTATTTTCCGGAACAGAACTTCAACCAACTTGTGTCATTCATTGATATGCTAGTAGAGATGAAGTTAAAGCCGGTATCTCTATACATAACTTTAAACAAAGACGCAGAAATCTTTCTTTCAAAAGGAAACACGGCAAAGACTGAACCCAAGATAATTTTTAAATTAGATGCTGATTTAGAAAATATAGGTAGCAATTTAAAAACAGCATTAAATACAGAACCACTTAAATCTGATATGAACAAGAGATACTCGATGCTGGAGTATATTGATTTACGATTCGGGAATAAAGTTTATAATAAATTTTCTAAATAAAATGACAAACTTCTGGACACAATTACATAGACCGTTCTTCTGCCTTGCGCCGATGTCGGACGTCACAGACATTGCTTTTCGTCATATCTTGGCTAAATACGGCAAGAATAGGGAGAATAAAGACAGGGTGGTCTTCTGGACAGAGTTCGTGGCTGCTGATGGTCTATGTAATAAGCTCGCCAAGAAAAAGTTGTCGCATATTTTGAAATTTTCAAACAGTGAGAGACCTATCGTGGCCCAAGTCTTCGGCGCTAATCCAGAAAATATGAAGAAAGCCTGCCAATATATCGCCAGTCTGGGCTTTGACGGGATAGACATAAATATGGGCTGTCCAGATAAGTCTGTGGTGGCTCAGGGGGCTGGCTCGGGACTTATCAGGACTCCCAAGCTCGCGAGAAAAATAATAGAAGCTGCTAATGCAGGAATAAAATCAGCTGGAGTACAGATTCCTCTATCAGTCAAAACAAGGATTGGTTTCAATAAAGAAGAGATAGATACCTGGATTCCGGAACTGTTGAAAGAAGATATCTCTGCCTTGACCATTCACTTACGTACGGTAAAAGAAATGTCTCTCGTTCCTGCGAATTGGGATTATATTAAAAAAATAAAAGAACTCATTAGGAAGAGTGGTAAAGATATATTGCTCATCGGAAATGGAGATATTCAGAGCATAAAAGATGGGGAAGAAAAAGCTCTCAAGTATGGCTGTGATGGAGTGATGATTGGGCGTGGAGTTTTCGGCAACCCATGGTTTTTTACGGGAAGAGAAAATGCGGATATTTCTATTGAAGAAAGATTGAATGTCCTAATAGAACACACGCAACTCTTTGAAAAAGAACTTTCCAAACCCAAGCACAAAAGTTTTGCCGTGATGAAAAAGCATTTTAAGGCCTATGTGAATGATTTTCCTGGAGCAAAAGAACTGCGGATAAAATTAATGGAGACGGAAAATGCCACGGGAGTGAGAAAAATAATTGATGATTTTTTAAAGAAAATGGAGTAGAATGATTTTATGCATGATTTAGCCTTGTATCGCAAATACAGACCCGCAAGCTTCAAAGAAGTCTTGGGCCAAGACCATATTACGAAAGTCCTAGAAAGCTCAGTGGAGACAAATAAAGTCTCGCACGCATACCTTTTTGTTGGTTCCAGGGGCACAGGGAAGACTTCCGTCGCTAGAATTTTCGCCAATGAGATCGGCGTATCTGTCAACGACCTCTACGAGATAGATGCCGCTTCCAACAGGGGAATTGAAGATATAAAAGAACTACGCAGTGGTGTGCGAGTACTGCCTTTTGACTCCAAATATAAGGTTTACATCATAGATGAGGTGCATATGCTCTCTAAGGATGCTTGGGGAGCCTTACTTAAGACCCTAGAAGAGCCTCCGAAGCACGTTATCTTCATTTTAGCGACTACCGAGCTTCATAAAGTGCCAGAAACTATCATTTCCCGTTGTCAGGTCTTCACTTTTAAAAAAGCTTCCGACGCAATGTGTAAGAAAATGTTGCTTGATGTCGCAAAGAAAGAGGGCTTTGAATTAGATGCCGGCAGCGCAGAACTCCTAGCCATCCTAGCAGACGGTTCGTTCCGAGATGCATTAGGTGAACTGCAAAAAATCTTAAACTTCTCCGGCAAGAGCAAGAAAATAAAAAGAGAAGACGTAGAAAAGATAACCGGCGCGCCGAAGACAACTTTAGTAAATGATTTTATTTCTGCCATCGCGGAAAAAGATTTAGTGAAGGGGATAGCGACTGTCAAAATGGCTTCAGAAGCGAATTTGGATATCAAATTGTATTTCAAACTCATCATTCAAAAATTTCGAATGGCGATAATCTTGCGCTACGCGCCGAAATTGAAAAATGAAATGATGGGCGATTTATCCGATGAGGATATTGAATTTTTACAATCTTTAGTAAAAGAAGACCCCGAACGAAAGCCTTCGGCTTCGGACGGGGCAGGCAAGGAAGCACATTTATTTACATCTTCCACCTTAGCTATTCTTCTTGAAGCGTATCAGAATATGGATAATGCGTTTATCACCGAACTGCCTCTAGAACTTGCGTTGGTGAAAATAATTGGAGGGGAATAAAACTCTAAAACATAGTTTTTTATAAGAATTTGTGCTATAAATTAAGTGTTTTTGAAAAAGTAATAAGCAAATAAACTTATTCGCAAAGCTGGGGGATCGTCTAATGGTAGGACACGTCCCTTTGAAGGACGTTATTTTGGTCCGAATCCAAATCCCCCAGCTTTGCGTGGAAGTTATAATAATATTTAATTATTTAAATTAGTTGATTAAAATAATAGTTGATCCCATTTTCTCCCCAAAAAAGCTATTATCTGTATATAAAACTATGAATACATTAATTTCAGTACTTGTAGGGTTGGGCATAGGTAGTATAACGACTGCCTTTGTTTCTAACTGGCTTGATAGAAAAAAAGAAGTAGAACTAAATCTCAAAAAAATTTTAGAAGATAAATATAGAGGATTACTAGTCTTTATGGCTTGTGCTTTAGATATTGAAAAGAAAAAATACTTTACAATTAATGAACAAGTTGCACAAAAAACTTCTCAAGATTATTTAAATCAGGTAAGAGAATATTATTATCACGGTACCTTGTATTCTTCTGACGAAGTTATCTTAGCCTTAAAATCTTTTATTAAATTACCGAACAAAGAAACATATGTTGGGGTTGCACAAGCTATGAGAAATGACCTTTGGGGAAGAAAAACGAAACTGAATTTTGATGATATAAATATTGAAAAATAATATGAAATTTGAACTTGAAGATTATCATCGTGGAGTTACAGACGAAGAACTTAATGCTGACTTAAAGCGAATAGCCTTTGAGTTAAATAAAAATTTTGTTACCCAGTTAGAAAATAAAGAAAAAGGAAAATATCACACTTGTACGCATATTAGGCGATTTGGAAGTTGGGGTGAAGCATTAGAAAAAGCAGGCCTGAAAAACATGTACCCAAAAAATTTTCTTGAAGAAGAGTTGTTTAGAAATCTAGAAGAAATTTGGATAAAACTTGGGAGACAGCCAAAATACAACGAGATTCAAAAACCATTTTCAAGATACAGTGTTGATACTTACGCAAAACGTTTTGGTGGCTGGCATAAAGCGTTAGAAAGATTTGTTGCCTTCATAAATACTGAAGAAAACACCTCGTCTGAAGAAGCAATAAAAAATTTAAAGATTGAACCAAATACAAAACACAAAACATCAAGAACAATAAATTGGAGATTGCGTTTCGTTGTAATGAGACAAGACAATTTTAAATGTAAAAATTGTGGACGTTCGCCCGCGACTGACCAAAGTATTATTCTTCATGTTGACCACATCAAAGCATGGGCAAATGGTGGTGAGACAGTTTTAGAGAATTTACAAACACTTTGTTCGGTGTGTAATATTGGGAAAAGTGATTTAGAGTAAAACATACATATGTTACAAGACCATAAGGATGTATTGAAAAATTCAATAAAGGATGCATTCTCATTACAAGATAAATTTTCAGATTTCGAAATTAATAGTAATTTTCAATCTATAATTTCTCAACTAGATTTATTTAAAGTTATTGCTAGTTTAGTAATAGGTATTATTGGTATTGGATATTTATATGATTCCAAACTAAGTGGAAATTTTTTATTGATTTCATTAATTTTTGCATTATTTACGTTGGTTTTATCTATTTCTTACACACGGGAAGTTATTGATTCACAAGGAAAACAAAATCAAAAAACGCATGCCAGTATCAAACAAAAGGTTCAAGAACATAATGATATAGTAATTGAAGCTTTCAAAAAAGACGATTCTGAAATATTTTTTAAATATGCGAAAGCTGAATCTGAAAGAAAACACCCAGAATTGCCTTTGAATTATATGGGAGAAATAATAATATTTTGTTTTTACCTATCAGTTGGTTTTTTAGGGTTGTCCTTTATATCATATAAATATCCCATAGAGCTAGTTTCATTTAAGGTTCTTTTTTTGCTAATAATCATATTTTTTATTAGTTTTAAGGATTGGAGTATGTGGTTTTCTGAAAAACTAAGTACGCCAATTAATAGTATATTCAAAAAAAAATCTAAATAAGAACGTTTAACCCTTATTATTAAACAAAAAGGTTCCAATAGCGTACTAAACACCCAGTAAATTACTTTTCTTGACAAAAAACTTTTAGTATAGTATTCCTATGAAAGAGTCTGAATGTACCAAAAGAGGGGATATGAAAAAGAAAGAGAAGGCTCGTCTCGTCAAGAGAGCAATCAAGCTGACATGGAGCTCCCTGAGAAGTCATCTGCCCTACACCCGTCATCCCTACAAGAAGGGAGAGCCAGTCAAGCACCATAAGCAGTGCGTCCGAGAGTATGCCGAGGTTCTCCACACCCTCTGCCGGCTCCTGTGAGCCAACATCACGCGTCCCCAGAGAAGTCGCCGACTCTCCTGGGGCGGCTTCGTTTTTATATGAAATTTTAATTTGGTATAATAATTCTATGACCACCCCAATCAAAATTCCGGAATTCGGAATCAAAAGAGAAAACGAGGAAAGACGAGACGGCGGATGCGGAGTTATTTTTGACCCGCAGACTCAAAAATATGCCGTCGGGAGGAGGGAAAACGGGCTTTTTATTCTCTACGGAGGAGGTGTGGACCCTAGTGAAGATATAAAAGATGGAGTAACGAGGGAGGTGACCGAAGAAAGTGGATTATTTGATTTTCTACATATTGAAAAAATAGAAGAAGTTATTTGTCATTATCATCACAATTACAAACATTTGAATCGTATCGCTCATGCCACTTGTTTTCTTTTTGTATTAAAAAGTGGCGACCTGGTGCCCACCAAACACGAAGCGCACGAAAATTTCACTCTAGACTGGTCAACCCCGGCAGAAATGTTAGCAAATTGGGAGGCGCGAAATCAAGAAAAAAATTATGACCATTGGATTTATTTTCTAAAAAAGTCCGTAACACGTTTGAAAGAATTGGGATACATTGCTTAAAAAAGAAGGTATGGAAATCTAGTCTTTTTTGCCTAATACCTTAAAAAGTAGTATAATAATATAAATTACGTGTAATAAATACCCCTATATCCTCGTCATAATATAGAGAAGGTATTTAAGTCCTTATTATTAATTAACAATATTATTAGCGTTTAATAAAAAATATTTTTATGAAAACAAAAATTATTTCTATGGTCTTGTCTCTTGCGGTCGTATTCTTCGTAGGATTCGCAAGTACAAAAAGCGCAGACGCGCAAACTGTTTCATATCCCGAAGGCTGCGCAACAGTGAACGAAGTGTTGAAAAGTCACTAATCGACCTTTGTTCACAACGTATTTCTGGTTCAGTACCAGCCAATTGTTCTCTGAGTGAAGAATAGGCTTTTTGAATGTGGAAATACCATTCGAAGGCTTTAATGTTGACTATTTTGTCTTTTATCTCTCGGTTCATACCCAGACTCTTGATGATTTCTTTTCGAGTTCTTTTGTCGCCATTTTTTAGAGCAATCAAGGCGTAAGTAGAATAATAAAATGCTTTCTCAGTTAGTTCCATGAGATTCTCGTTCTTATCACCCTCAACCTCATTTAATTGGGTTTTTAGGTTATTTATTGTCTTGTCTAATTCAGTTCTGGATTCTCTGAATTCTTCATCCGAAACAAAGCCTTTTGTAGCCATTTGGATTAACTTCTTTAATTCTTCCTGTTTGGTTTCTATAGTCTTTAAGATATTCTCTTTTACATCTTTTTCCGTTACTGTTTCTAGGACGTTATTATCTTTCATTACTTCAAGTGTCCAATTTAAGAAGTCAGAATCAATTGTATATTTTTGGATTTCAGCCTCTATTTGTTCCTCTACCTTGGTTTCGTTAATGTTGTATTTTTGGCTACAGTAAACTACGCTCTTTTTATGGCCACAAAGGTAAAATACATAAACTTTTGTTTCTTTAGTACTTTTTATAAATTTAATCTTCTCAATACCAACGAATGAACGATTACATTCACCACACGTAAAAGTTCCGCATCCATAAGCAAATTCATGTGTTTTTGCTCTTGGTTTACCATGTTCTTTAAGAAGTGTCTGCACACGGTCAAATTCTGCCATAGTTATCATTGGCTTATGATCTCCTTTATACATTTTACCTTTATACATAAAGTATCCTGTGTAGAACATATTAGTAAACATGCCATAAGCACTAGTGTAGCCAATTTTTCCTCCACCAACTTTTTTCTTTTTAGGAGTAAGTAAACCCCATTCATTTGTAGCAATATCTCGCACTTGGGGGACACTATAGTTTCCAGTTAGTAATAAATCCCACATTTTACGAACAAGAGGGAATCGTTCTAAGTCTTCCATTATTTTATTTTCTCCTCGTGTTGCTAATTTTGTATTAAAGTAACCAACTGGTGCTAGGCAGGGCATTCTACCCATAGTTAATTTATCACCTAATCCACGTTTTACATCAACACCAAGTTTGGAAGAATAATATTGTGAATCAGAAAGAGAATTTTGTAAGTGTTTTATTCCATCTGGGGTATTTTCAAAAGTATAACTTACAAATTTTAAATCTTTAATTAGGTTTTTTCTTATAGAATAAGTAATATCTCCAGCTTCTTTTTCATTTCTAGATAGGCGATCAGGATGCCATGCTATTATTCCATGCAACTCATCATTTAGTGCCATATTAAGCATTCTTACAAATTCTGGCCTATTGTTTGGTTCAAAGGCGCTACGACTTTCTTCAAACCAGACAATGTCGAAGTCTGGAAATTTATTTTTGATTGCTTCCTTTTGCGAAGCAATTGAAAGTGCTTGTTTTTCTTTTGCCTCACTCGATTTACGTATATACCCTCCATATTTATATTTCATAATTTTTTTCTACATTAATTAATAATCTACACCTTTTTAGTTTTAAGAAACATCTTTTTAGCCAGAGCATAGGAATAATCGGATATACTTACTGGCTGATAAAGAATTGCTATTGTTCGGAGTAGTGTTTCTGCTCGTGTGAGTGCTTCTGGTTCCGATAATGTTACACCAGTTTTTGCTTTAAAGAGATTTATAAACTGCAGAAGTCTTTTGCTGGAAATACTCGAGCTATTTAGGTTCATTCTATTGAATTTATTTGTAATTTTATCCATTTTTATTTATTTAGATTAGTAATTTTTCTAGTTTAGGCAAACTAAAAGGACGGTTCTGGCTGTCCAATACATTTTCTCCAAAATAGGATAGATATAATGGCAGAACCGCCCTTTCAGGGTCATTATACCTATTTATTCCTATTATCTTTGTATTAGACAGCATATGAATTATATCATTTTTGTCTCAAAGAGACCTAATTAGAAGGGTATATTCTCAGTAACAATATCAATGCCGTCTTTATCTAACTCTGGCAATATGTCTGCGTTTACCCCCGACCCACCTACACTATATATTTCTTCAGTATTGATTTCAGTTTCTAGTGGAATAACAGTCATCTCTCTGCTATCATTTGTACTTCTTTCCTGCATAATTAAACCAACTTGCTCCAATTGAGGAAGAATTTGTTGTCTTAGAGTAGCCATACTAAGTGATCTTCTATAAACCTCAAAATGTTTCTTTAGAATTTCCTTTCTAGTTATGGACTTCTTTCTATCTGCTGTGTCTGAGAATTCTGAGAACAGATTTCCTGGTTCATTCCAGAGCACCATAATAATTTTGATATATATTTCAAAGAGATAAGGAGGCAAACCATAATCTTGTCCATAGGATAATTTATTCCAAAGTTCAAAAGCATTCTCGATGTCTTCTTTCGAAGCCCAAATATAATTACCGTCTCGTTTTCTGAACCAAACATTAAGTAAAGCAAATCCTTTTATCATTGACATCACTTTCTTAACATCACGTTGTTGTCTTGGCTTAACACCCACTCCTTCCTTCAAAAAAAGTTTCATTATATATTCAACGTCTTCAATATTCACATCGGAAATATTTTCTTGTCTTATCCCTAGAATTCTTTTTTTGAGTAAGTTTCTATTTGGATCTGAATTTATTTCTTGATTAAATCTTTCATAGTTAGAAGCCTTTAAAATTGCCTGCTTAATACCTTGATATATTTTATCGTGCTCTATCGAGGGACTAAGCATTAAAAATCTGGTACTTTCTTGCTCGTCAGTTTTAAATCCAGCACTGCAAAAATAGACACTTGGAAAACCAATCAAGGTGATATTTTTAGTTTTGTTTCCACCCTTTTGTGCCTTGTC
Source organism: Candidatus Nomurabacteria bacterium RIFOXYB1_FULL_39_16 (assembly GCA_001787205.1). Lineage (GTDB taxonomy): Bacteria > Patescibacteriota > Minisyncoccia > Phycocordibacterales > UBA9973 > UBA9973. The sequence continues at coordinate 27,435 of MFWB01000007.1, forward strand.
TGTAATTTTAAGTTTAGATTCCTTCTGGTCGTGTGAGAGAATAGGACGTAATCTGGAAAGTAACGATTGATCTGGCATATCAGTGAAGATTAAAATCTTTTTTGATAGGTCAACGATGATTTCATTTTTTTCTTTGTCATACTTTCCTTGTTCGTGGAAGAAGGCGGTAGGGGAGCAATAAGCTAAGGTTATTACATCTTCTTTTGGGAAGAGTTCAACCACAGATAGTGGAATATGTGATTTCCCTGTTGAGCTGGGTGCATTAAAGAATAAATTCATTTGTGCATCTTCTGTATAGGTAGTAAGCATTGCTAAAAATGTTACTATCTTATTTTCATCGTCCTTTTTAATTGTCGCCTCAAGAATTTGGCACACATCTTGCATACCCATCTCCTTAAACCCAGAAACATCAATTTTTTCTGGATATGGCTTCGCATATTTAGTGAATAGATCCTCAATTGGTAACCCTAGACGGACCACGTAGTCTCCGAGATCGCCTTTTTCTCCAACTTCTTCTGGCAGTGTAATAATAGATATGTTTTTACACTTATTCTTGAATAGTTTATCTGCCATGTTAACTGCTCCAGTTTTACCAGCTTTGTCATTGTCGTAGCAGATAAAGTACTCCACATCTGGCTTGAAGTGTTCCATCCATGCATCTTTAGTGGTTTCTGCTCCATGTGTGCCAGTAACGCAGGGGATTCCTTTTGATTTCATTAACAGAGCATCCATTTCACCTTCGGCTATTAACAGTCTATCTTGAGTCATTAGCAAGGTCTCCCAGTCATATATTTGGGCTTTTACTTCCATTTCAGCACTTCCACTAGGCCAGGTAATCTTGTTTTTCCCATATTTAGGATCCTGTCGTAGTTTGAAGAAGCTGTAATTACCGTCTATGTCTTTAATAGGAATGGCAATCCAGTATTTTCCATATTGATTCATATAACCTAATTTTTGAGATTTTATTATCTCATCCGAAATACCTCTAGCATGCAGATATTCAATAATTTCTATCGGTAATGCCTCGTGTATTTTTTCTACCATTGTTGGAGTAATACTTTTAATGTTTTTCTTTTTTTCTTTCTCGATAACATCTACAAAATGTTTTTGCAAAGTAATAATATTACCTTTTGCATCACATTTTTTACACTGGTATTGACTTGTATCTATATCAAAATACAAGTGTCCTTCATTTTCTCTACTGTTTGAGTCGCAGTTTGAGAAAATACATTTAGCTATAAGTTCCTTTCCACTCTCTCGATAGCTGATTCCTTTCTGTGAGAGATATTCTTTAATATTGTTTTTCATATTTTTATTTACGAATTAATAATTATATCTTTATGTTTTATTTGTATGGTATAAAGATTGAACCATATTGAGTAAAATATTCATAAAACAAGTTGATCTTATTTCCAAAATAAATAATACATTGCCCTTGAAGTGGTGCTCCAACAGGCTTACCATCTATATTTAAAAATTTGATACGTCTTTTTACAAAACATATTCCAGAAGATGCTATTGATAACATTTTTTGAAACCATTTTGTTTCTGTGGCGTTGTTGACGAGTATTACTGCTTGGTCTATTTCACTAGAAATGAATTTGTCTGTTACTGCATTTGCAAATTGACTTATTAGGGGTTGTGCATAAGGAGGGTTCATCCAGACATTTCCCTTCCATTCTTTAGTAAGTCCATTTTGTTCTTCTGTAAAATACTGAGTTGCTTTAACTGTCTCATTTGCTATGAACGATGAAGCAGGATCTGTGTCTATACTTCCCATAACGCTTCGCGCTGCCTCTATGTACTCTGTTGGGGTATACCATTCATTATTACCACTGTTTTGAGATACGTGTGTTATTTTAGTCATATAATTTCTGTTATTTTTGTACCCCTTTTAGCATTTATGTCATCCTTGTCTGTTTTTCTTATTTTCTCTCTTCTAGAAGGTTTAATACCGTCATTTTTCGTACGGTTAAGGGGTGAATTTAGGAGATAGATATATTCGAGAATCTGCTTCTTCTCTGATCTGTCATACTCTTCTTTGTCGACCAAAAGATTGAACCATCTCGCAATTCTGTCGTGAGAGAAGTTCTTTCCATTCACTATGTGGTTAAAAACAATAACTGAACCCCAGTTTGGATGTTCTCTGGCTATTTTCTCAAACAATCTTTGAATGCTCTTCATAATTTAATTCATTTAGTAATTACTTATAAATTTCGATCCTCTGGCTCGACATAACGAACGCCAATTAATTTGAATAGATCTTTTTCCTCACGTACTTCATAGCGTTCTCCGTTTTTGAATAAATAGCCTCCTTCACTTTTGAATCCTTGGCGGACCCATCCGTTAGCTAAAACCTTATGACTATAATCTGATGAACCTGTACGCATCGCAAAAATATTTCCCCAATTTTCTTCTGTTGCGAAGAAAATATCCAACTTGATTCCACTGGGGAGTATCCTTTGAGTAGCTTTACAAGGTAATTCTCCTCTGACTTTTTCTAATTTATTTATTACAGTCGCTATTCCACTTTCAAATAAACCTATTGAGTACGGTTTTGGAATTATTACCAACTCAATATCGCCCACCTCTGCTTTCTTGCGACGGATCGAGCCTGCGATTTCTATACGTTCACAGTAAGGCTTCAATTGTTCTAAGACTTCCAATGCAATTTTGTATGCTTTTGCATACGGGTACTTGATTTCTCCAGACATAATTAATTTAATATTTATTTGGTCTTCGAAAAATTTCTAGTTACAAATTTTAAGAACATTTCTGATAACTTAAATGCACCTTCGAGACATTTTTCACTAGTCACAATACGATCTACAGACTTCTCGACATCTCTAGCTGAAATAAATTTTGATGATAAAGCTAACGCCAATGCCATCAGAAGATCCTCCTTTGAATACTTATCAGCAAAGTTCGTATATTTGTGTCCTATTATAATGTTTTTAACTTCTACTTCTTTTACTCTTTTCATAATTTTTTTGTTCCCCGGAGGGATTAAATAATAATTAAGCACTAACTTACCCACAGTAGTTCGGGAATTTCCCTGTTTGTCTAATATCACTAGAAAAGACAAACAAGGTTACCCCGAATGACTAACTGCTTTATTCTTTGCAATCTACAACTTCAACTGAATGTGCATTATCGTGCAGAATCCCAATTGCAACGCAAGCAACGTGCATAATAGCGTCATCCACCTCTTCCAAATCCACCATCAGTCTAGAAGGAAAATGTTCCTTTCTTTCGACTTTATTTGTTGTTTTAGATCTTTTTGACATATATCTCTATAATTAAGCTAATAAATTAAAAACTAAACATAATTGTCGACCAGACAAAATAATTTCTGTCTACCCTTGGGTAGATGTCAAAACGAATCCTGCTTGTCAAGTTTCGTATATATGAAAAAAACCTTTATATTTAAAAGGGTTTTAAGAAAGGCAAGTTTTAGGGGATGGCTTGGATTTAGCTATAATCCTAGTCCAATCTTTGTTATGCGTTGAAAAATAAGGCTATTTTAAAAATAGGATTCCATTAAAGCAGTGAATTTGAGTTTATTTTTATATCGCTAGTCTATAATGACCACCGTATTTACGAGTTATGATGTTGTCTTTATTGTAATCTGGATCACCAATAGCGTTCTTAAGCACTCTGGCTAGTTTTACTACTACTGTTTGATAGACATAACTCATTTTTTCTTCTTGTGTATGATTTAAATTATTCAAATTTCTTTCCAAAAGTAAATGTCTCCTACCACTCATTTTATTATACATTCCATCCCATTTAATATATTCATTTTCGTCATAACATTTTTCATGAAGCATTCTAAATGCAGTTAGTATGTCTCCACTAATTTCAATATCGGTTTTCTCGCTAATAAATAAAATATAAAACTTATCGTTCTTTTTGTATGTATCAAATACGCTTGGCAAACAATCGTGTTCATCTTTTAAATATCTTTTTAAAGTAGCTGTTGTGTATCCGTAAATTTTTAGTTTATTTTTTATTTTGTTAAATTTTAAACCAGAATTTTCTGGTGCGACGTTATGTTTATCTGCGTAATATCCTCTAATTTCTTCCAAGAAATGAGTGGCATACACATTTGGTGTCTTAACAAAAAGTGGTTCTGTGGAGTTTCTTATTATATCTAAGTCGAAAATAATAGGTTGACTATACTTACCATCAACAAGTTTTGGATTCATTCTTATTAATAAGAGTTGGAAAGTAAACCATTTAATTTGTTGTTTAGTTTTTTCTCTCATAAGTTATTACCCAATCTTACTCTTAATTATATTTCTTGAGAAATTAATTTCCGTTTGTTTTATCATATATTACTTGATTATATCAAATAAAATTTTACTTCACCATGTATATTAATTGGGCTGTATATTTCCGTTGTGGATAACTACGGATTATTAAGTTGAATTTATTTTCGTAATGTATGATACAATAGTACTGTATTTATTTATATTTAAGAAATTACGAAAATGGCATCTTTAGATCTAATTGGTAAAATAGCTATTCTTTTTGCTGAGGGCAAGCAACAACAGGCAATTGATATTCTCAATGAAGAGTCTTTTAGGTTAAAACGATCTGGTAAAATGAGTGCAAGCAAGAAACTTCAAAGTATTATCAAAAAAATACCCGCACACAAAACATCTTTTTCAGGTGCTTCGTCCAACGATAATATAAAATCAACGAGCTTACTCACGAATCACGAAAATAATCTTGTTAAAAAATATAAACCAGAAGTCACCCCAGAAGATGTTGTTCTAAATGCTTCCGCTAAAAGTAAAATAGAAAATCTTTTTAGAGAGTGGGAAGATTTTGAAAGATTATCAAAACATAATCTATTTCCTGCAAATAGAATATTATTTTATGGACCCCCTGGAACTGGAAAAACACTTTTAGCAAATGCGATTGCGCAACACCTAGATTTTCCTCTCGTATTGGTTCGACTCGACGAACTTATATCTTCTTTTTTAGGAGAAACTGGGAAAAATATAAGAGACATATTTGAAATTGCCTCAAAAGAATCTGTTGTTCTTTTTTTAGATGAAATTGATACAATTGCAAAATTCAGATCTGATGAAAGAGAGCTGGGAGAACTAAAAAGAATTTTAACCGTATTATTACAACACATTGATTTCTTCCCAGGTAAATCAATAATTATAGGTGCAACCAACCATGATGAAATTTTAGACAAGGCTATTTGGAGGAGATTTCCTTTAAAAATAAAACTTGATTTACCAGACGTTGAAAGTCGTAAATTGTTATTTAAATTATATTTACATAACACACCCCATGAGGTAGATTTAAATTTATTATCTTCTTTAACAGATGGATTAAATGGATCAGACATTTTTGATGTTGTTCAAAACGCAAAGAAAGATTCAATTCTTTCAAGAAGCGATAAGGTTACAAGTGCTATATTAGTGAAGTCATATCTCACGGTTGCTAACACCGAAAAACTTCATAAAAAACTCTCTAAAAAAGTAACTTATCAATTATGTCAACAACTAAAAGATGCAGGTTTTAAATTAAGGGAAATTGAAGATATTTCAGGCATAGCTTACACGACACTACGAGATAATATTAAATAATATGTACACCTTACTTATACCAAAAGAAAGAAGCAGGAGAGAAAAGAAAACTGGGGGAGGCCCTTTTTGGAAAGCCTATTGGGAAAATGAGGTGAAAAAAGATCCTACATATTACTCTTCTCAATATAATAAGCGTCTTTCTACGTTAAATGGGGCTATTGATGATTTTAAGAAAAAATATAATAAGGCTGATAGAAGATATTATGCTGAAATAAAACTTGATAAAAGATCGTCTTCTAAATCAACCGAGCCTACTAAATTATGGATTGAGGCAGGACTAGAAATCGTAGAAACAAGGGAACGCGGAGGTGAAATATTTTTTACTTTAAGTGGGTTACCAGAGGATTTTGAAAAATTAAAAAATATTACCGACTCAGCTTCTTTTGATAATGCATTTAAGGGTAGGGGAAAAAATCAAGACATGTCTCGTCAGATTTTTGCTGTTACTGAAGTTTATGATAAAAATGAAACTATAAAAGACAGGGTATCAACTCAAATACAGGAACTAATAAATAATGGTTATGAAGAATCACTAGATTGTATTATCACTATTCGGTACGAAAGAAAATTATCAGAATATGACACTATTTTTAAAGAAATATCTCAAAAAATAGATACTAAAAATTTACATAAGCGAGATAAAGAATTTTTTGTAAGCAACATGTCTTATCGAGCGACATTAACTACGAAAGAAATAGCCAGTATTTTGACCGACCCCACTTATGGATATATAGCAAGGATAAAAATAAATCCAGAATTTGTGGTGCAAAGATCAACTCCAAATGTAAGTCTGAACTCAGTACAAGTGGGTCCACTCCTCACCGATGAGAAAGTTGTTTTTATAGACAGTGGAATAGATAATTCAATAATTAATCCTTTCGTAGCCCATTCGCTAAATTTTTTATCAGGTTCTGATATTGCTGATACAAAACATGGCACTAGTGTTGCAAGTAGATTTCTTTTTGGTCATAATTTTTTTGAGAAAGTTTCTAAAGGGGAAAAACTTGAACCCGCAGCAAAAATTATAGATGTAAAAGTTTTACATAAAAAGAATAATGAAACTTTTGTAGATACAGATATTTTAATGAAAGCGATAAAAGAGTCTACGAATAAATTGGATGCAACTTTATACAATCTTTCAATTGCATCTAAGGAGCCAGTGAACGAAGAGGATGATGTAGACGACTCCACCGCATTAATTGACAGTATTTCCAGTAAGAAAGATGTTTTATTTATAACTGCCGTGGGAAACCAAAATGGAAATTATGCACTAGGATATAAGGGTATATTTAATACTAAAGATGAAACCTGTAATATCTCTGCACCATCTGATGCCATAAATTCTCTTTCGGTGGGTTCGATTGCTGAGATAGTAGATCCCGATGGATTATGTAGTGTTGTAGATAATCCTTCGCCTTTTACACGAAAGGGTGGATTTCGTAATGATATTAAAAAACCAGAATTAGTTGCATATGGAGGAAATATACAAAAAGACCCTACGAATAAATATGAGGCATCTCATTTGATTGCATCTACCAATAAGTATGGAGTTGGGGTTATGGATAATAGTGGTTTTTGTAAAGACGCAGGCACAAGCTTAAGTGCCCCTCTAATTACAAGAGTTGCAGCAATAGTTCTTAACTATCTTAAAAAATCAAATCTTGCCACGCAAATACCACTTTTTAATCAAAATAAAGCTAATCTTGTTAAAGCATTACTAATTCATTCAACTTCTAGAATAACTCAAGCAAATATTAAAGATGAAATGGTTAAGAGGGCATACGGTTTTGGAAAGGCTGATCACATACCAGCATTATTCGATGATACTGAAGATGTAATAACAATTGCTTATGCAGACGCAATAGGTTTTTCTGAGAAGAAACAAAAAATTCTTATTAAGTTACCTGAATACCTTTTGGGTAAAAGTATAGAGTTTACTTTTACCCTTGTTTACAATCCACCAATCAATTCAAATTTTAAAGAATATAAGATGACAAACCTCCAGGGCTCCGTAGGTCTTGCATTTCCAGAAATAGAAAATGGAAAACCTACTGGTAAGATGGACATACAAGCTCTTGCCCCTTCTCATAGTTGGGATAATTACAGATCAAATTATTTTAATACAATTCATTTTAAGAAAAAAGTTAGAAATCTAAAATATTTAGATTTGCAAATTGGTATTCAAATGACAGTTTCAAATCATCTTTTAAATGAAATGGAGGAGGATTCTATTTTGCAAAATTATGCTATAGTTTTATCAATTAAGGATATCACTGAAAGTGGGAAACTCCGAAGTGAATTACTTCAAAAAAATCAACTGGTTGAGTTAGTTGAGAACATAATAAAAGTAAAAGCTTAGTTTATATTTGGGTTTCTTACTATATTTATAAACGTCCCTTATCATTATTTAGATCTGGCTCGTGATTTAAAAAGACAATGCTTGTTTTTCTATTGTCACGATTGTTTTCTTTGAAATCTGTTTTTAATCACTTTCAAAATTAAGCTTAAAATGATATACTCTTTAGAGTTTTTAGCTATAATTTAGTATTGGAGATTTAATAATAAAAACATGCAAAAACCATATTACGAGAAACCAAAATTTAAGTTATACAATGCTGATTGTCTTAAGATTTTAGCTGACCTTGATGAAAATTCAGTTGATATGGTCTTTGCTGATCCACCATATCTACTTTCAAATGGTGGTTTTTCTGTTCATGCTGGCAAACGTGTAAGTGTAAATAAAGGTGAATGGGATAAAAGCAATGGATTAAAAAAGGATTTTGAATTTCATTTGGAATGGATAAAAGCTGTTAAGCGTGTATTAAAACCAAGTGGAACACTTTGGATTAGTGGAACCTATCATTCAATTTATCAATGTGGTTTTGCTCTTCAGGTTGCTGGTTTTCATGTTTTAAATGATGTTGCATGGTTTAAGCCAAATGCATCGCCAAATTTAAGTTGTCGTTTTTTTACTGCGAGTCATGAGACACTTGTTTGGGCTAGGAAAGACAAGAAAGCAAAACATATTTTTAACTATGATTTAATGAAGAATGGCACATGGCCAGAAGATGCTTTAAAAAAGCCAGGACTTCAAATGCGCTCAGTTTGGTCTCTAGGAACTCCAAAACCAATTGAGAAGAAGTTTGGAAAGCATCCAACACAAAAACCCGAAGATTTATTAAAAAGAATTGTATTAGCAAGTACAAATAAAGGAGATTTAATTGTTGATCCATTTACAGGTAGTTCAACAACTGGAATTATGGCTTATCTTTATGGAAGAAATTTTATTGGAATTGACCTTGATAAAAAGTATCTTGATGTATCTATAAAAAGATTTGAAGAATTAGATAAAAATTTAAAAAATAAGTTTAAAAAATAATATGAAAAAGGATTTTAAAAACTTGGTTAGTACATTTAAAAATTCTATTAAAACTTGGGATTATTTTGTGAATTGGAAGAAAGTTTTTTTAAATAGCTCTGAGTTGGAAATTACTCTAAATAAACTGAATTACCTTTTGGGCAAACAAAATTTAAAAGAAGAATTTATAAAATTGTATTCTTCTAACTCTGATATTGTAAAAGCTCTGCCAGTTTTATTAGCAATTCGTGAGAAAAACATTGAGTTTTTTGACCCTGAAACAAAAAAAAGTATATTTTTTAATTTTAATAAAAAAGAAGATAAAAATGCTGATGAATATTTTGAGTTTATAGAAAAAACAGGTTTGATTAAATTGTTTAAAGAAGATGGAATTAAAAATCTTGTTGATTATGTAATTGGAGTAGAGGTTGGGCTAGATAGTAATGGAAGAAAAAACCGTGGAGGCACTCTTATGGAAGATGTTGTAGAAGCTTATATTTTAAAGTTTTGCAAAGAAAAAGGTTTGGAATACTTATCGCAAGCCAATGCTAAAAAAATAAAAGACAAATGGGGGTTCACTGTTGTCGTAGATAAATCTAGCAGGAGTTTTGATTTTGCTGTTTATAATCCAAAAAACAAAAAGTTAAAGCTTTTTGAAGTAAATTTTTATAACGGAGGTGGATCGAAACTTAAAGCAGTGTGTGGAGAATTTAAAAGTCTATATGGTGAGCTAAAAAGACAAAATATTGATTTTATATGGATTACTGATGGTTTGGGTTGGAATACAACACTTAGACCACTTGAAGAAACATACAATAATAATGAATATGTTTTTAATTTGAATATGATAGAGGGGGGAGTTTTAAATAAGCTTGAATGGTAATAAAAACAAACGATATTAATATCTATGAACGAAATAATTTACATTTTAATAAACGAGGCAATGCCAGGATATGTAAAAATCGGCAGAACTACAACGAGCTTTGAACAAAGGATAAAAGAGCTCAGCGCCTCTACAAGTATTCCTCTACCATTCACATGTTTTTATGCCTGCACGGTTAAAGATTCTGCGTTTGTTGAGCATCAACTACACGATGCCTTTGATAATAACCGAGTGAATCCAAGAAGGGAATTTTTTCAAATTGATCCAGAACGGGTTGTTTCTGCATTAAAATTAGCGGAAATTGAAAACATTACTCCAAAGAAAGATATTGTTGAAAACAAAGAGGATCAAAAAGCATTAAACGAGGTTCGAGAGAGAAGAGCACCATTTAGATTTGATATGGTTGGTATTCCTGCAGGATCGGAAATAGTTTTTAGTCGTGACGAAAATATCAAAGCAAAAGTTATAGATAATCGCTTTATTGAATTGAATGGAGAAAAAACAAGGTTATCTGCTTCTGCGCAAAAATTACTCGGTTATGATTATGAGGTTGCTGGCACACTTTACTGGATGTATGAAGGCGAAACACTTGATGAACGAAGATTAAGAATGGAGGGCGAGGAATGAATAAATGTATTACCTTTATATTCTCAAATGTGCTGACAAAACTTTATATACTGGAATTACTACAGACTTAAAACGAAGAGTTGCCGAACATAACAGCAGTAAACTAGGCGCAAAATATACTTCGTCCAGACGGCCAGTTAAATTAGTTTACTCTAAAAAGTTTAAAAATAGATCTTCTGCATCTAAGGAAGAAACTCGAATCAAAAAGCTAAAGAAAGATAAAAAGTTAGAATTGATTAAAAATTAACCTTTTTATGGTATACTTTTAAGAGTATTGGTAGTTATTAACAGATATTTTTGCTTGACATATACCCCCCGAGGGTATATACTTACGCAGTAATCTTATGAAGCGTTTACTTACATTTATTTTAATAGTTAGTTTTGTTGGGATAGCTATCTTTGGCTTTACCGTTTTTGCTCATGGGATGAATAGTTCCGACAATAATTGTGTTACTTCTCCTATAGATGGAACAGCATGTCCGACTAGTATTGCTGCTATGACCTTACATCATATTTCTTCCCTGCAAACACTCCTAACATCAGTAACACCATCAATGTCTAGCTTGCTTATGTTGCTTGCATTTATACTTCTTGTTTCGGTTTCAATATTTCAATTATATAAAAATCTACTATTTCCAAAGCTAGAGCTGTTACGAAAACGCTTACATGATCTAGAAACCAATCTTTCTTATAGTAAACAAAAAATCATTTCTTGGCTCTCTTTGTTTGAGAATAGCCCTTCCTTTTCATATGTAAGACATAGCTAATTATTTTGTCGTAAAATTTTTAGCTATGTCTTCTGAATCCTTCACAAGAGGATTTTTTACTATTTAACTTCTAAAAATTATGAAAGACAAAAACAAAATTATTATATTCATCACTATCATCGTTTTTCTTTTTATTGGGCTCTTCTTTTTTTCAAAACCCGATCAAAATGGAAACAACGCAAGTAATATTAAAGAAGGTACTCAGAAGTTAGCAAATTCAAATACAGCTTCGACAGACAACACTCTCACGACTCTCGAAAAATTCTATGACTTTGGAACAATATCTATGAAAAATGGAAATGTCAGTAAGACATTCAAGGTTACTAATTCTGGGACCGAAGATATTAATTTGACCAATGTTAGTACTTCCTGTATGTGTACTGCGGCCTACATCGTTAAAAATGACGGTAGCAAGCTCGGGCCCTTTGGTATGCCTGGACATGGGGGCGCGGGTGACATGCCAGGTCATGGCAATGGTAAGGCGGGAGAAATAATTCCTGCAGGAGAATCACGAGATATTGAAGTGGTTTATGATCCTAACGCTCATGGTCCAGCTGGGGTCGGAAAGATTGATAGATTTGTTTATCTTGAAGATGAAAATGGAAACAAACTTCAAATTGAAATTAAGGCGAACGTAACTCCGTAAAAATTATATGAAAAAAATTATAATTGCAATTAGTGTTTTACTTATTGCTATAGTCGGAATAGTAATACTTAAGAACAATCCAGCAACTTCAGAAATTATATGGAGTATGAGCAAAGGTGGCACATGGCTATTACCACTTGTTTTAGTGGCTGCTGTCTTAGACAGCGTGCATCCCTGTTCATTCTCTATTCTTCTCATCACTATTGCATTTCTTTTTGGAATGCAATTAAGCCGAAGAAAAATTCTTCAATTGGGTGGTACATATATTGCCGGGATATTCACAGCGTATTTTTTGATTGGGCTTGGAATATTGAAAGTTCTACACCTCTTCAACACTCCTCATTTTATGGGAAAGTTGGGAGCAACATTACTTATCAGCTTTGGTTTGCTAAATCTTATCAGCCGATTTTTTCCAGCATTTCCGATAAAACTCAAAATACCTAGTATAGTAAAAGGTCCAATTGCTAAATTAATGGATAAAGCATCTTTCCCAGCCGTATTTGGCCTAGGATTACTTGTTGGTATTTGTCAGTTTCCATGCATGGGTGGACCGTACCTTATGGTTATTGGACTTCTACGTGATCAAATGACCTATATAAGTGGATTTAATTATTTACTGCTCTACAATTTCATTCTGATTATTCCACTAGTAGCAGTATTGTTCATATCTGCAGATAAACTATTGGTTGATAAAGTGCAGATATGGAAGCGCGACAATATAGGAGGATTAAAACTTTGGACTGGCATCGCAATGATTATTATTGGTATCTTAATATTCTTTATCTAACATGAATAAAATAATAACGATAGATGAATTTATGAAGAAAATAGATTCATTAAAGGACAAAGCCGGGGTTGATCTGTCTACAGCAGAAGATCTTAGTATGGCTGTGATGAATCTGATCAGCCTTGAAGAACACTTCTTTTTTACTGGTGTCAAAACAAAAAAAGATGAATACTTCGATACTTCGCTTGAAATACGCGAAATAAGAAAAAGCTTATTAGCTAAACTTATGCCAAACAATGAGGGTGAAACTTGGTGCATCTCAAAACATCTTTTGGCTACAACTATGCGACTTATAGAAGTTGGAAATAAACTTAATTCTGAAAGTAAAAAAGACAAAGCAAAAGAAATGTTTGAAAAAGCATACAAAGTATATTCTATATTTTGGGCGCTTAAATTAAAGTTAATTACTGGAGAAAAAATAAAAGAGACAGCAAAAGACAGTTCACAACTTGAAGATCTAGTAGCCAAACTTGCCAATTGTTGTGATGAGTAGATGTGGTTAATAATTAATAACAAAAATTAAAAAAATGGAAAACGAACAACTTGAAGAAAAAATAATAAAAAAAGATAGTCCGTATGCGACGCCAATAGCTATTGTTATTGTTGGGATTATGCTCTCCAGTGCTGTTTTTTTTGGTTTACGAAATCCTTCAAAAGAAACACCTTTACAGAAAGCGCAATCACAAGTTTCTGCACTTGAAGAAGCTGTCTTACCATCTAAGGGTGTGGTTTTGCCCGCATCATGGGGTAATCTTGGTGTGCAACTTGTGGATAGTGGTGCTATTGATGCAGATAAATTTAAAGCTATCTATGAGCAAAGAGGAGCTTTCACTGACGAATATAAAAACTTATTACTTGGGGACAATAATGGCAAAATTAAAATTACTAGAGAAAATTCAGGATACTATCTTAATCTATTCTGGGCACTTGGTCTTGCAAATAAGAATTCTATTCTAGACACAGGTGAAATGGTAGATCCGAAATATGGTGGAGCAGGAAACTTTGCTTCTACTGGTGGTTGGACAATAGCAAAAGGTAAACCAATGGATCACTATAGCAAGCATGCATTCATTACACTAACATTAGAACAGCAGGCTTTGGTTGATAAAGTATCACGTGGAATATATAGACCATGTTGTGGTAATTCAGTTCATTTTCCAGATTGTAATCATGGTATGGCAATGCTTGGACTTTTGGAACTGATGGCTTCACAGGGTGCTAGTGAACAAGATATGTGGAAAACAGCTTTAGTAGTTAATTCTTATTGGTTTCCTGATACATATCTTACAATAGCAACCTATATGAAAGATAAAGGAATTGAATGGAAAAATGTAAATCCACAAGAAATGCTTGGGGCTAATTATTCTAGTGGGCAAGGTTTTGCAAATATTGCAGCGCAAGTAACTAAACCAGCTAGTTCTCAAAGTGCAGGTGGATGTGGGGTTGACACAGGGGGAGCACACGCAAACGATTCTGCTCCAGCTCCAAAACAACAAAGTGGATGTGGAATATAATTAAAGGTAAAAAATAATTATGAAAACAGAACATAAAGTATTTGCAGGCATTGGATTATTAACATTAGTTATTGTTTTTGGTGGAGTATGGTTATCAAGTAAAGAAGGGGCTAAAAATACTGAAAAGCTAAGTAAATCTATGGTGGGAGAAAAGATGCCAGATCAAGGTGCTCTACATGTAGCTCGTGGCGCTGAGCATTTGGCATACAATTCAAACCCTCCAACTTCTGGACCACATTGGACTGGAGTAGCTGGACCTGGAATTAAAGACGAACCTGTTCCTGATGAGCTTGTGCTTCATAGTATGGAGCATGGCGCGGCAGTTGTTTGGTATAGAGAGGGAATGGATCAAAGCGATGTAGATAAAATTACTGAAGCATTTAATAATTCTTCCGGGAAGAAAATAATGCTAGTACGCAAGGATCTTGATGTTCCAGTTGCCTTAACATCGTGGGGCTATCTTCTAAGGCTTCAGACTATTGATGAAACGAAAATCAAGGAATTCATTGAAACAAACAATGATAGGGCACCAGAAAAAGCTCCAGTTTAATCAAATTCCCTAACTTGACAAATAGGGGGTGGGGGTATAGAGTATAGGTAAGGTCGAGCTTATACTAATAACTAATAAAATATATATGTTAGATCAAAAACTAAAAAAGAAAGCGCTTCACAGAGCAAGAATAATTCGTGGACAGGCTGAAGGATTAATAAAAGCGATAGAAGAAGAAAAATACTGTATTGATTTAATAACACAGTCGAGATCAATACAACTTTCACTCAAAAGTATGGATAGAGTTCTTTTGGCAAACCATCTTAGTAGTCATGTAAAGCACATGCTTAATGACACGAAACAGGAAGGCAAAGCCATTAAAGAACTTGTAGATCTGTACGCATTATCAAATAAATAAAATAAATTATGATGTACGGAATATATAATGGATGGGGTTGGGGAAATATGATGGGATGGTTTGGTGGTGGAATCATGATGATTCTATTCTGGGCAGCAGTTATTTATTTCATTGTTTGGTTAGTTCGTAATAATAGAACAAGTGGAGCTGAAGACAAAAAAGCCCTTGATATTCTAAAAGAACGCTATGCTAAGGGTGAGATAGATAAAAAAGAATTTGAGGAAAAGAAAAAGGATTTAACTTCTTAAAAAATATATGAATTACAGCATCAAAAAACAAGTTAATTATTCTTTCACTGGTGCAGTTTCAAAAACTAAAGCCGTATTAGCGGAAGAAGGATTTGGAATCCTGACGGAGATTGATGTTAAAGCAACTCTAAAAAATAAGCTGGATGTTGAGTGGGATAATTATGTTATTTTGGGAGTTTGTAATCCAAGTTTGGCTTATCAAGCTTTGCAAGAAGAAAAAGAAATTGGGTTATTTCTGCCTTGTAATGTGATTGTGTACGAAGATAAGGGGAAGGTTTTTGTGTCGGCTATTATTCCAACTGTGGCTATGAAAATGATAGAAAATAAATCATTAAATAAGGTCGCTAGCCAAGCAGAAGAAAAACTAAAAAAAGTAATGGATAAAATATCTAGTAAAAATCAAGACGAAAAAACAAGAAAGGTGTTTGATCTTGTGTGTGGTATGGAACTTAATATGAGTGATGTTACGCATGCTTTCGAGCATGAAGGAAAAGAATACTACTTCTGTTCTAGCACGTGCAAAGGTCACTTTGTGAGTGACCCCGATATGTACATAGGAGAAAATTAATAAATTAATTAAAAATTATGAATCATAATCACGCACAAAATAATTCTTGCTCTCACGGGTGTTGCGATGGTGACAAGACCACATGCAGTGTTCATGGGTGTTGTGGTGAGAACGATACTGTCGCAGTAATGGATATAACTTCATATACTTGCTCAATGCATCCCAATATAAGACAGAATAAGCCTGGCAAGTGCCCGGAGTGTGGAATGGACCTTGTTCCAGTTAAATAAAAAGGTCAATATTATCAATTAATTAAAAAAAATATGAATGACAAAATTGCGTTTGGAGCCGGAGGAATATTGATCGGGGCAGTCATTGTTTTGTTGTTAAGCTCTACGGGGCAATATAGATCGATGATGGGGGAAGTAAATAATTCAAACAATATAACCCCAGGCAGAACAGTTGGGATGATGAATAACATAGACGAGCATTTCATTGAGCAGATGATTCCGCATCACGATGGAGCCATCGAAATGGCAAAGCTTGCTTTACAAAAAGCAAAAAGACCAGAAATTAAAACTCTCGCTCAAAACATTATTAGTGCTCAAGAAAAAGAAGTAATAGAAATGCAGGGTTGGTATAAAAACTGGTTTGGAGGAGATGTTAAAACGGGAAATTCATATTCAATGATGGGTGGCATGATGTCCTCTGGGGGGATGCATATGGTTGGAAATCAGGACAATACTCAGGCGTTAGAAAACGCACCAGATTTCGATAAAGCATTTATTGAAGCGATGATTCCCCATCATCAATTGGCTATTATCATGGCGCAAATGCTAAAGTCTGGGACAAATAGACCAGAAATGCTAACACTTGCCAATAATATTACTGAATCACAATCAAAAGAAATAGGACAAATGCAGGAATGGTATAAGAGTTGGTATAAATAAAATTATTAAGATTAAAATTATAGTTTAACAAATTAATTCAAAATATATGCAATTATCATTAAAAAAATATGGCTGGAAATGTGTTCTTGGAGCTGAGGTAGCATATGTTCTTTGTGTGCTGGGTGGATTTCTACCACTTCGTAGTACAGCAGGTATTGAGCTTCATCACACACTCTTTGAGACACTACCTGGTTTTACTTGGATTAGTTTCGGTAGTTTTGTACTTGGTGCGATCTATATGTTTGTCTTTGCTTGGATTTTTGCTTCCTATTTCGTATGGATGCACAATTCGAGTCTTATTAGTAAATAATTATTAAATAACTATGCATAATCATAACGGAGGAAATGGTAAGTCAATGATGTGGATGATGATTCCATGTCTTCTTCTGATAGCATTTGCACTTTTTGGTGGAGGTAGTTTAGCCTCGTCTAAATATCTTTGGCTGATTATCGTTGGTGTTTGTGTTGTTCCTCATGTCTGGATGATGTTTAAGGGACACGGAGGGCACAGTGATGACAATGCGGAAGATAAAACTAATGATGTTTCAGAAAAACAATTAGAGGCAAAAGAAAAATACAATAAATCTGGTCATGGTGGTAGTTGTTGTCATTAAAATTACTTTATGGAAAATTCTTACGGCCTCTGGCTATTAGTTATAATTAATTCTTTGGTTTTCATTATTTTTGCCTTTAGTTTTGTTAAGCCAAAAACTTCTCGAGACTGGCGATCATTTGGCGGATTTTCGGCATTTCTTGTTGCACTTTTTGCCGAGATGTATGGTTTTCCCCTTACCATATATCTTCTTTCCGGGTGGCTTTCATCAAAGTTCCCAAGTGTTGATTTCTTTGCGCATAACTCGGGACACTTACTTGAAGACTTCTTCGGCTGGGGCGGTGATCCGCATTTCGGACCATTTCACATCGCAAGTTATATCCTAATCTTTTATGGTTTCTTTCTTCTTTCCAAAGCATGGAAAGTGCTTTACAAGGCGCAAGTTGAACATACCCTAGCTACTGACGGTCCTTATTCTTACATTCGTCATCCGCAATATATTGGTTTTATACTGATTATGTTTGGATTTTTGTTGCAATGGCCTACACTTCTTACTCTTGTAATGTTCCCAATTCTTGTTTGGATGTACACACGACTTGCTAAAAGTGAAGAGAAAGATTCTCAAAAAGAATTTGGAGAATCATGGGATGAATACGCCAAAAGAACTCCAGCTTTTATTCCCCGACGAAAAAAATTAACAGCTAATTCTTAAATTATATGGAAAATAGAATTAAATCATTAATTAAAAAACTAAGCAGGCTTGGCTATCATGTTAAGCCCAAAAACAACGATCATGTAGATCCTGTATGTGGAATGAAAGTATCGAGTGATTTATTAAAGGCTGACTATCAGGGTGAAAGTTATTATTTTTGTTCAGATCATTGTAAGCAACAGTTTGAGAAAGACCCCGAGGCCTATATCGTAAAATAATCATGACTAATAATATTGCAAAACCAATTTTATATGGAACATTTGCAAGCACAATCCTACTTGGGGTTTATTTCACGGTGCTCACATTAGTTTCTGGATGGAATTTTACCTTGAGTCAATTTGCAGATTATTGGTATTTTGTTGTTAGCTTGGCTGTAGGTTTCGGAATTCAGATTGCACTTTACCAATATATTAAAAGTCTAGTGCATAGTGGAAAAGGTATGGGTAAAGTAGTTGGAGTATCTGGAACTACTTCTACAGCTGCTATGATTTCTTGTTGTGCACACTATTTAGTGAATCTAGTACCCATCCTTGGAGTTACAGGGCTTGCCACATTTGCCGCGCAATATCAGGTAAAGTTATTTTGGGTGGGAATTTTCTTTAATGTCGTTGGCATTGTGTATATGGTAAATAGAATTATTAAATTTAAAAAAGATCATGAATAATAAAACCTTAACAATACTTACATTAGTACTTGCTTTTCTGGGAGGTTTCCTCTTTTTTTATCGTGGTGGTCCAACGAAAGAATTAGTTCCTGTTGTTAATCAAGCAAACCAGAAAACAACCACTAAACAAACTTGGGAAACGAAGACAGAAGAGCAAGCGAATGTAACGGTAGTCATTACTCCTATAGACTTATCATTGAATTCTAAAGAATGGAAGTTTGACGTTGTCATGGACACGCATTCAGTCGAACTAGATCAAGATATGATAAAAATTGCTATCATCGTCGATGATCAAGGCAAAGAATATAAACCAATACGCTGGGAAGGTGCGGAAGCAGGAGGACATCACAGAGAAGGTGTGTTAATATTTAGTCAGATAACACCAACCCCAAAATCCGTTGAATTAAAAATTTCCAGCATAAGTGATGTTGTCAGAAGTTTTATTTGGCAACTTAAATAATATGTCAAAAGATTGTTGCGATATAGATGAACTAAAACTTAATAATAAAGAAAATGATAAGCTCAAGATAGTATTTTGGATAGTTCTTATCATTAACTTGTCGATGTTTTTAACCGAGTTTATTTCTGGTACCTTGTCTCATTCTAATGCCCTGATTGCCGACTCGCTTGATATGCTAGCAGACACATTTGTCTACGGTATTAGTATTTATGCCATAACCAAAAAGCAAACTGTTAAAGCAAATGTTTCGTTAGTAAAAGGAGTAATTATGATGCTACTGGGTCTATATGTGGTCGTTGAAATAATTTATAAAATTATTAATCCAATTATTCCAACAGCAGAAGTTATTTCAATCATTGGTATTATTGCTCTCTTGGCTAACGCTGTTTCTTTCTTGCTTCTACTTAAATATAGAAATGGTGACATAAACGCGAGGTCTTCTTGGATTTGCTCTAGAAACGACATATGGGCAAATGTGGCTGTTATTATTGCAGGACTTCTTGTAGGTTATTTTAATTCAATGGTGCCTGATATTATTGCAGGTCTGGGCATTGTCATTGTTGTGCTTTATTCATCATTTCATATTATCAAAGAGTCTCTTCATTATAGAAGTCATTAAATTATGAGTTTTTAAAAAGTATTAAAATTTTTAACATGAATCAACATAATCACAACACAATGCAAGAAAAAGAAAAAGTTATTTATACCTGTCCTATGCATCCAGAGGTACAAAAAACTGCACCGGGCAAATGTCCAAAGTGTGGAATGGTGCTTGTTAAAAAAGAAGAAAAAAAAGAGCATGATGTTCATGCGGGACATTCAATGGGTGATATGTCCAAAATGGGTTTTTGGGGGAAATTTAAAATGAGCATGTCTATGACTATGGGAATGGACCATACTGGTCTCGCTGGACGAGAAATGGCTCGCCTTATGGAAATAGATATTCGAAATAAATTCTTTTTTTCCTTAATACTTACAATTCCAATAATTTTATATTCTCCCTTAGGAACTGAATATTTAAAACTTAATCTTCCGTCACCGCTACCTATTCCTTGGCTTCTTTTTATTTTAACTACTCCAGTATTTTTTTACTCTGGATGGATTTTTTTATATTCAACATATTATGCTTTAAAAAATAAACTGCTCAATATGGCAGTGCTGATTGCTGTCGGCATTACAGCTGCTTATGGTTTTAGTATTCTGCTTACTTTGATTGGCAGTATGGATTCATACTATGAAGCAGCTGCTATGCTCATTACTTTCGTCCTCTTTGGTCATTGGATGGAAATGAAATCTCGTCGTGGGACGACAGATGCTCTACAAGCACTTTTTAACCTTGTTCCACCTCAAGCTAGAGTTTTTAAAGACGGTAAAGAAATAATGGTTTCGACTAGCGATATACAACTTGGAGACATTATTATTCTTAAGCCCGGAGATAAAGTCCCAGTTGACGGAGAAATAGTAGAGGGCGAAACCGCTATTGATGAGTCTTTGGTTACAGGAGAATCAATACCTACAGCTAAAAATATTGGAGATCAAGTAATCGGTGGATCAATCAATGTTACTGGTTCAGTAAAATTCAAGGCAACTAAAATCGGCAAGGATACTGCTCTGGCTCGAATCGTAGCGATGGTTGAACAAGCACAAAACTCAAAAGCTCCAGGACAAAGATTGGCTGATAGATTTGCGAAGTACTTAGTCATTGCAGCAGTCGGTTCTGGTCTTTTAGTATTTTTTATTTGGTATTTTGTAGCAGGCTCAACATTTCTTTTAGCACTTTCTTTTGCAATAGCAACTGTTGTTATTGCTTGTCCTGATGCGCTTGGACTTGCTACACCGACAGCTGTGGCTGTGGGTACTGGACTTGGGGCAAAACACAATATTCTTATAAAGGATGCACCGACTCTTGAGCAAGTTTCAAAAATAGAAGCGATTGTCATGGATAAAACTGGTACGCTCACTGAGGGAAAACCAAAAGTCACAGATGTTGTTTCCTTTAATGGATTTACCGAAAGAGATATTTTGAATTACGAAGCAAGTGTTGAAGCTAGTTCCAATCATCCATTAGCTAAAGCAATTATGGAAGAGGCGACAAAAAGAGGAGCAATACCGCTTGAATCAATCGAAAAATTTGAATCAGTCGCTGGACACGGATTAAAAGCAATAATCAAAGGAAAAATTGTATTTGCTGGAAATGAAAAACTTCTTATTGATAATAAAATTGAGATTGGTGATGCCAGAGAAATATTGGACCGCTTAGCAAGCGAAGGTAAAACTTTGAGTTTAATTGCTGTGGATGGTAAATTGGCTGGAGTTGTGGCAGCTGCTGATACTATTAAACTTAATGCCAAAAAAGCAGTTGAAAGATTAAAGCAACTTGGTATTGAAGTTGCTATGATTACAGGCGATCATAAAAAAGTAGCTGAAGCTGTCGGTCGTGAACTTGGTATAGATAGAGTTTTTGCTGAAGTTTTACCTGAGGATAAAGCAAAATACGTTAAAAAACTTCAAGATGAGGGAAAATTTACGGCAATGGTTGGAGATGGAGTTAATGATGCGCCTGCTCTTGCTCAGTCAGACGTGGGTATTGCTATTGGTGCAGGCACGGATGTTGCTATAGAAACGGCTAAAGTTGTTCTTATGAAATCTGATCCGCTGGACATACTTCGGGCTATTACTTTAAGCAAGGCAACAGTTCGCAAAATGAAACAAAATCTTTTTTGGGCTTCAATTTATAATCTCTTGGCTATTCCTATTGCTGGTGGAATTCTATATCCAAATTTTGGTATTATGCTCCGTCCAGAATTTGCGGCTCTCCTTATGAGTATATCCTCAATAATAGTTGCAACAAATGCTGTGCTCTTGAAACGAGTTGAAAAAGATTTAATTGCTGTCTAAAAATATAAAAAGGAACACAAAGAAAGCGGTATTCTTGTAATAAGAAATACCGCTTAAGTTGTTTATTCTATTCTCTATTTCCATCTCGCAAAACTAAAATCAAGGATGCAATCCTCTGCTTCTGAGAATGACAAATCTTCCAATTCTCTAATACGAGCTTCCTGTTCACTTTCTCCTTGAATATATGTATAAATCAAGTTAGTGAGTGTGCGACGTTGTCCTTCAGAGATCATTCCTTCGTCTACATATTCCACAGGAAAGTTATTCTAACATAACCGCTAGTTTATTTTTCACTTGTTCATAAGAATTTTTCTCCGAGTCAAGCAAGGATCCTGTTCGAGGGAAATCAGTAGTTATGGGATTTATGGGGTTACTGTTCTCGTACATTGCATATTGAAGATGTGGTCCAGTTGAGTTGCCTGTTGAACCGACATACCCGATGATTTCTCCTTGTTTGATTTCAACTCCGTTTTTAACACCCTTGGCAATCTTTGAGAGGTGGCTGTACTGGGTCAAATAACTTCCATGTTTTAATTCTACAGTAATTCCCAGTCCACCTTTTGAACCGGCAGTTGTAACTTTTCCGTCAGCTGTGGCAATAACTGGAGTTCCTTTAGAAGCTGCATAATCAATTGCAAAATGTGGTCTAATTTGCTTGGTTACAGGATTTTTTCGACTATAGCTATAGCCAGAACTTATCCGAGAATAGTTTAGAGGTGACTTAAGAAACTGACGGGTTAAAGATTTTCCTTCTTCGTTGTAAAACTTATCATTGTAACGAAATGCAGTGAAGGTTGTGCCATTATTCGTGAATTTAGCAGCTAGTATGTTACCGGCAGGAGCAAGCTTTCCATCTATAGTTCGTTTTTCATAAACAAGAAAGAATGAATCGTCTTTCTGTATATCGGTAGCAAAATCAATATCGCTTGAAAATATATCGGCAAGTTCTAAAGTTGTCTTATCTTCCACTCCTACACTTTCGGCAGTTTCAAAAAGCGAATCAGTTATCACTCCTTTCGCTGTTACTGTTTCAACTACATATGGAATTTCTTCTTCTGTAACAGAAAAAGCACCTGCTTCTTTTTTTACATGTAGAACTTCATCGCTGTTAAGTGGATACTCCATCGCAGCAAAAGCTTCATTTACAAAAACTAACTTTAAGAGTTTGCCTGTATTAATTTTGGTAAAGTCGAAAACATCCTTCGAGTAAGTCATTATCGAAAGAGCTTCTTCATAGGGAACTCCCATTTCAGTCATAACACCGCCAAAAGTGTCACCCGACTGGATTTCATATTCCTTGACCTCGCCCACAGGAAGATCACTTTGGGATTTAACCCTAAGGGATTGAACTGTTTCTTTTTCTTCCCTAGAACCTATTACTTTTATACTAATTAAGGGAATTCCTATCGCCCAGATCACCACAACAAGGGCAATCACCATCTTTTTCCGCATAGGTAATAGTATAACCCAAAATCAAAGCTATTTCCAGTTCCAAAATATCCTTATTTTAAGGCATTTTAAAGAGTCTAAGACCATTCACAATAACCAGTAATGCCACCCCTGTATCAGCAAATATAGCTATTCCGAGATGGGCCATTCCAAGCGTTGCCAGGATTACGAAAATAAATTTAGAGCCAACCGCAATTGCAACATTGAATTTCACTACTCCGAGAGTTCTCCTGCCTAGACTAATCATTTCTGGGATTAACTCAATGCGGTCATTCATAAGGATCATGTCCGCCGTTTCAAGAGCAATGTCGGTTCCTTTGCTTCCCATGGCAATGCCGACATCCGAGAGAGCAAGAGCTGGCGCGTCATTCACCCCATCACCAACCATTGCTACAACCCCATACTTGTTTTTGAATTCTTTTATCTTCTCCACTTTTTCCTCTGGCAAAAGCCCTGCAAACACATCTTGTATGCCTAATTTTTTTGCTATGAACGATGCACTATGGATGTTGTCACCAGTCAGCATCGCAGAAGAAACTTTTTCTTCTGCAAGCATTTTAATTGTCGTAGCTGAAGTGTCTCGGAGGGTGTCAGATATACCTAACATTCCCATTATCTTATCTTTCTCGCTTACAAGGACGACAGTTTTTCCCTCCATTTCAAATTTTTCTGTCTCTTTAGTTATTTCTCCAATCGAAACATTGTGCGCATCCATCATTTTCAAGTTGCCGACACAATGTTCAAGGTCATCGCAAACTTTACAAACAGCCTTACCACCCTTGCCTGGAATATTTTGATACGATTCCATTTGGTGTGGAGTGATACCTTTATGTCTTGCATACTCTACGATTGCTTCAGAGAGAGGATGAGTTGAGAACGATTCCATACCTGCAACATCTTCTAGCAACTGCTGTTCAGTAAAACCATTAAAGGTAACTATATCGGTCACTACGGGTTTACCTATAGTTAGTGTTCCTGTCTTATCAAATGCAATTGCTTTTACCTTGCCCAATAATTCCAAAAATTTACCGCCTTTGATTAGTATTCCTCTTTTTGATGCTCCACCAAGTGCAGCCGTAACAGTCACAGGAGTTGCAATTACTAGAGCGCATGGACATGCGATAACGAGAAGCGTGATTGCTCTTTCAAGCCATGTAGAAACAGCACCACCAAAGAAAACAACTGGTATCCCAAAAATAAAGAGAGAAACAATCGCAATTCCAGGCGTATAGTATTTCGCAAATTTATGGATAAATTCTTCTGCTTGAGTTTTTGATTTCTGTGCTCCAGATACAAGCTCCACTATTTTTGAAATAGTAGAATCTTTGCTTATCTTTGTGACCTTTACTTCTAGGTAACCATTGATGTTGATAGTTCCAGCGTATACTGTATCCCCGACGATTTTGTCTTTTGGCAGGGATTCTCCGGTAATTGAGGCTTCATTTATAGCGCTAGTGCCGATTACAATAATACCGTCTAAGGGGATAAGATCGCCGGGCTTTACTACGACGATTGAACCGAGAGTTACCGAATCAATGTTGAGAATTGTTCCATCTTTAAGCGTAGCCTGCTTGGGATTGTTTTGAACCAACTCTTCAAGCGCCTTACGAGACCGCTTTACGCCAAAACTTTCAAATGCTTCCGCAAGTGAGAAAAAGAAAATAACTGCTGAGGCCTCGCCAAGTTCTCCGAGATAAAGAGCACCAATAGAAGCGATCACAACAAGAAATTCAATGTTGAGGAACTTACTCTTAGTCAACCCTTCTATTGCTTCTTGGGCGACAAAAATACCTCCAACAATTATTGAGGTGAGGAAAAAGATATTCGTTATGTCCTCTGAGACTCCCGCATAAGAAAGCAGGAAACCAAAAATAGTACCAATACCGGAAATGACTGTCGCAATCAAGCGCCAATTTATCGGCTTCTTTTCTTTAATACTTTCTTCAGTTGTATCACAACATTTTGATGACATACATTCATTTATCTTTCCAAGACTTTTTTAAATCTTTCCAAAATTTCTTGTGTATATTTATGGTGTCGGCTAGATGTTTTTTAACTAAATGTTTTATATCTCCTTTTGCTTCTCCCATTATTTCGCCATGAATTCTAACTTCTTCTTTTGCATGATCTTTTAATGCTTGTATTGATTCTTTGAGGTTCATATATTTTTTGTTAATTGATTAATCTTATATTTTATAATACTTATGTTTTTTTATTGCTTATTTTTATTTATTGCTTCTTGAAGTAATATTTTGAAGTCTTCGTAACCGCGCGGATTTTGTATTTTTTCTCCGTTGAGGAAAAATGTCGGGGTGCCCGTAATGCCTAGCTTTTGTCCAGTCTCACGATCTCGCTCTATGCGGTCTTTTACTTCTTGAGATGCAATGTCTTTGCTGTATCGATCCATATCAAGCCCGATTTGTCTGGCATAGTTTTCAAAGATTTTAGGGTCGGGTGCTTGCTTTTCTCCCCAATCTCTCTGATTTTCAAAAACAATATCATGCATCTCCCAGTATTTTCCTTGTTTGCCAGCGGCCTCAACGGCAGATGCAGATGTCATGCTGTTTTTGTGTCCCGGGAGCGGAAAGTATCTTACAATAAATTTAACTCTATCTTTATATTCTTCAGATAAACGTTTTATCACAGGGTAGTACGCACCACATGCTTCGCATTCAAAATCAAGATATTCAACAAGTGTAATTGTCCCTTCTCTATTCCCCTTAACCCAATCATCCGATGCAACCGTGAGAAGTTCACTAGTTGGAACAGTCGGTCGAGTCGCTCCATACCAGAAAAGTCCGCCAATTGCTCCGGCAATGACGAGTATCATCGCGAGCCTTTTTGTCCATTTCTTAACCACACTTGAGTGTTGACTCACCTGTTTTTCTCTGGCTTTTTCCTGCCGCCACAATTCTTTCCGCTCCCTCTTGGTGAGTATCTGATTGTTTTGTTCGTTTAATTCCATGGTCATATATTTATTAATGCCAAATTATTTAATAAGTTTTTCAGGTCCCACTGCCCGGTCATACCTCCTGCCGTCAAACATGATTGTGGGTATTTTTATCGTTTTTATTCTATTTTCTACGATTTCTTTTTGACTGGCCAAGCTTGTCTGCACCTCATCCGAATTAATTGTCTGTCGTATTTTGACCCGATCTTCGTCTGAGTATCCGATATCCTTAAGCCACAAAAGAATCATGTCTTCGGCTTCTTTCGCAGTATATATCGTATTGAATTTTATTTGGTAATCAACATTGTCGATGTCTTTTCCGGAAAACATTCTTTCTAGAATCTGCCAGTCAGCTGGCGTAACAGACGACGGCAACGGATAGCGCTTTACCGCCTCCAAATACGAGGCAACCATTTTTGAATGCGGAAAACGATAACCATTGGATTGTTTGTTGTCAGGTATTGGATACACCAAATAGGTGAGGTTGTAACGGTCGGCAAAGCTGGTTTCTTTAATGTTGCCAAAGAGTTTGGCACAGAATTTACAGCTTGGATCGATTATCTCAAGAGCGACGGATTTGCTGGAGTCATATGGTTTGAAGTAAGTGTTGGATTCGGAAATAAATTCGTTCGGGTTCCACTCTTTAAATCGGTTCGGGATCATTGTGATCGTCTCGCCCAAGGTAAGCACTCCGTCTTTAGCCCACATGAGCACTTGTCCTTCTTTAACTGACACCCAGAATCCTGGTTTTCCAGAGTTTATTCCACAACCCCCACCACCCAATGAACAGGACTCTGGATTATTTGGGTTACAAGTGTCATAGACGAACAAATTGAGACCACTATTAAGCACCACTAAAAGACTCCACACGCTTAGGATCACAAAAACCGAAGCCAAGACCCCAATCCACCGATCAAGAAATCTAGCTAAGCGGGGTTTAGTAACGATAAATTTGCCCAAAAGTTTGGCCTTGGCTTCTTCTTGGAAATTAATATCGCACGGTCTGAAGGTCATTTTTCTGAGTACGCACTTCCATGCCTTTTTTGCCAAGGATCGGTAACTGGCCGAAAAAATACCCAAGACCGCGAAAATGATAAATGCTGCTATGCAAAACATATTTTTATAAGTTAGTGATAATCGTTTTAAGTGTTTTCACAAAGAACTCGACTTGTTCTTTGGTATTGTTAAGGCCCAACGAAACTCTCACCAAAGGCGGATATTTTTTCAGATTTTTCAAGTAATAGTGACAGCAAAAATAACCGCTTCGCACCATGATGTTCTGTGCGGAGAGAAAGATTGCTAGACGATGAGCATCAATCTTGTCGAAATAGAAGCTCGTGATAGGACTAGGAGAACTATTAATAAGCTTCAGCGTTGGAATTTTAGAAAGCTCATTAAAAAGAAACTGTGCAAGCTTTTCTTGGTGGACGGGTGCTGACACTCCTTCCTTCTTAAAACTTTTGAGCCAATCCAAGGAGGCGCTAAGACCAACAATGCCAGCGAAATTTTGTAGACCAATTTCTAACCTACTTCCTAAGTCATCCGAATCGGATATCAGCCGATATGTTTCCGCTTCCACATCTTCTACCATACCTCCGCCAATAAATCCGATGTCCAGTGCGACAAGAAGAGATTTCTTGATAATGATTACTCCTAAGCTGGGGCCATACATTTTATGTCCGGAAAAGAACAATGCGTCAAAATCACTTTCACGAATGATCTTTTGGTCATGACTTATCCCTTGAGCGGCATCAACAAGTACTATTCCGCCTGTTTTATGAACATCATCAGTGATTTCCTTTAAGTTGATCAACTCTCGTCCATCGATATTGGACATACTATTTAGAACTACGATTGCGCCGGAAATATCATCTTTATTGTACATTAACGATCCGTTTACTGACCTTTCCAGGATAACGCGCGGGATGTTCAGCTTTTTAGCAACAGTCATCGTCGGCAAAAACACCGAATTGTGCTCGATGTCCGATGTTATGATTTTCTTGAACTTCGGAGGCAACTGGCCGAGTACCAAATTTATGCCGTAAGTAGTGTTCAGCGTAAATGCCACCGCATATTCGGAAGCTGGCTTACCTACGAACGATAGTACTTTCTTTCTTGTCTCCTTTATTTTTTCATCCAGCTTTATACCCCAATCGTATTTCACCCGTCCTCCGCATGAATTGTACTCGTGGTAATACTCCGCCATAGCATCAATAACTTGCTGTGGACGCAGTGTTTGGCATGCCGAATCCAGATATAGGACATCTTTGTTCAGATAAGAGAAATCTGGATCATCATTTTTTGTTTTTTTGTTGATGTTTAAGAAATTCATAATTATTTTTCCTGCAAAGCTGTCTCAATAAGTTGTTTTATTGAATCATATGGCTGTGCTCCGGATAGAGGATATTTCTTGCCGTTTTTACCAATCACGATGCTCCAGGGTGTTCCGTTGCCTCCAGTTGCTTGAGCATTCTGCACTTCATCTTCAATATGTTTATCGTATTTCGTACTTCCCAGACAGGTGTTGAATTTTGCCGTGTCTAAGCCTACATACTGAGCGATCTTTGGAAGCTCGGTTGGATCTAAGCCATTGTTTGCCGGAGTGATCTCGTAGAGTCTATCAGCATATGACCAGAACTTGTCATTTCCTCCCTGTTCATTTGCACATTCAAGAGCGACAGCCTCTTTTCTTGCCTTAGAGTGAAGTTGATCAAGTGGGAAGTGCCGATACACCCATGCCACTTTGCCGTCTTTACCATATTCGTCTATAACTTGCTTCATTGTGTCGTGGAATCTTTTACAGAAAGGACATTCAGTATCTGAGTATTCAACGATTTTTACCGGAGCATTCGCATCTCCTCGAATATGATCTTCCGCTGTGACTGGTTTCATTTTCTCTAAATCACCAGTTTCTTTTACTGCAACTTGTGGTTGCGTATTAGTAACTGTATTATTACTGGATGGTTTCCCCCCGCTTAAGATCACTGCACCGGCAATTAAAACTCCGGCAATGATTATGGCACCTGGTACTGCCATTGTATTTTTTTGAATTGTTGATTGATTATTTTCTTCCATAGAGACATAAAAGTTAAATAAATAAAACTGCTGTTGAAAAATAGACACAGGGTTTAACTGTATGGCACTAGAAAGTTTTAGGATTTAGAATGCCTCTTGCAAAAGCTATTTTAAGAGGATGAGGTATGTAAAAATTTCTTAAATAAAAAAGATTTCTGTGAGTTTCTTGCTGAGGAAAATTATAAGAGAAATATTTCTCAAAAAATTTTAGTCCTAATAAAGCTAGCACGACTAGGAGACTAAAAAGAAATACTAGCGTGTCTTTTGCTGGGAGAGTAGTAAACATACTTTGCCACTCTTGTATATGTTCCAGCGGATTTATTTTACAAATCGACATTGTATGGTTTGAGAAGGGACAATTTACTATTTCTCCGTTCAAATCCATGCCCATTCTAAATTGGTAAAGCCCAAAGAAAGACATATATATAGCCACTATTGCTATAGTAATTATTATGATTTTTGGAATCTTGGGCAACATATAAAAATTATAAGATATTTTTTAAAATTTATCTAGTTCTTGTACAGTTACCCTTATGAGGTTACAGAGAAGCAAATAAAAAAGGTGGTACTAAATGAGTAGTACCACCTAAATTATTATCTATTTCCATTACCACCTTGCCATTGAAAACCTCAGAATCTCATTATCTGCATCTCTAGATGTTAAATCCTCAAGTTCAGAAAGTCGCTGCTCTCTATCATCTTCCTCTTGGATATACTGGAATATGAGAGAAGTCAAAATAGCTTTTTGTTTATCACTTATCATTTCTTCCTTAGAATCTGGAAAGAAGTAACTTTTTCTTGGACCGTCAAAATTAGCTATGGCTGTATTGTTTATCATGTTTTTTAGATTAAGTTAATAATTACTTCATAGGTAGTAAACTAGAAATTAATTCTGAGGCATCAAATCGTGATAGGTATGGCGAGTTTAACTGGCTTAAATACTCATCCTTTGACGAAGTAGAGCATTTCTCGTTTATAAGTTGCGACAAGAAAGTTTTTTGCTTCTCTGTGGCAAATTTTGGCAAATCTTCGTGATTAAAACTTGCAACCCTATCTCTACCTTCAAGATCTGGTTCAGATAAATTGTCTTCTGCTATAAAGTCCTGAGAGAACAAGAAAGACATTCCAGTAGCTCGTAATATTCCATCCACAAAAGCTGATTTTTGTGCAACTTTTATAGTGGAATTTATAGATTCATCATAGTCTTTAATTGAAGCGCTACCACGTCCTTCGCCACAAAGCACACCGTCTCTTCTTAAAACACAACGATAAGCAATTGTTCCATTCGCATCACCAAAGAAAGCTAAAGATTCTTTATCTGGCACAAATTGAGCAGTAATAGAATATATTTCTGCTAATCGTTCAGCACCTCCTTTACTTAGGACCTTTCTACCATTATCAGCAATAAAGTAATCCTGACCCTCAACCAAGGTAGGTAATATATTCTCAAGGAAGAATCTACGTTTCTCGTTTAATGTTTCAACTCCCTTTTTAACAGAATTAATATCTGTTTGGACCATTGTTTCTATCATAAGTTTGAATTAAGTTTAATAATAAGAGAGCCTTTAAGATACTCGACTGTAAACTTTTCTCCAATTTTAAAACCACTCTCGGTTAGAAAGTGGTTTGCGATTATAACTTTTGGAGCTGGTTGTCTATTTCCCCATCTGTTCTGATATGAAACAGTCATTGATCTTTTCATTTTGTTGGACCAATCTTTTCGACTTGGCGATAGTAAAATAGAAACACTGGGCGTTTGTATTTTTTAAGAATGTTGCCATTGGAATCTTTCTGCTCAACATAGGTTATTGACCTAATTGCTTTTTCGCCACGTCTTACTTTGAAACCTAACTTTAACCACGAGTGGAAAGTCCTGATGTTGTGATAGCAATCCATGTTCTTAATCTCAGCAGGTCCGTATTTCTCTTTTATTGCATCCTCACAAATGGTTTTTGTTGTTTCTGACCCCGTATATTCAGATAGCGAACTATTCATCACTTCTTTAATACTTTGAACCATAGATAATAAATAATTTATATATAACTTTTATACAAGAGACTAACTTGTACTTAAAAGATACATCGACCTTTATCTTTATCTACATAGTTTTTAATGTTTGTGTTATTAAGTATTTTAAATAGGTGATCCAGGGGGGCAGTTCGGAAAGATATATACTGGCGGGTTCCTCTAGGGTTAAGGATGTTATTTGCGGTTTTTGAATTTATTCTGGGATCCTAAAATCAAAGGCTCAAAAAAATTTCAAAAAATTTTACAGAAATTGTCTTCTTTGCTTAACCCTTTTATAGGTGTATAATTGTAGTACAATTTAATAAATCAGTAGCCTAAACCTTTAGTAATAAAGGCATGGTGAAGGAAATCTCGTCAGAGTCAAAAAACCTATCATATAGGGTTTACTCTGACGAGTCATATCTGGAAACAGGTATGGAGGACGCAAGTTCTCACCTATGTGGTAGGTTTTTTGCGTTTAGATTTGTAATTTGTAAAGAGAGGATGTTTGTTACTAATCAAGATTTAGTAACATCTAAATATTAATTCGAATAATATTTGGAGGAACTATATATTTAAATTTCACTAGCCAGATTAGGCTTATCATTTTTATTCCACATCCTCTCTTTTCAGATCATAAATTAGTTATAGAAATTATTAGCTAAAAATTAATTATTTATGTTAACAAATTTATTTGCAGTGATAATTGTTATTGTTGTTTTCTTTGCAGTTTTTATAGCTATAGGAAATTCTGCTGATAAATCTATAAATAAAAAAGAAAGGGAAGATAAAGAAATAGCAATAAATGCACGAGTGTTTTTTAAAAGGCACCTCGATGTTATTGAAGATTATATTAAAGAAACACTTCCTGGTATGAGAGGAGGAATAAATCAAATGAATGTTATTGTCCTTAGTAATGATTGTTTAAAATTTATTGTTATAAAAGACAAAGAAGAACTAAAAAATATTCCTAATTTTATGAATTCACCTGAGGGCGGAAAGCTTAAAGAAATGGTTCACACCTATGTTTCTTTTCTTGTCGATAAATATTATGGAGGAATTGGTTCTTCTTCAGAACAGCTAGAGTATAATTATGGAGCTTTTTTGCGAGAGAATGACATTTCAATGTTTTATTATGACAAAGAGACGAAGAAGTTAGTTTGAGCATTATAAGGATGAAAGCAATAACCTTAAAGACAATTAAATATTCAATACCAGTTATATTTATCGCTCTAGCTATTTTATATTTCCACTATGGACCAGCACCGAATTTGTCCAAATGCCCCGACGATTATCCCGACACCGATGCAGGGTTTAACGAGAAAATGGCTGATATGAATAAATGGACTAACCAGTTTTACGACAATCATCCAGGTGCGACTCTAGGAGACTGGAATAAAGCACGATATCAATACTGGATTGATAATAGGTGTACTGAAGCCTTAAAGAGGTATAACGAATCAAAAGCATTATTAAATTAACTAAAAAATATGAATAAAATAAAAATATCAGCAATCGTTTTAATAGCTTGTTTAGCCCTAACCTTTATCTTTGATACATTGATTCCGATATGGTTGGGTATTTCAATGGGAGCTTTGAGTGCAGTAATGCTTGTATTGCTAAATATTGAAACATTTAAAGTAAAAGGGGCAATAAAGAAATTTGCTTTATACGCAGATGCTATTGTTGGACTATTTCTTATACTGACCTTCATGCCTACTGGAATTATTAGCTATACAGTGAACAATTTCCTCTCACATTCTTTAGTATTTGTCTTCGCTGGACTATTAATTGCGATACTCTTGAATGCGTATAGTATAGAGAAAAAGGATTAATAACCTATTTAGTATGGTTATTTAGTAATTAATGCCACAATTGTGGATATAGCAGTATCCACATATGACAAGGGGTGGGAATAATCCGTATTCATCTCTAATTGTGCCTGGCCGACGGTATTTTCTGTAGAGATATAGTGTCATGGGGTGTAGGGTAAAAGCGCATCACTTTGAAGATGGGGTTAGTTCTGATACCATAGAAAGGGGATCAAGGGTTTCAGAATTTACAAGGTTTTCGATCCGTTTAACTTCCGTTCCCTTGTACGACCTCAAGTCAGGTATATATACATAGCCCTTATGATTCTTTATATCGGTTCTAACATTATTCACTAAGTCGCGCCTCAGCGCTCGGGTACAGTGTCACCACCGGACACGAGTGTAATGGCACTTCCAATGCCACAGATGCTCCTATGCCGGGATGTACGACAGCGCTCGGATATAGTGTCACCACCGGCGATCCATGTAGCGGAAGTTCTGTTGCCCTCCAATATCTTGCTGGATGTAGCTCACTTTATGGATACAGCACTAGGTCTGGACAACCATGTAACGGCACCTCTGTAGCCGTCCCCATCCCTGGAACAACTCCGGGCCTGCCAAGAACTGGCGTTGAGGGCAATGCTTTAGTAAGTATTTTGCTTATGACAGTTTCCGGACTTGTGGCAATCTTTGGGTTAGCTTACCTTTCTAAACAATCTCTAAAGGCTTAATGAAAAAGTTTCTTATAAAAAGCGCAGTCATTCTAGCTGTTTGTGTTTTTGGTGTTGTGCTTTTTAGAACACTTTATTACATCCCATCGGACGAAATTCCGTTACCGGAGAAAAACGTTCCTGCTAGCGCAAGTGGAGAACGCCCCATCAGTCTATCAATACCGAAAATCAGTGTTGACACAAAAATCCAAGAAGTGGGCATCACCCAAAAAGGAAACATGGCCACTCCGAACAACTTTTTGGATGTCGGGTGGTATAAATTCGGCACTGTACCCGGAGATGTGGGTAGCGCGGTCATCGCCGGACACGTAAACAACGAGCTTGGTTTATCCGCCGTATTTAGCAAATTAGGAGAGCTCAAGGAGGGAGATGATATTTATGTGACAATGGAAAAGGATATACAACTGCATTTCAAGGTGACTAAGAGCAAAACTTATGACTTTGATGCTTCGGGAGAAGAAGTTTTCAATGAGGATGATGGCAGATTATTGAAACTAATCACTTGCACCGGCAGTTGGGTTGAAAAATTAAGAACACACAACGAACGCCTCGTGGTTAGTGCTATACTGGTTCCATAATGAATATGTTTTTTATTGAACCAATTCGCAATTTTTATGGCCGGTTTGAACGGCCGATTTCTTCTTTATCTTTGATTTCCGGATTTATCTTTGACGCCGTTACTCTGAAGCGGGTAGACACACTCTGGGAAAATATTTGGATTCTTGGACATTTGCTCATTGTTGGAATTTTTATAATTCTTATTCATGTTCAAGAAAAAGAAGAAGGTGACGAAGCAAACCCAGGTAGAAAACATTTCTGGTATGTAAATATTTTACAATTTTTCTTTGGAGGAATTCTCTCCACTTACTTGGTATTTTACTTCCGTAGCGCTGATATTTTCGCAACCTGGCCGTTCATCGCTCTCTTGGTGGGAGCTTTCTGGGCCAATGAATCTCTGAAACGACATTATATGCGATTCAGTTTTCAAATAAGTTTGTTTTATATTTCCATATATTCGTTCGCTATTTTTCTCGTGCCCATTATTTTACACAAGATAGGTATGTGGATATTTCTGCTTTCTGGACTTGTCAGTCTCGTTTTTATCTTTGCTTTCATTTCAATCTTGTCTTATTTTGTAAAGAGAGAATTCGCCGAGAGTAAGAAACTGATTATTTCTCTGATCCTAGGCATCACGGTCTTAGTGAATGTTCTTTACTTCACCAACCTCATCCCGCCGATGCCTCTCTCACTC
The DNA here is from genome assembly GCA_001787205.1 of Candidatus Nomurabacteria bacterium RIFOXYB1_FULL_39_16. GTDB lineage: Bacteria > Patescibacteriota > Minisyncoccia > Phycocordibacterales > UBA9973 > UBA9973. The sequence continues at coordinate 62,802 of MFWB01000007.1, forward strand.
AAAGACGCGGACGTATACCATTTCATAGAAAAAAATAATGCAGGCAATTACGTGGTTGCCTATGAAGATTCAAGTTGGAGAGAATATTTTGACCTGTACCCGGATTTCAACAAGCCGACCGGAGCGTCTGTCTATGCCTTTAGCGCCATTTTTTCTCCGAAAAATTTAAACATCACCATCGTTCACGAGTGGCAATATTACAACGAGACGCAGGATAAGTGGATAACCGATAAAATAATCAATCTGCCGGTGAAAGGCG
>MFWB01000007.1:63080-63658 GCA_001787205.1 Candidatus Nomurabacteria bacterium RIFOXYB1_FULL_39_16
ACATATTCTATGCGTTCAAATATTGGGAGAGGGAAGTGGCGCGTAAATATTAAAACCGAATATGGCCAAACCATCGGTCATTTGCGATTTCAAATTTTGTCGTCTGACACAGAGCCGGAACTTACGATTGAAGTAAAATAAATAAAACTTGAATTTTATATTAGATACTGGCATAGTTAAAAATGGAGGAATACACTATGAACCCGAAGGTCACAACCGACAATCATCCACACGAGGACGAGTTACCCGCTGGATGGCCAGAGGAGAAGCTCCCAGTTTCACCCGACCCCGATAACATGGGGATTTCCCCATTTGCTATGCTTGAAGAGCTTCGGAAGCACAAGCCGGAGCCCTCTGAGCACAGCGACATCTGAATCCTCTTCGGAGGAAAACCCACACCCCGGACCGCACCACTTGCGGTCCGGGGTATTTTGTATTTTTCGCGCAAACCGTGTAGTATAGAAATATGCTTATCAGGATTCTAGCTTCAATTTTGCTCTTGTTTTCGGTGCTTTTTATGCCTTTCTGGGTATCCGTAATACTGGCGCTCGGCGGAGTATTTTATTTCAGTGTTTTTT
>MFWB01000008.1:0-20638 GCA_001787205.1 Candidatus Nomurabacteria bacterium RIFOXYB1_FULL_39_16
AAACACACAAAACTGATGAAAATTAAAGTTTTATATGAAGATTCTAATATCCTGGCCATAGACAAACCGTCTGGTGTTTCAGTACATTCGGATGGCAGAAGTCGGGAGAAAACAATTGCCGACTGGGTTCTAAAAAATTATCCCAAAACTAAAAATGTCGGGGAAAATGAAATTTACCAAGTTGACGATAAGAATAAAAAAATAAAAATAGAAATAAAGCGGCCGGGCATTGTGCATCGGTTGGATAAAGAAACCTCCGGTGTTTTGCTTCTAGCAAAAAATGAGAAAGCGTATCAATTTTTAAAAAGCCAATTTCAGGAGAGGGTTGTGAAGAAAACTTATGTGGCGATAGTTTCCGGCGATATGAAAAATGACCGTGGAGTGATAAACAAGCCTATTGGCAGAAGTCCGAAAGATTTCCGTCGGTATCTTGCGGGTCGTGGCGCACGAGGAGAGATGAGAGATGCTGTCACGCAGTATAGAGTGCTCAAGCGGTTCACCCTAGACCCCTCCGACCTAAAGGCCACCTCCCCTTCGCAGGGGAGGGAAAGCATAAAAGAGGGGGCAAAATTCACTTATTTAGAAATTCATCCGAAGACCGGCCGAACGCACCAGATTCGGGTGCATATGAAATATTTAAATCATCCGGTGGTGTGTGACTCTCTTTACAATCCAGACAATCCTTGCCCGAAAGGCATCACCCGTATGGCGCTTCATGCGAAATCCATAGAATTTAAGAATCTGAAAGGAGAAATTATCAGAGTAGAATCTAGCGTGCCGAAAGAATTTATAAAATTGATTATTTAAAGAGAAAGTGTTATCAAACTTGACGGCCGTCACAAAGTGATAACAAAGAATTATGAACCAAGAAACAAAAAATTGTCAGAATTGTAAAAAAGATTTCACAATAGAACCGGAGGATTTTAATTTTTATGAAAAAATGAAAGTTCCTCCACCGACCTGGTGTCCTGAATGCAGAATGGTTCGGCGCTTTAGTTGTGCAAATTCTTGGTATCTTTTTTTTAGAAATTGTGACAAATGTGGAAAGCGTGTTTTGTCTATGTATCCTTCATCACAAAAAATGACAGTATATTGTCAGCCGTGCTGGTGGGGTGATTCTTGGGACGGGTCAGAATACGCTATGGATTACGACCCCAACCGACCCTTTTTAGCTCAATGGAAGGAATTATCTGAAAAAACTCCATTTGTAATATTAGAAACAGATTATTTAACTCTAAAGAATTGCGAGTACAGCGGTTCTATAGCCTATTCTAAAAATTGTTACATGACTATATGGGCAGATTATTGTGAAAATGTTTATTATTCTTCTATTTTAAATGGGTTAAAATTCAGTTCGGATTGTTTAAGGGGGTGGGAATCTGAACTTTGCTATGAATCTATCGGTTTCATAAATAACTATAAAACATTTTTTTCTGATGATTGTGATAATTGTGTGGATGTATGGTTTTCACGCAATTGTTATAGTTGCACAAATTGTGTCGGGTGTGTAAATATGCGAGGTGTAACCAATTGTATTTTTAACATAAAATACTCCAAAGAAGAATATGAAGAAAAAATAAAAGAAATGAAGCTGGACTCTTGGGGTGGTTTGCAAGAAGTAAAGAAAAAAGCCCAGAAATTCTGGCGAACAAAACCATATCGAGAATATCATGGTCACACATTAAATTTAAATGTAACTGGTGAATATACCTATCGCTCAAAAAATTCCAAAGAGGGGTATATTGTAAATTATGCGGAAAATTGCAAATGGTGCCAGCTTATTACAGTAGCTTCTATAAAAGATTGTTATGATTATACTGGGTGGGGTAATAATGCCGAACTTATGTATGAGTCAGTACAAGTGGGAGATAAAGCCAGCAATGTGAAGTTTTCCAGCCATTGTCTTCCCGATGTTTTAAATACTGAATATTCATTCTGGTGCATAGGGTCAAAGAATAATTTTGGTTGTGTTAATTTGAAAAGAAAATCGTATTGTATTTTAAATAAGCAATATTTAAAAGAAGAATACGAAAAACTTAAGGTACAAATAATAGAAGACATGAAAAAGAATCCATATATAGATGAAAGGGGGCGAGCCTGGCCTTACGGAGAATTTTTTGCGCCCGGATTTGTTAAGGTTGCTTATAATAATTCTAATGCTATGAAATTTTTTCCAAAAACAAAAGAACAAGCATTGTCTCTGGGCTACGTGTGGAGTGATGAAGAAAATCCAACAAGCAAGTGTACTATAAAATCGAAAAAGCTACCTGAAACAATAAAAGAAACTGACAATTCAATACTTGAGGAAATCATTGAATGTTCAAATTGCACACGTGCTTACAAAATAGTCCAAGGAGAACTCAGCTTGCTTCGCAAAATGAATTTACCCATTCCACATGAGTGCCCAAAGTGTCGGGAAAATAAAAGATTTACTAGGATGAATAAACCGGGTATGTATCACAGGAAATGTGATAAATGTAATGTGAATATTTATACTCCATATGCGCCAGATAGACCAGAGATAGTCTATTGCGTGAAATGTTACCAAGCGGAGTTTGCCTAAAAAATCCTTTTATGTTAAAGTATTTTCGTTACGGTGTCCCGTTAGAAAATCAGCGGAACATACGAAACCACTACATTTAACAGTTTAAATTTTTTAATGGGATGGCAGGAAATAAAATCAACAAAATTAAATTCAGTCCGGTGGACATTGAAGAGCGCAAAAAGCTTGATTTCAAGGCTGGAGATACGATTAATGTGTCTTCCAAGATTTTGGACGAAAAAGGCAAATACCGTTTGCAGGCTTTTGAGGGCATAGTGCTCGCCAGAAAGCACGGCAAAGAAGCAGGAGCTACTTTCACGGTTCGCAAGGTTGCTTCTGGTGTCGGAGTGGAAAGAATCTTTCCCTTGTATTCTCCAATGATAGGTAAAATTGAAATCACTAAGAGATCTCGCGCTCGCAGATCCAAGCTATATTACATTCGTACTAAAGCGGTGAAAGATGTCCGTGGCAAGATGCGTTCTGTGACTGCTTCAGAAGAAGCGACAGAAGTGACAGAAAAAGCTGAATAAAAAAAATAAAAAATCCATTTCACAAAAATGAATTTTTTTGTTAGAGTTTGTCTATGCCCCCGATCGCCTGCTCGTAAACTCGCATCAGCGATTCCGAAATGGATTGGGGGAAAAATGAAGCAGTTCATTTTGCCCAGGTGGCGAAATTGGTCAGACGTACTACCTTGAGGTGGTAGCGCCCGCAAGGGCATGGAGGTTCGAATCCTCTCCTGGGCACAAAATTTAAAGTAGCATTTTGCTACTTTTTTTGTTATAAATAGTGAGTTCGCATTGTATGGTGCCCATGGTGTAGCGGTAGCACAGAGGCTTGTGGAGCCTTTAGCTCGGGTTCAATCCCCGATGGGCACCCCATATGAAAGAAACAAAACCGTTTCCGGAGCCGGTTTCTCTCAAAAAACTTATTGGTCCAAGTTTTGTCATTTTGGCTCTCGGACTCGGGTCTGGTGAGGTTATCTTGTGGCCTTACCTCGTTGCGAATTACGGTCTAGGTATCGCTTGGGGAGCAATTCTCGGAATTACTTTTCAATATTTTATGAATATGGAGATAGAACGCTACGCTCTGGTGAAAGGAGAAAGTGTTTTCGTGGGTATTTATAAACTGTTCAAACCTGCTGTTTACTGGTTTATCGCTTCCACCTTTTTGGGTTGGGCTCTGCCGGGCATCGTCGCTGCTTCGGCGAAAGTGATGGCTAGCGTCCTTGGTCTGGAAAATTTTAAATGGATTGCCATTTTATTTTTACTCATTATCGGATTGATTTTAAGTATAGGGAAAACGGTTTACGGGATGATGGAACGCCTTACGAAAACTATTATTTTAGTCGGAGTGCCTTTTGTCTTTCTATTGGCTGTCTTTTTAGCTACGAAAACGGATTGGTCTTTGTTATTTAGTGGATTAATAGGGAGAGGAGAGGGATTCTGGTTTTTACCACAGGGTATAAGCATTGCCACTTTTCTCGCCGCCTTCGCTTATTCCGGCGCTGGTGGAAATTTAAACCTGACTCAGTCAATCTATATAAAAGAAAAGGGCTATGGTATGGGCGCTTATGCTCAAAAGATTTCCAGTCTATTTTCCAAAGAAAGAGAAGAAGAAATTATTTTAGACGGGACGGACTGCGCTGGGACCGAAGAAGATATCAGCCGTTTCAAGAAATGGTGGAAATTAATCAGCATAGAGCACGCTTTCGTTTTTTGGTTCTTGGGCATTCTCTCTATGGTGTTTCTAATGCTTTTGTCTTACGCCACGACTTATGGAATAGCTGGTAATGCCGAGGGAATTAATTTCGTCATTAATGAAGGAGCCGTTATCGGCAATATGATATTGCCGTCTATCGGGGTTTTATTCCTGGTGGTGGTCGCCATTATGCTGTTTCAGACACAGCTGGGAGTGATAGATTCTACTTCTCGCATTATGGCGGAAAACTTTGCTATCAGAAAATTGGACGGGCAAGAGAAAGGAAAAATAAATCTTTCTAGAATATATTATTCATTCGTCTGGGCGCAGATTGTGTTCGGCATAGCCCTGTTCTTGTTTAATGTCTACGAACCGAAAACACTCATCGTCTTGGGCGCGGTAATCAACGCCTTCGCTATGTTCGTACACCTCGCCTTGGTATCGTGGCTCAACCATAAAAGTTTGCCGAAAGTTTTCCGTCCGGGTTTAATCCGAAAAATTATTATCGGAGTTATTTTTGTATTTTTTGGAGTCTTTAGTCTTATTGTTTTGTGGGATAAAGTTTTTTAGTCTTAGTGATGTAGATTCTTTTCTTCTTCTACTTTTATTTCTAGATCAGATATCTTTTTCTCTACTCTGTTTAATGTATTTTGTAAATTTTTGAGTTGCATTTCTTCCGTTTGCAGTTCTTCCTCTTCTTTTTCTTCCATTTTTCTTTCTCCAATAAGTCCGGAAATTATCAGCCTACTTCCGACAAAGGCGGAGACAAATATCCCAGTCAAAAGTAGCATAATACTGCCAATAATGAGTGAAATTACCGAGCCGACGTTCATATCGTCTGCAGTGTGCCAGACTCCGCGCCAAAACAGCACTACTCCGATGCCCCCTATAAACGCATAAACGAAAGGGTAATGACTCAATTTTCCCCTTATTTTATCCTCTAATTTATCGAAAAATTTTACCACTTTTTTTATTAACATGTTGTTGTTTTTGTTTATATAATACATACTATACACTAGAAGTAAGATTATTTCTAGATGAACCCTAAAACGTATTTATGCAATCATTTGAAGACAATTGGGGAAGTGAAAATTTAAAAAAGGTGTTGAAAAAAAACGGCGTCGCGGTAATGCCGACCGACACAATCTATGGCATCGTGGGGCACGCGCTTGCGCCAGAAACCGTGAGCAGAATTTATGATCTTAAAAAACGCGCACCGGAGAAACCCTGTATAATATTAATCGGCAACATCACTGAACTTGAGAAATTTTCCATTCACCTTCCTTTGGAGCAAAAGAAAATGTTGTTGAGGTATTGGTCCTTCAATGCTAATCAGGACTTTCAGCCCGGACCGACGAGTATTATTCTGGATTGTCTTGAGGAAAAGTTGTCTTACCTACATCGTGGCACAAAAACTCTCGCATTTCGTCTGCCGGCGCAAGATTCATTGAAAGCTTTGCTTCTAGAAGTTGGTCCGCTCATCGCGCCGTCAGCAAATCCCGAAGGACTGCTTCCAGCGGAAGACATAAAAGAAGCGAAAAAGTATTTCGGAAATTCTGTTGATTACTATATGGATATGGGCAGACTCGCCGGCAAACCGTCAAAACTTATAAAATTGCAGAAAGATGGAACTGTTGACATTTTAAGGGATTAGGTGTATAATATATAAGTTATACAGTTCTTTTAAATTACTTGCGAAAAGTGGTCATGGCCAAAAGGTGCTTAAAACTAGGTATTTTCTGGCTATGACTACAGAGTAGTCCGCTAGCAGAAGGAGAATGACGATGGGACAAATCACTCTCGACCAATCCCACTCGGTCATGGCGACACTCGCCCTGAATACCGACTGGAACTCGATCGATTTCGCAACCTGCGGGTTGCAGGAGTCGATCATCACGAACCCGAAGGAGGCGGGGAAACAGTTCACTGCCTTCCTCAAGAACAGAGCAAAGCTCCTCGTCAATCCGGGCGTCATCACCATCGACCGTTCCGTTCCGTTCGACTCCGCTTTCGTCGGCGAAGGATGGAAGGTTCTCGACGACGAGACGGACACTCGTTCCATTGCGCTCACGGAACTCGACCTCTCGAAGGTTCGCTTCGAGACGATGCTTCAGGATGGGGAGACATCCATCAAGGGCGAGGAAAAGCTCAAGCGCCTGAAGAAGAAAGGTCACATCCGCTTGGACGCGAAGATCTTCCAGGCTCTCTGGGAGAACAAGCATCTCATCCCCGAGAGCTGGAAGGAGAAGATCAACGGGAACATCCGGTTCATCTACTTCGACGGTACGGTTCTGCAGGACTCGAACGGCGACCGGTACGTCCTGTATCTCGACTGGGACGACGGCAAGTGGAGCTGGAACGTCTACTGGCTTGACAGCCGCTGGTTCGTCTACGGCCCGTCCGCGGTTCTCGGCAAGTAAGTACTTAGGCATCGGTCACTGTGCCCTTCATTTGGACACTCTGACCTTTGTCCTGCATTCGTTTTCTCATCGGCCTCGTGTTGTCACTTCGGTGATGGCGCGGGGCCTTTTCTTTTTATATTAAAAATCTTTTGTTATACTGAAAATGGTAGTAGGTGAATATGCGGGCGATCACGGTTTCTCGCTACCGAACCCAGTATCCATATATCGAGAATATATCCGACTAAGGTTTGATATAGAGTGGTGTATGTAGCACTTCATAAAAAAATGAATATACTTGGTACAGAATACTAATGCATTACCATGCGAAATAAAATTCAGCACGACCTCTAACATTAAGTTGTGTCTAGGTCGGCAGTGAAATAGATGGTATCCTGTACAAACTATGCCACGTTCAATCACTGGAACGACGAGCGCAACGTGAACGTCAACCGCAACGACAACGACTGGAATGACAACTGGTGGTTCGCTGGCGTCCGCAACTCTTTTCATTTCTCTCCCGACTTTTTGTCTGGAGAGTTTTACTTTGGCCTACTTAGCTTTAGCGACGGAGGCTTTTACAATCTGTCCGTGCCAGCCACCAAGCTGTTTACCTGCTGTTGCGAGTGATTCAGAGAGAACTGTATATTTTTTAGTATCTAACGCTTTAATCTCCCAAAGTATATATAAAAGAAATTTTAGAGTATCAAGAGAAATAATCGCTTTTCTAATATATGGTTGTTTCTCTTGTTTTTCTAAAAAACTTGCGACTAATATGCTCTCAATAGTTTGAATAAAGTATTTATCTATTGTCTCTGCTAAAGTATATCTGGAAATCTTTGGAATAGTCGGCAAATAGCTTTGCCATAGAATGTAGGTTTTCTTGATTATCTCTAGAACTGGTAAAATTTTCCAAACGGGGGGGGGTCTTGTCAGTTGTTTTGTTTTGCATTTTTTAATAATATCATGAATGTAATAAACTTTGAAAAAATAATTTCTGTTGAAAATTTACTTCTAGCGTGGAAAGAATTTTTACGTGGAAAAAGAAACAAAAAAGATGTGCAGGAATTCCAATTGCATTTTATGGATAATGTTTTGTCTTTACACCAGGATTTAAAAAACAAAACATATGTTCATGGTGGGTACTATGCTTTTAAAATTTCTGATCCCAAACCTAGGGATATCCATAAGGCAACCGTGCGAGATAGGCTTTTACATCATGCTATATACAGAGTGCTATATCCATATTTTGACTCAAAATTTATCCACGATTCATATTCTTGCAGACTAGAGAAGGGAACACATAGAGCGATAGACAGGTTTCGTGATTTTCATAGGAAGGTCTCAAAAAACAATACAAAGACATGCTGGATATTAAAATGCGATATCCGAAAATTCTTTGCGAATATTGATCACAAAATTCTAAAAGAAATACTGTCAAGGACCGTCCTTGACACTGATATTTTGTGGCTCTTGGGGCAGGTGATAGATAGTTTTCTCTCAAGCCCCATTTACGCCATGGCTGAAATGGGGCAGAGAGGTTTACCCTTGGGTAATTTGACTTCACAATTGTTAGTAAATATCTATATGAATGAATTTGATCAGTTTGTGAAAAGGAAATTGAAAGTAAAACATTATATACGTTATGCAGATGATTTTGTAATTTTGCAAAATGACAAAATAGAACTCGAGAAGCTGTTAGAGAAAATGAAGGAATTTTTAGAGAACAAATTAAAATTAAACATGCATCCAGATAAAGTTTATATTAAAACCATTGCTTCGGGGGTAGATTTTCTTGGGTGGGTATCTTTTCCCAAACATCGGGTGTTGAGAACTTCCACGAAAAGGAGGATGTTGAAGAAACTAAAGGAAGACTCAAAAGAAGAAACGTGGCAATCTTATTTTGGGATGTTGAAACATGGGGATGCTTATGAACTTCAACAAAAATTACAGGGAAATCACTATGGAAGTCACTAGTGACATATATACGCTATCGCTGATATATGTAAAAGCTTAGTATATTATATATGATAGGTTAAGGATTTTAATTTACAGTGTACTCTTTAGGCAAAGCAGGAAGAATCTTTTAAGTAAAAATGGTAAAATTTTATTGCAGTAGTATAATATAAATATATGGCACAAAATCACGTTTCATTTTTAAAAGCATTGTTTGGCGAAAACGAAGAAGCCAGGAAAAGAGTATTTCGCAGTATAAAAGCAAAAGCTGACGCGAGAAGAACTCTGATGGAAAAAATGGCGGATTGGATGACTGCGAAATTTGGCAGTAGCGGTTTCCTCTCGCTGAACGCAATCTTATTTACCGCATGGATACTTATCAATACCGGACAGATAAAATGGGTACCGGTCTTTGACCCTTTTCCTTTCAGTCTTTTAACGACGATAGTGTCGCTGGAAGCTATTATTTTGGCAATATTCGTGCTTATCTCTCAAAATCGCACGGCTAAAATAGATGACTTGAGGGAAGAAACGGACCTGCAACTGAATCTCATTTCGGAAAAAGAAGTTACCAAATTGGTGAAGATGATGGCCCTGCTCTTGGCCAAAGAGGGGATTGATTTGTCGCAGGACCCGGAATTGCATCAGATGCTTCGTCCAGTCAGCGAGGAAGAAATAGAAAAGAGACTGGAGAAGGAAATTTTAGGTTAAAAATTAAATGCAGATAGAATCAAATTTTAATTTATCCAAACTGAATACTTTTGGCATTACGGCCAAGGCGAAATTTTTTGTGGAAGTGAATAGCGAAGAAGAGCTGAGAGAGCTTTTTGCCGACCCTATTTTTGTAAAAAATAAAAAATTCTTTCTAGGTGGAGGAAGCAATATCCTATTTACAAAAGATTTTGACGGGATAGTAGTTTTAAATAAACTAAAGGGTATAGAAATCAAAGAAGAAGATTCTGAAATTGTTATGGTGAGAGCGCTCGGCGGGGAGATTTGGCACGATCTTGTAATTTTTGCGGTGAATCATAGGTATTGGGGTATTGAAAATTTATCCCTTATCCCCGGGACTGTCGGTGCCGCGCCAATACAGAACATCGGTGCATACGGTGCTGAGCTGAAAGATACGCTTTATAATGTTGAGGCTTTTGAAATTGAAACGGGGCTGAAAAGAGTTTTTAGCCAGGAAGAATGTAGATTGGGCTACCGAGACAGCGTTTTTAAAAATGAATTAAAAAATAAATATTTTATTTCCGCCACCACTTTGAAATTAAGCAAAAAAGAGAAGAAAAATATCAGTTATAAAATCCTGAAGGAATATTTAGAAACAAACGCAATAGAAATTCACAATCCTAAAAATATCAGCGATGCCGTAGCGTCTATTCGTCGTAGTAAATTGCCGGACCCAAAGGTTATTGGCAATGCGGGAAGCTTTTTTAAAAATGTTTTTATAAACAGAGACCAACTGGAGAAATTACAAGGGATATATAAAGAAATGCCTTTCTTTGAGGAAGACGAGGTGATTAAAATTCCGGCTGGGTGGCTGATTGAGCAGTGTGGATGGAAGGGGAAAAGATTGGGAAATGTGGGAGTGCACGAAAAACAAGCGTTAGTTCTGGTAAATTATGGAGAAGCAACTGGTTCTGAAATTATAGAATTGGCAAGCAAGATTATAGAATCAGTAAAAGAAAAATTTGACCTAACGATAATGCCGGAAGTCAATATTGTATAAAAAAGCATATAGTCTATAATTAGGTTATGGAAAACAAAAAAGAAATGAATATAATTTTAGCAGTTGTTGTGTGTTTAGTATTAATAGGAGGTTTTATTTTTATCAGTATAAATAACAAAACAAATATGCCAACAGAAAATGACAGCACAAATGAAGCAGGCGATGTGGTTTCGGATGAAGTGGCTAAATCAGGGGATACGATTGCCATGAGTTACACAGGCCGTCTAGAAGATGGTACAGTTTTTGATTCCAATGTGGACCCTAAATTCCAACACGTGGAGCCCTTCGTGTTTATCTTGGGAGCGGGACAAGTAATCCCTGGCTGGGATAAAGGAATTGTCGGGATGAAGGTCGGAGAAAAGAAAACCCTCACCATCGCGCCCGTTGACGCGTATGGGGCAACTGGAGTGCCGGGAGTAATACCTCCAAACTCCACATTAATATTTGACGTCGAATTATTAGCAATTAAAAAATAACTTACCCGCTTTTTGGTGGGGATAAATATATGGAATTGGCAACAAACGAAAAATCAAGATTAGTAAAGATAGTTGTGGTGCTTTTAATTCTTTTGTCTGTTTACTTTGCGGTAATGACTGTTTCCGAGATGAAAAACTACAGATACATCGGTGGAGGGTCTCCCGCTTCCAATGTCATCAGTTTTGATGGTAAAGGAGAGGTGATGGCTAGTCCAGATTTAGCCACTATCAGCTTCACTGTCCGTGAAACTTCAAAAGAAATGAAAGACGCGCAGACTAAAGTTACAACCAAAGAAACTGCAGTGTTGGATTTCTTAGACAAAAGTGGAATTGCAAAAAAAGATATAAAGACAGAGAGCTACAGCTCCTATCCGAAATATGATTATGGCACACCTTGTTACTACGGAAGTATGATGCCTTGCAGACAGGACACACCTAAGATAATAGGCTACGAAGTTTCCGAATATGTTTCAGTAAAAATTCATGACCTAGCCAAGGTTGGTGAAATTGTGAAGGGCGTAGGAGCGGTAGGAATTTCTGAAATAACCGGTCCTAATTTTTCAGTTGAAAATGAAGACGAATTAAAAGCAGAGGCTCGTAAAATGGCGATAGAGGAAGCGAAAGCTAAGGCAAAAGTCCTCTCTAAAGATTTAGGAGTACGCCTGGTTCGCATTGTCAATTTCTCTGAGAATGGAAATGGTTATTATCCTATGGCATATGGAGCAAAGGTTATGATGGATAGTGCAGTGAGTGCTCCGGCTCCAACTCCCGAACTTTCAACAGGGGAGAATAAAATCACTTCAAATGTGACGATAACTTACGAGATAAGATAACCAAACAAAAGTCCCTACACCAGGTGTCAGGAACCCCGACACCTGGTGTAGGGGCAAGTTTGACTTTTGAGGTAAAAAAGAGTACTATTAAAAGAGCCCTTTCGGGGGCTTTTGTTTAGAAATTAATGAACGGAGTGAATATAATTTCTTTACCCCAGTGAAATAGTTTTTGTCTAGCAAAAGCTAAAATCCAAAGGATTTTATTTCACAGGGTGGTGATTTTTATAATCGTTTCACTCTTTAAAAATTAACCATGTCAAAAATTACCGAATATTTTAAAGATACAAAAGCAGAATTAAAACACGTAATTTGGCCGTCCAAAAGCCAGACTTTCTACTATACTCTGATAGTCATTATTCTGTCCGTTGTCATAGCGTATTATTTGGGTATTTTTGATTTCATCTTTTCTTCCTGGTTACAGAAAGTAATTGCTATTTAAATTATATGTCAAAGCAAGAAACAGAAGGAGCTAGAAATTGGTATGCCATACACACTTACGCCGGATACGAGAACGTGGTTCTTCGTAATTTGAAACAACGCATTGATTCACTCGGCATGAATGACAAAATTTTCAATGTCATTGTTCCCATTGAAAAGAAAATAAAAATTAAAGCCGGCAAGCGTGTGGAAGTGGAAGAAAAAATTTATCCTGGTTACGTGTTGGTGGATATGATTGTAACTGATGATTCTTGGTACGTGGTACGCAATACCCCGAGAGTGACGGGTTTCGTCGGCGCGGGAGTGAACCCTGTTCCATTAAAAAAAGAAGAAGTGGACTTCTTGTTCAAGAAAATGGATGCAGGCACGACTAAACACAACATTGATATGGTTATCGGAGAGACTGTCCGCATCAATGATGGTCCGTTTAAGGATCTTGAAGGCAAAGTAAGTTCAATTGATCAGGACAGAGGAAAGGTTAAAGTGCTGGTTTCAATGTTCGGTCGCGAAACCCCGGTAGAATTGGATTTCTTGCAAGTTAAGAAGATTTAAGTTAATCTCAAATATATGGCAAAAAAGATAACAAAAAAAATAAAACTACAAATTCAGGCTGCCAAGGCAACCCCGGCGCCACCTTTAGGTCCTGCGCTTGGGCAAGCGGGTATCAACATAGGAGATTTCGTCACCAAGTTTAACGCTGCTACCGCGAAAATGGCAGGGGACAAGGTGGGAGTTTCTATTGTCGTATATGAGGACCGCAGTTATGATTTCGTTATAAAGACTCCACCTGTTACCGGTCTTATTTTGAAGGCAGCCGGAGTAGAGAAAGGCTCAGGCAAGAATACCACTACTAAAGTAGGGAAAATCACTCGCGCTCAAGCCCTGGAGATAGCCAACAAGAAACGCGCAGATTTGAATGCGAAAGATGATGAAGGCGCAATCAACATCGTCGCCGGCTCCGCTCGAAGTATGGGGATAGAGGTAAAATAAGAGTTATTAAGTAAAAAGTTCATAAAGTAATGCAACAACTTTCTGAGAAAGATTATAAAAAAATTCTCGTTTGTTTAACTCTTTATGTGACTTCTCTTTTTGCTGCCAATACTCTAGGAATAAAATTAATGCCTTTCCTTTTCGGCACCCATCTTTCAGTGGCGGTTTTTTCTTTTCCATTGGTATTCATAATGACCGATATAATCGGGGAAGTTTATGGCAAGAAAATGGCGAAAAATTTCGTCTTGGCTGGAGTCATCAGTATCATTTTGTTTTTGTTTTACTCTCTTATTTCCACGATTTTACCCTGGGCTCAAAAAGGAGAGTGGGTGAAGGAGGGGTACAATCAAATCTTCGGACTTTCTGTGCGCTTCTCCATAGCCTCGCTTGTCGCTTTCGTGATTGCCGAGTATCAAGACGTTTTCTCTTTTTTCTTTTTTAAAAAATACACGGGGGAAAAATACTTTTGGTTGCGTTCAAACCTTTCCAATTTATGGTCTCAGCTGCTTGATTCCACTGTTTTTATGCTTATTGCCTATCTGGGAGTTTTACCTATAAAAACAATTTTATTGATTATCATTCCTTGGTGGGTTTATAAAGTCTTTATGGGATTTTTATTCACCCCGCTTTCTTATCTCGGAATTCGCTTATTGAGAGGAAAAAATAATGAAAATAACCCCAATCAAAACTAGAATATTCCGGGAGGATGAAAACCTACTCGAATTCATTCTCCAGAATGTGAAGAGAATTCCAGAAAGTTCCATTTTGGTTGTGACTTCTAAAATTGTAGCTCTGTCGGAGGGCAGGGTGGCGGAGTTTAAAAACACAAAAGAAAAAATAAGACAAAAAATCAGGCTCATAAAGAAGGAAAGTGATTTCGCTCTGAAGACCAAATATGTTTGGCTGACCATCAAGGATGGTATGGTTATGGCTAATGCCGGAGTGGATGAGTCCAATGCTGATGGGAAGATAATTCTTTTACCCAAAGACAGCTTCCAGTCCGCAGATTTAATCAGAAAAAAATTAAAAAAAATATTTAAACTGAAAAAGTTAGGAGTACTCATCACTGATAGTAGAGTTTTCCCCCTACGGGCGGGAACTGTGGGGGTGGCGTTGGGTTATGCGGGGTTTAAAGGTGTCCGAGATTACCGTGACACGCCGGATATTTTCGGCAGGATTTTAAAAATGTCTCGCACGGATGTCGCTGACAGCTTGGCGACCTCCGCCGTGCTCTCTATGGGAGAAGGGAAGGAACAACAACCTCTCGCGCTAATCAGTGATGCACCTGCTCTATTCGTGGATAAAATAGACAAGAAAGAGCTCTTAATAGACCCGAAGGAGGATTTGTATTTGCCTATTTTTAGGAGTATATTAAAGAAATGGTAGACCTTAAAGAACTACAAAAGGAAGTGATGAGGAACAAGGTGGAGAAGGGATTTAACACCACCGATGTTGCCTCGGAATTTTGCCGGGCGTACGAAGAACTTTCTGAAGCATTTTCTAAACACAATAAAAACTTGCCGGGGGTGGCTGAAGAATTCGCCGATGTGATGATATTTATTCTCGGCATGTCTGAAATTCTCGGTTTTGATTTAGAAAAAGAATTGGTAAGGAAAATTGAAATAAATAAAAATAGAAAATATAAAAAAGAAAAGTCTCCGGAAGGGAAAGATGTTTTTATACGTATTAAAACCGACGAGGACCCTTAATTTAAAATGAAGAAGAATATTAAGAAAATTGAAAAACACAAAAGACCATCTTGGGATGAATATTTTTTACAGATGGCAGAATTGGTTGGATCTCGTGGAACTTGTGATAGGGGCCATGCGGGTGCCGTAATTGTTAAAGATAAACGCCTGCTTGCCAGTGGTTATGCTGGTTCTCCTGTTGGGACACCACATTGTGATGATGTTGGGCATGAAATGCATACAGTTACACACGAAGATGGGTCTGTTTCTCGTCATTGTACCAGGACCGCTCACGCTGAAATGAATGCTATTACCAACGCAGCACGTGTTGGTGTTGCGGTTGAAGGCGGAACTTTATATTGTAAATTTCTTCCTTGTTATACTTGCGCAAAGGCAATAGTTAATGCTGGAATTGAAAAGGTTGTTGCTCTCAGAGATTATCATGCAACCAAAGAGACAAAAGTGATTTTCAAAAAAGCTAAAATAAAAGTAGAAATCTTAAATAAAGAAGTTGAGTCTTATAGAGATCAGTAGAAATAAATTTTTATTTTAAAACAATATCTTGTTCTCCACGTTTGATGTCAAATCTGTCTATTTCTTTGTCTAAATGAATTACGAGTCCAAATTTACTAAAAAGTTCTAACAGGGTATCAGCCATCATTTTTGCTTTTTTTCTCAATGTTGGGTGAACGAAACGTGTAGCTCGTAATTCTACTAAATAAACCAGTGCGGGGATATTACCAGTTAGTCGATTGGATGTACGGTAACCCATTGCGGTGTAATATTGTTTATCTTCTTTGGAAATTTTAAGATTATTTATTTTTTCTTCCTGTTTTTGGAGGAATAATTCAGCTTTGTCTTTTAAATCTTTTGGGAGTTCGTCAAGATACCATTTTTCAAAGCCTATTTCTGTGGTTAGGAGTGGCATTCGTTGGTTTACTGCACGGTGTCTTTGTACATCACGAAACGATCCAAAGTCTAAAAGAAATTCAAATTGAATAGTCCCAGCTTCCGCTAGGTGTCGTGGTAGTTCAGTTTTTATGGGCCTGCTCCCTAATATTTGTTTTGGTAATAAATCTGTATTTATAGAATTATTACTCATTCGAAAGTCCGGGCAGTTTTTATCATGGTGATAATAATAATTTTTCATCCACTCTTTATTGTAATTTTCTGTATTTTCATAACGCTCATGCCCGAAAGAATTTGGAAATGCCAAACGCAAAGCTTCCTCTATCGCACTTGCTACATTCTTTACTTCTTCTAGTGGATGGTGGCGAAGTAGCATTATTTTATCTGCTGCTTGTCTTAAATTAGTGTGCCAAGCTAGATTTGTGGTCGATCCTGCGGGAAGGAAACCTCTCAATGTGTCAAAAGCTCTTGCGCTGATAGCTTTTTCGTATATTGTTTCTTTTTCATCCTTCCCTAAAGGAAATTGTTTTTTTAAATGTTTTTTGGTTGGTTCCATTGCATCAATATAAAATTTTCTGTATGCCTCCAAAATTTCTTCTCCCTCTTTTGTGTCAGTTATATTTTTAAATGGTTGGGTTTGGAAATCAATATATCTAGTGGAAGATTCTTGTCCTGAATAAAGTGCCCAATCTTGTATTGCTTTTGCTGCAAGCATCGATACTCCTTCTATAAATAATGATGATGTTCCGCAGTCTCCGATTGATTTATGTCCATAACCGACATAGAAATTTTTCATGAAATTATCCGGTCCCTTTTCGGAAAGTATTTTAAGATGACCTTCTAGTCCTCCAACAGATCTAGAGTGTAAAGCTTGAAGCATAGCATCAGCTTCGGGTCCGATTATTGCACCAGTATCTAAAACGATAACCTTTCCACCTCCCTTTATTTGCACTTGATTGTGTTTAAGATTATCTATGTTTATGTTGGACATATTTTTAGTATAACTTTTTTACCTAATTTAATAAATCATTGACATTTAGATAGCAAAATGCTATACTTTATGTATCATTCTCAACTCACGCCACAGGCGCACGAGCTTAATATAACGAGACTGACGCTTGTGGAAATCATCTATGACTTAGTGTGTCCTGTGATTGATGTCCATGACACAAAAAGAAATATATGATAAACAAACGCAGTTTCGCGCGTCCAGCTTCGGTTGGTGTGCACAAACCTTCTCGCTTTGGCGCAGCAAGGCCCATACACCGCTCTTCTGGCGGTAGAATTACTCGTACAAGTGGATTTGGTGCTTCTCGACCTTCTTTTAGAAGTGGGGGACGAAGACCTTCAAGCAATAAAAGATCTCGCGGAGAGAGAATAGATTTTTCTCGTTTCATTAAAAAAGGAACAAACGTAGAAGAAAAAGCTTATGTGTCAAAACATAGTTTTGCAGATTTTCCTTTTAATCCACAACTTCATAAAAATATTGAAAGAGCAGGTTACACAAACCCTAGACCCATTCAAGACCAAGCTATCCCATCTGTTATGGAAGGGAAGGATGTCTTTGGTATGGCCAATACCGGTACAGGTAAGACCGCAGCATTCCTGCTTCCTCTCATAGAAAAAATTGCTAAAACTAAAGGATTAAATAAAAGAGAGACAGTGCTCATTATGGCACCGACTCGCGAGCTCGCACTTCAAATAGAAAGCGATTTTAAAAATCTTGCTTTTGGTTTTGGAATGTTTTCTGCCGGTTGTGTCGGAGGTTTGCCAATAATGAAACAAATTCGAGAAATTAAAATGGGAGTTTCATTTGTTATCGGCACCCCAGGACGCATAAGAGATTTGATAGATAAAAAAGTTTTAGATCTTTCTACTTGTCACTCTGTCGTGCTCGATGAAGCAGATAGAATGCTAGATATGGGCTTCAGAGATGATATGGTTTATATAATCGGTAAAACCCCGAAAGAAGGTCGTCAGACACTTTTCTTCTCAGCAACACTTTCTCCTGATATTAAAAAATTAACAGAACTTTATTTAGTAAATCCTGTTTTCATTTCGGTAATCTCAGGTGAGACAGCAAAAAATATTGATCAAGATGTCGTCAGGTATAGGGGCAAAGACGAACAATTAGAAAAACTTCATGAAGTTTTAAAAGCTGATGGTTCTGATAAAGTTTTGATTTTCCGCGAGATGAAACACAGTGTGGATACTCTCGCCAAAGATCTCGCGCATATGGGGTTCAAAGTCGGTGGTATTCATGGTGACAAACGAAGTCGTGAGCGTATTCGAATTTTAGATTCATTTAAAAAAGATCAAATAAATGTATTGATTGCGACAGACGTGGCCGCTCGCGGACTCGATATTCCAGATGTTACGCACGTCATCAATTTTGATGTACCTCAGACGTATGATACTTATGTGCACCGCATCGGCCGTACCGGCCGTAGTGGTAAAAAGGGGAATGCGA
This sequence comes from Candidatus Nomurabacteria bacterium RIFOXYB1_FULL_39_16, assembly GCA_001787205.1. Lineage (GTDB taxonomy): Bacteria > Patescibacteriota > Minisyncoccia > Phycocordibacterales > UBA9973 > UBA9973. Next base: position 18,135 of record MFWB01000008.1, read on the forward strand.
TTACCTTTGTTCCCGCGTAAAAAAACCTCACATCTCATGAGGTTTTTTAGTTTGCTTTAATCAATCCAGCCTTTAGGAGGGTAGCGTAGGTGCCTCGTTTTTTCATGGTGCGCATACCACGAGCGGAGATTTCAATATTTACAGTTTTATTTAGTTCGGGAACAAAAAGTCTCTTCTTTTGAAGGTTTGGGTATTTTCTCTTTTTGCCTGTAGGGTTAAACTTGGTGGCACGGGTTCTATTGGAGTATCCACCTCCGACGATTGAGCCCTTTTTAGTTATAGCGCACGTTTTTTTCATAACTTTTGTATGCTATCATTAGAAACATCATTATGCAAGGGATAGATGCCATTTTTTATATAGCTATACTTATTATGTCCATTGTGATTCACGAGGTTTCGCACGGCTTTATGGCGGAACGTTTCGGTGATAATACCGCCCGAAATGCTGGACGTCTCACTTTGAATCCGATAAAACATTTGGATTTGTTCGGCTCCATTCTTTTGCCGACTATTTTAATTCTTTCCAAAACAGGATTTATTTTCGGCTGGGCGAAACCGGTGCCTTATAACCCGAATAATTTGAGCAACAGAAAGTGGGGGACGGTGTGGGTGGCGGCAGCGGGCATCCTCGCTAACTTTTTTATTACTATCGTGTTCGGGTTGATTATTCGTTTTTCTTCCGGATTTGCTTTGCCCTCGGGTTTTTATTTTATAACTTCTGCTATTGTTATCGTGAATTTAGCCTTGGGTATTTTCAATCTCGTTCCCATCCCTCCGCTTGATGGTTCTAAAATACTTTTCTCTTTCTTGCCGGATAGAGCCTTTTCCTTTATTTTAGCCTACGAACAATACTCTTTAATTTTACTGCTTGTCTTCATTGTTTTCTTTTCCGATTATCTATACCCCATACTGACCTTTCTCTTTCACCTAACTACAGGCCTTGCATTTTAGATTTTTAAATAGTATATTAAAACCCATAGTCCTATGGGGCTATTTTGTTTACTTATGCCAACAATCAACCAATTAATCAAGAAAAACAGAACCAAGGTCCGTTCCAAGACGAAGACTGTCGCTTTGGCCCGTGGATTCAACGTTCTCAAGAATCGACCGGTCTTTTTCCCGGCGCCTTTCAAGAGAGGCGTTTGCACGAAAGTTTCAACTACTACTCCCAAGAAGCCTAACTCCGCTCTCCGCAAAATCGCCAGAGTGCGTTTGACCAACGGTATGGAAGTAACTGCTTATATTCCAGGAGAAGGACACAACCTACAAGAACACTCAGTGGTAATGCTTCGCGGAGGACGTGTGAAGGACTTGATCGGAGTAAGATATCACATTGTTCGAGGAGTCTTGGATACTCAAGGAGTTGAAAAGCGCCGACAAGGACGATCATTATACGGAAACAAGAAGCCTAGAAAAGACGCTAAAAAATAGTTCGACAAGCTCACTATAAATAATTTTAAATAAAAAAAATGAGAAGAAAAGTTAAAAATAGAAATGTGGTAGAGCCGGATTTTATATATAACTCCCAGAAATTGGAGAAATTTATCAATTACATTATGTGGTCCGGAAAGAAAGAAACCGCCCGCAAGGTGATGTATGCCGCTTTTGATATTATTAAAGAAAAGACAGGCAACCCAAATCCGCTTGAAATTTTTGATTTAGCTCTCAGGAACGCTGGTCCGATGACCGAAGTCCGCTCCAAGCGTATCGGAGGCGCGAACTATCAGGTGCCAGTAGAAGTTCGTCCTGAACGCCGTCTCGCTCTCGCTATGCGCTGGATTCGCGATGCAGCCCGCGGAGGAAAAGGAAAGCCTATGCATTTAAAACTTGCCGATGAGCTCATCGCCGCTTCCAAGAACGAAGGTTCAGCTATTAAAAAGAAAGAAGATACTCACAAAATGGCAGAAGCAAACAAAGCCTTCGCTCACTTTGCTTGGTAGAAAAATTGCAGAGCAATTTTTCTACCTTTTAAGAGCCACTCTTGGGTGGTTTTTGTTTGTTTGACACAATGCTTCGGGGGGGGGTATACTTATGGGTATTATTAGGGTTTTAAATATTATGAATTAAATTTATGCAAGAATCAGCACCAAAAAATGAAAAAGGAGGAATGCTCAAGCGTGATGGAGTTGTGATTGGCACACCGCCAAAATCAAAAGAAGAGCTTGATGCTTTCCTTCACACGTGGATAGAACCAACGTGGAGAGGAAATCCAGATAATGTTGAAGAGGGTGTAATGTGGTTGAAGGAAGTGGCGAAGATCAGCTATGCTGAGGCCCTCGCAACATTGCACGCTAGAAATCCTAGAATGTATGAACAACTGGCTTTCTCTACGTGGGGAAATGGCTACGGAGAAACCATGAAGCAATTTGAAACTGACTTACTAGAAGCTTTACAGAAGGCTGCTATATAAAGTTGCCTAATAATCTGCAAGGATTGTTCTTTTTCTCGCGAAGAACTAAGAACTAAGAACTAAGAACTAAGAACTAAAAAGCCACCCAATGGTG
>MFWB01000008.1:20765-29701 GCA_001787205.1 Candidatus Nomurabacteria bacterium RIFOXYB1_FULL_39_16
GCGACTGCGGGGGTTGTTAATTTTGGTCGGGAATATAAACTTCTTTTTACACTTGACGATCTTTTGAAAAATCCTACTGGCGATACGATATCTGCTCAAAATATAGTTGATAGCCTTTTTCCTAATCAAATGATGGATAAAAATTACTGTGTTGCGATTAGAGATGGAAAAGTAGTTACTTTGTCTGGAAATCTAAAAGAGATTCAAAGAGAAAAGAGAGAGAAAATTGGATTTAATGTATCTGGGCGCGATAGAATAATGGAAGAATTTGGAGGAGAAGATAAAATCATCGCGAGCTTTCTTGAGGCACTTGGTGGAAAAAAGGATGAAATAAGAGAATTTATGGACAGAAGGAGAAATTACTTTAAACAATTTAAAGTACCGTCCAAGTAATTTGAGTTCAGTAAGAGCAAGAACTCTTTAAAGTGTTTTGTAAGTTTTGTTTCTACAAAATCTCCGAAAAGCCTACCTGCGCAGTTAGGGGATTCTGTGTTTGTTAGAAGATTAAAATTTAAACGATTAATACACATATGCGCGATAGCGTAAATGTGTACTTTGGGTATATAATTTGTATATGGCTAGATATAAAGGAATGAAGGTGAATGCTTTCGGTCTGCCGGTTCCAAAAGATGATCACCGAAGTCGCATAAAGAGAAAGAACAGAAAAAGAAATTTTTATCATACTGCTTTTTCTTCTTTGTTTAATGAAAATTCACCTAAAAATTTAATTTTAATGTATGACGTCGCCGAAGAGAAGAAAAAGGAAAGAGATTGGTTTCGCAGACAATTAAAGAATTTCGGCTATGTAATGATTCAGAGAAGTGTCTGGGTTGGGCCTTCGCCTCTGTCAAAGGAATTTGTGGATTATGTTAAAGAAATTGGTCTACAAGATCACTTAAAAACTTTCAAACTTGCCAAGGCTTACACGGGGAAGGAGAGTGTGTTTAACTAAATAAAACTCATCTTTACATATTTACGCTATCGCGCATATGTGTAATTTTAATATCCTTGCTTGACAGCATGCCTCGGGGGGGGCATACTTTGGATATTATTAGGTTTTTAATATTTTGAATTAAACATATGCCAGGAGATAAAGATTTTGGAAAAGAACAAGCTAAAAGTTTAGTAGAAAAAATTACTGATGGTTCAATTACCGCAGAAGAATTACAAAGAGCTGGAAAATTGGGGTCAGCAGAGTTAGATGCTATTAAGGTTTTTGTAAAATGGTTAGCAGATGAGGCACATTATCAATTAAAAGATGAAGGTTCTGGATTGGAACAAGGGACCCAGACCTTGTTGGATGCAGTTAAAAAGAAAGTAAAACAGCAACTTGAATTAAAAAAATGGTCTACGGTGTCTGGAATAGATTGGGATAAATTGGTTGAAGAACAATCTTATAGTTAATTGACTAAAAACTTATCTTCTAAAAATCCCCGAAAGGGGATTTTTAGTTTGCAAAAGGTTGCTTTATGTTATATATTGTTTTAAGCGCATCGAGCGCTTTTTGTTTATAAATTAATGAACGGAGTGAATGTAATTTATTAACCCCAGTGAAATAGGCCACTTTGTGGCCTCCTCGCAAAGCGAGGATTTCACAGGGTAATGATTTTCTAATCGCTACGCTCAAGAAAATCAACTATGGAACGAGACTATCCTTTAGAAAAAGTTAGAAACATTGGAATTATTGCGCACATTGACGCAGGTAAGACGACAACGACAGAACGCGTGCTTTTTTATACTGGAGTCTCCCATAAAATAGGAGAAGTGCATGACGGAGAGACTACTACGGACTGGATGGAACAAGAACGAGAACGCGGCATCACCATTACCTCTGCGGCGGTCACTTGTTTCTGGACTCCGACTTATGCGGACCCAAAAGATAAGAGCAAAAAACATCGTTTTAATATTATTGATACTCCTGGACACATTGATTTCACAGTAGAAGTGAAGCGTTCTCTTCGCGTGCTCGATGGAGCTGTAGTTGTATTTGACGGAGTCGCTGGAGTAGAACCTCAATCAGAAACAAACTGGCGTTATGCTGACGAAGCAAAAGTTCCTCGTGTTTGTTTTATAAATAAATTAGACAGAACAGGAGCATCCTTTGAACATTCATTTACGACTATTTTAGACAGACTTACAAAAAAGGCCGTCCGAATGCAAATTCCCATCGGGCTTGAAGAAAAGCACGAAGGAGTAATAGACTTGCTTAAAATGAAAGCCTATTACTTTGAAGGAGAAATGGGCAATAAAGTTATTGAAAAAGAAATTCCAGAAGAATTGAAAGCGGATGCAGAAAAATTCCATGGAGAACTGGTGGAAAAGATAGTGGAGACGGATGAAGTGATGATGACCGAATATTTAGAAGGAGTCATCCCAGATATTGATGTCTTGAAAAAGACTCTGCGCAAGGCTGTTATCGCCAATGAAATTTTCCCGGTGTTTGCCGGCTCTGCTTTAAAGAACAAAGGCGTACAGCTTGTGCTGGATGCTGTGGTGGATTACTTGCCAGCTCCGACAGACATTCCGCCTATTCCAGGCGTAAATCCGGATACCGATGAACCTCTCGTTCGTGGTGCCTCTGATTCAGAACCATTTGCGGCGCTTGCTTTCAAGGTGGCGACGGACCCGTTCGTTGGACAGATTATTTTCTTCCGTGTTTATTCTGGAAGCTTAACGGCAGGAAGTTATGTTTACAATCCGCGCACTCGCAACAAAGAACGCATCGGGCGAATCTTGCGTATGCATGCCAACGACCGCGAAGAAGTGAAACAAGTTTTTGCTGGAGAAATTGCGGCAGCGGTAGGATTGAAAGATACTATTACTTCAGACACTATATGTGATGAAAACAACCCTATTGAATTAAACAGAATTGTATTTCCTGAGCCAGTTATCCAACTTCGCATCGAACCAAAGACAAAAGCTGACCAAGAAAAAATGGGTATGGCGCTTAATCGCCTTGCTCAAGAAGACCCTACTTTTAAAGTTACCACTGATCAAGAGACAGGGGAGACTATTATCGCAGGAATGGGAGAGCTTCATTTGGAAATTATCGTGGATCGTATGAAAAGAGAATTTACTGTGGAAGCAAATGTCGGTAAACCACAAGTAGCCTACAGAGAGACTATCACTGGCAATGCTGATGCAGAAGGAAAATATATCAAGCAATCTGGTGGACGTGGAAACTATGGTCACGTAAAGATAAAAGTAAAACCAATGGAAATGCTTACTAAGGAAGAATTGGAAGATTTACCTAAAAATACAAAGAGATCTCTTGGTTTCGAATTTATCAATACAATCAAAGGAGGAGTGATTCCGCAAGAATACATTGCTCCTTGTGAAAAAGGATTTAAAGAGGGACTGGATCGTGGAATTTTAGCTGGATTCAAAATGGTAAATGTTTCTGTAGAACTTTGGGATGGAAGTTACCACGAAGTGGACTCCAATGAAATGGCGTTTAAAATCGCTGCTTCTATGGCCATTCAAGACGCTTGTCGCCGAGCCAACCCCGTCATCTTGGAACCGATGATGAAAGTGGAAGTCATCACTCCAGATAAATTCATGGGAGACGTCACCGGAAACTTGTCGTCCAAGCGTGGACTCATTGAAGGAATGGAAGACAGAGGAATGAATAAAGTAATCAAAGCGATTGTGCCTCTATCCGAAATGTTCGGCTACATGACCGGCCTTCGTTCTATGACTGAAGGACGCGCGGGCTTCACAATGGAATTCTTCCGCTATGACATCGTGCCTAACAATGTCGCCGAGACTATCATCGCTGCGAGAAAATAAAAACTACTTAAAACTTTACATGAAGGAAGGATCAAGAGAATTTAATCGAAGCCCAAAAGACTTGAAAGAGGAGGGTTTTTATAAATTTGGTGTTGATTTGAGTAACACTTTTATAGTTATAGAAGAAATAGGAAGACTGACAGAAAATAAGTTTGACGCGCAAGCTCGTGAACTGAAGAATTTATTGGATGAATACTCCAAATTAAGCTCTAAAAGGAAATAAAACGGATTTGACTTTATTTCTAATTCTGCTATTATCTAGGCAACTGCACTTTCTGCAGTTTTTCTATTGTATTTTTAATTATTAGTTAATTTAACCCGCCCTAGGCGGAAAAGTTAGTAACTAAGTCTTAGCAACTGGTTCTCGTATGCTGAGTTTTGGTTATTAAACAATAATATTATGGCAGAAGAATTTAAGAGAGATAAGCCGCACATTAACGTCGGCACCATCGGTCACGTCGACCATGGAAAGACCACTTTGACCGCTGCAATCCTGCACGTGTTAAATTTGGCTGGAAAAACAGTTCGTCTACGCGGAGTTGATCAGATTGACAACGCTCCAGAAGAGAAGGCAAGAGGAATCACTATTAACATTTCTCACAACGAGTATGCTACCGATGCCCGCCACTACGCGCACATCGATGCTCCTGGACACGCAGACTACATCAAGAACATGATTACTGGTGCCGCTCAGATGGACGGTGCTATTCTTGTCGTTGCTGCTACAGACGGAGCAATGCCACAGACTCGTGAACACGTTTTGCTTGCAAAGCAAGTTGGTGTGCCTAAAATGATTGTTTTCTTAAACAAGTGCGATATGGTTGATGATAAAGATATGATTGACATGGTTGAAGAAGAAATTCGCGAACTTCTAACCAAACAAGGCTTTGACGGCGCAAATGCTCCAGTCATTCGTGGTTCCGCTCTTAAAGGTCTTGAAGCAAAGTCCGTTGATGATGAATGGGCAAAGAAAATTCTTGAACTCGTAGATGCTCTTGATACTTATATCCCAGTTCCAGAACGAGACACAACAAAGCCATTCCTTATGCCTGTTGAAGACATCTTCTCCATTGAAGGCCGAGGAACCGTTGTTACCGGAAAAATTGAAAGAGGTGTAGTGAAAGTTGGTGAAGATGTTGAAATCATCGGTATCAAACCTACTCAAAAGACAACAGTAACTGGAATTGAAATGTTCAACAAAAATCTTCAAGAAGGTATGGCTGGAGACAATGCCGGCATCCTCCTACGAGGTTTGAAGAAAGAAGACATTACTCGCGGACAGGTCTTGGCAAAGCCGGGCACTGTGACTCCGCACGACAACTTTACTTGCGAAATATACGTATTGAAAAAAGAAGAAGGCGGACGACACACTCCATTCTTTAAAGGTTATAAACCTCAATTCTATATTCGTACTACAGATGTAACCGGAGATGTGACTCTCGCAGAAGGAGTTGAGATGGTTATGCCTGGAGACACAGTGAAGATTACAGTTAAACTGGTTACCCCGGTCGCGCTCGAAGAGACACAGAAGTTTGCCATTCGCGAAGGAGGCAAGACTGTAGGTGCAGGAGTTGTCACAAAGATCTTAGGATAATTACGAATTAGAAATTACGATTTAGCACCATGACAACAGCACATACAAAAACAAAAGAGCCAAAAGCCGTTACTAAATCAGTAAAAACGGAAAAGGCCAAGATGTCAAAAACTTCCCTTAAAAAGGGTGCAGGGGAAGATGGCAAAGTGGTGCTTCGTATCCGAGTTCGTGCTTACGAGAGCAAGGTCTTGGATGCGTCTGTCAAACAAATTATGGATACGGCAGTTAGGTATGATGCTACTATTGTGGGTCCTGTGCCGCTTCCAACTGAAATAAAAAAATATACAGTCAATCGTTCCTCTTTTATTTACAAAAACACTCGAGAACAATTTGAAATAAGAGTGCATAAGAGATTGATTGATATTATAAATCCGAATCAGAAGACCGTTGAGGCCCTTACCAATTTAACGCTGCCTTCCGGAGTCGATATTGATGTGAAGATGATGTAAGAATGGCGATTAAATTCATTTTATGAAATTCATTTTGGGAACAAAAGAGAATATGGCGGAGTACTTTTCCGAAGACGGAACTGTTTTCCCTGTGACTGTGGTAACTGCTGGACCAATAACGGTGACGAGAGTTTTTGAAAAAGCCAAAGACGGCTACGATTCAGTTCAAGTTGGTTTCGGAGCGCAAAAAAAGGAAAGAATCACGAAAGGTGAAATGGGCGCAATGAAAGGTGGTTTCTATAAAACTCTTAAAGAATTCAGGCTAAAACCAAGCGACAAAAATGAAGCGAAAGAAGGAGAAGTGATTGATGTTTCAAGTTTTATTCCCGGAGACAAGATACAAGTAACGAGTGTTTCCAAGGGTAAAGGTTTCCAGGGTGTAGTGAAGCGTCATGGTTTCCATGGTGGACCTAGAACTCACGGACAGAAGCATTCCGAGCGTGAGCCGGGAAGTATCGGAGGAGGACTCCGAACCCACGTTCCGAAGGGAATGAGAATGGCAGGCAGAATGGGTTCCGACCGCATCACCCAGAAAAATTTGAAAGTTGTCCTGGTGGATAAAGAAAATAATCTGATGCTCATCAAGGGAGCTATCGCTGGGAAGCGTGGAACTTTAGTGGAAATAATCAACAGATAATATGGCAGAAGCAAAATTACAAACAAAGATATATGACCAAAAGGGCGGAGAAGCGGGAACGATAAGTCTTCCTGCGAAAGTTTTCGCTGCCAAGTGGCGCACGGACTTGGTGCACCAAGTAGTGGAAGGTATGCGTAGCAATAAACGCTCCGGCACTGCTGATACTAAAGACAGAGGAGAAGTGCGTGGAGGAGGCAAGAAACCTTGGAAACAAAAAGGTACTGGACGCGCCCGACACGGTTCCACCAGGAGCCCTATCTGGGTCGGTGGAGGAGTAACCCACGGTCCACTCTCGGATAAAAACTACAAGAGGAAAATTTCCAAGAAAATGCGCGCTCAGGCTCTGTTCTCTGTGCTTTCCAAGAAATTGAAAGACAACGAAATACTTTTTGTGGATTCTCTCGCATTGTCCAAAATCAAGACCAAAGATGCCGTGAGTGTTATGAAGAATTTAGCCAAAGCTAGCGGATTCAAACCATTAGCAGAATCCAAAAAAGCCAGAGTTTTGACAGCTTTATCTGGACGTAACGTTGAAGCAGAAAAGAGTTTCAGAAACTTGCCACAGCTAGAAATAGTTTTCCTTCAAAATTTGAATCCAATGGATGTTTTGAATCACAAGTATCTTTTAATAGAAAATCCGGTAGAAGCAGTAAAATTTTTAGAAAGTAGGGGGTAAATTTATAATTTGTAATTTTTTAGCCCTACTACGGTCTTCAAAAATCACAAAATATAAATTTAAAATCATTATGACAACAATTATTAAAAATCCAAGAGTGACCGAAAAAGGAAGTTTTGCTATGGAGCAGAACGTATATACTTTTGATATCACTGCCGATGCCAACAAGACAGAAATCAAGAAGGCTATCTTTGCACTTTATAAAGTAAAACCTGTCAAGGTAAATGTCCTCCCTGTGCCCAGGAAAAAGATTATGTCTAAAGGTAAAGTTGGGATAAGGGGCGGTGGACGCAAAGCCTTTGTTTATTTAAAGAAAGGAGAAAAGATAGAATTTATATAGACCCTACACCAGGTGTCAGGAATTGCAGACACCTGGTGTAGGGACAAATTATTTATGAAAACATACAAACCTACAAGTAAATCAAGAAGACAGATGACCAATGTGAACTATCGAGGAGTTATTACGACATCCACTCCACTGAAGTCCCTCACTTATGGTTTCAAGCGCGCCGTAGGCAGAAACAGTCAAGGACGCATCACAATGAGACACAAGGGTAGCGGACACAAGCGTCTGTACAGACTCGTTGATTTTCTATATGACAAAAAAGATATTCCAGCAAAAATAAAGTCCGTGGAATACGATCCGAACCGTTCAGCCTTTATTGGGCTTGCTGTTTACAAAGATGGAGAGAAAAGATACGTAGTTTTACCGAAGTCCGTGAAAGCGGGAAGCTCCTTCATCGTCTCCGAGAAAGCTCCATTGGAGCCAGGCAACAGACTTCCACTTAAAAATATTCCAGTTGGAACTTTTGTTTACAATATTGAAATCAAACCTATGGGTGGCGCGAAAATCGGCCGTTCGGCTGGTATCTTCGCTCAAGTAGTCGCCAATGCCGACGGATATACAAATTTGAAAATGCCTTCCACGGAAGTCAGGAAAATTAATGAGAGTTGCTGGGCATCTATCGGCACCGTTTCCAACGAAGAACATCATTTGGAAAATTATGGTAAAGCTGGACGCAGTCGCTGGAAGGGAATTCGTCCGACTGTCCGTGGTACTGCGATGAACCCTGTAGACCATCCATACGGAGGAGGAGAAGGCAGACAAGGACGCGGAACCAAGAGACCGAAGACAATGTGGGGTAAGGTCACCGGAGGAAGAAAGAGCCGTCATCCAAAGAAATACTCAAATATATTTATTGTCTCTCGCCGAAAGACTGGAAAGAATAAATAAAAATATAAAAAAACATTTTCTAAAAACACCCAAGCCAAACTTGGGTATTTTTAATTTGTGTTGCGTTATTTTTTAAAAGTGGTATAGTTCTAGGTGGAAGGTCCAATGTTAGTCGAGGAGGAAATGCCAATGCTCTGTCAGACTCACAGTTTGGCTGACCACAGGAGTTGTGGTCGGAATCCGCACTCCTGTATGGCCACCGACTGTTCTTACGCGGCTACGGCGTACGTGGTCCGCGTGCAGAAGGAGGAGGAGACTGCGGATGGGCTCACGAAGAAGCTCATCTGTCTCCTTAAGGGGGAAGAATCCTCTAACGACTAACAACAAGCAGGGTGCTCGGAGGGAAATCCCTCTTGAGTTGCATCGCGAGGAACTCCCCACCTCGCAGCGGGCCCCCAGCCCGTTGATGGTCGGCCTTAAGCCCACCGACCGTCGTCCCCATGCCCCGGTAGCTGATTCCCAGTCAGCGCCCGGGGTTTCTCTTTTTTACTTGCATTTTTTCTAATAAGTGTTATTATATTTTTAGGAGGTACCTTCAATGGCAAATTACCGAAAAC
>MFWB01000008.1:29736-35226 GCA_001787205.1 Candidatus Nomurabacteria bacterium RIFOXYB1_FULL_39_16
AACAAAGAAGCGAAGTTATCAGCTCCGAAGGAGGCAAACTAATGGCCGACAATGGACAGCGTCACACTCCTCGCAACCGACAGCACAAGGACCGTCCCATCATCGTCGATGGGCGGTGCCACGAAAAGCCTCTCCCTCCTCGTCGTCGGGTCACGAAGTTCTGTGTTCACCCTGAGCACAAGAGTTACACTCCTGGGGTCGTCGTCTCTCTCATGAGGCAGGAACGAATCTCGTGAGCGAGGAGAAGGGGCTCGAAGAAGATCCCGAGGTTCTCCTGCGTCGGGAACAAGAACGCATGAGGAGGGTTCTACTCCACCAGAAATGGAGGGAGAGCAAGAAACTCCTTCTTTCTGCGGTGGAACATTCTGCCGAGGCGTCCGACGAGGAGAAGAAAATCCTGAGAAGGGTTTTCAACAAGTAGATCAATCCGCCCTGAGAGCGCCAACGGTGCTCCAGGGCACCGTTGTTTTAATTTGACCTAGATTTGACATTTTTCTATTTCAGCTTTTTATTATAATGGTCTTTTGGAATCTAGTTGACATTAAGATTAAATTTGCTATTATGAATCCAAGCTCGTTAGGAGCTTTTTTTATGCAAAATAAGGAGCGAAAGCGACTATATTTTCAAAACCCCATTAAATAATTTTTTTTAAAAAATTAAAATCTGAAAGATTTTATTTAACGGGGTGGTGATTTTTATAGTCATTACATTCCTTAAAAATTAACCATGACAAGATCACTTAAAAAAGGATTAAATGTTGACGAGAGGCTCTTGAAAAAGATTGCCGGTAAAAACCCGCTTCAAACACCGATGGTGAAGACTTGGAAGCGCGCTTGCGTCATCTCTCCCGAAATGCTCGGGTTTACTTTTGGTGTTTACAACGGCAAGGTTCACGTGGAAGTTCTCGTTACCGAAGATATGGTTGGTCACAGATTGGGGGAATTTTCTCCAACCAAGAAGTTTATGAAACACGGAGGAAAAATGCAGAAAGAACTTGAGATGAAGAAGAAAGAAGCCGAGATAGCTCAAGCTAAATCCGCTACCGCAGCCGCCACGGATGCGAAGGGTGGCGATAAGAAATAAAAATTATGAAAGCATTTTTAAAAAATTATAGACAGTCTCCGAGAAAGGTTCGCCTAGTGGCGGGATTGGTTAAAGGCAAGAGTGTGGGGGAGGCAATAGCTGAGCTTGATTTCTTGGCGAAGCGCGCCGGGTTACCTATCAAGAAGCTTCTCTTGTCCGCTGTTTCCAATGCTAAGCAAATGGGGATAGAAATGGAGAATTTATATATAAAAGAATTGCGAGTAGACAAAGGTATCACTATGAAGAGGATGATGCCGGCAGCTATGGGTTCCGGTCACCGCATCAACAAGCGCACTAGCCATTTGAATCTTCTTTTAGCGGAAAAAGTAGTAGCAGTGAAAAAATCAAAATCTGTTAAAAAAGAGAAAGTAGTAAAAGCCAAAAAAGTAATTAAAAAATAATATGTCAAAAATAGTTCACCCATATGCGCATAGATTGATTATATTAAGGGATTGGAAATCTCGCTGGTTTGCCGACCCCAAGAAATATGTAGCCTACCTGAAGGGTGATGTTTTAATTCGTCAATATTTAGAGAAAAAGCTGCGCGGGATGTATATTTCCAGCATTGAAATTGAAAGAAGCCGTAAAGCTACCCGTTTCATCATCAAAACTTCTCGCCCAGGTCTATTGATTGGCAGAAATGGTGAGGGAGCAACTAAACTCAAAGAAGAAATTTTGAAAAAGATGGACAAACTGAAGCTTCCACGACCAGAAGATTTCAAATTGGAAATTATGGAAATAGCCAATCCAGAAGCCGATGCCGCCATCGTGGCGTATATGATTGCCGAAGGTTTGGAGAAGAGGATGCCTTATCGCCGAGTAATCAAGCAGATTATTGAGAAGGTGATGACTGCCCGCGGAGTGGAGGGTGCCAGAGTAGTACTTTCTGGACGATTGGGCGGAGCCGAAATTGCTCGCACAGAAGAGCTTAAGCGCGGAAGTATCCCGCTTCAGACTTTCCGCGCGGACATAGATTTCAAGCGCGAACGGGCGACCCTTTCATACGGTGTCGTGGGTATAAAGGTGTGGATTTATCGTGGCAAGATTTTCGCAGACAAGAAAGCCACCCACAACACACTTACTCCCGCTTCCGAGAGTGGAAAAGATAATAAATTAAAAACCGACTAAATATATGTTAATTCCGAAAAAAGTAAAATTTAGAAAATGGCAGAGCCAGCGTTCAAATCCAAAAACGCGTACAGCAGATACTCGCGGTATCAAGCTTTCTTTCGGTTCCTTTGGTCTAAAGTCTGAGTCTCAAGCTCGTGTGAAGTCTACCCAGATTGAATCAGCCCGAAAAGTGATTTCTCGTACTTTAACCAAGACCGGTAAATATTGGGTTCGTATTTTCCCGGACCGTCCATATACAGCCAAGGCCGCAGAGGTGGGCATGGGAAAGGGAAAGGGAGACCCGCAAGGTTATTGCTTTGATGTTCTTCCTGGACGCATAATCTTTGAAGTGGATGGCGCGGAAGAGAAAGTGGCGCGTGAAGCATTGAGAAAAGCCGGTACCAAGCTCCCAATCAAGACCAGAATCGTCGGAAGGATAAACAAGTAATAATTTAACGGAAACAAGATGAAAAACAAGAAAGAAAATTTAAAAGGGATGAAAGGAGACGAGCTTTTAAAACAGCTGACGGCGTTACGGGAAGAATTGCGCTCTATCCATTTCAAGGCTGAAGGCGCCAAGTCAAAAAATGTCAAAGAATCCGCCACCCTTAAAAAGAGAATCGCCCGAATTTTGACGGAGTTAAACAAAAAATAAAATTATGGAAAATAAATCAAAAAAATTAAAAGGCATAGTGGTATCAGATAAGATGGACAAAACCGTTGTCGTCTCTGTTTCCAGATTTGTCAAACATCCGCTTTACGGAAAGTTTTATAAAGTTAGCAAGAAGTACAAGGCGCACGATGAAGAGAATAAATACAAGACAGGAGATAAGGTGGAAATAGTTGAAACCAGACCGATTTCCAAAGATAAAAAGTTTAAAGTAGTTAGTTAATAGATAATTTCCCGCCAAAGGCGGACAAATATGATACAAAACGAAACTTTAGTAAAAATAACAGACAATGCTGGAGGCACCGTGGGAAAGGTGTTCAAGATTTTAGGCTCTTCTAAGAAGAGATATGCCACCCTGGGAGAATTGGTCATCATTTCCGTAAAAGTAGCTAGCCCTCGAAAAGCGGTAAAAAAGAAAGACGTGCACCAAGCCGTTGTCGTGCGTACCAGAGGTGCTTTCAGACGAAAGGATGGTTCATATATTCGTTTTGATGATAACGCCGTTGTTATTTTGGAAAAAGGCAAGAAGGACCCGAAAGCGGGCCGCATCTTCGGACCAATACCGAGAGAATTAGCGGAAAAAGGATTCCAGAAGATAATTTCTTTAGCGCAGGAAGTAATTTAGCAGGTCCCGACACCAGGTGTCAGGAATTCCAGACACCTGGTGTCGGGAACAAGATAAAAAAAATTATGAAATTAAAAAAAGGAGACAATGTAATAGTGATAACCGGCAAGGACAAAGGCAAAAAAAGCAAGATTGTTCACGTTCTTGTTAAAGAAAATAAAGTTATCGTAGAAGGTTTGAATATGATGAAGAAGCATCAACGTCCCAGGAAGTCCGGCGAAAAGGGAAGTATGAAAAATATTGAAATGCCCATCCATGCTTCAAACGTTAAAAAGATAGATTAAAACAATATGAAACATTTAACTATAAAAGAAAAAGAGGCGGAAGTATTTTCAAAAATGAAAGAAGTTTTTGGCTACAAAAACGCTATGGCTGCGCCTAAAATGAAAAAGGTTGTGATCAATGTCGGTACCGGCACGATGATGAAAAAGGATAAGAACAAAAATGAAGCTATCGGAGATAGATTGTCTAAAATTACCGGTCAAAAAACAGCCTTGCGAGGAGCCAAGCAATCCATCGCGTCATTCAAAACTAGGCAAGGAGATCCTGTAGGCATAATGGTTACTTTGCGTGGCAAGAGGATGTATGCTTTTCTTGAAAAACTCATCAACGTGGCTCTTCCTCGCACGAAAGATTTCCGAGGTATAAACCGCACTGTTGTGGACAATATCGGTAATTTAACCATCGGCATCAAAGAGCACACGATTTTCCCCGAGACGGCCGATGAAGACATCAGAGATGTTTTCGGTATGTCTATTACCCTAGTTGGAACTGCTAAAACCAAGAAAGAGGGCACAGTTTTCTTTGAACTTCTGGGAATTCCTTTTAAGAAAGAGGAAACAAGGAAATAATCCACTCTATTTTTAGACCACAAAATCCCCCATAGGGGGATTTTGTTTTTTGGGAGTTAGTATATAATATATATATGAATGAAGATTTAGATTTAAGTGAAAATGTTGATATTAAAAAAGCCCTAGAAGAGTTTGAAGAAAAGTCTAAGGTTGAACAGGCGCAAAAAGCGCCCGAAGTTTTACAAGCTTCCAAAGCTCCTAAAATGACAGCTTTGGTTATGAAATGGTTTCGGGTAGAGCAGAGACCGGCCGAGTACATACTTTTGGGATTTGCGGTATTGATGGTTATGATTTCTCTTTTTTTGGTTTTTGGAGGGGGGAATGAAGCGGAGAACATAGAAGATCTTCAATTATTGCCGGCAATGGTTTAAAGTTATGAGTGACCAATTAAAAAATATAGGATTTACCCACACATCAAAATTTGGTGTGGTCCCGAAGGGGGGCGGGTTTACACTGATTGAACTCTTAGTTGTCATCTCAATTATTGGGTTACTTGCGAGTGTCGTTATGACAAGTTTGAATACAGCTCGAGCAAAAGCGCGGGATTCGAGAAGGATTTCGGAAATTAAACAAATACAAAAAGCGTTAGAGCTTTATATAGATGCACACGGAACATTACCGGCACCAAGCATTTATGGAAGAAGCAATGTATCACCTGGGTTTTGGGATGGGTGGTGGGATTTGTCTACTAATACTGCCGGAGCAGGATTTTTAAGTTTTTTGGTTGCAGATGGTTTTCTCCCTAAATCCCCAGTTGATCCTCAAAATACTCCAGCAGGACACAACGGTGTTCCTTATTCTTCTGGCGCTCGTTATTTTTATTATAATGTCTCGGCTGGTTACGGTTATCAAGGTGGAAGTTGTATTTTAAATTCTGGAACTTATTTAATAGGTGCCACAGATATGGAGGCATTTTCCTCTGGACCACCATACCCCAATGGTTCTGGTTGTGACTGTCTATGGAAAAACTCACCCAATATGTTTCAAAATTATTTTGATTATGTAATTTGTGGTCAATATTAAAGTTGAAGATTGTTTGAATTTATGAATAATATACTTAAAAACAAAGGATTTACACTGATTGAACTCTTAGTTGTCGTCTCAATTATTGGGTTACTTGCGAGTGTCGTTATGACAAGTTTGAATACAGC
>MFWB01000008.1:35243-35779 GCA_001787205.1 Candidatus Nomurabacteria bacterium RIFOXYB1_FULL_39_16
TGACAAGTTTGAATACAGCTCGAGCAAAAGCGCGGGACACAAAAAGAATGCAAGATTTACACCAAATTAAGGTAGCTCTTGAAATGTATTTCGATGTTAATGGTAGATATCCGGCTATTACTGGTTGGGCTTATAGTAATGCTACTTCATGGGATACCTTACAGACTGCTTTGGCGCCTTACATACCTTCTCTTCCTAAAGATCCAAAAAATAACAGATCGGGCCCTTGGACTACTGGGAATTATAGTTATGCTTATGGTTATAATACTGCTTCATTCCCTGGTAAGTATGATTTGGTTACTCAATTTGAGGATGTGAACAATAATAATCGCTGTGAGTTAAAATTATGGAGATATCATACAAACGGGAATGAAGCTCTCTGGTGTGGATCTTACAGTAAATATCTTTATGCTGATCATTAAAAATTATGAACATTTCTTCTATAAAAAATAACAAAGGATTTACACTGATTGAACTCTTAGTTGTCGTCTCAATTATTGGGTTACTTGCGAGTGTCGTTATGACAAGTTTGAATA
>MFWB01000008.1:35801-73800 GCA_001787205.1 Candidatus Nomurabacteria bacterium RIFOXYB1_FULL_39_16
CTGGCAATACCGACAATGATTACGGAGGTTACGATACCGGATGTTACGGGGTTGCTGATCCTTTCATTTCTCCTCTTGAAACTGACGGATTTATTTCTAAAACTCCGTGTGACCCACTCTTTAATGTATGGATTGGCGGTTATTCATATTATCGATATGCTGCGGGAGTCGCTGGTTGTAGCGCCGCCAAAGGAGCTTTTTATGTCTTAGGAATTCGGGATTTAGAAAGTACTAGTGGTACCCATCTTACAAGTCCGGGGTGGAGTTGCCCCTCTTTAAATTGGCAAGCTCAATTTGAATGGGTAACAGGTAAATTTGAAAACTAGTTTATTTGATTGACTCTTTGTCGTATATTTGCTAGTATAAAGACAAGGGGATATAGCTTTGATTAATCCATTTTTCTCCTTTAGATTCCATCTTTTCGCTCCTGATAAGGGGAGATTAAGAGGGGTTTTAAAGAAAAAAAGTGAGATATTACAAGGCTCACCCTGTAATTATTTTTTATGGCAAAAACATCAGTCAAAGCAAGAGCTTTAAAGAAACCGAAATTTTCCACTCGAGCCAAGAATCGATGTTTTCGCTGTGGCCGGGGCAACGCTTTTATGCGAGACTTCGGTATTTGCCGTATTTGTTTCAGGGAATTAGCCAATGAGGGAATGTTGCCGGGAGTTAGAAAATCTTCCTGGTAAAAATTTAAATAATTATATGGATTCAATTTCAAACATGATAATAGTAATGAAGAACGGTAGCCTCGCAGGCAAAGAGTCTGTGTCCTTGCCTTATTCCAAGATGAAGAACGCCATCGGTGAGTGTTTGAAAAAGGCTGGGTACATTTCCGACATTTCTAAAAAAGTAAAGAAGGGCCAGCCGGTATTGGAAGTAGGTCTTATTTATGTGGACAAAAAGCCGAAAATCACCGAAGTGGAAAGAATCTCCAAGCAATCTCGCCGCGTTTATTTCGGGATGAAGGATATTCATTCTGTCCGAAATGGTTCAGGATTACTGGTTCTTTCAACCCCGAAAGGTATCTTAACAGGCAAGGAAGCCAGGAAAGAACAAGTGGGGGGGGAAGCGCTGTTTAGATTGTGGTAAATAATAAAAATATATGTCAAGAATTGGAAAACAAGAAATTTTAATACCAGTCGGAGTCAAAGTCACACAGAGTGAGTCTTCTTTGGGCAACGTTCTTACTGTTGCTGGCCCAAAGGGTACACTCAGTAGAACATTTAAAAACGATATCACCATTACCATTGCAGGCAACGTCATAACTTTGAATATCAAAAGAAACGACAAATTTTCCAAATCTCTCTGGGGCACTTATGCTTCTCACATAAAGAATATGATTGAAGGGGTAGAGAAGCCTTACCAGAAGAAATTAATTTTGGAAGGTGTCGGATTCAAGTCGGAAGTTAAAGGCAAGGAGCTTCATTTTGCGCTCGGCTTTTCTCACCCGGTTGTCGTGTCTGTGCCCGAAGGAATTACCGCCACTGCCGAAAAGAACAACATCACCATCACCGGAATTGATAAGGAGTTAGTCGGTAATTTCACTGCTAGTATTCGCGCCTTAAAGAAACCGGAACCTTACAAGGGTAAGGGAATGCGTTATGAGAATGAAGTCATCAGACGCAAACAGGGTAAGAAGACAGTATAATAAGACCCTACACCAGGTGTCAGGAATTGCAGACACCTGGTGTAGGGACAAAAAAATATGATTAACAAAACAGACAAAAGAATACGACTAAAGAAAAAGATAAGAACAAAGATCAACGGCACAGAGGCGCGTCCTCGTTTGACCATTTTTCGTTCCAATAAATTTATTTATGCGCAAGTTATCAACGATATGACTGGCAAGACTTTATCGCAGGCGAGTGACGTCAAGACAACCAAGGGCACCAAGACAGAAAGAGCCAAGGAGGTTGGCGGAGCTATAGCAGCTGCTTGTCTCAAAGCGAAAATAAAGAAAGTTGTTTTTGACCGCAACGGATTTAAATATACCGGCCGAATAAAATTAGTGGCTGATACCGCTCGGGCTGCAGGGTTGGAGTTTTAAAATAGAGAATAAATTTTATGGAAAAACCAAAAGAAAACAACACAAGAGACAGAAAGAACAGCGGTCGCAGACCGGGTTCTTTCAACAGAGTGAAGCCTGAATTTGACCAAAAGATTCTTGATATTCGTCGTGTTACCCGCGTGGTAGCCGGTGGACGAAGATTTTCTTTCAGCGTTGCGCTCATAGCGGGAGACAAGAAGGGCCGGGTAGGTTTGGGCCTAGGGAAGGCTGGAGACACTGCTTTAGCAATCAACAAGGCTTTAAGGAATGCCAAGAAAAATATGATAAAGCTTAACCTTACCAAGACGATGTCCATTCCTCACGAACTTTCCGCCAAGTTTTCAAGTTCCCAGATAGTATTGATGCCGAACAAAGGACGCGGGCTCGTAGCAGGTTCAGTTATCCGTGACATAGTGAAGCTCTCAGGTATTAAAGACCTCACAGGCAAGATCCTTTCCAATAGTAAGAACAAGTTAAACAATGCTAAAGCAGTTATGTCCGCATTGTCCGCAGTTGCGATAAAACACGAAAAGGAAGTTACCGAGAGTGTCGTTATTGACAATAAAGAAGTTGCGGTAGAAGCAACAAAGTAATGCCATGCAGATACATAATCTAAAAAGACAACACAAGAATAAAAAAGACAGACTAGTGGGTCGCGGAGGCAAGCACGCCAAGACGTCCGGCAGAGGAGGCAAGGGTCAGACAGCCCGCGCCGGCAACAAGCGCCGTCCGGAACTTCGTGATATCATTAAGAAATTGCCGAAGAATCGCGGGTATCAATTCAAGTCCATTCAAAAGGTTTTTATCCTAGGTAAGGACAAGCTCGTGTCCGGGGAAGAGAAGTTCTCAGAAATCCGCAAGCGATTGGGCATAAAGGGGAAGAAGATAAAGATTAAATAGGCAATGACTAATTTTTGGAACAAAATAAAATTAATATGGACAGATGCGGGCTTGCGCAAGAGGGTCCTGTTTGTTTTTTTTGCGCTCATCATCTTCAGACTGCTTTCTGCTATCCCTATTCCAGGTATTGATACCGTGGCGCTTGAACGATTTCTTTCCAATAACCAATTTTTCGGCATCTTGAACATCTTTTCCGGAGGTGGACTTTCCAACCTTTCCATCATAATGCTTGGTGTCGGTCCTTACATTACCGGTTCCATCATTATGCAGCTCTTGACCATTATGGTTCCCGCTTTGAAAAAGATTTATCACGAAGAAGGGGAGGCGGGCAGAAAGAGATTTGCTCAATACGGCAGATTGCTCACTGTGCCTTTAGCAGCTATTCAAGGGTTCAGCCTTTTATATATTCTTGAACAACAGAACATTATATTCAATCTGACTTCTTTTGATCGTATTGTGAATCTTATCATTATTATCGCTGGCTCAATTCTCATAATGTGGCTCGGAGAGCTTATCTCAGAGTTCGGTATTGGTAACGGAGTTTCTTTGATAATCTTTGCAGGTATCGTTTCCAGACTTCCTTCATGGGTAGGGGAGCAAATCTTTACTTTTGATATTTCCCAGATTCCTCTTTACCTCGTATTTGCCGTGATAGGTGTGATTATTCTCGCGGGCATCGTACTTGTCACCGAAGCGGAGCGTCCTATTCCGGTCACTTATGCAAAAAGGGTGAGGGGTATGAAAATGTATGGCGGAGGTTCCACCTATCTGCCACTGCGAGTCAACCAAGCCGGAGTTATTCCTATCATCTTCGCGCTTTCTATTTTGCTTTTCCCTCAGATGATTGGCACATTCTTGTCCAGATATTCCAATGTCATTTTGGCGAAGATTTCCAGTATTTTGATGGCATTTACTCAGACTAGCGTGCTCTACGCAGTGCTGTATTTCGCTTTTGTATTTATATTCACTTACTTCTACACAGCCGTGACCTTTGACCCCGAAGCGCTTTCCACCAACCTACAGAAGAATGGCGCGTTTATTCCTGGCATTCGTCCCGGTCTCTCCACTTCGGAATACATTTCGAAAGTTTTAAGTCGCATCACCTTTTTGGGTGCTACATTTTTGGGCTTCATCGCTGTTTTGCCTCTCATTATGCAATTCATTACCGGCAATGCTTCTTTTGCCTTGGGTGGGACGTCTATCCTCATCGTCGTCTCTGTCGTTCTTGATTTAATCAAGAAAGTAGACGCGCAAATCTCAATGCGAGAGTATTAGCTCTTAGCTAGCCAATTTTTATATTCCGAGACGACGATATCAACGACCTGCTTTAGGTTGTTTTTGTTTGTATCAACTATTAAGTCAAATTGATTTTTATCAGTGTTGTTTATTTTATATAAATTCCAATATCTTTTTTGTTCGCTTTCAAAACGTTCCTGCATTTTTTTATACGCTTCCTCAACAGAAGAAATTTGTTCACTCTCCATTCTTAATTTATTTTCTTTGATACTGTTTAAAACTCTATCTTTTGCTATTTCTTGCGACAAATCCAGATATACCTTGAATGATTCCGGTATCCAGTGATAGGCCGTTCGTGAATCAATAACAACTTTTTCTTTATTTCGCATATCTCGTAGCTTCTGGTCTGTCATTTCATCTATCTTGGGGTCTGTTTCCGCTCTTTTATTTACTTCATTAATAGATAGACCGAGTTCCAGGCCTACTTGTCGGAAGAAATCACCTGAGGAGAAATGCTGAAACCCTAAAATTTCTGCTACTTTTTTAGCGGTGCTGGACTTTCCGCTCCCCAAGCCTCCGCAAATAGTGATAATTTCTTTTTTCATAATTTATGCTATTATAGCACATATGCAACCGCAAACTTTTGTGTTTTTTGGGCAAGTTGGCTCCGGTAAGGGGACACAGGTCAAGCTCCTTATGGATTTTTTGAAAGCCAAAGATGGGCGAGAGTCTGTCTATGCTGGTACGGGGGATGGATTTAGAAAACTGATAGAGTTAGGCAACTACACCGCCGGTTTGGTAAAAGAGTACGTACACAGTGGCGCATTGGTGCCGGATTTCTTGACTGATGCTGTTTTCGTCAATATGTTGATTTCTGGCCTTTCTCTGGAGAAAAATCTGATTGCGGATGGGTATCCTCGCACCTCTTCGCAGAGCATTGTGTTTGAGGAAATGATGAAATTTTTTAAACGTGATGCAATAAAGATAATTTACATTGAGCTTTCCGAAGAAGAAGCAACGAAAAGAAATCTCTTACGCGGTAGACACGATGACACTAAGGAAGGGCTCACCAAGAGATTTAATGAATACAAAAACAAAGTGGTTCCCGCTATGGATTATTTTAAGGACAAAGAAGGCTATGAGATTCATACGATAAACGGCGAACAGAGCATAGAAGAAGTGCACAAAGATATTATTAAAGCGCTAGGCTACTAAATATGGAAGAAACAATAATCATTTCGCTTGGCGGTTCGCTCATAGTGCCTGAGGAGATAGATGCAGAATTTTTAAAAGAGTTTAGAAATTTGATTCTTTCTTATGTTGCAAAAGGCAAAAGATTTGTGATAGATACGGGTGGGGGGAAAACCTGCAGAAAATATCAAAGTGTCGCGAGAGAAATCGTGGATGCTTCAAAGGAGGATTTGGATTGGATAGGTCTTACTGTCAATAATGTAAACGCGCAGCTGGTGCGGGTAATTTTCGGCAAGGATGCTTGTAAAAAAGTTTTTTATGATCTAAGGGAAGAGGAATTAAGAGAGAAAATACTTGAGTATCCGATAGTGATTGGGGGTGCGCTTGAGCCTGGGCACAGTTCAGACTTTGATGCGGTTTTGGCTGCGAAAAACATTGGAGCAAAAAAGATAATTAACCTATCTAACACTGATTATGTGTATGATGCGGACCCGAAAATTAATCCGGAAGCAAAAAAGATAGAACAAATTTCTTGGGCGGATTATCGTGCGCTTATCCCGAAAGAGTGGACGCACGCTGGCCTTAATTCCCCGTTTGACCCTGTTGCCTCAAAGGCTGCCGAGGAAGCGGGGATGACTGTAATTATTATGAATGGTAAACCGATAGATAATTTGGCAAAGTGTCTGAATGGAGAGAAGTTTATGGGGACGACTATTAGCTGAGGTTTACCTCACCCCCTTCCCCTCTCCTTAACAAGGAGAGGGGTGGATGCAACAGCAGACGGGGTGAGGTCTTAAATTATGATAATTATCAAAACAAAAGAACAAATAGATACAATACGCGAAGGGTGTAAAAACTTGGCGACTGTGCTTTATAAAGTGGGGGAGAAGGTCGCCCCCGGTATTTCTACGAAAGATTTGGATATTTATGCCGAGCAATTAATTCGCGAAATGGGAGACATTCCCGCTTTTTTAAATTATCGTCCCGAGGGAGCGAGCTCACCATTTCCGGCTTCTTTATGTATCTCCGTGAATGATGAAGTGGTGCACGGCATTCCGAATAAAAATAAAATTTTAAAAGAAGGGGACATCGTGTCCCTTGATTTGGGTACTAAACACAAAGGACTTTTTACCGATATGGCTATCACTGTGCCCGTCGGCAAAGTCAGCCCCGAGAATTTGAAACTTATGCAAACTACCGAGCAAGCGCTCCAGGTAGGCATTGATGCCGCCAGGGCGGGGAACACAGTAGGAGACATAGGTTATGCGATAGAGAGCTACGTCCGCGGGCAGAAGGAGCGTAAATACGGCATTGTGGAAGTTCTCGCCGGGCACGGCGTGGGTATAGCAATTCACGAAGATCCATTCATTCCAAATTTCGGGAAACAAGGCAAGGGAGAGAAACTCGTGCCGGGGATGATTGTCGCTTTGGAGCCGATGCTTAATCTTGGCACTAAAAATGTGACCATAGATGACGACGATTGGACCTTCCGCACAAGAGACCGCAAAAACAGCGCGCACTTTGAACATACTATTTTAATCACTGAAGGTGAAGCAGAGATTTTGACAAAAATTTAGGAAAATACTTTTTCTCAGGTCCTCGGTTTCCTGGGTCCCTATCCCAGCCAGACCATTCAAAAAAGTATTTTCCTAAATTTTTATTTTTGGGGTATACTTATATTAATGGAAGGATCATTTTTTAAGGAAATGCCAAAGTTTAAGACTCCGGAAGAGGAGCTGGATTATTTACGTGCTCACGTCGCCAAACGCGAAGAAGAACTTATCGGCCTGGGGCACATTGAACATACGAAAGAAAACGCGATAGGAGAAGTGATTGAAGAATATAAAAATGTTCCAGCGGAGAAGGCTGTGCACGAGAGCAATATCATCAACAAGAAAGAAGCCGAAGGGATAGTGCTTCAATTGAAACCCGAACCGCACGATATAGTGATGGAAGAACTTCTCGGCATTGTTATCACGAAGGGCATCAAGAATGCACTGTCGGTGGTGGAGGCTATGGGCAACCCGCACATTGATGATGATTTTCACCGCGTCCTTGTCCAATATTTAAAGACCGGACAAGTGGCGCTTGATTTCAGAGAGGATTCGCCCGTTTATAAAAGCCTTAATATGACGCTTTTTGAAATTACTCTTCCTCCGCCCGAGGATGAAGCCGACAAGTCAAAAGGTTTCAAAGAGTTTATCGGTGCGATGGAGCAGTTCTATGCCGGGATGCAGTCCATCTCTATTGGCAAGAATAACGAAAAGGAGAATTATTTTACCCTGGAAGTGGCGCTACAGAACAAGAGCGATGAAGTTATAGTGTACGCTGGGATTCCGAACAAGCACATCTCACTTTTTGAAAAACAAATCTTGGCTTTTTATCATAATGCGAAGATTCGCGAAGTGACGGATGACTATAATATTTTCAATGAGAACGGTGGCTCAGTAGGTGCTTACGCTTCTTTCACACAGCGCGCTGTGATGCCGATAAAGACGTATGACAACATTGAGCACGATCCAATGAATCCGATATTGAATGTCTTTTCTAAGTTAAAAACTTCCGGAGAGGGCGCGGCTATTCAAATCGTGATAGCGCCGGCGGGGGATAAGTTTATAGATGAATTTCATAAAATTTTAGACGATGTGAAGAGTGGTACTTCGGTCAAACACGCGGATGACAATTTCTACAAATTCAACAAAGCTTTCTTGAAAGCGGGGAAGGACCTTTTCTTTGGACATAAAGAGAAAAAAGAAGAAGAAAATAAAGAAAAGTATATGAAAGGCAGACGGGCTGTGGATGAAGGCGCGGTGGAGAAAATAGGCAATAAAATAAAGAGCACAATAATGAAGGCAAACATCCGTATTATCGCTTCGGGGGATAGTAAAGAGCGCGCGGAGGCGGTTTTAAGGGAGATAGAATCCTCCTTCAATCAATTTTCCGAAGCGGCCAGCAATTCTTTCGTCTTTGAACAATTAAGCGGAAGCGATTTGAAGAAACTTTTTCATGATTTTTCTTATCGCACATTTTCTTCCGACAAAACTCTGCCGATGAATTTGAAAGAGCTTGCTTCGGTATTTCATTTCCCGGTCGGCATAGGCAGTCAGCCTCAACTGAAAGAAGCCAAGGCGGGTATTGCCCCCGTTCCGATAGAGATGGGGACAGAAGGAATAGTCTTGGGGGTAAATAGTTACAGGGGCCGAGATACAGATATCCATATGGCTCGCGAAGACCGTATGAGGCATTTCTATGTTATCGGTCAGACGGGCACAGGCAAGACGAACATTATGCTCAATATGATAACTCAAGATATCAAGAATGGGGACGGGTGTTGTTATCTTGACCCGCACGGCACAGACATTCAGACCATCTTGTCGCGTATTCCGAAAGAACGCATTGATGATGTTATTTATTTTGATCCTGCTTATACACCGAGACCTATGGGGCTCAATATGCTTGAATATGACCCGAAGTATCCCGAGCAGAAGACTTTCGTAGTAAATGAATTGATGGGAATTTTCAACAAACTTTTTGATATGAAGGTGGGGGGTGGGGCTATGTTTGAACAATATTTTAGGAATAGCGCTTTCTTGGTGATGGAAGACCCGGAATCCGGCTCAACTCTTTTAGAAATTACCCGTGTCCTAGCGGATAAAGAATTCCGTGACTTGAAACTTGAAAGGTGCAAGAATCCAATCATTAAACAGTTCTGGGTCTCTGCCGAACAGACAACAGGGGACCAGTCCTTGGCGAACTTCGTTCCTTATATTTCGTCCAAATTTGATAATTTCATCAGCAACGACATTATGCGTCCAGTGGTGCTTCAACAAAATTCAGTTTTCAATTTCAGAAAGATTATGGATGAAAAGAAAATTCTTCTTGTAAATCTTTCAAAAGGGAGGCTCGGTGATATAAATGCAAACTTAATCGGATTAGTATTGGTGGGTAAAATTCAGATGGCCGCGCTTTCACGCGTAGATATGTTCGGCAAGCCGATGAATGACTTTTATCTCTATATAGACGAGTTCCAGAACGTCACCACTGACTCTATCGCTTCTATTTTATCGGAAGCAAGAAAATATCGCTTGTCATTAAACATCGCGCATCAATACATCACTCAGCTGGAAGAAAAAATTAAAAATGCCGTTTTCGGCAACGTGGGTTCTATGGCGGTGTTCCGAGTTGGCACCGAAGACGCGACATTCTTGGAGCCGAAGTTTAAACCGATTTTTAGCGCGCAAGATATAACCAAACTTGATAATAGAAATGCTTACGTCAGTATGTTGGTAAATGGACAGCCAACCAAACCGTTTAATTTGAGGACATTAGATGCAGAGAAAGGCAATCCGGAAATTGTAGATAGCCTAAAAGAACTTTCGTATGTGAAATACGGTCGCGACCGCGCGGAAGTGGAGGCTGAAATTATGGGCAGGTACAAGACGATGGAGTAAAATTCAGATTTGCACCCCGTCGTTCGCGAACGACGGGGTTGTAAAATAATTTTTTTCTGCTAGTATAAGAAAATATGAAACACCCAAAAGAAGAAAGAACATATGTGATGATAAAGCCGGACGGAGTCCGCAAGGGCTTAATTGGCGAGGTTATAAGACGTTTAGAACAGAGAGATTTAAAAATAGTGGCTATTGAAATGTTCCAACCGACGTATGATTTGATTGATAATCATTACCCAAAGAAGGAAGAATGGATTACACGACTTGGGGAAAAAACGAAATCTACATACGAAAAATACGGCTTTGATATGTTGGCTGATTTTGGCACAGTTGATACTTCAAAAATTGGTCCGGAAATAAGAAAGTGGTTGGTAGATTATATGCTTTCAGCTCCGTTGGTGAAAATGGTGGTACAAGGTACTCACGCGGTAGACGTAGTAAGGAAAATTGCAGGTGATACTTTACCATACAAAGCTGATATGGGAACTATCCGTGGAGATTTTTCCATTGATAGTCCTGCGCTTGCCAATAAAGAAAAGAGAGCAGTGATGAACATCGTGCATTGTTCAGAAACTCCCGAAGAAGCAGAACATGAAATCAAACACTGGTTCGGCGAAGGTAAAACTTACGACTACAAACGTTTCGGAGTGGATGAATAAACGATTCTAACAAAATCCCCGAGAGGGGATTTTGTGTTATTATGTTGTCTATGGCAAAAGATATTGAAGTGGAAATTAGAGGCATATTAAATAAGGACCAATATGATCAAACTAAAACTCTGTTTGAGAAATTGGCGTCCTTGAAAGAAAACAAAAGCCGCATTTTAATCGATTACTCAACTTTCTTGCCTGGAGAGGGTATTCGCGATAGACAAAAAGATATAAGGGTGCGGGTGACAAATGGAGTTCCAGAAATTGTAGTCAAACTTGGTTCTTGGGGCGGGTCCGAGAGCAGAAGAGAACTTTCATTTAAAGGAAAAGAAGGAGAATTTGAAACACTCGTGGAAATATTCGGACAGCTTGGTTTTACGAAAGGCACATTGGCAAAACGCGATGCACTTGTTTATGACTATAAAGATATAGAATTTGCTTTGGTTAAAACACCGGGTCAACATTACTATTTTGAAGCTGAAAAAATGGCGCACAATGAAGAAGATTTTACAAAAGTGGAAAATGAAATTAGGGAAGTGTGCCAAGAATTGGGACTAGCAGTCGTTAATAAAGAAGGATTCTTTGAATTTATTGATGAATTAAATAAGACAGATAATTCAATTTTTGAATTTAAAGATTTTAAAGAAAATTATTTTAAAAATAAATTTGAAAACAGATAGAGCCTTAGACTCTATCTAATACTTACCCAATGAGAAAACAATCAATAGTTACAAATGAATATTACCACATATATAATCGTGGGGTAGATAAAAGAGATATTTTCAATAACCAAAGAGACCTGAATCGTTTTATTGAAAGTATGTATGAATTTAATAAAGTTGATGGGGTGGGAAGTTTGGCAAATTTAAGAAAAATCGAAACAAAATACAAACCCCTATCTGAACCACTGGTTTCCATTGTTGCGTATTGTTTAAATCCAAATCATTTTCATTTTATATTAAAACAATTAATGGATGGTGGAATAGCTAAATTTATGCAAAAGTTACAAGGAGGATATACATATTATTTTAATGTAAGCAATATTCGTTCGGGAGCACTTTTTCAAGGAACTTTTAAATCATATCTTATTGATGATGAAAATTATTTCAATAAAATTATTGGGTATGTAAATAAAAATTATAAAATTCACAATATTCCAAAAAATAAAACAAAATTTATTTTTGCCAGCGATCACGAATATGAAAATAACAACTTTAAGCTCGTTTCCAAGAAAGAAGGGAAGTCCGTTTTAAAAATTTTTAACGGTAGTGATAACTTTAAAAAGCATTGTGATGAAATTGTTGACATTATAAGAAAAGTTAGAGGAAAAAACTCTCTTTTAGAAGAAGATAATTTACCAGATAGAGTCTAAGGCTCTATCTGAGCTATTTGAAAAAATAAGTTTGGGGTATAATACCAAAATGAAACATCTTACAAACCTTTTTAAATTAATGCAATTAACTCGTTCACAACCCTTATATGGCTATGTCATTGGTGGTGTTCAAAAGAATGATTTAAGTAATTTAGCTGAGCATCATTATTTGGTGACTTTTATCGCTTGGCAACTTGCTAGACAGGTAAAAAGTAAGGGGGCAAATATTAATGTTGAAAAAGTGCTTGAGTTTGCTATGGTTCATGATATAGGGGAGTTATTTGGTGGAGATATTTCTATGCCATATGCAAGGGCTAACCCAAAAGCGCGGGAATATGCAAAAGCGTTTGAAGAGGAAAATCAGAAATTTTTATCAAAATTTTTTGGAAGCGAGGAAGCCTACTTTAAAAAACTTGGGCATGAAATATTAGACGCCAAATCAGACGAAGCTCTTATCGCAAAAATTGCTGATTATTTGGAACATATTCATTACAAACAATATATAAAAGTGATCTCTCAAAAAACTGATATTGATTCTTTAAGACCTGTGTTGAAATTAAAAATTTCTAAAATTAAAGATCCTGTTGCCAAGAAAGAGATTGATAAATTTACAAAAGATTGGTTAAAGAATGTCTCTAAAAAAGAAATTCCAGAAATTCTATATAACACTAAAGGTAAATAATTATGATTAAAGTAATTATTTTTGATGGTGTTAATTGTATAACCTACCAGGAAGCCTTGAGCATTGGGCTTGAAAGAGATTATAAAATTCCTCTGGAAAAAACACTACCCTTTTTCAAGGGCGAGTTACAAGACTGCGTAGCGGGCAAATCCGACCTTAAAGAGGTTTTACCTTCTTATTTGAAGGCATGGGGTTGGAATGAAGGGGTAGACGGACTTTTGCGTTACTGGTTTGAGCGAGACCACAAAATGGATAAAGAGTTGATCTCGTATATAAAAGAATTAAGAAGCAAAAAAGTACTCTGTTTACTCGCCACAAACAATGAAAAATATCGTTTTGCTTATATGCTTAGTGGAATGGGTTTCACTGAAATTTTTGATAGGTCTTATTGTTCGGCGCTTTTGGGTTGTAAAAAGCCAGATCAAAATTTTTTCCAAAAGATATTTAATGATTTAGAAAACATTAAAAAAGAAGAAATATTATTTTGGGACGATAAAGCTGAAAACGTAAAGGGGGCGAAGGAGTTTGGCATCTATGCGGAAATTTATACAACTTTTGAAGATTTTAAAGCAAAAATGAAGCAGTATATGGCTTAATGTGAATTTCTAATGAAAGAATGATTTGAAATACTCTTGGAATTGTGTTGTTTTGAAAAAGTTATTGCAAAAATTTTAAAAGAGAATACACTTATTGTAGGGTTATTTCCGATTATTACCTAGAACACTAATTTATGGGAGTTTCGATCGAGTGTGGCCTTGGTTACACGCGTCTAACACCCACCTAGCGTACAGCTACGGTAATACATCAGAGATAGTCCTAAGAAGAGCCCCCGTCGTGACGGGGTTTTTTCTTGAAAATGTGATAATATAACAATATGGATAGGAAGAAACTTATAAAACATCTAGTATTTCTGATGTTTTTTATTTTTATAGCGGATATTATAGCTCAAAAGCTGCATTGGTACTTTTCTATTTGGTGGTTTGATATGGTGATGCACTTCTTGGGAGGATTTTGGGTGGGCTTGTTTTTTATATGGTTTTTCTCTATAAAAGATTTGCCAATTTTTCAACTGTCACTTGAGAAAGCTGATTTTAAACTAATAATGAAGACTATTTTGTTTGTGTTATCTTTTGGAATTTTATGGGAATTTTTTGAAATTTTCACGCACAATTATATTGCTCATGATCCTTTCAATATACTTGACACCACTTCTGACATCTTCTTTGACTTGGCGGGAGGAGTTTCAGCGATTCTTTATTATTTAAAAAATATTATCCCTGTGGGAGAAAATAAGGTACAATAAAGAACGATGGAAAAAATTGCAAAAATAACATTTGCTGGAGGAACAGGCTCTGTGACAGGAGCAAATTTTTTGCTTGAAATTGAAAACAAGAAGATTTTGGTTGACTGTGGATTGACCCAAGGAGTAAAGATGGCTGATGACATAAATTGGGACCCCTTTCCTTATGACCCGAAGAGTATAGATATTCTTTTTATAACTCACGCGCACATAGACCACATCGGTAGAATCCCGAAACTGGTAGATGAAGGATTCAGAGGGAAAATTTATTCCACCAAGCCCACCTTAGGACTTTCCGGCATAATGCTTGAAGACACTATGGAAATTTTAGGGAAGAACACCGCGCTTCATCTGAATAAAATTTATACACCCGAGAATATAAAACTGGCGCTTTCTCTTTGGAAAGGATTTGAATATCATGAGAATATAAAAATTAGCGAAAGCTTGGAAGTATCCTTTTTAAATTCTGGACACATCTTGGGGTCGGCAATGGTGCAGTTTATTTACAACGGCAAGAAAATTCTCTTCACCGGAGATTTAGGCAATAGTCCTTCACCGCTTTTGCCCGATACGGATAAGGTTACCGATGTGGATTACCTGATAATGGAGTCTGTTTATGGAGACAGAAATCATGAATCTAGACAAGACCGCAGGAGATTTCTGGAAGGAGTAATAGAGGATAATTATAGAAGGAAGGGCACGTTAGTTATTCCCACTTTTTCTCTTGAACGTTCACAGGAATTGCTCTTTGAGCTTGATGCTCTGGTAGACAACAAGCGCATCCCGGTGATGCCTATTTTCTTTGATTCTCCTTTGGCTATACGTTTGACTGAAGTTTTTAAACAATACAAAAGTTACTTCAATGAAGCCGCCCAAGCAGCTATGTCTCCCGGAGAACATCTGTTTGACTTTCAGGGTCTTCGCAATACTTTAAAATCCGAAGAGTCTAAAATGATTATGAATATACCCAATCCCAAGATAGTCATAGCTGGAAGCGGGATGTCTACCGGCGGACGGATAGTACATCACGAGAAGAATTATCTGCCGGACCCGAACAACACCTTGCTCCTTACTGGGTACCAATCAATAGGGACTCCGGGGCGTTTGATAAGGGAAGGGGTCAAAACTGTTCGTATCTCGGGAGAGGATGTGGCCATCAGGGCTCATATTGAAACCATCTCTGGCTATTCGGGGCACAAAGATTCCAATGGATTGTTAAATTTTGTGCAAGATATGCAAGATAGTGTTAAAAAAGTTTTTGTAGTAATGGGTGAACCGAAATCGGAAATGTTTTTAGCCCAAAGGTTGCGAGATAATCTGGGGATAGAAGCGCACGTTCCAGAAGAGGGAAGCAGCGTTTCACTTGTTTGCTAGTCATACATTAAGTACTGTATAATAAAATCAAATGGATCAATCACTGAAATTTTTACAAAAGCACGGACATAGCCAGATCAAAATCTGTGTTTCTGGAGCAGCGGAGACCGGGCATTGTGGGCTTGGTGCGCTTGAAAAAGCGAAAGAACTTGGCCGTGAAATAGCCCGTCAAGGCGCGGTATTGGTGACCGGAGCCACGACAGGTTTTCCTCTCTGGGTAGCTATGGGTACAAAGGAAGAGGGGGGAGTTTCCGTCGGCATTTCTCCGGCAGCCAATGAACGTGAACATGCGGAAGTCTACAAGTTGCCTCTTGATTATATGGATTTGATTATTTATACCGGCTTCGGTTATCCCGGGCGCGACCTCTTGCTTACTCGTTCAGCTGATGCAGTTATTTGTGGCTGTGGACGTATCGGTACAATCCACGAATTTACCATTGCCTTTGAAGATGGGAAGCCGATAGGCATTTTTGAAGGTCCTTGGGAGATGGGTAATGAGCTGAAAGAAATCTTGGAAAAGAGCAACCGTCCGAATGCGAAAATCGCCGCCGGAGATGACCCGAAGAAGCTCCTAGAAGAAGTCATTGCTTTGGTTAAGAAAGACAAGGTTACTGAATATAAAATCGTAAAAGATTCTGTCTCAGACGCACAGTAGAAAATAGTAAAAAATAAAAAACAACTTTTTCTCGGGTCCTCGGAAAAAATCCCCAGACCACTCGAAAAAGTTGTTTTTTATTTTTTTACTTTACTGCAGCTAAAACTTTAGCGAAAGTCTCTGGATGATGTTCGGCGAAATCTGACAGGATTTTTCTATCTAAAAGTATATTTTTCTTATGAAGGGCGCCGATTAATTGAGAGTAAGACATTCCGAGCTCACGAGCGCCGGCGTTGATTTTAATATTCCAAAGTTTCCTATTGTGAGATTTCTTGTCTTTGCGGTGAGCGAAAGAATAACTACCCGCGTGTAAAAGCGCATCCTTGGCCATGCGTTCCTTAGTGGATCGTCCGTGGCGGAAACCTTTTGTCTGTTTCAAAACGCTTCTCCTTCTCTTCAATGCGTGTACTCCCTTTTTTACTCTTGTCATTTTATTTTATAAATTATTAATCTTAGCTGAAAGGCAGCAAATGGCTCTTCGGCTTGTTTTTGATAACGAAATTCTGACCCTTGCGACCGGCCAACTGACTTCCACGAGATTGCTTGGCATTGAAATGGTTGAAGCCCGCCTTGCGAGCAATTACCTTACCATTCTTGGTTAGTTTTAATCTCTTACTATATGATTTATTTGTTTTCATTCCTTTTCCCATATAATTTTTTGTTATTTATTTATAGTGAGCCCGCCCTACTATTTTTTTTCTATTGTTATGGTCATGCCCTTGGGGCCTCTCTTGTATGTATCCGACATCTTATAATCTTCCGTGATTAAATGCAAGACTCTATTTAAACGCTCTTTTAAAAACTTTTCATCCATATACTTAGCGCGTCCGGCAAGGAAAAGCTCAACTTTTATCCTATGGCCTTCTTTTATCCACTTGGAAGCAGTTTTCGCTTTTAACTCCAGGTCGTGGTCTCCGGTGCCTATCTTTATCTGGATTGACTTGGTTTCTGTTTTATTCGCTCCAGCCTTGGCTTTCTTTAATTTTTTTGCAGCCTCATATTGATACTTGCCGAAATCCATCAACTTTGCGATAGGGGGGTTGCCATTCGGAGATATTTCAATCAAGTCCAAACCTCTACTCTCCGCCATTTCTAAAGCGTCTTTTATGCTCAAGATGCCGAGATTTTTGTTTTCGCTGTCTAAAACCCGAAGTTCCTTAGCCCTTATTTGGTTGTTTATTCTTTCTCGCAATGTTATGTAAGTAGGCCTGTAAAGGCTTCAACTACAAAGAGATAATAGCGTATTCTGGGCTTAAAGTCAATATTTAATATATTTATGATAATATAGATAAATGGCTAGTTATGCAGAAAATAGAAAAGCGAGATTTAACTACGAATTTTTGGAAAAATACGAGACTGGTATTGAGCTTGTTGGCACGGAAGTAAAATCAGTGCGAAGCGGGCAGATGTCCTTGGAAGGGGCTTTTGTCATCATTCGGGGAGGGGAAGCATTCTTAATCAATTCCAATATTCCGCCCTTTCAGCCTAAAAACGCGCCTTTGGATTATGACCCCCTTCGCAACAGGAAACTTTTATTGACTAAAAAAGAAATAAAAGAATTGTCAGAAAATGAGAAAAACAAGAGTTTGACAATTGTGCCTATTTCAGTGTATAATAAAAACAGAAAAATCAAATTGGAGATTGCCTTAGCGAAAGGCAAGAAGAAATTTGATAAACGCGAGACTATCAAAAAACGCGAGACGGATCGCGAGATAAGAAGAGAGTATAAAGACCTACCTGCCGGTAGGCATGGACGTTGAAAATAAAATTCGGGACTGCAAGGCATAGACAGTTGGCCTTTTGTTCTTGATGCATACCGAGAATGAACGTAATCTCGTAAAAATTCGTTCAAATGTTAATTGCAAAATTAACTTCAGCACAAGAGTCTCCATACTTCGGTATGATTTCTTTTGCTCTAGCTTTCGCGTAAGCCTAGGCTAGTGTCTCTCTTATAGACTTCCGATATATAAGATGGGGCATCATATTATCGGGATAGGGGAAAGAATGTCCTGACTTCCTTCCGAAACAAAGGGACTCGATTAAAAAATATTTGGCTCGCTTAAGAATTTTTTAATCTAAACAAAAAAAGCGCGCTATGTATGTAGACTTCTTTGCAAAAACCTTCTGCACCGGGGTTCGATTCCCCGCAGTTCCACTACTAAAATCAAAAGCGCCCTTCGGGGCGCTTTTGATTTTCTCCATTTTTTATGCTATCATTTTCAAATGGATTTCAATTTTCTAAATCAAAAAGAACCGCAAGGTAAAGGCAAAAAGAATAATAAACCGGCAAAGTGGGGCGGGAGCGTCACCGGCGCGATTTTGTTTTTCATATTTATCACTGGATTGTATTTATTGGTTTCCGGAGACGGGAAGGTGATTCCCGAAGTAGCTATCTCTGATCTGGCCAAGAGCGTGCAGTCGGGAGAAGTTAAAAATATTTTAGTCGAAGGAGACAAACTCACTATCACTTACGAGAACGATGAAATTAAAACCACCAAGAAAGAAGTCGGTTCGGCTTTATCGCAAACACTTTTTAATTATGGCGTAACCAGTGAGGCTTTAAATAAAACAAAAATAGAAATAAAAAATGAAAGCGGATTTGTATTCTGGCTCACGAATATTCTGCCGTTTCTCTTGCCGATAGCTTTCATTTTAGTTTTCTTCTGGTATTTATCACGGCAAGTGAAAGGCGCCGGTATGCAAGCGTTCACCTTCGGTCAGTCCAAGGCGCGCATTACCGACCCGAATGACAAAAACAACAGAGTGACCTTCAAAGATGTCGCCGGATGCAAAGAAGCGAAAGAAGAATTAAAAGAAATTGTTGATTTCTTGAAAAGTCCGAAAAAGTTTCTAGATATCGGAGCAAGGATTCCGAAGGGTGTGATGCTGACGGGCGCTCCAGGCACAGGCAAAACTTTGCTCGCCAGAGCGGTAGCGGGGGAGGCCTCCGTGCCGTTCTTCCATTTGTCCGGTTCTGAATTCGTAGAGATGTTCGTTGGGGTGGGGGCCTCTCGCGTACGCGACCTTTTCAAAATGGCGAAGAAAGCAGCGCCAGCTATCATCTTTGTGGATGAGATAGACGCGATAGGACGTACTCGTGGAGGGGGTTTTGGGGGTGGAAATGATGAACGTGAGCAAACACTGAACCAAATATTGGTGGAAATGGATGGCTTTGAACCTAATGATAAGGTTATAGTGATGGCGGCCACCAACAGGCCGGATGTGCTTGACCCTGCCCTTGTCCGCCCCGGGCGTTTTGACCGAAAAGTAATTCTTGATTTACCGGACCGCGCAGATCGCGAAGAAATTTTAAAAATTCATGCAGTGAAGAAACCGTTGGCAGAAGATATAAATCTAAAATTAATTGCCGAGCGTACTCCTGGTTTCTCCGGTGCTGATTTATACTCGCTGATGAACGAGGGAGCCATATTGGCTGCGCGCGAAAATCGCAAGAAAGTTTTTCAATTTGATTTAATTCGCGCGATTGAGAAAGTGATGCTCGGTCCCGAAAGGAAAAGTCATTTGCTTTCCAAAAAAGAAAAAGAAATTACCGCTTACCATGAAGCTGGGCACGCGATAGTAGCATCAGTTCTACCTCACGCAGATCCTGTTCATAAAGTTTCCATCATCGCGCGCGGAAATGCTGGCGGGTACACTTTGAAGTTGCCACTTGAAGAAAGACGCCTACAATCTAAAAAAGAATTTATTGACGACATCGCGATGTCACTCGGCGGATACGTCGCGGAGAAAATGATTTTCGGAGATATCACTACTGGACCTTCTTCTGATTTACAAGTGGCTTCAAATTTGGCGCGCGCTATGGTGACGAGGTGGGGGATGTCTGACCTCATCGGTCCGATAGCGCTCACTGATTCTCCCGGACGGCTTCAATATGGTGAAATGCCGGAAAAAGAATTTTCTGAAACGGTTTCCACGAAGGTGGATTCGGAAGTTTCCAGAATTATCAACGATGGACTGCAGTCTGCGGAGAAAGTTCTGACCGAACACAAGAAAGCGTTTACCGCTATAGCTAAAAAATTAATAGAAGTGGAGACCCTGGAGCAAGAAGATTACGAAAAGATACTCACTGCTCACGGGATAGAATTAAAAAAGAAAGACGTGGTTGCTCCTGCGGAAGTGGTGGTGTAACTTTTCTTATTGTTTTTCTATTAAAAATGAGATAATCTTCCTATGTTGGGTGTTTGTTCGGCGACATCCGCGTGTAGCTCAGTTGGTTAGAGCATCGAGCTTATACCTCGAGGGTCCCACGTTCGAATCGTGGCACGCGGACAAGAATCAGTTTGTACTACTCAAATTTTTTTCAAAAACTACCCCCTTTAGGGCTTACAAATACTCGGTCGGAGAGGCTCGCTCTTGTTTTCTTTTTTCTCGTGTTTTCTTTTGCCAAAATTGGCGAAAAGTGCTGGTCATTTTTTGATAGATTCGTGTATAATGATTCACACATGACGGCGGATAAAAAAAATTATTTTAAGATTCTTCTCGTCCTCATTTTATGTCTTTTGGCTCGGTTAATTCCTTTTCGTATGCCTAATGTTGAGCCGATTCTCGCGGCGACTATGCCGATAGGGCGCACCAGTGGTGCATTTGTAGGATTTTCTTTTGCTGTTCTAAGTATTTTACTTTTTGATGTTATTACCGGCACACTCGGAGCGCAAACATTCTTTACTGCTCTTGCTTATGGGCTAATTGCTTTGTGGTCTCTCAGTTATTTCAAGAAACGCGAAGGGACAGCGCTTGATTACGCGCGTTTCGCCATTATCGGAACCTTGGCTTTTGATGCTCTGACTGGGCTTACCGTCGGTCCACTATTTTTTCACCAATCATTTATGGGGTCTCTCCTGGGGCAAATTCCATTTACCGCGTTTCATCTGCTAGGCAACGTAACTTTCGCTCTCGTTCTGTCTCCCGCGATTTACAATTTTATGATTAAGAAAAAAAGAAAAGAGTCGGTATCCATTATTAACATCCCTAACCCTAAGACAATATAAACTTTATGAAAAAAACAGAAAAAATTTTAAAAAGCGAATTAGCGAAAATAAAATCAATCCGCAGAAGAACCGGAGAAGTCGTCGCTTTTGAATTGGAAAGAGTCGCGCACGCTATCTTTAAAGCTTTTGAAGTCTCGGGTGAGGGGGGAGAAGAGGATTCACACGAAGTGGCTAAGCGCGTTTTCAAAACTCTACTTGGGTTGAGAGAAGAGCTCTTGAGTGTCCACAAGGGAGCGAAATTTTTGCCGACAGTGGAAGTGGTGCAGGACTTGGTGGAGAAAGAATTGATGAAAAATGGTTTTACCGACACAGCCAAGAAATATATTCTCTACCGCAATAAAAGATCCGAACTCAGGAAAGCTTTTGGTCCGGTATCGGAAGCAGTCAAACTGGCGGTGGAAGAATCTAGTAAATATTTTTCCAGTCCATATTCAGAATATATCTTCTATCAGTTTTATTCACGATGGGTTCCGGAGCTTGGACGCCGCGAAACATGGATAGAAACCATTGACCGCTATATGGCATATATGAAGGAAAATTTAGGTGATAAACTTACAAAAACGGAATATACAGATGTGCGGGAAGCTATCTTGAATCAAGACATCTGTCCATCTATGCGACTTTTATGGTCCGCAGGCAAAGCTTGTCGAAACTCAAACGTTTGGGCCTATAATTGCTCTTATATTGCACCAACCTGCCCTCAGGATCTGGGAGAAATAATGTATATCTCCATGTGCGGAGCAGGCTTAGGCTTTGCCGTAGAATGGGAAAATGTTCAACAATTTCCACAAATTAAAAAACAGATTAAAGAAAAGCCGACGGTGCATGTCGTAGATGACAGCAAAGAAGGCTGGGCTGATGCCTTTGTGCTTGGGCTCAAGGCTTGGTTTGATGGTAGAGACATTAAATTTGATTACTCTATGGTTAGGCCAGCCGGAGCGCGCCTAGAGACAGCCGGAGGAAGAGCTTCCGGACCTCAGCCACTCATAGACCTAATAGAATTTTCTAGACGTAAAATTTTGTCTAAACAAGGCCGTCGTCTTTCAAATTTGGATATGCACGATATCATCTGTCAGATCGGAATGATTGTGGTGGCGGGAGGGGTACGCAGGAGCGCCCTCATTTCTCTTTCTGAACTTGAAGATACGGAAATGCGAGATTCAAAGAAGGGACAGTTTTATCTGACTGAAGGACAGAGAAGTATGGCAAACAATTCGGCTGTTTTTAATTCAAAACCAAGCGCAGAAGAATTTTTAAATGAATGGACTGCTTTAGTAAAATCAAAATCTGGTGAACGTGGAATTTTCAACAGGGGAGGATTAGAGAAGCAGTTGCCGGCTCGCAGGTGGGCGGCAATCAAAGATGAGAAGCAAATAGGACTAAATCCTTGTGGAGAAATTTATTTGCGTTCAAAACAATTCTGCAACTTGACCAGTATCGTGATTCGCCCGAAAGATACAGTGGCAACCCTAAAAAGAAAAATGGAATTGGCAACATTGCTTGGTACTTATCAATCCACCCTGACCAACTTCGGTTATCTTTCAAAGAAATGGAAAGAAAATTGCGAAGAAGAAAGATTGCTCGGAGTTTCTCTCACGGGATATTACGACAACACGACTATCAGAAATGACAAAGTATTGGACACGTTGCGACTGGATGCCATTGAAACAAATAAAAAGTATGCCAAGCGTTTCGGTATAAATCAATCCACTGCTATTACTTGTGTGAAGCCTCATGGTAATTCTGGACAGCTCTTGGGAGTCGGCTCCGGTATGCATCCTTGGTACGCGCCATACTTCATTCGCCGAGTGCGCATTTCTCACACAGACCCTCTATTGCAAATGGCTCGGGATCAAGGTGTGCCTTGCTTACCGGAAGTCGGACAATCTGAAACCTCTGCCACTACTTTTGTTTTAGAGTTTCCGGTAAAGGCTCCGGAGGGAGCAATCTTTAAAGATGAAGTTTCGGCGCTTGATTTAATGAAGGAATGGAAGAGACTCAAAGAGCATTT
Organism: Candidatus Nomurabacteria bacterium RIFOXYB1_FULL_39_16; assembly: GCA_001787205.1. Taxonomy (GTDB): domain Bacteria; phylum Patescibacteriota; class Minisyncoccia; order Phycocordibacterales; family UBA9973; genus UBA9973. The sequence continues at coordinate 58,683 of MFWB01000008.1, forward strand.
CGTAGAACACAATCCATCGGCAACCATATACGTCGGTCCGGATGAGTGGATGGCAGTGGGCAATTTCGTCTATGAAAATTGGGACTGGATTGGCGGACTTTCTTTCTTGCCTCGTTCACAGCACGTATATCAGCTGGCTCCATATGAAGCGATAAATAAAGAAGAATACGAAAGACGCACGAGAGCTATCGGTAAGATAGATTTCTCTAAACTCTCTCAATATGAAGTCGCGGATAATACTACTGGGGCAAAAGAATTTGCTTGTGTTTCGGGCGTTTGTGAAATTTAAGAATAGGGCTAGAATATAGGTGTTATGCTTTACACCAGGAAAGGGGACAATGGTACTACTAAGACTTTTGGTTGCGATCAGCGCATTTCCAAGAGTTCTATTGTGGCTGAAGCCTTGGGGGTTTTAGACGAGACTAACTCTTATTTGGGTTTGGCTCGCGCTAAAACTAATGGCACAAATTTTGAAATTGCTAGCGGAAAAATAAAATTTTCTGAAATTATTTTAGAAATTCAGCAGAATCTGTTTATTGTTCAGGCGGAAGTGGCGGGGTCCACTCTTTCCATCGCAAAAGAAAAAATTACCAAAGTTGAAAATATCGTGGATGGAATTGAAAAAGTTTTACCGCCCATCAAGAGTTTCTTTATCAGCGGCGCCACCGAAATAGGCGCCACCTTTGACTTTGCGCGCACCTTGGCGAGAAAGGCGGAAAGGCGAGTCATTGCCGCGAAGGAAGAGGGGAAGGTAAAAGTAAGCGATGATACCTTAGCTTACTTAAACAGACTTTCCAGTTTGCTGTATGCCCTCGCAAGAATTTCTAGTCACCAAGAAGGAGAAGAAGAACTAAAACCGGATTATAAATAATTTATGAAAAGAAAAAATTCTAAATTGGATAAGTCTCTTGATAACATCTATAAGTTTATGGCTGACAATTATCAGGGTAATTGGTCTTATCGATGGGAGGGAGTTCCTTGGATGCTGAAAAATACTACGGGGAATAAAAATGAATCAATCCTGGCTCATCAGTGGGCTTGTGTTGGATTTTGGCTGACCCTGAAAGATGTTTGTCCGGCGTTAAGCTCCCTAGTTGATACACAAGAAATTTACGAGCGTGTATGGAGCCACGATATGGGGGAAACTTTCGTGGGTGATATCTCCCAATTCACACAAATAAATGGAGGTGGTAAAGACAAACACGTAATTGAGCAACAAGAAATAGAAAGAATAACAAAATTTATTCCGGCAAAAACATCACGCAAAATTCGCGGGTATTTTAAAGAATTTGAAAAACCGAGAGAGAAAATAACCAAACTAGAGGCTTTGGTTGCAAAGCTTATTGATACACTTCAAGGCAACCATTTTGCCCTCGTGTTTGCAGAGGGTTTGGGGTCTTTGCAAAACAAGGATTCAGTTAAAAAAATAGTTGAAAGAACTACAGTCCGCACTACTCTTCAGCTCCTAAAAGTTTTAAAACATAAGGGACATGCTAAGGCGTATAAAGAAGTTTTAGCTGTTGTTAATCATCATTTAGACTATTATCGAAAACTGGGAATAAAAATAGATTTTGATTACTCAAAATAGTATGTTATCAAACTTAACGGCCGTCACAAAGTGATAACCACTAATTGTTTCGTTTTGTTATTTTAAAAGTTTTAACATTCTTTCTGATGTTTAGATCCTCCAAGCGTTTTAAGAAAGACAAAGGCAGGGGACTAGGACCAAGCCACAGGCTTTGTTGCAACATTTTATATCCGAATATTTTTAACTGATTTCGCAGCCAGTAGCGTATTTTCCTGTCTACTTCAGGAATATCAAAAGAAACAATCATAGATGTTGCTGAGTCTTTTTTGAAAGGAGAAGAAATGTAACTTAATAAATGGGTCTCTTTTAGTCTCCTTATTCCTTCTTTCGACATTGACCAGCCCAATTTAGAGTTGTTTATGTAGCCCTTTTTGTGTAAACGCGAGAGGGCGACTTTTACGCTTTCCTTCTTGTATTTTTTGAATTCACGTTCATGCAATATTCTATGAAAAGATCTGGTGCTCTTGCCACTTGTTAAGGTTGCAATGAGAAGATTTGTAATACTAGGCGAATTGGTATACATATCTATAGGTTATCATACTTTAACGGCCGTCACAATATGATAACTCTGTTTGTAGTAACTTTACTCAAAATGAAACTCGCTGGCTTTTTCGCGCACTTTTTGTTTGAGAAGGGGATATTTTTTAAGTTCCGGGTCTTCCTCTATCAGGCGGATGGCTTCAGTGCGGGCGGCTTCTACCATTTTAATATTTTTAATTGCTTCCATTCCGAGGTCAGTGATGCCCCATTGCTTAGTGCCACCGAGTTCGCCTGCGCCACGTAAAGCGAGGTCTAGCTCAGCTAATTCAAAACCGTTTTTCGCTGTTTTTAGCGCCTTCAATCGTTCTACAGTTTTCTCGCTTTTAGCTTCGGCGAAAATATAACAATATGCCTGATGCGTACTTCTGATGACGCGTCCACGGAGCTGATGAAGCTGGGCGAGTCCGAAACGCTCCGCTCCCTCAATGATGATGATGGTCGCGTTTGGTACATTCACTCCGACTTCTACCACGGACGTCGCGCAGAGAATATTTATTTTGTTTTCTGTAAAATCTCGCATCACTTCTTCTTTTTTCTCTTTACTCATTTTGCTGTGGAGCACACCTATTTCATACTCTTGGAATACCTCTTTTTTCAGACGTTTCGCTTCAGCAACGGCGGACTTCACATTGAGTGCAAGTTCTTTTTCTGGGTCGGGTTCAAAAATTCTCGGACAGATGACATAAAGCTGTCTGCCGTTCGTTAGTTCTTGGCGAATTTCTTCATAAGTGTTTTCTCTTTTGTTTGGAGTGATAATTTCGGTGATTATTTGTTTTCTTCCGGCCGGCATCTCGTCTAAAAGTGATAAATCCAAATCTCCATAAATAGTGAGGGCCAAGGTGCGAGGGATAGGGGTTGCGGTCATTGAAAGCAAATGGGGAGCGATGTTATCCTTGCGGACAAGTTTTCTTCTTTGTGCTGTGCCGAATCTGTGTTGTTCATCAATCACGACTAGTGCTAAGTTTTTAAATTTTACAGTTTTTTGAATAAGAGCGTGAGTGCCAATTAAAATCGGTATTTCTCCATTATCTACCCATTTTAGAAGCTGGGCGCGAGAAATAGTTGTCCAACCGCCAGGATTTACTTTGGAGGGGAATTTACGGCAACCAGAGCCAGTTATAAGTCCTATATTTATAGGTAAATGTTTAAAATATTCTATAAACGATTCAAAATGTTGAGTAGCTAATATTTCTGTGGGCGCCATATATGCCACCTGTAAATTGCCAAAGCTCTGCCCATTTGGACGTTGTTGCACTGTCACATAACTTGCCGTGGCCGCTACTGCTGTTTTCCCCGAGCCTACATCGCCTTCAAGCAATCTAGACATTGGGAAAGCTCTCGCCATATCTTCAAGAATTGTGTTGATGGATTTTTTTTGTGAATTGGTGGGTTCAAACAGAAAACGTTTTATAAATTCTTCGGTATTTTTCGTTTCTTTTTTAATCTGAAAAGATTTATTTTTTCTGTATTCAAACTTGTCGTGCTGGCGTTCCAGCTGGATACAAAACACTTCTTCAAAAGCGAATCTTTTTCTGGCGCTCTCGCTATTGTTTTTATTTTTCGGCTTGTGAATCCAGACCAGTGCTGTTTTCAAGGCGGGCAGGTGATACTTCTTTAAGATATCTTGCGGGATGGTATCCGTAATGTCATCTAGCGTCTTTTCTTTAAATATTTTTTCTATTGCATGATAAAACCATTTGGAAGTTATTCCACGAGTCTCTGCGTAAATGGGATAGGAGAAGCCCGCATTTGGTACTTTATCTTTTCTAAAAAGCGTATCATGCGTATCAATTGGCATATCAGGCATTTTTTCAAATTCAGGATTGGCTAGATAGACCCCCTGTTTGCCTTGCGTGACCTTGCCTGTTAACTTCACATTCTCCCCATCTTTTATCATTTTAGCCAAGTAGGCCTGATTGAACCAAATTATTTTTATTTTCCCCGACAAGTCTTCAATTTCTCCCTCGGCCATAGGCATACGAGAACGGAAACCTTTTTTGGTTTTTAATTTTGAAACTTTTCCATAAATTGTCGCCATATCTCCCGAAATCAATTCTGAAATCTTTTTTACTTCGCTTATGTCGCTATAACGGACAGGAAAGTGAAAAAGCAAGTCAGCAACAGAAAAAATCTTGAGTTTGTGTAAGGCTTTTTTCTGTTTTATATCAAGACGAAACTTTTCCTCTATTTTGTTATGAAGTTCCATATATGCTATATAGTTTACTATATAAAAATTGCGCTCGGACATTAAACAAGTAAACTTGTGTTTGCTCCTCGCTTATTGTTATAATATACCCATGGACACACTTCTACAATCACAAGTTTTCTTCTTTATTTCCTCTGTGGGTTTCGTAATTTTGTGGATTTTGACGGCGATATTTTTATTTTATCTTATTCGCGCGACGAAAACATTTTCAAAAATTCTTGACCAGATGGGAGATGATATAGAGAGTATGGGGGACACGACCAAGGAGATGCTTGAAGACATCAGGGACAGCGCCGTGTTCGGCTTTCTTTTCAGGAAGAAAAAGAAGGGTCGTAAATCCAAAGAAGATTAATAATCATTTAATTTTTAAGATATAAAACTATGAAAGAAAATAATAAAAAAATGTCAGGTGCAAAAAAAGTAGCAATAGGCGCGGGAGTAGTAGCGTTGGGTGCGGCTAGTGCGGGAGCATATTATTTGTTTGGACCTAAAGCTAAAGTTCATCAAAAGAAAGCGACAATGTTGATGGGAAAGATGAAAAAAGAAGTAATGAGTGAAGTAAAAAAAGTAAAGAATGTGACGATGCCTGTTTATCATAATGTTGTAGATAAAATAGCTACCAATTATACTAAACAATATAAAATTCACGAGGGAGATGCAAAAGCTTTTGCAAAAAAACTCAAAAGTGAATGGAAGGGGGCAAATAAACTAGTCAAAAAAACAGTCCAAGATTTGAATAAAAAAAGTAAATAAGATAAAAAAACAGCACAAATAAATTGTGCTGTTTTTGTGTTTGGCGGAGAGAGAGGGATTCGAACCCTCGGTCCTTTTAAGGGGACGACAGTTTAGTAAACTGTTGGTTTAAGCCACTCACCCATCTCTCCTAAACCTAAAACGAGTATAACAGAAAAATGGAAAAATGATACAAATATGTTAGAGTAATTACGTAATTAAATAAGTATTTAATTACGTATGGAGCCGTGTCAGAGCGGTCTAACGTACCTCTTTGCTAAAGAGGCAGGGGCTTCAAAACCCCTCGGCGGTTCGAATCCGCCCGGCTCCGCCGGTATTATGATATAGTATTCTTATGACATTTTTTGATAAAATCAAACAAGATATCTGGAACTTTATTTACAAATTCTTCTTGCCCTTGAGAAAGCTTCTTTTAAATATGGGGCTAGTTTGGCACAAGAAAGGAAGACAGAGATACCACATAGGGTGGCTGGCTCCCGGGAAGACTTTAATGGAATTAAAAAGTCACCTTCATGACAAATGGGGTTTCGGTAACCATTTCATCGCTTGGATAGATGAAGACCAAGTTTTAAGCTGGAGAAAGTTAACGGATTTCGAAGACCAGTATCATCTGCGGGTTTACAAAGACGGAGAAATCTGCGGACATTTTGAATTAACCCCGGAAGCGCATCCTCTTGAGCACTTGGAAGAAAAAGGAGAGATAAATAAAAGAGAAGACTTTTTGAAATTCTTGGGTTCTTACGTGACACAAGAAAAACATATTTCAAATTTAAAAATGGATCCGAATGCCTTTGATCCAAAGTCGGAGATTACGATATCTAGGATTTAGATTCAGGTAAAACCAAGTCCCAGAGACGGCCTGCGACATTTTGGGGTTTCCCGAACATTACATAATGATGCAGGTCAATAAATGGCAAACTGTTGCACTCAATGATTCCGCAGTGCCGTTCTTCTTTCCAAGATTTTGTGACGTCTTCAATGATGAAGTCTACTCCCACCAACGGGTCTTTCAGAAAGGCGCCGACTTTTTCCAGCATTTCTTTGTTTTCAGGGTGAATAATATCCGTTACTTCTGTGGTAGTTCCGCCACAACTTCGACTGGTTTTTTGTGAAAAAGTCACAGTGCGTCCTTTCTCTGGGATATCTTCTAAATTTATTTTTTGTCTTTTTAGTTCTTCTAGAGCCTCTTTATCTATGGATATCTGATGAAAAATAGGCCCCCCGCGTTCAGGTCTTTTATTTTCTTCATCTAAAAGTTCGTGCAAGGTGTGAACTCCGTCGCCTTTTACTTCCGGCTGGTCGCGCTTGACCACGCCGACTAATTTTCCACCTATTAAGGTTCCACGAAAGAGGTATCCGCGCAGTTCTTCTTCAATCACGACGAGCGGGGAGAGTTTCTTCGCTTTTTTGAAGCCCACCATCAGCCCTTCCTCGGTATTTATATGAATCATCGTGTGTCTGCTTCTGGATCCCAGGTTTGGCTTGGTAATCACAGGTCTTTTTATGGGTTTTTGTATTCCGTTAAAAATTTTGAGCGCGGTTCTCTTGGTAAAAGCTACTCCGCCAGCCGCCACCGGGAAGCCTTCTTTCAAAAATTTTATTTTCATCGTGCCTTTGTTGTCCATCCACTTGAGCGCGGCGGATTCTTTAAATCCCGGACGAGGCAAGCCGTCAAAAAGAATAGTCTTGTTTACCCCGTTTGCGGGGCCCTTATATTCCGCCACGAAACCGTCTCTAATGGGGCCTAGATGAAACTCGCGCATTTTTATTCCGCGTTTCTTGGCCTCTTCCCAGAAACATTTTGTCCTCCAGGTGTCTTTTGCATCTGGTTCGTCGCTGTAGTATCCGAGCTTTAAAAAAATCATTAATTTGAAAAAGGGGAGGGAAATTTTATTGGAAATAGCTTCCGCGGTGTTCTTGAAAATCATTTCCATTAAGTCAAAAAGTGGCTGGTCCAGCCATCCAAAAACAACGGACAGATAAGCTACTATGTGTATTTCCTGCGCCGGTTCACAATCTTTACAATGTCTCATAGAAGGTAGTATACAAAAATATATTCTAGTGCGCCACTGTGAAGGCAATCACTTTTCGTGCACCAGCTTGCCTTAAAACTTTCCTGGCTTCGCTTAAAGTGGCGCCGGTGGTGGTGATGTCGTCTATCAGAATTACATTTTTTCCTTTTATTAAATCTGTACTCTTCGCTTCATTTTTTATCGCAAACGTGCCGACCATATTTTTCAATCTGGTACTACGGTCCTTGATATGCGCTTGATGCAAAGTGTCCTTCGGTTTGATTAAAATATTATTTTCTAATTGCATATTTACGCTATCACTGAAATGTGTATTTGTATCTACGCTATCGCGTAGATTGGTTTTTTTATTTATTTCTATTATTTCCTGACAAATCAGTTCTGCCTGGTTAAATCCCCGTTCCCGATATCTTTTCCGCGAGAGGGGGATAGGAATCAAAATAGCATCTATGAAGTTTTCCATTACAGATAACTCTGATAACTCTTCCAGAATTTTCTCATAAATATTCTCCGCAAAGACGCTCGCCAGCCTTTTTCTTCCCTTATATTTCAGAAGCCAGAGTGACTTTTTGATAGATTTGTCACGATAGTCATAAAGGGGGAAAATCCACTTCGCGCTCTCTCTTTCTGCTCCTCTAGCGTCCTTCAGGCACTCTCTGCATAAATCAACCCCTGTTTTACCGCACAATACGCATCTGGCGGGGAAAACTATGTCCAATATGGTGTTTAAAAATCGCATTTATGATATAATTTTAGCACAGATTAAAATGAGCAATTTATTTAAAAATCTTTTTTCGGGTTTTAACAAAATTGGGAGTAATAGTATAGACAGCGCTGTCGGGGTGGACATCGGTTCTTCCGCTATTAAAGTGGTGGAAATCAAGAAAAAAGGAGGCAAGGCTGTACTTGAAACATACGGCGCCATAGCTCTCGGCCCTTATGCGGAAGTTGAAGCAGGGCGCGTTACCAACCTGCCGGTGGACAAGACAGCCCTGGCTCTACTTGAGGTACTCAAGCAGTCCGACGTCAGCAATAAATCTCTTGCCCTATCTATCCCGGCCCAGTCAAGTTTGATTTTTACCTTAGAGCTCCCTCCACAAGTGGGAGACTCTGACATAGCCACCATTGTTCCTACTGAAGCTCGTAAATATATTCCGGTTCCGATAACCGAGGTTTCAATTGATTATTTTATCTTGCCGAAGAAAGAAGCTTCTTTTGAAGAAATGAATAACGCGGAATCGGCGGGGAGCGACAAAGGCAAGACGACTGTGCTGGTCGTCGCTACGCAGAATGATGCGGTGGCGAGATATCGCTCTATTGTTTCGGAGAGTAAACTGTCGGCTTCCTTTTTGGAAATCGAAGTATTCTCCTCCATTCGGGCAAATTTTGAACACGAGCTCTCCCCGGTTTTATTGGTGGACTTCGGCGCGTCTTCCACCAAGCTCTCTATCGTTGAATTCGGTATGATTAAAAATTATCACACCATAGATAGGGGAGGAGCAGATATCACCAACGCCATTTCCAAATCTTTAAGTGTTCCTTTTGCTGATGCGGAAAAAATGAAAAAGGAATTCGGCCTTTTTGGTAATCCTGTGGAGAAGAGTCTGGCTGATATCATCAAGGTGCACGTAGATTATATCTTTTCCGAGATGAATAATGTATTATTAGGATATGAGAAGAAAGACAATCGGACCATCAGCAAAGTGATATTCACGGGTGGGGGAGCTCTCTTAAAAGGATTGAAAGAAGTAGCCATAAATAATTTCAGAGCGGAGATAGAAATCGGCCATCCGTTCTCCAAAGTTGGCGCGCCGGCATTTCTAGAAAAGGTGCTTCTCTCTATGGGTCCAGAATTCGCAGTTGCTCTCGGTTTGGCATTGCGAAAATTACAATAAGTGAGATAATAGAATAAAGAAAATGGAGCAGAATTTTCAAACATCATTTATACCTCAGAAGCCTATCGTCAAAGAGCGTACTTCTTCGTCGCAGCCGGTCAGTATTTTTCTGATAATCTCCTTGTTTGTTTTGTTCGCCGTGCTTCTTGCCACGGGTGGTTTGTATTTCTATAAAGGGGTTATGAAAAATAATATTACGGAAATGGAAAAGACCTTGAACCTTGCCAAGAATCGCTTTGAGCCCGCCAAGATAGCGGAACTGCAAGTTTTAGACAAGCGTCTGCGCGCATCGAGCGAAATTTTATCCAAACATATAGCAACCACTCCGATTTTTAGCGCGCTTGAAAAGCTTACGATGAAGACTGTTCGTTATACGGATTTCAGCTATGAGCTCGGAACAGAGAAGAACGCTCCGGTGAAAGTCAAAATGTCCGGACAGGCAATAGGCTACCGTTCCATCGCGCTTCAGTCCGATTTGTTTTCAAAGAATAAGAATTTTATTGATCCCGTCTTTTCCAATTTAACGCTGGATAACAACGGCAGTGTTATTTTTGACTTGGAGTTTTCGGTTGACCCGAGTTTTGTTAATTATAAGCAGACACTTTTAACGGAGAGCTAAACTTTTATGATGAGATTTATAATGCCAATCATCTTAATAGCAATATCTATCACTCTCTTTTTCGTGTTTGCCAATCCTATCTACAACGAAATCTCAGTTTTGAGAGGGGAGGTCGCTTCCTACAACGAAGCGCTTGATAATTCCAAGGCGCTTGAAAACGAACGAGACAAATTGACCGCCAAATATAACGCCATTAATCCGGAAAATTTAACCAAAATAGCAAAGCTTTTGCCGGAAAACGTTGATAACATACGTTTGATTTTAGAAATAGAACAGATAGCTCTGCCTTACGGCATGGTGTTGAAAGATGTGAAATACGACACGACAGACGCTGGAGCTGCCGCTACGGGTAGTGCTGCCATCCAAGGAGGTGGAGCCACCAAGACAAGTCCCAAAGATTACGGAATTTTTGATTTATCCTTCTCAACCACCGGCACCTATAATAATTTCATTAATTTTACCAAAGATCTTGAAAATAACCTTAGAATTGTAGATATGTCTTCAATCATCTTTTCGTCCAACAACATAGTCGGCGCCAGTTCCAACCCCAGCTCCAAAACGGTTTCCACAGAAGTTTACAAATACGATTTCAAGATTAAGACTTATTGGCTAAAAAATTAAAATCAAGAATAAAAATATGCCAAAAATCAAAAACATCATAATATTCACAGCCATCGCAGCAACTTTTGTCCTGATATATATTTTTTTTATTAGGCCATCTCCCGAAGAGGAAAATTTGGTAGTATCGCCATCTACCACGACATTGCCGGACGTAGGAGGTTCTCCCGCCAATTCGCAGGTAGTAGCTCCTTTGGTTGCTAAAGATTTTCTTGCTCTGTTGTTGAATGTTAAAAATATAAAATTAGACGACGCTATTTTATCCGATCCAGCGTTCCTTACTTTGCGCGATTCCAGTATTGTGCTTATCCCAGATGGAAACGAAGGCAGACCGAATCCGTTTGCGAAGTTTGGCAACGATGCTGTCACGATGCCGACTACACCCACCTCTCCAGTTTCTCCAACAACAGTTCCTCCCACAACACCTCCAAATACCATCCCAGATCCCGTTCAGCCTTAACACACTTTAATTATGAGTTTTTTAGAAGCATTAGTTAAAAAGGGGGTGATAGAAAGTAGTCAAATAGGCGAAATCAAAAACCACGCCAAAGAGGAATACAACGGAAACATTGAGGAAGCACTCCTTGAATCCGGTATTTCGGAAGAAAAAATTCTTGAAGCAAAAGGAGAGTATCTTGGTATTCCGATAAGGAAAGTAAATTCAGAGGATATGTCTTTCAGTGTTCTCAAATATATCTCGGAAGATTCGGCCCTACACTACCGTTTTGTGCCGATTGAATTGAGAGAGGGGGTGCTGGAAGTCGGAGTAATGGATCCGGAGAACATCCAAGCTATGGATGCCCTTCAATTTATTTCCACCAAAATTGGCCTTCCTTTTAAAGTTTTTCTTATTACCAAGAGCGATTATGAGGGCGTTATGCAGACTTATAAAGGGCTCGGTAGCCAGGTGGAAGAAGCCTTAAATGAACTCAGTCAGGAAGAAATGGCTGATGTTAAAAATTTAAGCGAAGAAAATCTCAGTAAAGAAATAAAAAACATTAAACCGGGAGAAGAAGCGAAAATTGTGGAAGACGCGCCAGTGATAAAGATTGTCGCTGTCGTCTTGCGTAATGCCATAGAGGGGGGCGCTTCCGATATACATATTGAATTCACGGGAGAAAAAGTAAAAGTGCGTTTCCGGGTGGACGGTGAACTGCACACCTCTATAGTCTTGCCTCCCAATGTCTATGGCGGTATTGTGGCGCGTATAAAAATTCTTGCCAAACTGCGTCTGGATGAGAAGCGCAAACCACAGGATGGGTCCTTTAGTACCAGCATTGACGGAAGAAAAATTGATTTCCGTGTTTCCACTATGCCCGCATATTATGGGGAAAAAGTCGTGATGCGTATTCTTGATTCAGAAAAAGGAGTAAAACCATTAGATCAGCTAGGATTGTCGGAAATGAATTTAAACATAATCAGAGAAGCTATCAAAAAACCGTACGGACTTATCCTGGTAACAGGACCGACGGGCTCCGGAAAGTCCACTACACTTTACTCAATAATGAATGAATTAGATAAAGAAAAAAGCAACATCGTTTCCTTGGAAGATCCGGTGGAGTATCATATGCCAGATATAAACCAATCTCAGATGATGCCGGAGATAGGTTACACTTTTGCTTCCGGCCTTCGCTCCATTCTTCGTCAGGACCCGGACATCATTATGGTCGGAGAAATCCGCGATAAAGAAACCGCGCAATTGGCTATTCAGGCAGCTCTAACTGGACACTTGGTGATCTCCACTCTACACACTAACAACGCTATCGGAGCTGTCCCTCGTTTGGTGGATATGGGAGTTGACCCATATTTGATAGCGCCGACCCTTATCGTATCAATCGCGCAACGTCTCGCTCGATTGACTTGTCCATCATCTCGCAAGCTTGTGCCTATTGACCCCGGAGTCTTGAAACAGATTGAAGAACAGATGAAAGATTTGCCGGCAGAGTTTAAAAAGGACCTTTCTATGAAAAAGGAAATGTACGAAACCGTTCCGTCAGGGGAATGTCCTTCCGGCACGAGGGGTCGTATCGCGGTTTTTGAAATGTTCAAAATAGACAAAGAAATGCAATCTGTGATTTTGAAAGACCCGACCGATGGAGCTATCTATAAATCTGCCCGCAATAAGGGAATGCTTATGATGAGAGAAGACGCAATGCTAAAGGCTCTAGACGGTATAATTCCTTTTACTGAAGTGTACAATTTCAACAATGAAAAAGAGTAGTTTGAAAGCTTGTTTTATAGTATAATTAAGACAGGGGAAACATATGGAAGGAAATAAAAGAAAAATTTTAATAGTAGATGATGATAATTTTCTTTTAGATATGTATGCTCTGAAGTTCAGTCAGAATAATTTTGAAGTGTATACGGCAGCAAGTGGCATACATGCCCTGGAGAAATTAAAAGGAGGACTTTGTCCCGAGGTGATGCTGATGGATATAATTATGCCGGAGATGAACGGTTTTGAAGTGCTGGAGGAGCTTAATACAAAGAATATTTGCCCCAGTTGTACAAAAATAATTCTCTCTAATAAGAGCGAACAGAAAGACATAGATGAGGGTAAAAGGTTGGGTGTGGCCGGATACATCGTGAAAGCAAATTCCACCCCGGCAGAAGTCATAGAACAAGTGGTAAAAATTTTAGAAGAAAAAAAAGTTGTTGTTCCAAAATAGTATTTTTAGATTTACCTTACAAACTTTATAACTTTACAAACCTTTAACTTATTTATGGATTATAAAAAAGAACTTGAAACACTTATTTTAAATGTTATCCACGAAAATGGTTCCGACCTACATTTAGGTGTAGGGCGTGTGCCAGTCATTAGGGTGGCAGGGGAACTTACTTTTCTGGTTAAGCATTCGATTCTAACGAAGGAAGATATGTTGGGTTTTTTGGAAGAAATATTCGACAAGACGAAGCTTGCCCTTTTTAAAGAAAATCAAGAAGCTGACTTCTCTTACGATTTCCGGGGAGAAGCTAGGCTTCGCGGGAACGCCTTTTTTCAGAAAGGTTTAATGAATATAGTTTTCAGATTGGTGCCGAAAGTGGAGACTATGTCTGAGTTGAGATTGCCCCCCATTTTAGCGGATTTGGCCCGCAAGAAGCAAGGATTTTTCCTTTGTGTCGGTCCCGTGGGGCAAGGTAAATCAACCACACTGTCAGCTATGATCAATGTCATCAACAATGAACAAGCGCGTAATATTATTACTATTGAAGACCCAATTGAACACGTATATACTCCGAACAAATCCATCATTAACCAGCGGGAAGTGGGCATAGATACTAAGGACTTTCACGTGGCGCTTAAAGAAGTTTTCCGCCAGGACGTCAACGTAATAATGATTGGAGAAATGCGCACACCGGAAACTATTTCAACAGCCGTAACCGCAGCCGAGACGGGTCACCTGGTGCTCTCAACTCTACACACCAACAATGCTTCCCAGACCATTGATAGAATTATTGATTCATTCCCTGGCAGTCAGCAAGATCAAATCCGTGGACAGCTCGCAGCCTCTCTGCTCGGTATTTTCTCCCAGAGGCTTGTGCCGAGAATTTCAGGAGGGCTTGTTCCCGCCTATGAACTTCTTTTAAACAATAACGCCGTGGCGAATCTGATTCGCGAGAAACGCACACACGAGATAGACGTGGTCATAGAGACTGGTATGGAGTCTGGAATGGTAGACCTCAACCACTCACTGCTTGAGCTTGTGCGCGCTGGAGAAATCTCCATTGAAAACGCTTATCAGTATTCGCTTAATCCGAAAGGTCTTGAAAGGTTAATTTAAAAAATTACTTGTCCCGTACTAAATTTTTGATTACGGGACATAAAGATAAAGATTATTAATTAAAATTTTAGTACTGGGATGTTATTCAAATACAAAGCCATAGATGACAAAGGGGTAAATAAGGAAGGGGAAATTGACGCGCCCAATCGCGACATTGCCATCAGTGGACTACAGCGCAGAGGTCTGGTTGTCATCACTATCAGAGAAGAATCGGAAACCAAATCAATTTTTGAAATTTCTTTTTTTGAAAAGGTGAAGCCGAAAGATGTGGTGATTCTTTCTCGCCAGATTGCGACATTGTTTGAAGCGCAAGTTTCCGCGCTTAAGGCTTTCACTATGCTTGCCGCCAATACCGAAAATAAGCTTCTAGGACGCAAACTCACGCAGATTGGCGATGACTTGCAAGCCGGAATATCCATTTCGGGAGCCCTCTCTCGTCACCCGGATGTGTTTTCTGATTTTTATGTGAATATGGTCAAGGTGGGAGAGGAGACCGGTAAATTAAATCAAACTTTCCTACACCTGGCGGATTATCTGGATCGTCAATACGCCCTTACTTCTAAAACCAGAAACGCGCTTATTTATCCCGCTTTCGTTATTATCACATTCTTCGTCGTTATGACCTTGATGTTTACGGTTGTGATTCCAAAGCTTTCTTCTATTATTTTGGATTCTGGGCAGGAAGTGCCCTTTTTCACTAAAATAGTGATTGGAATTTCAAATTTGTTTGTTCACTATGGTTTTTTCATTTTGATTTTCTTGGTGCTTCTGGGAATTTGGATTTGGAGGCTATCTTCCACCCCTAAAGGAAAAGTATATCTGGACACTCTGCGTCTCTCCACTCCGGCTGTCGGAAATTTGTATAAAAAACTTTATCTTTCCAGAATAACGGACAATTTGAATACAATGCTTTCTTCGGGCGTGCCGATAGTCAGGTCCATAGACATAACCGCGGAAGTGGTGGGCAGTCTATTGTATAAAGAAGTGCTAGGAGAAGTGGCAGACAGCGTAAAGTCCGGTATCGCTCTTTCTGCGGCGCTTGAAAAACACGGAGAACAAATGCCGGGAATTATGGTGCAAATGGTTA
>MFWB01000008.1:73825-184433 GCA_001787205.1 Candidatus Nomurabacteria bacterium RIFOXYB1_FULL_39_16
CGGCCCCATATTGAAAACTCTTACCGATTTTTATAAACGGGAAGTAGATGATGCGGTGGATACGCTGGTGGGCTTGATAGAGCCGGTGATGATTGTGGTTTTAGGACTTGGAGTAGGTTTACTCTTGGTGTCTGTATTGATGCCTATTTACAATATGGCGGGAAGTATTAGTTAGGGTGTGGGGGTGTGGATAACTTTTTTACGCATATTGTTATAATAGATGTATTAAGAAATAAGTCGAAATTTTATTATCAGTTATTATTAGTATTAATAGTCATAATTTTATTATGAAGAATTTAAGTAAAAATTTTAAGTCGGGTTTTACGTTGATTGAGTTGTTGGTGGTTGTAGCCATTATTGGTATCTTAGCTTCTGTTGTTTTGGCATCACTCAACACAGCACGTGCAAAAGGCGCTGATGCTGCTATTAAAGCAAACTTATCAGGTACACGAGCAGCCGCTGAGCTTTTCTATGATACCGCTGGCAACTATGGAACAGTTCTGCTTGCAGCAGGTAATTGCGCGGCTACAGCTGGAACAATTTTTGCAGACCCAAGTATTACTAATGCCATAACAGCTGCTGGCAATGCATATAATGGTGGCGGGATGGCTGCTGGTCGTTGTTCCCAGACTGTAGCTGGTGGAGCATGGGCTATAGCAGTTCCACTCAAGACTGGCAACCAAGCAACGGGAGGAGCTACACCAGACAATTGGTGTGTAGACAGTACAGGTAAAAGCTCGGGTACTGATGGTGCTTTGGCTACTGCTGCTATTACTGCTAACGCATGTAACTAAAGTTTTTGTGATACTAAAACCACTCCAGGTCATATGACTTGGAGTGGTTTTGTGATATAATATTCATATGGTAATAGCTGTCACACTTATTTTCTTCGTTTTCGGTCTTATTATTGGAAGCTTTTTGAATGTTGTAATACTGCGTCTTAACACGGAGAAATCTTTCGGCGGACGGAGTGCTTGTATGTCCTGCCGGAACAAATTGAGTTGGTATGAACTTATCCCCGTAGTCAGTTTTATTTTTCTTAGGGGAAGATGTAAAAATTGCAAAACTAAAATATCCAGTCAATATCCGATAGTGGAGACCATTACCGGGATTATTTTTGCCAGTTTATTTTTAAAGTTTCAAGATATTTTCTTTCTGGACACAATAGCTTTTAGCTTTACTTATGCATATTACGTGGCGATGTTTTCTTTGCTTCTGGTTATTTCTGTTTATGATTTCAAACATAAAATAATTCCCGACACCCTTTCTTTTGTTTTCGGCATTCTTGGTTTTCTTGGACTGTTTTTCTTTAATGCTTCTGGTCTGTCTATGCAGGCGGGTTTCGGACCGCAGTTGCCTCCCATTTCGGAATTTTTGTCAGGGTTGTTGATTGCCGCGCCCTTCGCTTTCTTTTGGTTTGTTTCCAAGGGGACTTGGATGGGGCTGGGAGATGCCAAGCTCGCCTTGGGACTTGGATGGATGCTCGGACTTTCACGTGTTTTCTCTGGAGCGGTGGTTGCTTTCTGGATTGGAGCTGTCCTCGGGTTATTCTTGGTTCTTTTTAAGAAAAATTATGGGATGAAAAGCGAGATTCCATTTGCTCCGTATTTAGCCCTGGGCGCATTTTTAGCATTTATTTTTGAATTGCATTTGTTTTAGTTTAATTTTTATGTTGATTAAAAAAATTCGTAATTTAAAATTCGTAATTCGTAATTGCAATAAGGGTATGACTTATGTGGAACTGATTGTAGTTCTTTCCATTTTTTCCGTTTTATCTTCCGTGGCTATATATAACTACGGAGACTTTCAATCCAATGTTGATGTCAAAAATTTAGCCAGCGATATCGCTCTCCAAGTCGTAAAAGCGCAAAAAGATTCTTTGTCTGGCTTATTACCATTGCCTCCACAGGAGGTTAAAACCGACTGGAAACCGTCCTACGGGGTACAACTTGATTTATCAAAAGGAGAAGCCAAAAGCCTTATTTACTTTGTGGATGCAGATAATTCTGGTACTTTTGATGGGGTAGACTGCATAGGTGAATGTTTGAATAATATTTCTATTTCAAAAGGTAGTTATATTTCTCGTGTAGAGGTTGTTTATTGGGAGAAGGGCAGTCCCGAAGCACCCAAATTAGACAATCTGACCATAACTTTCTCTAGGCCAAACTCCGGAGCTGTTATAAAAGACAATGGAGGCTTGATTGACCCCGTTTATCTTAATTATGCCAGTATCGCCGTCAGTTCGTCCAAAGGAGCAACCTCTTTAATAAAGGTATATGCTTCGGGTAGAATTCAAATAAATTAAATCTTATGATAAAAGAATTTAACAAACAAAATAGTGGTCTCACCCGTAGGTCTATGACCGAGGGATACACAATCATAGAAACGATGATTGCGGTTTCTCTTTTTATCATTATCGTTATGTCGGGTATGGGAGCGCTAATGAGCGCCAATGCCATTCACAAAAAGTCACAGGGTATGCGTGCCATTATGGATAACCTGAGTTTCATTACGGAAGATATGTCCAGAAATTTAAGAACCGGGTCCAAATACCATTGTCTAATACTTGGAGAGACTATGCCTCCCGCCATTTCTACTGGTCAATTATCTGTTCCAAAAAGTTGTGCGGGTGGGGGATGGGCCATAGCTTTTGAACCGCCCAAAGGCACCAATAGTATCGGAGATCAATGGGTTTATTATATAAGCAACGAGGGAAAAATTTTTAAAGCGACATACGGTCCATATGATGACCTCGCGAATTATACCCAACTGACTCCCGAGGAGGTTGTAATTGATCCGGATGCTTCCGGTTTTACCGTGATTGGAGCTGAGTCTCCATTAGTGGGGGCGGACCGACGGCAGCCATTTGTCATTATTAGACTGGTTGGAACGATAACATACAGAGAAGATATAGTTACGCCGTTTTCTATCCAGACTTCGGTATCTCAGAGGGCCGTAGATATCTAAAAATAATTACGAATTATTAATTACAAATTACGAGCAAATGCATAGATTTTTTAAAAAAACCAATAAAGCGTTCACATTAGTAGAAACTCTCGTTGCTATTTCAATTTTTACTGTCTCAATGCTGGGCTTGATGGCTGTTTTATCCCAAGGAATCTCAGATACCAACTATGCGAAGAGAAAAATAATAGCCGAATATCTCGCGCAGGAGGGCATTGAATATGTCAGAAATATGCGAGATACTTATGTTTTATATACCATTCCCGGAGGTTGGGATGCTTTTAAACCCAAATTATCTCCGTGTGGCTCAACTAGCGAATGTGGATTTGACAACACCTTGCTTTCTCCCGACGTGTTTGTGTGCGCAACTCACGATGAGCAATGTAAGCTATACGAAGACAATGGAAATTACAACACCAATTCATTAGGGGATGATTCCGGTTTTGTGCGCACGATACACACGGATCGTATAAGTGATGATGAGATAAAAGTTTTTTCAACCGTTTCTTGGATGCAGGGTTCCGGCGAACGCAGTGTAACTTTCTCTGAGAATTTATTTAATTGGGCGGAGTAATATGATTAAAGAAAATATAAAAAAGAATAAAGGATTTGTGATACTTTTTGCCGTTACTCTCTCCAGTATTCTTTTGGCTATTGCTCTAGGGGTGGTTAATATTTCCACAGGAGAGATGAAATTTAGCACCTCTGCCCAAAAGACAAATGAAGCATTTTTTGCCGCTGATACTGGTATTGAATATGTGCTTTTTAACGACAAATCTACTGGTAGTAGTTATGTATTAGTTCCCCCAGAAACTGAACACATCTGGCAGGATGTTTTTACAGAATTAGGAAGTGAAGGGCAAAGTTGCGCTATTGTGGAAACAACCAAAGATATTACCACCAATCCTCCATTTACGACAACAAAGATAATTTCAAAGGGATACAATGTGGGTGATGCCATTACCTGCGGGTCAGAAAATTCTGACAGAGTAGAACGCGAGATTGAAGTATCTTATTAATTTTTGGTATGGATAATAAAACAAGGGATCAAAAAAGAATACAAAAATTGCGAAATGAAATCGCAAGGCTGAGGGATGCCTACCATACAGAAAATGCTCCCAACGTTACGGATGACGTCTACGAATCTCTTTCTCGCGAACTTAAAGAGCTTTTAAAAAAACATCCTGAAATAAATAAGCTTAATGATTTGAATGCAGGGGAAAACAGAGTGGCTGGTAGGCCACTAGATAAATTTGTAAAAGTAAAGCACAGCATCAGGATGCTCTCGCTCAATGATGTTTTTAGTGTGGAAGAATTGCGGGAATGGGGAGAGAGGATTAAAAAATTAGCTGGTAATCGTGCGCCTTCGCTGGACTTCTTTTGTGAAGTGAAATTTGATGGACTAGCTGTTTCTCTTATTTATGAAGATGGTAAGTTTATTCGAGGGGCTACTAGGGGGGACGGTTTTATTGGGGAAGACATCACAGAGAATTTGAAGACAATACATTCTATTCCTCTTGTATTAACTCCTCCCCCTGCCAAGGGGGAGGTTGGGAGGGGGTCTTTGCCAAAATTCTTAGAAGTTAGAGGCGAAGCAGTTATGTCCAAGAAAACCTTGACAAGGTTAAACCTTGTCAATGAGAAAGAAGGTAAAATGCTTTTTGCTAATACCAGGAATGCAGCGGCGGGAAGCTTGCGCCAGCTGGACCCGAAATTATCAGCCGAAAGAAAGCTGGACTTTTTCGCTTATGATATAGCGGAAGTTTCGGGTGGAATAAATATGTCAAAGCATTCCGATAAACACAAGTATCTAAAAGATTTGGGTTTTCAAGTAGATACGAATGATGCTTTATGTAAAAATCTGGACGAGGTTCTAAGTTTTATAAGAAAATTTGAAAAAATCCGATCCGACTTTCCTTATGGTACAGATGGTGTAGTGATATCCGTTGATGATTTGAAATGGCAAGAAGTCTTGGGTGTTGTAGGCAAGGCCCCGCGCTATATGGCAGCCTTTAAATATCCTGCGGAGAGGGCCACTACGATAGTAAAAAATATAAAAGTAAACGTGGGAAGAACAGGTGTGCTTACCCCGTTGGCTATCTTTGAACCCACTCTGGTGGCGGGCTCCCGAGTGTCTAAGGCTACTCTGCACAACTTTGACCAGATAGAACGCCTAGACTTAAAAATAGGGGATACTGTGGTGATAGAGAAAGCGGGAGATGTTATTCCGAAGGTGGTAGAGGTGCTTATTCGTATGCGTACGGGTAAAGAAAAGAAATTTAAGATACCAGAAGTTTGTCCGGCCTGTGGGGGAAACGTAGAAAAAAAAATCACCACCCCGAAGCCCCTCCTCAACAAGGAGGGGAGGAAAATACGAATATCCTCTCCTCCTTTTGAAGGAGGAGTGCCCGAAGGGCGAGGTGGTATTTCTGTCGCCTATTATTGTATCAATCAAAAATGCTCCGCTAAAAATGAAAGGTATCTGGAACATTTTGTTTCTGTTTTTGAAATTTACGAATTAGGGCCGAAGATTTTACGCAGATTTAAAGATGAGGGGCTTATCACCGATGCGGCGGACATTTTCACTCTTACCAAAGAAGACATTGCGCCACTGGAACGTTTCGGAGAAAAATCAGCGGAAAATATAATCAATGAAATAGAAAACAAGAAAAGGATCTCATTTGCGCGTTTTCTCTGGGCGCTCGGTGTTCTCCATATAGGAGAGGAGACTGCGCGAGATTTAGCGTGCCATTTCGGCACCTTAGAAAAATTAATAAATTCAGCAAGGGGAGTCCTTGCTGAAATAGATGACATTGAGAATATCGGCCCAGCGGTTTCTAAAAGCGTCAGAGACTTTTTCAATGACAAAAATAATTTAAATTTTATAAAAAAATTACAAGAGAATGGAGTAGTAGTAGAAAAAACGGAAAAGAGAAAAGCTGGCAAATTCGCCGGACTGAATTTCGTTCTGACGGGCACTCTCTCTACGATGTCACGTGAGATTGCCAAAGAAAGAATTCTCGCCTTGGGTGGCAAAATTGTTGGTTCTGTCTCCAAAAATACTTCATATGTTGTGGTGGGAGAGGATCCAGGGTCTAAACTCAAGAATGCTGAAAAGTTGGGGGTAAAAGTTTTGGATGAGAAAAATTTTTTAAATATGCTAGGATAGTTCAGTTGGAGGGTTCGCATAGCGGTCTAGTGCGCACGCTTGGAAAGCGTGTGTGGAGCAATCCACCAGGAGTTCGAATCTCCTACCCTCCGCAACGTGAAAAAAGTAATTCTTCTAAATAAAAAAGAAGGGGAGACTCCGCTTGAAGCTTTAGAGTGTTTTCGTCAAAAGAGTGGGTCAAAATATAAGGATATCAAAATGACTTATGCTGGACGTCTGGATCCTATGGCTAGTGGACTATTGTTGATACTTCTTGGGGAAGAAACAAAAAATAAAGAAAAGTATTTAGCCCTAGAAAAAGAGTACACTTTTCAAGTTCTTTTTGGTTTTAGTACGGATACTTATGATATTTTGGGTAAGGTTATTAAGAGAGAATTAGTGGAATTAAGTAAAAGAGATTTAAAGAAAAAAATAAAAGAGAATCTAAAAAATTTTCTAGGAGAAATAATTCAAAAGTATCCGATGTATTCTTCAAAGACAGTAAATGGTAAGCCACTATTTACATATGCTAGGATGAATAAAAAAGTAAAAATTCCAGAGAAGAAAATTTTTGTTAAAAAAATAAAATTAGATAAAATAGTAGAAATAAATAATGAAAAATTATTAAAAAATATAGAAAAAAGGATAAAAAAAGTGCGGGGAGATTTTAGGCAAGATGAAGTTCTTAAAATTTGGAAAAAAGAATTGAAATTACAAAAAGGGAAGTTTTATATAGCTAATTTAAAGGTAAAATGTAGTAGTGGCACTTATGTGAGGGGGATAGCAAATTCCCTGGGTAATATCTTGGACATAGGAGCGTTAGCCTTCTCTATAAAAAGAACAAAATTGGGCAAATATGTGATATAATTATATAGTGTTGGGGCGTTGTTAATTTAGCATTAATTTATAAAATATATGAGAAATTTTACTAAAATTTTAGTAGTACCTATACTAGGTATTTTTAGCTTATTTGTGTTTTCAACTTATGTTAATGCAGCCTCCACTGGTTCTGCCCTTTGTTCTGTGACTCCTGCAAGTGGCAGTATCGCACAAAATGGTGAGCTTAGTTTTATTGTTAATTCAAACGTTCCATCTACTTCTTCAGATTATGTCTATGTTTCTGCGACGAATTTTTCAAATGGATTATATTCTGATTTGGGTCCTGGGAAGGTTATCCCAGTGGGTTCAAGTTCTGTAAATTTTAAAGTTTATGCTCAAAATTTTGCTGAAGCAGGTGGTCAGACTTTTAAAGTGAATTGTTCAAAGGGTGCTCCTGTCGGAGGTTCTCCTGGTGGGGGAGCTCCCGAGGTCTTAGATATAGCGACTATCTCTTTGAATGTGACAGGGGTAGCGACTGGTGGCGGTTTTTCTGGCTCGACGGATTGCAGTATTCCAGATATTTCTTTGCCACCAAATAGCAGTGCAGTTTTAAATTTTAAACTTCCTACAAGCACCATGCCTATAGTGAGTGGATTGATAGAAATAGCTGGAATTTCCAATAATCCAAACATTTCTGTGGCGCCACTATTTCCAAATATAAAAATTTCAGGAGGGAGATGGAATGGAAATTCTCAAATTGTCGTAAAAACTGGCCCTAATTTTTCTGGAGGAAGTTATACGGTAACTTCAGATATTTTTGAAACGGAGTGTGCAACTATAGGAAATATAACATTGCCAGTCATCAACAATTCCTTGGGTAAAGTAAAACTCACTGAAGTTGAGGCGTTAAATCCCCTAATTTTTCCAGAGTCTGGGTGTATACAAGCAAATATGTATGGTACAGGATCTGGAGGGGGTTGCCGATATGGATTTAGTGGTGTCAACGGTCTTAAGGTAATAGATTATGCTGGTTCTTCACCTATTTTATTTGGTGGAGATCTTATGCGTTCCACTTACAGTAGGATAACTCCGACTTCTTTTACCTTAATTGATCCGATGAATCCTGTTTTTTCTAATTCTGGAGTTGTTACAGTCTCTTCTGATTCCGTGAGGGGAGAGCATGGGATGACTACACCTGTTTTGTCTGCAATAAGTAAAGATGGAAAATACAGTGCTGTAAAGACTAATTATGGCGTGCTTGCCATACGTACACCAACAAAGGGTAAAACTGTATTGAATGGGGATTTTTTAGATAGTAGTTCTTTTATGGATATTGTGAAATATAATTCAAATTATCTCCTTCTTTATGATAGGGGTGTTATGAACATAACTAATCCAGATGATATAGAGGCACCCATACCAGATGGCTTCCCCAATTTTAACGATTATGAATTTTTTGGAAAAAAAATGATATTAGGTGATGGTTCATATATAGCAGTAAGTGCACATGATGATACTGGACATATTCAGCCACCAAATAATGATATTTTACTTTTTTCAATTAATGAACCTGAACCCATAGCAAAGTTAAGTATGCCAGCCGGGCATGAAAAAATTAATTTTCATGGGGATGCAAAAATTTCTTTTCCTGGTGGAATTTATATTTTTACTCTGGGTTCTAGTGGGGTGAATCTTTTTAAATTGGAATATATAAATAAAAAGATAACTTGGGTTATTAAAGATGCTTCCTATTCTGAATACACATCAAAATATGGACGTTTTTTTGATGCTACCTTAAGTGGTTTTGATATGGGGAATGGAAACATTGGTCTAATTTCCTTTAACACAAAGGGAATACAGGCATTTTTATTTTCTGATATTGCTTCTGGTAAGTGGATAGACATACTTGTAAATTCTCCTAAACCTGTTGTAAATGAGTTGGGTAATGTTCTTGTAGAAAATGGAGGAGCGGGTTCTTTTTCTAAAGATGGAATAACATATGTTTACACTTCACGTAATAGTGGTGCTGGTCAAAATATAAATGTCTGGAAATTTGAACCATATACCTTTTCCAACACAGGTGGTTCTAATACAGGAGGAAATACGGGTGGTACTCCAGTTTATCCTACTCCACCTACTACAAACGAAGATGCAAACTGTCCCGGAGGAACCGTATATGAAACATCAGCAGGGAAGCTGTGCGTTACCACTTCTGGTGGTGTTACGACTACAACTGAATATAATTTTGGTGGTACTCCTATACAAGGGTGTTCTGCTGGAGACACGTACGATTCTTTAACTGGAAAAAAATGTAATAAAAATATTGAATTTATGGGTCCTCCAATATACAACTTCGGTACCACGACACTCCGAAGTGGAAGTACTGGTGAAGCGGTCAGAGAACTTCAAAGATTTTTAAATAACAAATTAAATCTAGGTCTAGTAATAGATGGAAAACTAGGACCAAAGACTATTGCTGTAATCAAGAAATGGCAAAGTGACAATGGCCTTGTTTCTGATGGGTTAGTAGGTGCGAAGACGAAAGCATTAATGAATGCTGTGGCGGAGTAGTTTTATTATTAGTATTATTTGTTATACTTAACTTATGAAGAAAAAAATTTATTTTTTAGTAGGGGTCATTATGGTTTTAATTGTGAGTGCGTTAGTTTTTAATGTTAAAAATACTCAAGCTGCGAATCCCAAAGAATCTCCCATTCAATTGGTTTTGAGCCCAGATTCACCTTCTGAGATTAATGTAAAAAAAGGAGATAAGTTAAAATATAATATTACCTTAAATAATTCCGGTGGTTATTCCGGAAAAGTATCTGTTACTTTGATGGATGTTCCTCCTGGTGTGAATGCCACTTTAAAAATGGATTCAGATTCTATTTCTTCTGGTGGTACTATAAAAGGAACTTTGGACCTAGATATTGTAGGAAGGGTTCCTTCTGGTAAAAATAGAGTGGTATTGAGCTTCGCTCCAAGTGATTATACTTTTTGTGATGCTTATGATATCACATGTGTTTGGCGTGCAGATCTTATGAATAGTAAGATTTTTTATCTAAATGGCACAGATTTAAATTATACGAACTCTGATATGCCTACTGTTATAAATTCAGTAATACCTTCAATTTTGAAACGTGTAAAATTGGTGGTAAGTGATTTCAGGAGAGAAAACCCAGGATTTTCCCACATGGATATTGTTTATGGTAGGACTCCATTTTTAGTTGCTGATGAAATGATAGGTATTTATTGTAATGGGCAAGAAAACTGCCAGGCTGGTGATGTGGATTATGAGCAATGGTATGCGACAAAGATTGACTTAAGCGACCCATTAAATCCCCAAAAAGCAGAAAGGGGGGCAATGATAAATCAAGCTGATAGAGTTTTTGGTCATGGTGTTCGTCCGACTTCCCTTGGTATGAGTAGAGATGGAAATCTTTCATTCATTACATGGTTGAGAGGAGATCTTTTTATGGCCTCAAAGAGTCCTTATATTGCAAAAACACTTATTTCTGATCCGGCAGGAGAGACAGAACTTAGTCCTACGGGAGATTTTATAATTGCTGATTCAAGTTCAGATACATTCTTAATAAGAAGTATTTATAAGAATGATCCCGGTAATCGATTTGAGAAGGTTTCTGATTTTAAAACCAGTGGAGATATTTTTATTCCGGATTCTATTCCAACGAACGTTCCCCAGATTGCTGATTATGGGACTCCAACGGCAGTAATTCGCGCCTTGGATGGCGAGAGCCCTGATTATGTTGCGGTTTTAGGCAATGGGGGTAAAAATACTCCACAGATTGCGTTGGGGGGCAAGGACTATAAACTCAGTGATCTTTCAATTTATTCTTTGGAAAAGAAAAGTGCATTAGGGATGACAAATTTATCTGGATTGGAAAGTCTTGATGCGGAGAGTGCGATAATCTATGGGTTTGAAACTCCAACTGGTAAATATGCTTTTGCAGCAGCGAGAGAAAAGGCACCATCATCTCCAATGTCTGAATATAATCGGATAATGTGGGAGTCCAAGAGAACTTTTTATCTCTATGGTTTAGATGAAGCAGGTAAAAAATTAATTCCAATAATAGGAAAGGGATTGATTAGCGAAGGAGGGGATATAAAAAGTGTTGTGCCGATTCATGTTTCTGGGAAAGATTTTTTGGCAGTGTTTATAAGTACTCCAAATGCAGCAGGGAGCTCTGTTTACACACCAAAGATTCTAGTATATTCATTTGATGATTTGAAAACAGGTAAAGTCAGAAATATAGCTGATGCGTCTATCTCATCTATGAAACAAATTCTTCGTGCCACTTCTTTAATAAAGAATGGGGAGACCTATATGTACACGATCGATGAACATGGAGCATTTCTTGTTTGGAAATTTGATAAAAATAGTTTTTCAAGTAGTGGCGCTATCTCTAATGCTCCCTCCAATTATAATGGAGGTGTTCCATTTTATCCTACTTACCCTACTGCTGTAGAGGACCCAAATTGTCCTGGAGGAACTGTTTATCAAACTTCAGCTGGTTCATTATGTGTAAATAGTTCTGGTGGGGTTACTACCACAACCTCATATAATTTTAATCCTCCTACTGCTCCAAGATCTCCAACGCCTCCAATAATAAATAATCTAGATGATACTATTCTTAAAAAAGGAAGTACTGGTGAAGAAGTCAGAGAACTTCAGGTATTTTTGAATAATAAATTAAATACTAACTTAGTAGAAGATGGCAAAATGGGTCCAAATACGGTTGCTGCAGTAAAAAGATTCCAAGTAGAAAATAATCTTAAGTCGGATGGTGTGGTTGGTCCAAAAACGAGAGAAGTGATGAATGCTGTGGCTGACTAGATCCTTAAATAATAAAAACTCCCCTCACGCGAGGGGAGTTTTTATGTTATAATAGCTAGTACAATTTATGTTAAACACACACAAAATAAGGGCTGATTTTAATATTTTAAGCAAAAAAGATGGAAAAATTCCTATGTATTTGGACAGCGCTTGTATGAGTTTGAAGCCGAATAGTGTCGTAGAGGCTATGAACGATTATTATTTCAATTTTCCAGCTTGTGATAGAAGTTTGCATAAACTAGGAAGCACCGTTACTAAAAAAGTAAAAGAGGCGAGGGAGCTTGTCGCTAAATTTATAAATGCTAAAAATCTAGATGAAATAATTTTCACACGCAATACGACAGAGGGAATAAACTTACTTGCGAATTCTTTTGGGCTTGTGAAGGGGGATGTGGTTTTGGTTTCCGACAAAGAACACAATTCAAATTTGGTGCCCTGGTTACTCCTTCGGGACAGAGTGGGCATTGTGGTAAAAATAATTTCCAGTAACGTTAACGGTACTTTCAATTTGGATAATTTTTCTAAATTAATTTCTGGGGTAAAACTTGTTTCTATTGTGCATACTTCAAATCTTGACGGAGTTACGAATCCCGCGAAAGAAATAATAGAAATTGCGCATCAAAACAACGCCTTGGTTTGTTTGGATGCCGCGCAAAGCATTCCCCATAGAAAGATAGATGTGCAGGATTTAGACGTAGATTTCTTGGCCTTCTCTGGACACAAAATGTTTGGACCCACAGGTACAGGAGTTTTCTACGGCAAAAGCAAACTTTTGGAAAAACTTTCTCCATTTTTGGTGGGTGGGGACACAGTAGAATTTTCTACTTATGATAGTTACAAAATGCTTCCCGTGCCAGAAAAGTTTGAAGCGGGACTCCAAAATTATGCTGGAATAATCGGGCTGGGGGAGGCGGTAAAATATTTAAGTCAATTTGATTTTGAAGATATCGTTGAACATGAATTGAAATTGAATTCTTATATAACGACAGAATTAAAGAAAATTTCAGGAATAAATATTATTGGTCCAGAAGATCCTAAGCTTAGATCTGGTATTGTTAATTTTTATATTGAAGGTACTGATATGCACAAATTTGTGATAATGCTTGATGAAATGGCAAATATAGAAATTCGTTCCGGGCAACATTGCGTACATTCATGGTTTGCAGATAAAAAGATTTACAATTCCGCCCGTGTTTCTTTATATTTATATAACACGATAGAAGAAGCAGAAGCATTCATTACTAATTTAAAAAAGATCATAGAAATACTATAAATTTATGCCTTGTCTAATAGCTTTAATTGTTTTCGGAATAATGGGGATATTCAGTGCTTCACACAGAGCCCTTGCTAAAGAAGCCTTTGACTGTATTTTCCGTAGGGTAACTTTTCGTGCGTGCAATACCGGTTTCCAGGATAAAATAAAAGGGAAAATTCTCTCAAAGATAATTAGCCGTTCAACTTTCTTAGCAAAGATGGTGAACAAACATTATGAAATATTGTCCTGGATATTTTTCGTCTTGATGATTGGAAGTACTGTGTATGTTTTAAATGGTGGATATAATTTTTATGTTTATGGAAGTTGTAACGGCTTAAACGAAAGCGGATTTTGCGCTTTTGACCCTAAGGGGGAAAACAACAAGACTACGGCGGTGGGGGATTCTACTTGTGGTATCACACAAAATGAAATAAAAAATGTAACATTGAATGGCGTGGAACTTTCCAGCTTTCCAACACAAAATACGGGGTCAGAAGACACTGTTGTATTTATCGGTTGTTACGCTTGCGATTATAGTAGGAAGGCCTATCCGGATATTCAAAGATTAGTGGAGAAAAAACAAGCGAATTATGTTTTCGCACATTATCCAGCCAAGGGTGATACTACATTTTTGGGAAATGCAGGATATGCAATTAGGAAAATTTATGGCGATGATGCTTTTTGGAAATTGAATGATTATTTATTTACCGCTGACTTGGATTATATCTTAGACAAAGCAAATCTGAATGCTATCTTAGCTAGTTTTAATTTTGATGTAAAAAAGGTAAATGAACTTGCTAATAGTACTGAAACGAAAAACATGATGGATATGGAGATTGCAGAATTAAACAAGACAAATCTTTATGGTACACCGACTATATTTATAAACGGTAAGTCTTTTGTTGGGCCTAAACCATATAGAGTCTATAATAGTGCAATAAATAAATTTATTTTCTTTTAAAAATAAAAGATTAAAATTCACCTCACCCCGTCTGCTACTGCATCCACCCCTCTCCATAATTTAATTATGGAGAGGGGAAAGGGGTGAGGTTGTGTTTAATGTGTTATAATTGGCAGGTTATAAGTTAGCTTATTAATTTAATATAAAAATATATGAAAAAAGGATACAACGCAAACATAGAAAAAGACACATTAGAGAATACAAATTTTCGCAAAGTTTTATATACTGGAGCACACAGCCAGCTCGTCTTGATGAGTCTCAAGCCGGGAGAAGAGATAGGATCGGAGGTTCATCCGGAAAACGACCAATTCTTCCGTTTTGAAAAAGGAGAGGGGAAATGCATCATCGATGGCAATGAATATGCTCTTGCCGATGGGTCAGTGATTATTGTTCCATCTGGGGCACAGCACAATATCATCAACACATCCAGCACAGAAGATTTAAAGCTTTATACTATATATTCTCCCGCTCATCACAAAGACGGCATAATAAGGGCTACAAAAGAAGAAGCAGAAAAAAACGAAGCAGAATTTGACGGTGTGACGACGGAATAAAGTTATTAACACATATTCTTAAAAAATGTCATGGAAAATGGTATAATTATTGTACAAGAAACATGGACGCAAAAACTAAGTCAAAATATCAAAACGCAATACTTTATTTTGCGAAAAATCTTACCCCGTACCAATTGGGCAAGACTAAGTTAGCAAAATTACTGTATTATTTGGATTTCATAAGTTATCGCGACAGAGAAAAAAGTGTCACGGGTACTTTGTATTACAAACAAGAATACGGTCCTTTGGCGAAAGATTTAACTGAGATGATTGCTGATTTAGTTGCAGAAAAAAAACTTGAAGTTAATAGGGTTGTCGTTGGCGATGGAGAAAAACAAAAAGATCAATTTAGAACTCTTAAAGAGCCGGATGAAATGGTGTTTGATGAAGAAGAACAAACATTGTTGAGAAAATTAGTGAATAAATACGCAGACATTCCGACTGAGGTCATGGTTGCAAAATCACACCTAGAAGCTCCTTGGGTTAAAGCACAAAATGGAGCTTCGCTTGATTATAAATATGCTTTTGATGTGGAAGATTTTGACTCCGAGATTGAAGAAGAATCAAAAGAGGAAGATCAAAAAATCAAAAATGCTGTTGAAAAAGAATTAACATCAAATTGTTAATTCTCATGACCTGCCATGATAGAAGAATCAGAAATTTTTATTAAGCAGGTTATAAGACTCAGAAGGAAATATTCCAAGATTGAAGAAGATATTCAGGATCTCAAAATTGAATTGTCTAAATTGGCATTTAAGCATATTGCTCCGCTCAACATACACATTGTGACAGTAGAAAAAGGAGATAATTTTTGCAAAAAAGTTTGGCGTATTAGAGTCATAAATTCAAATAATAATAAAGGAAAACGGGGAGGGTACCGAGTTTTTTATTGTGAAGGAAAAAACAACAGTGATGTTTTACTATTGGGAGTATATCCAAAACCAGAGATAAAAGACAACGAATATCAAAAAATCGGCAAAGAACTAGTGTCGGCTTCTTGTGCCTTAAATATTTGTTCAAAACTTTAGTTAGTTATAGCCTGTACCTTATATTTTAATAAAGAGTTATCCACACCATCATATTCATTAAAACTTCGGAGGAGGGGTATAATTAAAAGGCTTATGAAATATAAGAAAATATTGCTCTGGGGGGGGGGTTCTCTTAATTGTCTTTTCATATTCCACCCCTGCTCTCGCTTTTAATCCTATAACTTTTCTAATTGATACCTACAAGAATTTTGTTTCTCCACCGCTTGTAGTAATTCCAGCTACTCCTTCCCCCAATCCGACCCCTCCCAACCCTCCCCTTGTTAAGGGGAGGGTGTCAGAAACTTCTCCTATCACAGTGATAGGGTCTATTTCAGATGCCACCGTTCTCTCTATCCTCCAAAGATTAATTTCTCAACCAAGCATTTTAAATATGCTTCGAGGCCCGTCCGGCTCAGAAGGTATTCAAGGACCGCAGGGCTTAACGGGTAGAAGTGGGGGAGGGTCAAGTGATGAAAGTAGTACAGATACATCTTTCTTCGTCTCACGAACACAATTTGATAATCAACTAAACGGAATCTTTAATTCAATAGAAAACAGCACAGAGGGCATAACTGAATCCATTGGAGAAAGTGTAAACACCGATCTACTTTCGGTTTCCGGTAATGCCACAGTGGGAGGGGATTTGACTGTTACTGGAACTATGACAGGGACTATTGTTGGGAATGCCAACACCGCAACAGCCTTACAAAACGCTCGCACGATCGGCGGAGTCTCTTTTGATGGTACCGCCAATATCACTGTTGCTTCCGCTACGGGAGGATTTTCTATCTCGGGTGGGGATTTATCTTTAGGTGCGAATAATTTGACTATGACTGGCTCTTTTGGGTCTACTGGTGCCAGACTGACCAAGGGATGGTTTACGGATTTGGAAGTAAGTAATGCAATAGTTGGAAGTGTTACCGGCAATGCGGGGACAGCTACAGCTTTACAAACACCGAGAACAATCGCAGGGGTTTCTTTCAACGGAACAACTGACATATCAATTGCCTCGACTAATCTTTCAGACGTGGCAACTATCTCAAGAACAGGTTTTCTTAATGTTAAAAATTATGGAGCTGTTGGTGATGGTGTGGCAGATGATACTTCTGCTATAACACAAGCCATAGCCGCCGCTTCTTTAAATAATAAAGGAGTATTTTTCCCAGCCGGTTCATATAAGATAACATCTATAATTGATTTACCAGTTGGTGTTTTGACTTTGTCGGGGGAAGGGAAGGAACTTACTAAATTTATTCCCAGTGCTGGTGTAACCCCGTTTCGTTTTACTTCCATAGGTTCATATACTCACACTACTAGTCTTACCACGGATGCAAGCCAGGGAGCTTATTCTGTAGTTGTTAACTCTACTACTGGGTTGTCAGTTGGACAAGTAGTGAGAATTTACGATTCAACACAGAAAGAATTTAATACGATTGCAAGTATATCAGGGAACACAGTTTATTTGCTTAAAGCAATGGCGCACAATATGCTGGTTTCCGATGGCGCTACCCTGGGTGTGGGTATGAATTACACTTCTGTTTCAATGAAAGATTTTTCTATCTGGATGCCAAGTCCAGGGGGGTTAGCTATTCAAATTATTAATGGATATAAAATCAGAATGTCTGATATTCTTCTTGATGGCGCTCCAAGTACATCTGGTATTTTAAATATTGATAGTGTGTCTGATATTGTTATAGATAAAAGTGATTTTCAGCATGCGTATACAGAACCGCCACTGGTTAATGGTAATTATGGCTTTACTATTTCTAACTCAAATGATGTGTCGGTTTCCAACAGTACCATATCAAAGGTTGGAGAAGTGTATTATGTCGGTGTTATTAGATCTCAATTTATAAATAACAGAATTAGCGGCAATTATTCTGTTGGTTTTGATTTTCATGGAGCTGGAGAGGTTTCAGCAGTAATTTCTGGAAATGTTTTTTCCGGGAATCTTGGTTCTGGAGTTGAGATTTGGTCTAATACCAAAAGCGCTTCCAATATTTCCATAACAAACAATGTTTTTGATTCGGGCGGGTGGAGGGCAATTTATGTAAATGGAGGAGCAACTTTTCCCTCTACTAATATAGTGATTGCAAATAATGTGATTCGTAATTATGGTAATTTAGATCCATCTTTTCGTGGTGGTATTATTTTTCTTGATTTTGTCAGAAATATTAATGTAAATAATAATATAATTAGTGACTCAAATAGCGGTAGTACTGGCGCAATCACTCTTCATCGTGATGTTCGTGGTGTGGATATTAAAGACAATAGAATCACAAATCATACTGGTTGGGCTATGTCTTGGGGTGAAGAGGTGCAAAAAATTAAAATTGATGGCAACTATATAGACAGTCTTTCGGCGGGGGCGGGATATGTTTTTGCTCAAACTGTCGCTAGTACTTGGTCAAGCGTTTCAACAGCTACAGTGGGAAGAGTGGGGGGTGTCGCAGAAATAACCACCCAAGACCCACATGGTTTTGTGGTGGGAGATATGGTTTCTGTAACAGGGGTTACCCCTTCTTCTCCTGACTATAATATGGCTTTTGCTAGTGTATTGTCTGTCCCCAATAGTACCACGTTCACTTATAAATTATACAACGATAATGGTGGAACAACAGCGGCAAGCAGTAATACAACAGGTACGGTTAAACTCTCTTCTATTGGAGAAGTAGATGTAACCGATAACACCTTTGTACGAAATCAAACTCGCGGAGTTTTTTATCTGACCTCAAGATTGGGTAAATTTCAAGGGAATAAGTTTTCAGCTAGTGGCATGTCGGATAATTCCAAACAACCATTCAGATATCAAGCTATCCCTGACGCTGGATATCCTGAATCATTTAATGGTGTGTTTATGTGGGATAGTGCTTCTATGGGTTTTAATAATTCTATCTCTTTAATAAACAATATAAGATTAGCCCCGGGTGAACAATTTACGGCAAAAAGAAAGAATGCCACGATAGCAAATCTTTACACGTCTTCAGTAAGAGATCAATCTACCGCAGAAACTCTTTATACGTTTCCGGCTGGAAATAGTAACGGGTCGGTTACCTTTACTTATGATGTAAATCCCCAGACCAATGTTGGTTCATGGATTACAGATACTTCTACCCCAACTGGTAGCAATATTTTAGTTGGTAATGGGTTAGGGGGATTTTCTACGACTTCCAGCTCTTTTATTAATTTAAATACGACTACTGGTTTTGTTGGTATCGGAACAACGAATCCTCTTGAATTGTTGTCTCTCGGCCTGACTGGTACGACCAAAGGAGTGCTTTCTTTTGCTGGTAATACTTCAGGTAAAATAATCATCCAACCTGCAGCTGCAGCTGGAACTTATACTCTTACTCTTCCGGATACTGATGGAGATCCGAACCAGGTTTTAGTTACCGATGGGTCAGGAATATTGAGTTGGGCTACTGTGGCTGTTGGTGGCGCATCTCAAACCCCATGGACTAGTGCCATTAATGCCGCAGGCTTTACCTTGAATGGTAATTCTACTGCCAGTGGCAATCTTACTCTTGACTCAACCTCTGATGCTACCAAGGGAAATGTGTTGATTAATCCAACTGGTGGTAACGTAGGTATAGGTACCGCTACTCCTGGCAGTTATAAATTAAACGTAAATGGAACAGGAAATTTTAATACTACAGTATCAGCTGGAAGTGGTTTTTCAATAACAAATTCTGGCGGTACATTTGGTGCCAGTGTGTATAATTTTTACAAACCATACATGATAACTACAGTAAATTCAGAACTTTCTACCTCAAAAAGTTTGCTTTTTAATATAGATGCAGATAATAGTGAAACTGGGCAATCTTTTGTCTGGGGTCATAATGCAAACGGCACATCTGCCACTGCGCTGATGACTCTCCTGGACTCGGGTTATTTGGGTGTTGGCAACACTGCTCCAGGCACAATGTTGACAATTGGAACGGCAACAACCAACACTGGAAATATTACAGTCTATGGCACAGGCACAACTTGTGTGATAGGTGATGGAACAGGGGGAACAAGCTGTACTTCTGATCTCAGATTGAAGGATAATATCACTGACATGGGAAGTGAATTAAGTCATATAATGGCTCTAAGGCCGGTTATTTTTAATTGGAAAGATACAACAAGAGATCAAGTCGGAAATATGGGATTGATAGCCCAAGAGGTGCAGTCTATTTATCCAAACGTAGTTCGCACGATTTATGATGATTATCTGGGAATTGATTACACTGCCTTGGTAGTGCCGACGATTAAAGCTGTGCAAGAATTAAATTTGAATTTGGATGCAATTTCCGGAGTTATCACACCAGCTCCGACAGCTGACTCCGCTTCTTTTGCAACTGCTTTCTTTACTAATATTAAAAATACAATTGGTGCTTGGCTTGGAAGTGCAGATAATAATTTAGAAAAAATTTGTGTTAAAAAATCAGATGGAACTGCGGTTTGTGTAAATGGAGATCAGTTAGACGTTTTACTCTCCTCTCCGCCTAATGTAGGAGGAGTACCCGCTTCAGGCGGGGGAGGTGGTGATATGCCAACTTGCACTCTTCCACAAGTTTTAGTAAATAATGTTTGCACAGATCCTGTGCCTGAACCCACCCCCGAGCCCGTCCCAGAAATTATTCCTGCCCCCGAACCAGAACCTAGTCCAGCACCAATCTCAGAACCAGTTTCAGAACCTGATCCAACACCCGTTCCAGAACCAGAAGTAGTTTTAGAGCCTCAGCCCACACCCGAGTCTCCGGCTGAAACTCCAGCACCGTAAGAAATTGCTAGGTCTTGCCTAGCAATTTGCTTGACTTATATATATGATAGGTATATACTATACATATGGCTCAAACAGTTATAAATTTTAATACAGATGCTAAATTAAAAAGTGAAGCAAAACAAGTCCTGGACGAAATGGGGTTGAATTTTTCTATTGCATTAAATGCCTATTTAAGGCGATTAATTATAGAGAAAAGGATAGAATTTACAGTACCAGAAATACCAAATGCTCGCTTGATAAAAGCATTCAAAGATGCGGAGAAAGAATATAAAAGTGGCAAAATGAAAGTTTATAAAACCCATGAAGACTTAGAAAAACATCTCCTCTCTTTATGATTGATATATTAACCACTAAAGGTTTTGATAAATCTTTCAAAAAGAAAGATAAATTTATACAGAAGAAAGCTCTTGAAAGGATAAAGCTCTTCAGGGAAGATCCTTTTAATGTTTTATTAAACAATCATGCACTGATGGGAGAACATAAAGATAAAAGAAGTTTTAATGTAACAGGAGATTGTAGAATTATGTTTTATTATGTTAAAGAAAATGCAGTTGTTTTTTCAGATATAGGTACTCATCCAGAATTATACAAATAGACAATTTGCGTTAGGTCTTTGCGTTAGGTCTTGCCTAGCAACTTGACTTTGTAGATACATTGTATATACTTAATCTATGACTACTAAAATTCAAAAATGGGGAAATAGCTTAGCGGTACGGATACCGAACGAATTTGCAAAGAACCTTAATTGGGGAGAAGGTGCTATTGTTGATTTTCAACAACTACCAGACAGGATGATTATTACATCTGGTCGTCCAGAATACACGTTAGAGCAAATGGTGAAAGGTATTACCAAGAAAAATAGACATAAGCTTGTTTGGCCGGATGATAAAAGAAGAGGAAAAGAAATATGGTAAAAAGTTCTACAATTCCAGAAAGGGGGGATATTGTTTGGATTGATTTTAGTCCAACAAAAGGCCATGAACAGGCGGGACTTCGTCCAGCGGTTGTGATTTCTCCTACTAAATATAATTCTTTTTCTGGTTTAGTTTTAGTCTGTCCTGTGACCAGTAAACGCAAGGATTATTTTTTTGAGGTGCAAATAGAAGGACTAAAAGAAAAATCTTTTATTTTAGCTGATCAAATAAGAACTTTTGATATTAAAGAAAGAATAAAAAAAACAACAGGAAGAGTAAGTGACATAGAAATAAATGAAATTTTAGCCAGAGTGGCTACTTTGTTTAAATAAAAATAATGAGTTAGGTCTTGCCTGGCACAACAAACAAAAACCTCTCAAATAATGAGAGGTTTTTGTTTGTTTGACATGAGTATGTGTGGGGGGTATTATTAAGGCATTATAAAAATTAAATTGATAAAAAATATATGGGAATGGAAGGACCACAAATGAATAGTGAAGATGCAAAGAAAAATAGAGGAGTTACGGCTGGTTATATAAAAGGTGTTAGGAAATTTGAAGGTAGAGATGCGGCGAAAGAAAAATTAAGTATAGTTAAAAATACACCTGAATATGGTAGTGCAAAGTCTTTACATCAAGAAGAAGCGGCTGATAAAAGAGAAGATATGGCAATGAGTAAGGCAGAGGGAAAGATATCTGAGGGGGAAACTGAGAAAGCAAAAGTAGAGCGTAGGCGTTTTGAAAGAGAAGACGCAAAAGAATTAAAATTAAGGGAAGAAATTGCTCGAAAAGGAGGATATGACTTTGTGGGGCGTTTTGTAGATGGTGTTGCTGTTGCCAAGAAAGAACCTAGTTCGTTTGAATTGATTGATGTAAACGGTAATAAAATATCCGAGAGAGATTTTTATTATATTGGTGAATTTCATGATGGTCGGGCAGTTGCGGTTGATGGTTATCAAAGAGATAATGTTGGTGGAGTGTTGGGATATGAGATTATTGATAAAAAAGGCAAAACTATTGTGGGTCCTCAAGAGGGCATTAAACCGATTGGGAATTTTTCTGAAGGGTATCTGCCAGCATATAAGGTTGAAGTAGATTCTAAAAGCCACCAGATGAGTAATGTTTATGGTTACATTACTGAAGATGGTACTGAAACATTGTTTGGAAGGTTTAAAGAAGTTGGATCGTTTGTTGATGGGGTGGCACGAGTTGTTGATCAAGAAGGAAAAGTCTTATTTATTGATAAAGCAGGAAATAAAATTAGCAATAAAGATTTTAAGGACACTAGAAGTTTTTTTGAGGGAGTGTCGCCGGCCAAAAAAGAAGGAGTATGGCTTTTAGTTGACAAAAGTGGCAACCCAGTAAACGATAAAAGATTTGAAGATATGGGTTATTTCTCTGAAGGATTATTGGCCGTTAAACAGGGTGATGTGTGGGGATTTATAGATTCTTCTGGAAATATGATAATTCCTCCAAAATTTCATCTCTATGATTTTCAATCACCATACATTTTTAAGGATGGAGTCGTGAAGGTTGCAGAAAAAAATGAGAGCGTAATGAAAAAAAATAAAGAATATTATATAGATATAAAAGGTAATAAAGTTTTTACTAAATAATATAAAAGACAAAAAGCTAAAAACGTAGTAAAATGGAAGGATGACACTTTCAGCTGTTTTGATGATGTAATATTTATATGGATGCGCAAACAAATTTAACAATTTTATTTGGTGTCATTGTTGTTGGCTTTTTGATTTTAGATCTTGGATTTTTTAACAAAAAGAGCCACAAAATAAAATTCAAACCGGCGCTTTATCAGTCAATTTTTTGGGTGGCGATTTCTTTGGTTTTTGGACTTCTGATTTTGTTCTTTTTAAGCAAAGAAGTGGCAGTTGAATTTTTTAGCGCGTATGTGACGGAAAAGATGCTTTCCGTGGACAACCTCTTCGTGATTATGTTGATTTTTTCTTTCTTTAACCTGGAAGAAAAATATCATCACAAAGCTTTGTTTTGGGGTATCCTAGGGGCGATAGTATTCCGCGGAATTTTTATCGGTGTGGGGGCGTATGTCATTCATCAATTTTTCTGGGTCCTGTATATTTTCGGGGCTGTGTTGCTCTACACGGGGATAAAATTATTGCGAGACAAAAAAGAAGAGCACATAGATTTTAAAGATAATAAAATTATTAAGTTTGCACACAAAATTCTCCCTTTTACTGCTAATCACCACAATGGAAAGTTTTTTCTCAGAGAAAACGGAAAGTTTCATTTTACTTCTTTATTTATGATAGTTCTTTTAGTAGAAACCACAGACATTATTTTTGCCGTTGATTCTATACCAGCAGTTTTTGCCATATCACAGAATTTATTTGTGGTATTTACTTCAAATATTTTTGCAATTTTGGGTTTACGAGCACTGTTTTTCCTAATTGAAAATATATTACACAAGTTTCATCATTTACAGAAAGGCCTCGCTTTTATTTTGATCTTTATAGGGTTAAAAATGTTTGCTCCTATTTTTGGCATACATATGCATTCTCTGGTTTCATTTGGAATTATAATGTTTGCGCTTGTTTCGTCTATTATTTTGTCATTAATTTTCCCGAAAAAGATTTAACACCCAATTATCCGGTTTTGTAATATAATAGAACAATGCCAGTGGATATCTTTAAAGAAGAGTATGAAAAGCTCAATAAAGCGCAAAAAGAGGCCGTGGATGCCATTGACGGTCCGGTGATGGTGGTGGCTGGCCCGGGGACAGGGAAGACACAGATTTTAGCCCTTAGGATAGGGAATATTCTCTTAAAAACTGACACAAGTGCAGATAGTATCCTGTGTCTTACTTTTACTAATTCTGGTGTGAAGGCGATGAGAAATCGCCTAAATGAATACATTGGGGGAGAGGCAGAGAAAGTACACATCTCTACTTTTCATAGCTTTGGAATAGAGCTTATAGAAAAGAATTATTTATTGCTTGGTTTTACTACGATGCCGAAATTACTTTCTGACGACGAAGCTGTTTTTCTAGTAGATGATATTTTGCAAAATAATGACTGGGTACATTTGCGTCCACGAGCGAATCCAGAAATGTATTTTTCTGATTTGAAACAACTTATTTCAATATTAAAGAGAGAGAGGTTGACCCCAGAGGAATTTTTATTGTATGTGGAAAATGATATAGAATTTTTAAAGAATGACGAAGGTAGTATTTCTACACGTGGCGAGAGTAAAGGACAATTAAAAAAGGAAGTTCAGACAAAGATAGAATCCTTAGAGCGCACAAAGGAAGTAGTAGAATTTTATAGGATTTATGAAGAGAAAAAGCGTGAGGCTGGGTTTATGGATTATGATGATATTTTAGAATATACCGTAAAACTCGCGGAAGAATTTTCAGATATTCGTGCAGATATAAAAGAAAATTATCAATATGTTTTAGTGGATGAACATCAAGATTCGAGCGGAGTACAAAATAATTTCCTGAAAGCTGTATGGAAAGAGGAAGAAAATCCAAATATTTTTGTAGTGGGAGATGATCGTCAGCTTATATATGGTTTTTCTGGTGCAAACCTTTCTTATTTTGAAGAATTTGCAAACTTTTTTGGAAAAGCAAAACTTGTCA
Organism: Candidatus Nomurabacteria bacterium RIFOXYB1_FULL_39_16; assembly: GCA_001787205.1. Classification (GTDB taxonomy): domain Bacteria; phylum Patescibacteriota; class Minisyncoccia; order Phycocordibacterales; family UBA9973; genus UBA9973. Next base: position 98,707 of record MFWB01000008.1, read on the forward strand.
TTTTAACAGAGAATTACCGTTCTACAGAAAACATACTCACCTTGGCAGATGATTTGTTGAAAAGTAAAATAAATAAAGAAAAATTACATACTAATACAAATTTAAATTATAAAAATACATTAAACGAATATGTTTATCCCCGTGATGAGATACTGGGTGCGGGTTTGTATTTTAAAGAAAAAATAAAAGAGGGCATAATGCCTGAAGAATGCGCTCTTTTAGTGCCGAAAAATTATCATGTACGAAATGCTATAGGGATATTAAATAATATGGGGGTGCCTGTCTCAGCCGGTAAAAATCTATCTTTTTTTGACACAGCAGAAACACAAAGTCTTTTAAGGGTTTTAAATATTGCCGCAAACCCATTTGACTTCATTTCTTTATCTCACTCATTACTTGATAAATATTCAAATATTTCTACTTTTGAAGCTCATAAATTTTTAAAATCTACAAAAAATAATAAATTAGATATTGAAGAATTAATATTGTGTGGTAAAGAAGATGGACTTTTTGCAAAAGAAAACTCAATTTCTAAGTGGGGTAATGTTTTGAAAAATTGGGTAAATACACTTTCAAATGAAAAAATCTCAGTAATTGTGAGTACTATCGGTAATGAATTTTTGATTAACGAATCAAAGACTCACGAAGAATTGATACGTAATGTAGAGGTGGTGCGAAGTTTTATTCACTTAGCTTTACTTTTTGAGGAAAAAAATGTAAATAAAAAATTGGAAGACTTTTTAAGATATTTAAGAAGACTTGAGAATTATGGCAACCATATAAATCTGGCTAGTTTTGGAAGAGAGAGTGGTGTACAGGTGATGACCTTGCATAAATCAAAAGGTTTGGAATATAGAGCTGTCTGGATAGCCCATATGAATGAAGAAGTGTTGATGTCTGAAAAAAGAAATAGTTTTTCTTTACCCGAGAAAGTTAAAATGCATCTCTCGGAAAGAGATATAGAATCTACAAAGAGAGAACTCTATGTAGCTATAACTCGCGCAAAAGAATTTTGTAATATTTCTTATGCAGGAGAGAATTATAATGGTGGTGAGATGGAGCTCTCGCAGATTATCCGAGAATTACCAGATGTACATTTTATTAAAAAAAATAAAGAAGAAACTGAAAAAGAAATTTTATCTTATGGACCCGAGGTATACACTGTATCTGTAAGAAAAGAAGAAGGGGACATCTTGGAAGATATTAAAAAATTCGTGAAAGAAAACTTTGAAGATAGTAGGGTATCTGTATCGCTACTTAATAATTTCTTTGAATGTCCGTGGAAATGGTATTTTAGGAATTTCTTGAAATTACCGGAAGTAAAGAGCGTTTCTCTTGGCCTTGGTTCGGCTGTGCATAGTACTATAGAGTTTATTTTAAAGAGTGGTGTTCTTCCTAAAGATGTAGATATAAAAGAAAAAATAAAAATTGAGTTAGAAAAGGAGGGTGTGGGAGATGGTCCGGAATTAAATAAACTTTCAAAAGATGCTTTTTCTGCTGTGTCCTATTGGATGAAGAACTATTATGAGCATTTAGAAAAAGATTTTACTTCTGAAAGATCTTTACAATTTAGAGATCCGAATTTTCCTCAATTATTAATGTATGGAAAGTTGGATTTAACAGAAAGATTACCAAATGGGGACATCGTCGTTACAGATTTTAAGACAGGCAGTACCAAGACCAAAGGAGTGATAGAGAAAATAGATGAAGAGGGACGACTTTCATCTTTGATGCGACAGCTCGCAATGTATTCGTATTTAATACGGGGTGCTGAAAAAGGTAGAGATGTGCAAACTTCAAAATTACTGTTCCTTGAGGCAAGCAAGGGAGATAAAAATGCTCTTTATTCCACGCACATAGAAAATAAACAAATAGATTTACTGCTAAAGGATATAACTGATTATAATAATTTATTTAAAACAGGTGAGTGGGTAAATCGTCCGTGTTATTATAAGTCTTTCGGCAAAGGTTCTGTGTGTGAATATTGCAAACGAGCGGAGATTTATAAATAAATTTTTTTAGGTACAAAAATTATAAAATTATCCAAATAATGTTATAATTTTTGCGATAGCAGATTTTCTAACAAATTGATATTATTTACACATGACTATAATTCTTAACATCTTAAAAGAACTCAATGAAAAATCTTTTAATTATAAAGGTGGTCGTGTAAATTTTTTAGGTTTACCAAAATTTAAAAAATATCCCCAAAATTCACTTCGAGCAACTTTGTCTTATTTATTAAAAGCGGGACTTGTTGAAGACTGTGAAAAATTACAGATTACACTTAAGGGAAAAAATTATATCAATAAAAAAATTGATTCTTTAAAACAGTTTGATTTTTATTTTAGTAAAGATATTCCTAAAAATTTAATAGTGATGTTTGATGTTCCAGAATCTAAAAAGGCTGAAAGGGAATGGTTGCGTTGGCACCTTAAAAAGTTTAGTTACTTAATGATACAAAAAAGTGTTTGGGTCGGACCATCTCCTTTACCAAAAGATTTTCTAGGTTATATTAAAAGTATTGGTCTTCAGGAAAATGTAAAAACATTCAAACTCGCGAGGGGATACGATTTTGAAAATAAAGATAAGGAATGATAGATTTGTTAGTTTTTCTGCCATCGCTGAGTTTCTAACAATTTTTTAAAATAAATCACTAAAAATTACTAAAAGTTTGGTCCTTTATCTATCCAGCCTAAGTAGAATCCGATACCAGCTAAAATGATTATGGAAATGATTAAAAGTATGTAGATTTTTCGTGTTTCTTTGTCCATTTCAAGATTATAGCAAAATTCTGCTGATTTGGTATAATTTGTTCATTATAAGTTTAATATAAAAATATATGAGTGATATACATGGTTTGAAGGTTGATTTTCGTGATGACACTCATCATGCAAGAGAGTTTTTAGAAGGTATGAAGGGAGAACATGCAAGAGATATTTTAGAGAAGGGTGATAAATTTAAAGATTTTAATGGAACTGAATATAAAATAGTAAAAGGTGAAGACGGAGAACTTTCTATTCATAAGCACCATTAAATAAATGAACGAAGAAAATCAAAAAGGCAAAGAACATCCACTTTCTATAGTAATAAACTCGGCTGTAATGATTTTTACCGACCTGGGATTTGAAGTTGTGGTGGGTCCCGAACTGGAAGATGTTTGGCATAATTTTGATGCGTTAAATGTTCCCAAAGACCATCCGGCGCGAGATATGCAAGATACTTTTTATATAAAGGGAGAAGAAGGAAAAGTGCTAAGAACTCACACTTCCAATGTACAGATCAGATATATGGAGGACTTTGCAAAATCGGGCAAAAAACCACCGTTTGCGATTATTTCAGTTGGTAAGTGTTTTCGCAATGAAGCAACTGATGCGACTCACGAAATGCAATTTTATCAGATTGAGGGACTAATGATTGGAGAAAATATCTCAATGGCAAATCTAAAAGGAGTACTTTCTCATTTTTATAAAGAAGTGCTTGGGGAAGACACCAATCTTCGTTTCCGTCCGAGTTTTTTCCCCTTCGTTGAACCCGCGATAGAATTTGATTTAACTTATAAAGGTAAATGGATTGAAATGGGTGGGGCGGGCATGGTGCATCCGAAAGTTTTAGAAAATTGCGGAATTGACTCAGAAAAATACCAAGGTTTTGCCTTTGGTCCGGGGCTTGAAAGACTTATGGTCATAAAGTACGTAATGCCTGACATTCGGGATGCTTATCATGGCGATTTGAGGTTTAATCAATTTTAAATATATGAAAGTTTCTTATAGTTGGCTACAAAATTATTTTGAAGAAAAATTACCGGAATCAGAAAAAATTTCTGAAGGTATTATTTTTCATTCTTTTGAAATAGAGGAAACTGAAAAGATGGGAAACGATGTAGTTTTTGATATTAAAGTTCTTCCGGATAGAGCACATGACTGTCTTTCGCATTGGGGAATTGCCAAAGAAATTTCAGCTATTTTTGATTTAAAAATTAAAGATAAAAAATATAAAATTTTTGAACCAAAGCCAACTGAGCTTGAAATTAAAATAGAAGATGAAAAATGTCTTCGCTATATGGGGCGAATGGTGAAAAATGTGGAAGTCAGCGAGAGCCCCGCTTGGCTTAAAGAAAAATTAAACGCGATAGGACAGAAGTCTATAAATAATATCGTGGATGCCGCTAATTTTATGATGTTTGATTTAGGGCAGCCGATTCACTGTTTTGACCTAGACAAATTAGAAAGTGCAAAAATTATTGTCCGAAATGCAATTGCAGGAGAAGAAATTAATTTATTAGGAATTGAAAAAATTGGTAATTTGCAAAAGTCTAGATCGGTTTTATTGAGTCAAAACGATTTGGTTATCGCAGACGAAAAGGGCCCACTAGCTATTGCTGGGATAAAAGGAGGGACCAAGGCGGAAGTGGATAATAATACAAAAAATATAGTTATAGAGGTGGCCAATTTCAATTCTGTTACCACTAGAAAAACCGCTAAAAAATTAAATATTTTGACAGATGCGGTAAAGAGATATGAAAACGAGATATCTCCAGAACTTTGTACAAAAGTTATGGATGCTATTACTGACTTGGTTTTTGAGTTAGGGGGAGGAGAAGTGGAAGACACTATTGATAAATATCCCAAGAAAGTTGAACAAAAAAAAGTTTCCGTTTCAATAAATTATATAAACAAGCGTTTGGGCGCGAGTTTCTCTAAGGCGGAAATGGAGAGTGTTTGGAAGAAATTGAATTTTACATATATAGTCAAAGATGGTGACTTTGAAATTGAAATTCCTTATTTGAGAATTGACCTTACTGGGCCACACGATTTAGTAGAGGAAGTGATTAGGATTTTGGGATATGACAGACTTGAAGAAAAATTACCTGAAATTAAATTAGAATCAAAAATGAATGAAACATATTCTAAAATGTTCTTGGCTCGCAACAAGCTTCTAGGAGAAGGATATTCCGAAGTGATGACTTATACTTTTCGTGATAAGGGAGAGGTGGAAGTCTTAGCCTCCGCTTCCGACAAAAAATTTCTCAGGACAAATTTGAGTGATGGTTTGAGGGAGAGCCTAAAATTAAACCAGCTTAATGCGCCACTTCTCGGAATGAAAGAAATAAAGATTTTTGAAATTGGAACAATATTCAAAAAGGGCGGGGAGGAAATGTGCGTGGCTTACGGAGACAAAAAGGGAATAAAAGAAATGAAACTTAATGAGTATGCGGAATCGGCAAAGTTATTTTTGAATGGTCTGGCTGGGGTAGGGGACCCAGAGAACCGAGGACCTGAAAAAATGACTTTGCCGATGAAGTTCAAAATGTGGTCTCTGTTTCCATTCATCGCGCGAGATATTGCTGTATGGGTTCCAGAGAATATTTTGAGTGAAGAAGTAGAAAAGATTATAAAAGAAAATGCAGGAGATATGGTGGTACGAGGCCCGGAGCTTTTTGATGAGTTCAAAAAGGAAGGACAAATATCGTATGCCTTCAGGTTAGTTTTCCAATCTTTTGAAAGTACTCTTACGGATCAAGAGATAAATGATGTTATGACTAAAGTATCTGATAAATTAAAAGAAAGAGATTGGCAGGTTAGATAAATTTACTTTTATCAAATATATGCTACAATACCCTCGTGAATAATTCACAAACAAACAAGCCAAATTTCTTTATTATTAAACTTCTCTCTAAATTAGAAGGCTGATGTTTGCGCTGTAAAAACTCTCAAAACAAAATTACAACCCAAACACTAGCCTTCTAAAGAAAAGGCTATTTTGTTCCTTGCGTGCTCCCGGCATTACGGGGGAGAAAGAGAAGAGACGATCATGCCACAAACCGATAGTGCTCACTGGCGGAGCAATCCCTGTCTCGTGGACAACTGCCCGACCCCTCCTCTCAAAAGTCGCAGGAAAGGACCACCCAGCTCTTTCCTCTCCCAATCCCCTCAAGATGAGAGGGAGCAGGAAATCGTCGTCGCCCCCCTTCCTGACGACGTTCACCGTAACTGCAACCACGTCGGCGAGTAGCCGGCTGCAACATCAGGGGAATCAGGCCGTCGCGTTCGCGCGACGGCTTTCTCTATTTTTATCCCCAAAAACTCAATAAATTTTGACTAGTAAATGCAGTAAATATTTGCTATAATATACATATATGGCAAAGGAAAAAGATGACAAAAAAGATGGCGGAAATGGCCATCATTATGATGCCTCTGACATTTCCGTCCTAGAGGGCCTAGAGCCCGTTAGGCGCCGTCCTGGTATGTATATTGGTACAACAGGCCCGGAAGGGTTACACCACCTTATTTGGGAGATTTTTGACAATTCCCGCGACGAGGCCATGGGAGGCTTTTGCGATGATATTGAAATAGTGCTTCTGCCGGACAATCGTGTCCGAGTGGCGGACAATGGCCGAGGTATTCCCGTGGATACACACAAAAAGACAAAAGTCTCCGCTCTGGAAACCGTGATGACGACGCTTCACGCAGGAGGAAAATTTGGTGGGGAGGGATATAAAGTTTCGGGAGGTTTGCACGGAGTTGGCGCCTCGGTTGTGAACGCTCTCTCCACTTACTGTAAAGCCGAAGTGCATAGAGACGGTGGCAAGCATCTGCAAGAATATTCAGAAGGCAAGAGAAAAGCAGCGGTGAAAAAGTTCGGCGCTTCCAAACTACACGGCACCATCATTACTTTTGAACCGGACCAGAAAATTTTCGGCGATATTAAATTTGATTGGCACACTGTAGTGAACCATATCCGCCAACAAGCATACTTGGTGAAAGAATTGAAAATTTCAATAATTGACGCTCGGGGATGGGACAACAAGAAGGGGATGAATGAGTCCGACGTTTTTTATTTTAGAGAATTAGAACAAGAGCTTCCGTCAGTCTCTTTTTATTTTGAAGGAGGATTGGTATCTTTGGTAAAATATTACAACAAATTTCAGAAACCAGCCCAGAATAATATTTTTTACGTTAATAAAGAGTTGGACGGTGTGGGGGTGGAGATAGCCCTGCAATATGTGGATGACATTGTAGATAGAATTTTCCCTTTTGCCAACAACATCTACACCCAAGAAGGCGGAACGCATGTTACCGGTTTTAAAACAGCGCTTACCAGAACTCTCAACACTTACTGTAAAAAGAATGAAATGATGAAAGAGTCCGAAGGTGGATTTACTGGAGAGGATGTCTTAGAAGGTCTGACGGTTGTCATCTCCGTGAAGCTTCGTGAAATCCAATTTGAAGGACAGACGAAGGGCAAATTGGGAAGTATGGAAGCTCAAGGGGCTGTAGCTACCGTTTTCGGGGAAGCCTTTGCCAATTTCTTGGAAGAAAACCCGGATGATGCGAAAGCCATAATCAACAAATCAGTTCTCGCGCTGAAAGCCAGAAAAGCAGCCAAAGCGGCGAAAGATTCCGTGCTCCGCAAGGGCGCCCTTGAAGGTATGACTCTTCCGGGCAAGCTTGCGGATTGTCAGAGCAAAGATGCTTCAGAATCAGAATTATTCCTGGTGGAAGGAGACTCCGCAGGAGGTTCAGCCAAACAAGGCAGAGACAGGCGCACTCAAGCCATCTTGCCACTCCGTGGAAAAATTCTGAACGTTGAGCGCGCCCGCATAGATAAGATGCTTGCTTCTAAAGAAGTGAAGTCTCTCGTTATCGCAATGGGTACCTCCATCGGAGACACCTTTGATTTAGATAAAATGCGTTATCACAAGATAATCATTGCCACAGATGCCGACGTGGACGGCTCACACATCCGCACACTTCTTTTGACTTTGTTTTATAGATATTTTAGACAAGTCATAGATGCAGGATACATTTATATAGCTCAACCACCGCTTTATAAAATAAAAAAGGGTAAAGAAATTTCTTATGCCTATACTGATGATGAGAAATTGAAAATTGTAGGCAAGAGCGCAGACGTGAGTGATATACAAGAGGTGGAAGCCGTAGCCGAAGGCGAAGGTCCCGAGCAAGGCGAGGGAGAAGAGGGGGCCGAAACTGCTAAAAAATCAAACAAGATTCACATTCAACGCTTTAAAGGTCTCGGAGAAATGAACCCGGAAGAGCTCTGGGAGACGACCATGGATCCGGCTCATCGCATCTTAAAGAGAGTGGACATCTCGGACGCGGAAGAAGCCAATGAAATTTTTGATATCCTAATGGGCTCCGAAGTCCCTCCTCGCAAGTCCTTCATTCAATCCAATGCTAAGCTGGCGAATATTGATCTTTAAAGATGGAACTTAGTAAAAAAACAAAAGAATACTGGGAAGACCGTGATTGGAAAGACTTGGAAAAAGTGGAAAGTGCGGCAGATTTGTACGCCATTGCCGAAAGAATTATTGCTCATATGGAAAAGCCATTAGTTCAAGTTTGTGGTCCGGTGGGAACCGGAGGGTTGGGCTCGGTAGAAAAAAATCTAGAAGTTTTCAACGATACGATAATACAATTGCAGGGAAAGAGGCTGAATGTTTTTGATCAAATGCCTTTCGAAGATCAAATGCAAAATTTAAAAAAGAAATTTTCAACCGAAAAAGTTGTAAACGATATTTTAAATGATTTTTATTTACCTATATTTAAATCCGGAGCTATTTCTGCATTTTATTTTATGCCCAATTGGCAAACATCTTTTGGTGCAAGATGGGAACACGAAGAAGCTAAAAAACTCGGTATAAAAATAGTTTATTTGTAAATAGAAAAATTATTGAGCTATCTTTTTAGGAACAATAATAGCGGCGATGATATACCCGATGATTGCTGGGATGAAGGCTGTCAGGATTGCTATCAATACATAAGCGAGACGTAGCAAGGTGGGGTCTACTTCAAAGTATTCTCCAGTTCCACCGAGTACCCCAGAAATGATTTTGTTTGTGTCACTTTTATATAATCTTTTCATAAAATTATTTTTTATTTTTAATTTCTTCTAAAAACTTTGAGAGTAGTTCTTCTTTTGACATCTGTCCGAGTTGTCCGGCATCGCGAGATTCTAATGTAACTTTATTAGCTTCTATTTCCTTATCTCCAATGACTATCCAGTAGGGGAGCTTGTTATTTTTCGCATCACGAACTTTTCCACCCAAATTTGCTTCCTCGTCGTCTAATTCTACTCTGATATTATTTTCTTTTAACAAATTAAATATTTCTTTTGCGTATTCGTTATGATTTTCTCGCACAGGAATAACTTTCACTTGTACCGGTGAAAGCCAGAGAGGGAAGTTGCCGGCAAGGTGTTCAATTAAAACCGCGAGAAACCTTTCTATTGATCCCATGATAGCTGCATGAACCATCACAATACGTTCTTGTTCTCCTTTTTCATTAATACAATATAAATTAAATCTCTCTGGCATATTCATATCAAGCTGAATCGTGGCTACTTGATGGTCTCTTCCTATAGCATCTTTGGCTAAGAAGTCTATTTTGGGCCCATAAAATGCGGCTTCCCCAAGTGCTTCAATGGCTTTTTCTCCATTTTCTTCAATAATTTTTCTTAAAGCATTTTCTGAATTTTGCCACACCTCTTCTGTTCCCAAATAAGCTTGCATGTTTTTTGGGTCATGGAGAGATAAACGAGGTTTTAATATAAAACCGAAGGACCCATAAAATGTTTTTACTATTTTATAAATTTTTCTCATTTCTTCTCCGGATTGATTTAATCTGCAAAATACATGTGCATCATCTTGCGTAATAGAACGCACCCTGGATAATCCTCCAAGTTCACCAGTTTGTTCATCACGATACACTTTTGTAGTTTCAGCATATGCTTGGGGAAGCTCCTTGTAACTCCATTGTTTACGGTTATAAATTTGCGTATGGTGTGGGCAGTTCATCGGCTTCATAGCAAATACATGTTCTTCGCGAGTATTTATTTTAAATAAATCATCCTTAAATTTTTCCCAGTGTCCAGAAGTTTCATAAAGTTCTTTTTTGGTTATGTGTGGAATATCTACTTTTACATATCCTGCAGCTTTGCGTAATTCCCACACAAAACCATCCAATAAATCTCTTAATATTGTTCCGTTGGGCGTAAAAAGAGGAAGACCGGCTCCCACTAAATCAGAAAAAGTAAATAAATCTAATTCCTTTCCCAATTTCTTATGATCTCTTTTTTCTGCCTCCTCTCTTTGTTTAAGATAAGCATCCAATTCTTCTTTATTTTCAAAAGCGAGTCCATAAATACGCGTGAGCATTTTATTTTTCTCGTCTCCTCGCCAGTACGCTCCGGCGACACGGTCTAGTTTAAAGGAATCAGGATTTATTTCCTTGCTTGGATTTTCCAAGTGTCCTCCACGACACAAATCCGTGAATCCTCCGCAGGTGTATACAGTGATTTTTTCTCCACGGTCGGCTATTTCATTTATTAATTCTACCTTGTATTCATTCTTGAAAAAGTTTGTAGCTTCTTCTTTAGAAATTTCTTTGTGTTCAAATTCCGTCCATTTGGGCAAAATTTTACGCATTCTGTCTTCAATTTTCTTTAAATCGCTGTCCGCCACCTTTTCACCGCAAAAATCAATATCGTAATAAAAACCGTTATCTATTGAGGGGCCGAGGGTGAGTTTAATTTTATCAAATTTATAAATTTCTCCCACAGCCGCTGCGAGCAGGTGAGCCAAGGTATGCCTTAAATTGTTTAATTTGTCTTTTTCCATATATTTTAAAAATTATTAATAAAATTAAAATCGCCCCGACAAAAATGAATGATTTTTCATTTTTGTCGGGGCGAGTCTACTTCGCGGTTCCACCCAACTTTGTTCTTTTTATTAAATATTTACAGATTAGCCGTTTTGGTTCTGTTTTAAACAGAATTATGGTTGGTAGCCACAACAATCTCTATATATCCTAATAATATCAAAGACAATTTTTTTGTCAAAGGTTTCGCATAGGTCCAAGTTCTCGTATAGTTTAATTGTATTATTTTCCCAATATCCCCATTTCAGCCATGGCGTAAATGGGGTAACGGTAGTATTATTTGTGTATGAGTCCTAGATTCTATAAAGGTATGCAAGTAAACGCTTTTGGCTTGCCAGTTTTTAAAAATGGTAGAAAAAGTCGCGCAAAGACAAAAAACAGGAAAAAATCTTTTTATTACACTACCTTCTCTTCACCTTTTGAGAAAAATTCTTCTAAAAATTTAATCGTTATGTATGATGTTCCCCATGTACAGAAAAAAGAGCGTGACTGGTTTCGCAGGCATTTAATAAAATTTGAATATATTATGATTCAAAAAAGTGTGTGGGTCGGACCGTCGCCATTGCCCAAGGAGTTCTTGAATTATTTAGAAGAAATAAAGATAGGGGACAAGTTTAGAACGTTTAAATTGGCGAAGTCTTATACAGGGAAGCTTTAATTTTGATAAAGCCCCATTTACGCCATGGCGTAAATGGGGCTAATGAGGTTAATAGAGAAGATTTCATTTTTGTTTATAAACCAACGATTATTTTGCTCAGTATTTTGCATTTCATCTTTAATATGCTAGGATAAGTCTATTATGGTAGTACGAATGAGACATACAAAATCGCATACGAAAAACAGGCGTTCTCACCATGCATTGGAGAGTACGAGTTTTACAAAGTGCGAAAATTGCAAAGCTTTAAAGAGACGCCACACAGTCTGCATTTCTTGCGGTTTCTATCGGGGTAAGAAAGTCATAGATTTGATTAAAAAGACTGAAAAAAAGCAGAAAAAGCAAAAGGCGAAAAAAGTGGAAGCAGGTAAATAGCGATTAGGCCTTAGGCCCTAGGCACTAGCATTTTAGAAAAGCTAAAGCCTAAAGCCTAGAGCTTAGCGCCTAAACAAATGGCAAATAGGCACCTTTCAAGATCAATAGTACTTCAGACGCTTTTTGAGTGGGATTTTAAATCTGACACAAAAAAAGAGGATATTTCCGTGGAAAGCGAGATTAAAGACGCGCTGAAAAGAAATCTAAAAGAGTTTGCCCCCGGTTTTGAAGACGATGCTTTCGTTTTTTCTCTGATGGACAAGGTGCTAAAAAAGCGCGCGACGATTGACGAGATTATAGAAAAAGCCGCGCCAGATTGGCCTATAGATAAAATTTCCGTTATTGACAGGAATATCCTAAGAATAGGATTGACCGAGCTTCTTTTTGGCGACAGAAATGAAGTTCCTCCGAAGGTGGCCATCAATGAAGCGATAGAATTAGCAAAAACTTTCGGCGGAGAAAATTCGGGGAAATTCATCAATGGCGTCTTGGGCGCGGTTTATAAAGAAATAGGCGAACCTGGCAAAGAGCAAGTCAGTAAAACAAAAAAGCATGAAGAACCGGTGGACATCACAAAATTGCCGGTTGAGGCGTTGGGTGGCGCTTTGGTTTATACACAAAAAGAAGGAAATATTTTATTCGCCTTCGTGCATGATGTTTTCGGTTACTGGACTTTATCCAAGGGGAAAATTGAGCCGGGCGAAGACGTGAAAGATGGTACCAAGAGGGCCATTAAAAAAGAAATTGGACTTGATATTGAGATAGAGATGGAATTGGGGAAGAATGAATATGTGGCGACTCATCCAGAAAAAGGTAAAAGTTTAAAGAAAGTCGTTTACTTTTTGGCGAAAAGCGAAGACAAGGAGCTAGAGCTTGAAAAGTCCGGTGGATTGGATGGGGCTCGCTGGTTTGAACTGTCAGCCATTCCGGAGCTTCGCATTTACAATGACATTATTCCGCTTATCAGCAAGGCTATTGAAATATTAAGCGGTAAAAATTTATAAAATATAAAATAAAACTTATGATTCAATTTTTAGATTTTGAGAAAAAAACCAAGGTAATTTTTAAAGACAAAAATTTATTAAAACAGGCTTTTATCCACCGTTCATATATAAATGAGAACGGTGCATCCTCTCTTTCACACAATGAACGACTGGAATTTCTGGGCGATGCGGTGCTTGAACTCGTTGTAACCGATTTTCTTTATAAAAAATATCCAAACTATACGGAAGGCGAGCTTACGGCGGTGCGTTCCGCCTTGGTCAATGCCATCATCATTTCGGAAATTGCGGGAGATGTCGGGATGAACGATTATTTGCTTTTGTCTAAAGGAGAAGCGAAAGATTTCGGCAAGGCCAGGCAATATATCCTAGCGAATACCTTTGAAGCGTTCATCGGAGCGATGTATCTGGATCAGGGGTATGAAGTGGTGGATAAATTCATCGCGAAGACTCTTTTGCCCAAGACGGAAGAAATAGTAAAGAAAAAGCTTTGGCGTGATGCAAAGTCCCTGGTGCAAGAAAAAGCGCAAGAATTCGTGTCTGTCACTCCTTTATATAAAGTTTTACACGAATCAGGTCCGGACCACGACAAGCACTTTACCGTCGGCGTTTATTTCGGCGGGGAATTAATCACTGAAGGCAAAGGCAAATCAAAACAAGAGGCCGAACAAAGCGCCGCCCTGGCAGCCCTAAAGCTGAAAAATTGGCTGGATTAAATATAAAATATTATGCGACTCAAATCACTTCTCTTGAATGGTTTCAAATCTTTCGCCCAGAAAACTGTTTTGGAGTTTGAGAGTCCTATCGTCTCCATCGTGGGGCCGAACGGGTCCGGCAAGTCAAATGTCGTAGAGGCTATTCGTTTCGTCTTGGGTGAACAATCCATGAAATCTATGCGCGGGAAGGGAGGTTCTGACCTCGTTTTCAAGGGGTCTAAAGACTTACCGAAAGGTTCGCGCGCGGCAGTGACTATTTATTTTAATAACACGGACAAAGTTTTCAAATTATCCAATGATGGGGGAGAAGATATAAATTTGGATTACGACGTCATTTCTATTTCTCGCGAAGTTTATTCGGATGGATTGAATAAATATATTTTAAACGGCACCGAAGTCAGGCTCAAAGACATCCACAACTTGCTGTCTTCGGTTAATATCGGTTCTTCCGGACATCATATAATTTCTCAAGGTGAAGCGGATAGAATTTTGAATGCCAGCGCCAGAGACAGAAAAGAAATGGTGGAAGACGCGCTAGGATTGCGGATTTATCAATACAAAATAAAAGAATCCGAAAGAAAACTGGAAAGAACGAACGAAAATATGAAGGAAGTGGTGATGTTGAGACGAGAAAATGCTCCGCATCTTAATTTTTTGAAGAAACAAGTTGAGAAATTTGAAAAGACCAAAGAAATGCAGGTGGAATTGGGACTTCTTTATAGGGGATATCTCAACAAAGAGAGCGTTTATCTAGAACAAGAGAAAAATAATTTATCATCCGAAAGGAATAAACTTAAAAATGAACTCGATGTTGTGGCAGGCAAGATTTCTCTCACCGAAGATAACACTTCTGTTAGCGGTAATAAGAAAATAGAAGAATTAAGAATCGTTGAACAACAAATAAATAGAGTTCGTGGAACCAAGAACGAGCTTGAGCGTAAGCTTGGGCGCATTGAAGGAATTCTGGAGTCAAGAGAAAATAAAGTTAAAATTTCCGGTAGATGTCCTTTGTGTGGAAGTGAAATAAAAGATGGAGAAGCTGGACAGATAGAAAAACAGCATAATGAAGAAAAGGAATTGGAGGAATTGAAGATTTCTCAAACCAATGTTCTTTCGGAAATCCAAAAATTGCGAGAAGAGGAGGAAAAATTGGCTCAAAATGCGGAAATTTTGAAACAAGATTTGAATAAAGAGATGGAAGCGTTGCGCGACCTTGAAAGAGAGAAGTTTGCTTTTAAGGTCAGGCACCAGGAAATAACTTCTGCGCTTGAGCTTGTGTTTATAAAAGAAACAAATTTGAAAAATAGGAGAGAAACTTTTGAAAATGAGTTAAAAGAGGGGACAGCCTTAATAGGCGCGGATATTTTGTCCTACAAAGAGTTTAAAATAGAAGAAGGGGAAGATAATCAGACCCAAGAAGAACTGAAGAAAAAGATTGAACGCATAAAAATAAAATTAGAGGATGCGGGACTCGGCAATGGGGCGGAGCTCTTGAAGGAGTTCAAGGAGGTTTCCGACAGGGATGACTTCCTGGCTAGAGAGATGGAGGATTTGGAGAAGAGTATCGCTTCATTACAGAAGCTCATTGTGGATTTGAAAGAAAAAATTGATATAGAATTCAAAGAAGGGGTGAAAAAAATAAATGTTGAGTTCCAGGAATTCTTCTCTCTGATGTTTGGCGGTGGACACGGTTCGCTCGCTGTCGTAGAAAATAAAAAAAGAAGAAATATTAAAGACTCTGAGGAATTAGAAGGTGAAGAATTAGAATCTGGAGTTGATGAAGAAGAAGCAGTGATAGAACAGGGGATAGAGATAAATGTTTCTCTTCCGCACAAAAAGGTGAAAGAACTTCATGCTTTCTCCGGAGGAGAGAGGTCTCTCACTTCCATCGCGCTTCTGTTCGCTATGTCGCAAGTCAACCCGCCTCCTTTCCTAGTGCTAGATGAGACGGATGCCGCCCTAGATGAAGCAAATTCGCGCAAATACGGAGATATGTTGGAGAAACTATCCAAGCATTCACAGCTCATCGTCGTCACCCACAATCGTGAGACGATGTCCCGTGCCGGTATACTCTACGGTGTCACGATAGGCTCAAACGAGGCTTCCAAGCTCCTATCCGTAAAATTTGAAGAAGCTACCCAGATTGCGAAATAAAATTGATTTGTGTCTTTTTTATTATAAATTTTGTATAATATTCAATAATGAAAAGCAACAATAAAAAAGGCTTTACTCTGATAGAACTATTGGTTGTTGTTGCTATTATTGGCCTTTTAGCCTCAGTTGTTATATCATCATTGAATTCGGCCAGGAAAAAGGCGCGAGATGCGCAAAGAAAGTCCGATGTTCATCAACTTGTTATCGCTTTGGAATTATATTATGACGCATATGGTGTTTATCCCACCGCAACAGGGGCGACAGCTCCCGGCGCAGCCTGGGCAAACAGCGCTGATGGTTCTTGGACAACCCTTGCTACCGCGCTAAGCCCGTTTCTCCCCAGTTTGGCTAAAGACCCGTTGCAAACCACAAACCCGAGTGTATGGGCGTATAACGGATTTGCTTATTCTTATCTTCGTTGTAGCACCAATAACTCATATATGTTCATATATCACTTGGAAGAGGCTAAAGGTCCCGATTTCGGTACTTTTTGTAATTCTACATTTTATAAATATGGCGGAGCGGGAGCAAATACTTATGTAAAGACAATAGGAGGCAAGCCTTCCTAGACTTCTTTATTGGGTTTTATCTCCTCTAGTTTTATCTGTTCCTCTTTACCAGGAGTTATTTTTTCCAATTGAAAAACGGAATTTAATTGTGTAGCATTTTTCCGTACTGCCATAGAACCGTCTCTGTTTAATTTTATTTCCAAAATCATTCCTTGCATTGTGGGTTTACTCCAAGATTGATCAAAAATGAAGTTGCCGAGCGAGTAAGCGATGAAACCGTTTTTATAAATTTCCGTGTCTTCCGTGACGTGTGGGTGGTGTCCTATCACTATCTTCGCTCCGTCATCTATGGCTTTATGCGCCAGGTACTCTTGCCTTGCATTATGCTTTTCTTTATATTCGTCGCCGAAGTGGAAAGAAACTACCAAGTAGTCTACCTGTTTGGACGCGGTAAATATTATTTCATCAAAGCGAGGATTGTTTGTTAAGAGTAGGCCGGCTTTATCAACTCCTGCTTCCATCCAGTTTGGTCCGACGTCTGAGAAAGCCAGATAGCCTATTTTCATTCCATATTTTTCAATAATAACTGGAGTTTCGGATTCTTCTTTATTCTGTCCGCCACCCGTATAGAAAATCTCGTTTTCTTTCAAGCGGGCCAAGGTGTCGGCATAGGCGAGTCTGCCCCAGTCCCCGACGTGATTGTTGGCAACCGACAAGATGCTTATTCCCGCTCCTTTTAAAGCTGGAATCACGGAAGGATCCATCCTAAAAGAATATAAATTTTTCTGGTCAGCCCCTTGGTCAGAAGCAGGACCTTCTAAGTTTGCGAAAGCTATGTCTGCTTTTTTAAATATTTCCGACAGTTTCTTTTCTTTTTCAAAAAGCGCGGAATAGTTGCCTCCGAAATTTCTAATAACCGAACTTTCCACCCCGCGATCAAGCATAATGTCTCCCGCGAAGGCGAGCATTACGAAATTAGGGTCTTTAATGTCCGGTGTTCCGACTTTCTCCTCCACCCAGTTTGTGTTTGCGTCGGCCTTACCACCGTAATATATATTTTTTCTCAAGTACTTTAAAATACTTTCCACATCTCTCTCCCTGTCGGAGCTTCCAAGCAAGGTAATGGCGATGGGGCGGTTGCTGTTTTGTCCCAAGGGGAGGGAGAAAAGAGAGACAACTGTTTGTTTGGCGGCATCGGTATATCCGCTTTTCCCTCCGATGTAACCGTCTTTACCCAAAAATTGGCTTATGTTTGACCAGCTGTGTTTTTTATTTGAATAGCTTTGCTTGGTTGTGATTTCAAGCAGTTCGGGTTGTTGTTTCGTAATATATCCGGTCAGTTTAAACATATCGGCAACAGTGGATTGATTGTTGGGGGATAGTCCGCTCGGGTCTTGGTAAACAGTCTCGGACATTTTCAATTTATCTGCCTTTTGATTCATTTTAGAAATGAAATCCTCTCTGCCGAAATATAAAGCGAGCGCTTCCGCCGCGTCATTGCTTGATTCTAAGAGAAGGGGATAGATTAAGTCGGAAACTTTTATTTTTTCTCCCAGTCGCAACTCGCCGTTTTTGCCGTAGGTGGCTAACGCCTCTTTGCTTATCGTTGTCGTGTTTTCGGGTTTGGTTATTTCTGTGGTGACTACCGCGGTCATTAGTTTAGAAACGGAAGCGATCGGTAATTTCTTGTCCTGATTTTTCGCTACGATAACTTCACCGGTATCTAAATCTCCGACTAGAAATGCTCTGGCGGAAACCTTCGGCCCCACGGAGGCTTCTTTGTTGGTGTAAAAGTACTGAAATCCTTCTTCCGAGGGCGCGGTAATTTCCATCACGGAAGCTTGACCCGCTTGCGCAGATAGACGGCCTTTTGATTCTATTAAATTTCCATTTTCAAATATTGAAAACAAAAAAGACGAAAAAAGTATTCCGGCTGCTACCGAAAATATTACAAAAAATACTAATTTAATTTTTGCTTTGGCGACTGCTTTCATACTAAGACATAATCAATTGTTTTTCTTTCTAAATCAACCCCTCTGACTTTTATTTTAATGCGGTGCCCAAGTCTATACACCTTTTTCTTTTTTTGTCCGACTAATTCCAATTTCTTTTCATTGAAGACATAAAAGTCGTCTTCCATATCCCGCATCCGCACGAGTCCTTCACATTTTGTCTCTATTTCCTCAACATACATACCCCACTCTGTCATTCCACTGATTACTCCGTCAAAGATTTTTCCCAAACGATGACCCATATATTCCACTTGTTTGTATTTTATAGAAGCTCGTTCGGCGTCAGAGGCGCGTTTCTCTTGTTCGGAAGCTACCAACGCCATTTTTTCGTATTCAACCAATCTTTCTTTTCCTATTTTTTTCTTTGCCAAGTAATTAGATAGAAGTCTGTGAATCATAATGTCGGGGTAGCGCCTGATAGGAGAGGTGAAGTGAGTGTAATACTTAAAAGCAAGTCCGTAATGCCCGATATTTTTTGTTGAATAAATAGCTTTGGCCATAGACCGAATTACCGCTCGGTTTACAGTGTCTTCTTCATTTTTTCCCTCTATACTATTTAATAGATTGTTTATCTCATGGCTGGGAATAATTCCATCTCTGAGAGATACTTTATGCCCCAATCCTCGCAGGAAAAATGCCAAATCAGCCATCTTTTCCTTAGAGGGCTCATCATGAACTCTGTAAATAGACACCCCCTCGTTGTCCGCCGCGCTCTTTATTCCTTTGCTGTTCTTGGGTGACAGAACCTCTGCCACTTTTTTATTAGCCAGGAGCATAAATTCTTCAATTAATTTATTTGAATCTCCTCGCTCTTTTTTTATCACTTTTATCGGCGCCCCATCCTTGTCCAAGACGAACTTCACCTCTTCTTGTTCGAGCGATATTGCGCCCTGCGCGAATCTTTCTTTGGTTAATTTTTTCGCTAGGTTGTTTAAAATGGCGAGCTCTTTGTGAAGGGGAGAGGTGGCCTTTTTAATTGATTCTTCCGCTTCTTCATAAGTAAATCTTTTTTGCGAATGTATTACCGTGGGGCCGAACCACTCACTCTTTACCTTGGCATTTTTATCAATTACAAAGATAGCACTCATAGTGAGTCGGTCCTTGTGGGGGACAAGACTACACAAATCATTAGAAAGAACTTCTGGGAGCATCGGTATCGTCCTGTCCACCAGATATACCGAAGTTCCGCGTTCTCTGGCTTCAGCATCGAGCGCGCTACCGGGCTTCACATAATGTGATACGTCGGCGATGTGTATGCCAACCTCGTAGAGGTCCGTCTCCCCCTGCGAAGGGGGAGTGCCCGAAGGGCGAGGGGGTCTAATTACACAAAATGAAATAGCGTCATCAAAGTCTTTTGCATCCGAGGGGTCAATAGTGAAGGTTAAAGTCTTTCTCATATCTCGGCGTCCTTCATAATCAGCGCTCTTTATTCCGTCTTGTTTTATTTTTCTCGCTTCAAGCTCCACCTTCTCTGGGAGTTCCGAGTCAAAGCCCTTCTCTATCGCTATCGCGTGCATCTCGGCGTTGTTGTCACCCGGTCTGCCTAATATTTTTATTATTTTACCCTCCGGCGCCTTGCGAGCGTCTTTCCAAGAAACTATTTCCACGAATATTTTCTGTCCTACCTTAGCGTTGTTAAGATACTCCTTCGGAATCAGAATATCGGTGTACATTTTCGTATCGTCAGGTTTCAGGAAAAATAGTTTGTTCTCTGTTTCCAGCACTCCAGTAAAACGAGTTTTCCCGCGAGAAATAATTTTTGAAACTTCGGCTGTCTGTCGTCCGTATTTTTTCGGGTGCAAAATTATCTCCACCATATCCCCGTGCAGAGCAGTATGGAGATGTTTGAAGTCAATTTCCGGGTCTTGCCCCTTTTCTTTTACCCCTTCAATGGCCACATATCCCGTGCCTTTTGCAGAGATAGATATAATACCTTGCAATTTGTTTACCTTTCTTCCCTTATGTTTCATTTCTCTTAATATAACACAAATATTGAAAATACATTGCTTTTTTAAGTTTTTATGTTAAACTCTTTCTATGTTAAAAATAAGACTTCAGAGAATTGGTAGGAAGAACGACCCGTCGTTTCGGGCTGTTTTAACTGACTCAAAAAATAGCACCAAGAGCGGAAAATTCTTGGAAATTTTAGGCACCTACAATCCGAAGGCCGGAGAGAAAAATTTACTCTCGGACAGGATAAAATATTGGATGAGCAAGGGAGCAAAATGTTCAGACACGATGCACAATTTCTTAGTGCAGGATAAAGTCATTTCTGGCAAGAAAATAAACGTTTTACCTAAAAAGAAGCCCACAGTGAAGAGGAAGGAGTTGAAAGCGAAAAAGTAATATCCTATAATTACAGCAAAGCAGTGTCGGTCGTAAACTGCCAAGAAAATTTTAAATTAAAAATATAAATAATTCTGAAACACCATGGAAGAACATGATAAGATATTTCTAGAATATGTGGTGAAGGCTCTCGTAGATAATCCGAACGATGTGAAAATTGATCGTACGGTGGACGAGATGGGTGTGCTCATTACTCTTACCGTCAATCCTGCCGATATGGGCAAGATCATCGGAAGAATGGGTAACACTGCGAAAGCTATCCGCACCTTGCTCCGCATCATTGGTATGAAGAACAATGCTCGCGTTAATCTGAAGATCAATGAACCTGCAGGAAGTATGAGACCGGAGAGACCTATGATAGGTTCAACCGGTAGCGGGATGGGCGCTGCTCCAGCAACTCTAAAAACAGTTGATGAAGCAATGGAAGAATTGAAAGGAATCTAGTTTCAATAAAAAACAAGCAAAAAACACTCTCGCAAGGGGGTGTTTTTTGATTTTGACTTTTGTCGCGAAATATGATGTACTGAGAAAAGAATTCACGAGCTCTTCGAGAAAAGAGAGGGAGGTGAGACGTGAGAATGGACGGATTCAAGATCCCAATCTTGAAAACCAAGGCATCTCAGCGTGTGGAGGGCCTTGAGGTGTATAACGTTCTCGGATATTACCAAGTTGGAGAAGTCCTTCTTGAGATTGACGAGAACGATCCCGAAGTTCAGCGGATAGTATCTGAGTTCCTCGCGAAAATTCTTCCACACGTCAAAACGACCAAGCCACAGGACTTGGTCACTAGCTAGGAGGAGTACTCATGAACCAGGTCGTGAACCCTGAGTGTGATACTCGGGTCATCTATCCTGGCGTCCTTCGGGGCGACAGGATGGAACCCAAGATTGTCACTATCACCCACAAGCCGAAGCTGACGTTGTCGGGGTGTCGGAAGTGTGGCAGCTTCCGTTACCTCGTAAACGCGCAGCTCGTGTGCTGTCAGACTCAGACGTCTTGCCCAGACTGTGGATGGACGACGACGGGGTGCGCCGTGTGGGTTGGGTCTCGCGCAGGTCAACCCGTCGAAAGGTCCATCTTCTCCGTGGAGATACCCGAGGCCCTGAAGAGGAATATCAGGGAGCGGGAAGAGCAGAAACAGAAGGAGGGGTGAGGATGAAGTGTCCTCATGATGGATGTGGGAGTCTTGACCTTATCCCCAACCATAAGAACGGGGCGGTCACATGTCTTACGTGTGGGTTCACGTCCTTCCATCCCAACCCCCAGCAGGAGACGATGATGTGCGAAGCTGCCGAAGTTAGGAACTCTGGAAACCTGTCAGTGGGCGTTCCGGAAGAGCCGACCGGATACGTCGACCTCCCGCCAGGGTTCGGGGCTCTCGGGTACGACGACCCGGGGGCCAAGGTGAAAAAGAAGGAGCCCGAACCCCCGATCTTCTACGACGATCTACCCCGCGTTCTCGCGGGGTGACAATCAGGGCCCGAGAGAGCCCCATATAATCTCTCGCACGGCCGGCTTCGCTTTCTGAGCGTCGCCGGCCTTCCCATTTTTAATAGAAAATTTTCGTGCCATAATACATATATGCATTTTCATATAATCACAATTTTTCCCGAGATGTTTGATTCTTACTTAAAAGAATCTATTCTTGGGCGCGCAACGAGAAACAAGATAATTTCTTTCAATTTTTATAATCCTAGAGATTTTATTAAGGCACCCAAGAACAACTATAGACCAGTAGATGATAAGCCCTACGGCGGAGGTCCGGGAATGGTCATGCGAGCCGAACCAATTTTGAAAGCGGTAGAAGCCTCCTTAAAAAAAATTAAGGGCAAGAAAGTGTTGATTATTAATTTTATTCCTAGCGCTCCAAAATTCACTACTCCTTTCGCTAAAATATTTTCTAAAAAATATACGGATATTATTTTAATCTGTGGGAGATATGAGGGGATAGATTCGCGGGTAGAAAAAGTAATTAAAAATTTAAAATTTAAAATTATAAATTTGTCCATTGGGGATTATGTCCTGACGGGTGGGGAATTGCCAGCGATGGTTTTAGTAGACTCCATCTCTCGCCAGATTCCCGGGGTTTTGGGCAAATATGAATCCCTAGAAGAAGAACGCGTCTCAAGCAGTGAAGTTTACACTCGTCCCGAGATTTTAAAATATGGCGGGAAAAACTACAAAGTACCGAAAGTCTTACTTTCCGGCAACCATAAGAAGATAGAAGAGTGGAAAAATTTGACAAAAAAGTAAAAAAGGAGTAAGGTGTTCTGGATTCATTGATTGAGTATCGGATGCAATCCTGTGTATATTCTGTTTTTTGTTTTGGGGTATATTAATAGGGTTTTAGCTTAATCATCTAAATAAACCAAGAAGATTTATAGAGAAGCTAGAGAAAAGCATTTTTCGTCTGTTTTTCCCTGTCATCTCTTTGTTTTTTTCTTTTATTTGGAAAAATAACTATGCAAAAAAGCACAAAGCGTCCGAAGAAGTTCTTTGGAAGATACAAGAAACCTCTTGTAGAATTTCCAAATTTAATAGAAGCTCAAGTCAAGAGTTTCAAATGGCTCGTAGAGACTGGTATTGGAGAAGTCTTTAAAGAATTCTCTCCGATTATAGATTACTCTGGAAAAAAGTTTCAATTGGAATTCACTTCTTTTTCTTTAAGTGAGTCCAAAGTAGACGAAAATGATTCCAAAATAAACAAACTCTCTTACCAAGGGCTACTGAAAGCGCGGGTAAAATTGACGAACAAAATTTTAGGTACAGTTAAAGAACAAGAAATTTTCATGTCGGAAGTTCCTCTAATGACTCCGCACGGTACTTTCATCATCAACGGAGTGGAGCGCGTCATCGTGCCACAGCTAGCGAGAAGTTTCGGAGTTTTCTTTACAGAGGCGGAGAGCAAGGGTACTAAATATTTCGGCGCGAAAGTTATTCCGGCTCGCGGAGTCTGGATTGAGATAGCTTCTGAAGCGGACGGCGCAATTTATATAAGAATAGACAAGAAAAGAAAGTTTCCAGCCACCGCGCTCTTGCGCGCTATGGGTTATGAGACGGATGAGGCGATTCTGAAAGCATTTGAAGCTGATTCAACCATCAAGGAAACCATTAAAGCATCTCTGGCAAAAGACGGGATAAAAACTCAAAGTGACGCGTACGTTGAGATTTATAAGCGTCTTCGGGACGGGGATATGGCTACCGCCGATAACGCCAAGGAATTCATTAATTCTTTGTTTACCGCGGAACGCTATGACCTTTCCCCTGTAGGACGATTCAGATTTAATCAACGTTTCGGTAAGCCTATGGACGAGACGGAGATGGCTCGTCGTACTATAAATAAAGAAGATTTAGTGACGGTAATTTCCAATATTATAACCTTAAACAATACACCGCTTGCCAAGGCTGATGATATAGATCACCTGGGTCAGAGGCGCGTGCGTTTCGTCGGAGAAATACTTCAACAGAAAATTCGCACCGGTATGATGCAAATCAAGAGAAACATTCAAGACAGGATGTCTATTATTGATGTGGACACTGCGATGCCTATCGCCATCATCAACCAGCGTCCGCTTCAAGCTCGTATTAAAGAATTTTTCACTACGAACCAACTTTCACAATTTATGGCGCAAGAGAATGTACTCTACGAGATGGAGCACTTACGTACGCTCTCCGCACTCGGACCCGGAGGTCTCACTCGCGAGCGCGCAGGGCTGGAAGTTCGCGACGTGCATCCTTCACACTACGGCAGAGTCTGTCCTATTCACACCCCGGAAGGCCCGAACATCGGACTTATCTTGCACCTTTCAACTTATGCGAAGATAAACGATTTTGGAATTATTGAAACTCCTTATGTAAAAGTTAAAAATGGCAAAATTACTGGCGAGGTGGTTTATTTAAACGCGCTTGAAGAAGAAAAGTACAACATTGCGCATGCCGGTATTCCTTACGACGAAGATGGGAAAATAACGAAAGATAAAGTGGAAGCCAGAATTAAGACAGAGCCCGGTATGGTTTCCAAAGACGAAGTTGATTTTATTGACGTGGCCCCCAACCAGGCATTCTCTATAGCGACATCAATGATTCCATTTCTGGAACACAACGATGCCAACCGCTCACTCATGGGAAGTAACATGCAGAAGCAGGCAGTGCCTTGCGTCTTGCCAGAAATGCCTATAGTGGCAACGGGTATTGAAGAGTTGGCATCAAGAGATTCTGGTAGGCTAATTATCTCGGAAGAAGAAGGAGTCGTCTCTTATTTGGATGCTAAGAAAATTGTGGTTAAAGGAAAAAAGGAAGTCACTTACACTCTGGTTAATTTCTTAAGAAACAACAACTTTGCAGTGTTTCATCAACGTCCGCTAGTAAACGTTGGTGACAAGGTTAAAAAGGGCGAAGTTCTGGCGGATACTTCCAGTACCGTTAACGGACAGATTTCTCTCGGGCAGAATATTTTCGTGGCCTTTTTGTCTTGGTCTGGTTCAACTTACGAAGACGCCATCATTGTCTCAGAACGTTTGGTAAAAAAGAGCAAATTCACATCCGTTTATGTTGAAGAATTTACTTGTGTAGTTCGCGATACCAAGCTCGGACCCGAAATCACCACTCGCGATATTCCAAATGTCGGAGAACTTAAATTAAAAGATTTGGATGAAGACGGTGTCGTTCGTATCGGGGCCGAGGTTCGTGAAAACGATATCCTAGTTGGTAAAATTACTCCTAAGGGTGAGACTGAGCTTACTCCGGAAGAAAGACTTTTGCGTTCAATTTTTGCCGAGAAAGCGCGCGATGTGAAAGACACATCTTTGCGTATGGAACACGGTAAACGTGGACGCATCATCGGTGTTAAAATTTTCTCCCGTGATTTGGGTCATACACTAGAAGCCGGAATCATCAAGAAAATCGTGATTGAAATCGCGCAAATCAGAAACATTTCAGTGGGAGACAAGCTTTCCGGCCGACACGGAAACAAGGGAGTTATTTCTATGATTCTTCCAGAAGAGGATATGCCTTACACTGCAGATGGTACACCTATTGATATCATTCTTTCACCTCTCGGCGTTCCTTCTCGTATGAACCTGGGACAGATTTTGGAAATGCATCTCGGTATGGCGGCTAACAGTCTCGGTTATCAAGCCATTGTGCCTCCATTCTTGGGAGCCAAGAGCGAAGAAATCAAAGAAGAATTAAAAAAGGCAGGATTGCCGGAAAATGGTAAATTGAAACTTTTTGACGGACGCACTGGAGAAGCTTTCCAGCAAGATATCGCTGTGGGTTATATGTATATGCTCAAGCTTCACCATATGGTAGAAGACAAGATTCATATGCGTTCTATTGGACCGTACTCTCTCATTACTCAGCAACCGCTCGGAGGAAAGGCTCAAGGTGGAGGACAGAGATTCGGAGAAATGGAAGTCTGGGCGTTGGAGGGTTACGGCGCGGCTTACACGCTTCGCGAAATGCTTACCATCAAGTCCGACGATATATTGGGTAGATCCGCCACTTTTGACTCTATTATCAAAAACGAAACAATCAGGCCGCCAAATTCTCCTGCTTCCTTCAACGTACTCTTAAACTATCTGCGTGGGTTGGCGCTAGATGTGGATTTAAAAAAATCCGGAGATAAATAAAAAAAACATATGAAAACCTTAAACACAACTGAATTTGATCAAATTGGGCTTAGGCTTGCATCTCCGGAACAAATAAAAGAGTGGTCCTTTGGAGAAGTCACTAAACCGGAAACGATAAATTACCGCACGGGCAGATCCGAGCGCGGAGGTCTCTTTGATGAGAAAATTTTCGGTCCGGAAAAAGACTATGAATGTTACTGCGGAAAATATCGCCGAATTCGTTACAAGGACATCATCTGCGAGAAGTGTGGCGTGGAAGTTACTCGTTCAATAGTACGTAGAGAGCGCATGGGACACATAGAACTCTCTACTCCAGTTTCCCACATTTGGTTCTTGCGCGGAGTGCCTTCTCGGATGAGTATTCTCCTCAATATTTCCGTTTCGGATTTAGAGAAAGTAATTTACTTTGCTGGATACATCATCACTAAAGTGCATGAAGACGAGAAGGAAATCATTCTTTCCGGTTTGGATAAAGAATATAAAATGAAGCTGAAAAATTCAGCCGACGAGGAGACCAGAGAGAAATTGAAAAATTTGCTTTCAGTTACCAAGAAAGAAATAGGAGAAATTTATGAAGGAAAAGTTTTGAATGAAATTTCTTTCCATCATTATTCCTTAAAGTACGGAACTTGTTTTGAGGCGAATATCGGCGCTGAAGCCATATATTCCATCTTTAAAAACCTGGATTTAAACAAACTCAAAGTTCTCACCGAAAAGATGCTGGAGAAGACGAGCGCGGCGGAGAAAGAAAAACTACAGAAGAGGCTGTCACTTATCCGAGCGATGACTTATGCGGATATTCGTCCAGAGTGGATGTTCCTTACGGTCATTCCGGTTATTCCTCCAGTGCTTCGCCCGATGGTGGCGTTAGACGGGGGACGTCATGCCACCTCTGATTTGAACGACTTGTATCGTAGAGTGATAAACAGAAACAATCGTTTGAAAAAGTTGAAGGAAATCAATGCTCCGGACGTTATTTTAAGAAATGAAAAACGCATTATTCAGGAAGCTGTTGACGCCTTGATAGACAACTCCATAGCCAAGCAGAATGATTCTGCCGCAATGAGTCAGTCTCAGAAGCGTCCACTTAAATCTCTGTCTGATAACCTGAAATCCAAACAAGGACTTTTCCGCCAGAACTTGCTCGGTAAGCGTGTGGACTATTCAGGCCGCAGTGTTATCGTTGTCGGTCCGGAATTAAAGCTAAATCAATGCGGATTACCGAAGCATATGGCGTTGGAACTTTTCCGACCGTTTGTAATTTCCAAGATTCTCCAAGCGGAACTTGCATTCAATATTCGCGGGGCAAACAAGCTCATAGAAGAACGCTCTCCGGAAGTTTGGGCGATGTTGGAGGAAGTGATTTTAGGCAAATACGTGCTCTTGAACCGCGCTCCAACCCTGCACCGCTTGGGTATTCAGGCTTTCAATCCTATTTTGATTGAAGGAAATGCTATCCAAGTGCACCCTCTCGTTTGTCAGGCTTTCAACGCGGACTTCGACGGAGACCAGATGGCGGTATATGTGCCTCTATTGGAAGAGGCGCAATGGGAAGCGAAGGAATTAATGGCAGCCAATAAAAATTTGCTCAAGCCGCAAAACGGAGATCCTATCGTGCATCCAAGTAAAGATATAGTGCTCGGAAGTTACTGGATGACCAAGTCAATGGATGGGGAAGAGGGAGAAGGAAAGTATTTCTCCAATCCCAATACGGCCATTACCGCTTACGACTACGGCATCGTAACTCTACGAGCGAAAATAAAAGTACTTGCAACCGATTCACACAAATACAGGAAATTTGACGGAGGAATTTTTGAAACTTCCGTGGGCAAACTGTTGTTTAACAGTATTCTTCCCAACGATTTTGCTTATGTGAACGACGAAATGAATCAGAAGAGATTGTCTTCTCTTTTAGATGAGCTTATCGTGCATGTGGGTATTGACAATACTCCGGCGTTCTTGGACAAGATAAAGGAATTCGGGTTTAAATATTCAACCGTTTCTGGAACCACTTGGGGATTGGACAATGTTAGGCTTCCTGTAGAAAAACCAAAAATCATAGAAGACGCCAGAAAACTTGAAGAAGAAGTTGTTTCCCAGTGGGAAGAAGGTCTCCTTTCTGAGGAGGAGAGATACCAAAAAATTATAGAAATATGGACCTATGCAAAGAAAGATTTAGAAAAAATATTACCGGCCACACTAGATAAAAAGGGTTCTGCTTATGATTTGTTTATTTCTGGAGCCAGAGGTTCTCTCGGCCAGCTTACACAAATGACTGGAATGAAGGGTCTGATTCAAAACAATGTTGGAAAGATTTTTGAATACCCAATTATTCCTTCATACCTTGAAGGTCTTTCTCCTATTGAATATTTCGTTATTACTCACGGCGCCCGTAAAGGAGCATCTGACACTGCGCTTAACACCGCCAAGGCCGGATACCTGACGCGCAGATTGGTGGATGTGGCGCAAGACGTGGTGATAACAGAAGAAGATTGTGGTACGAAAGAAGGTAAGGTGGTTACCAGAGAAAATATTTCCGGAATTGAAATTCCTCTTTCCAAAAACATTCGCGGAAGAGTCTTAGCTTCCGACCTGAAAGATAAAGATGGAAAAGTGGTTTACAAAAAAGGATTCTTGGTTACCAAGGAAGAGGCTTACAATATTGAAGGAGCGGGTTTCACTGAAGTATTCGTGCGTTCTCCTCTTACTTGTAAGACAGCCCACGGTCTGTGCGTTCAGTGCTATGGATTGGATCTTGGAAGAAACCATTTGGCGGAACAAGGTGAAGCTGTCGGCATCATAGCCGCTCAAGCTATCGGTGAGCCGGGAACTCAGCTGACGCTCCGTACATTCCACGCCGGAGGAGTAGCAGGAACCGACATTACCACAGGTCTTCCTCGTATTGAAGAAATCTTCGAAAGGAGAATTCCTAAAAATCCAGCCATTATTTCTGAGACGGACGGAGAAGTGCTTGAAGTGAAAGTCAAAGAGAATAAAGAGAAGGTGATTAAAGTTCTATCTGATAGCCTTGCTGATGGCAAGAAAAATGAAATGGAATACGCAGTAGCCTTCCGCCGAACACCTATCGTTAAAGCGGGGGATAAAGTAAAGAAAGGAGAGCTCTTGACCGACGGTTCGGCCGATATCGCCGAAATGTTCAGACTGGGAAGCAAAGAATTGGTTGAAGAATACATTATTGGTGAAATAAATAAAGTTTATGAGCTTCAGAGCGCTTCAATTTCTAGAAAGCATACGGAAATTATTATCCGCCAAATGTTCTCTCGCCGAAAGATAAAGGATGCGGGAGAAACCAATTTCTCTGCCGGAGACATCGTGGAAAACACCGCCCTTATAGAAGAAAATATAAGAATAACCGGACTTGGTGGAAAAGAAGCAAAAGCGGAAATAGTGGTTCTCGGTATTACCGAAGTCTCACTCCGCACCAAGAGCTGGCTCTCGGCCGCCTCCTTCCAAAATACCAACCGTGTTCTCATTGAAAACGCCATCAAGGGCGGAGTAGATTCTCTCAGAGGCTTGAAAGAAAATGTCATCATTGGACGATTGATTCCAGCCGGAACCGGGTTCAAAAATAAGTTTGCTGAGGCTAAAGAAGAATAGAATAATCATGAACTCTCCCGTTCTAAAAATTAAGGAGAGGCTATCAATTGAAGAAGTAGTCTCTTCTTATATAAAGCTTGAGAAGGCGGGCACAAATTTGAAAGCCAGGTGTCCTTTTCATAACGAAAAGACTCCTTCGTTTTTCGTCTCGGCTGACCGCGGAACCTATTACTGCTTTGGTTGTGGTGCCTCGGGGGATATTTTCACTTTTGTGGAAGAATTTGAAGGACTTGATTTTAAGGGCGCACTCCAAATGCTCGCGGATAGAGCGGGAGTGCAACTTGAACCTCTCAGTAAAGAAGCCAAAGAAAATAAGAGTGAAAAGGAAAAATTATATGAGGCAATGCAAGAAGCTTGTTTGTATTTTGAGAATAATTTAGAAAAAAACCAAGAAGCCCTGGAGTACTTGAAATCTCGCGGACTGAATGAAAAAAGCATAAAAGATTTTAGAATTGGATTTGCCCTATTAGACTGGCGACTACTCTATTCATATCTTAAAGACAAAGGTTTTTCCGATGTTGAGATAGAGCGCGCCGGTCTGGCAAAAAAGCCCGATGATGCCAACAAAGCGATGTATGACAGATTTCGCGGGCGGATAATGTTCCCGATTGCCGATTCAAGCGGGCGCATAGTCGCTTTTTCTGGGAGAATCTTTGTAGATGATGGCAAATCCGCTAAATACCTAAACAGTCCGGAGACTCCAATTTTCAGCAAAAATGCGGTGCTCTACGGCATTGATAAAGCCAAAGATTCAATCCGTAAAAACAATTTTTCTATTTTAGTGGAGGGTCAGATGGATTTGATTTTATCGCACCAGGCGGGGTACAGGAACACCATAGCCACTTCTGGTACGGCTCTGTCCGATTCTACCGTTTCTAAAGAGAATGTTGTAAGCAACCTCGGGCTCGTACGTCGTTTATCATCGAACATCGTGCTTTCCTTTGATGCCGATAAAGCGGGGGCAAATGCCACTATCCGCGCTGGGAAAATAGCCCTTTCGCTCAATATGGATGTGAAGGTGGTGGAAATGCTGGAAGGTGTTGACCCAGCGGACTTAATTTCTAAAACGGGAATTCCTGCTTGGCGCGAAGCCATTAAAAATTCAAAACACATCATAGAGTTCTTGTTGAACAAAGTCTTGAAAAATTACGAAAACGATGGACGCAAAGCTGGCAGGGAAATAAAAGAAAAGATACTGCCCTTTGTAAACGCTGTGGGGAGCTCAATCGAAAAGATGTATTTCTTGAAAAAAATTAGCGACGCATCTTCCATACCGCTCGACGCCTTGCAAGATGATTTAAAGAAAATTGAACAAGAATTTAAATACGAAACGGAGGAAATAAAAGAAGCCGGAGAAATACTGACGAAAATATATAGAAAAGACCGCATAGAACGAAATCTTTTAGGTATTGCGCTTTGGCAGCAAACTCTGCCGGAGCCTGTAGTGGATTTTAAAACTATTTTTGAAAAGTTAGGCGATATCGGGGAGAAATATAAAGATACCAAGGAAGACCTTATTTTTGAAGCAGAGGTGTCGCATACAGACAATGACAATTTAGAGAAGGATGTAGCGGAAATGTTTCTTAATTTTGAAGAAGAAAATATTAATGAAGAGTTAAATAAAAAAATGTCAGAATTAAAGCGGGAGCCAGAAGGAGAAAAGGGGAAGAAGATACTGCAAGAGATAAATGAATTGATTAAAAAAAAGGAAGAGATTAAAAATGGTCGTTTAAATAAAAAATAATCAATATTTTATGAAAAAGAAAAAAATAAACAAAAAAAGAAAAGTTATTAAAAAAGTAAAAAAGGCTAAAGTAAAGAAAAATATCAAAAAACAGAAAAAGGCGGTAAAAAAGATCATAAAAAAAGACGGGGTCAAAAAAATGTCTTCTTTAGAGAAAAAAGCGGAAGTTTTAAATCATTTGGCGGAAGGAATAATTGAAAAGGGAAGAAAGCGCGGGTTTATCACTTATGACGAAATTTTAAAAACTTTTCCCGATATAGAAAATAATATTTTATTTTTAGATGAACTTTATGAAAAGTTTGCGACAGCTTCTATTGATGTGCTTGAAGGCGGAAATTTACTAAACCTGGATATTGATTTGAATGACAAAGATTTGAACAAGGGGAGTATGCACGACTCCATCCAGATGTATTTGAAAGAAATTGGACAGTATCCGCTTATCCACGCGAGCGATGAAAAGGTGCTTGCCAAGCGCATTGAACACGGAGACTTGGAAGCTAAAAACTTGCTCGCGCGCGCCAACTTACGTTTGGTGGTTTCTATTGCAAAAAAGTATGTCGGTAGGTCAGCCAACCTGACTCTGCTTGATTTGATTCAAGAAGGGAATCTGGGTCTATTTAAAGCTGTGGAGAAGTTTGATTGGACTAAAGGATATAAGTTTTCCACTTATGCCACCTGGTGGATTCGCCAATCCATAACCCGCGCTTTGGCCGACCAATCCAGAACCATTCGCATTCCGGTGCATATGGTTGAGACGATTTCAAAATATAAACAAACTCACCGCAGATTGAGTCAGGACTTGGGTAGGGAACCGCTTGCTGAGGAGATTGCGACGGAGATGGGTGTGCCGGTTGAAAAAATCCACGTTATTGAAAATATCAGTCAAGAGACCGTTTCCCTGGAACAGCCAGTCGGAGATGATGACGATAAGTCAACACTGGAAAACTTTATTCCCGACGATAAAATTCTGCGTCCAGACCAAGAATCTTCTCGTAGAATTCTTTCCGACCAAATTCGGGAAGTTCTGAATGAATTAAATCCTAAAGAGCGCAGAATCTTGGAGATGCGTTACGGATTGCTAGACGGCATCCAGCATACTCTGGAGAGAGTGGGGGAAGAGTTCGGTGTGACCCGTGAGCGCATCCGCCAGATTGAAGCGAAAGTCCACGAAAAGCTCCGCCAGCACGACAAGATTTCAAGATTGAAAAACTATTTCGATTAATTGAAATAAAAAAGCTCTCGCATTATGCGAGGGCTTTTTTATAAAGAGTGGTTTGAAATTATTATAATTGTTCCGATACGGGAACTTCTACAGGATCCATCAGTCCAAATACTAAATCAGTATATTTCCAAAATGCGTCATTGCCTTTTATCTGTGCGACACATTCAGCAGCCCCAGCTTTTGGCAGGGCGCCTGGGTGAACTACCCAGTGACGATAAACCCAAGCAACATTTCCATTTGATTCAGTCATTACTTCTTTCATTATTTCACTGAATTTTTTGCAGTAAGGACATTCAAGGTCGGAGTATTCTATAATTACAATTTCGGCGTCAGGATTGCCTAATATATGGTCTCCTTCTTCATACCCATTTATTTCACCAGTATAAACGTCTGTCACTTTTCCTGTGAGTACTTCATCTATTAGTTTTTGTACATTTTCTTTTGGATAGGCTCCACGAATTTGAGCTTTCGTTCCATTTTTACCAATGATGACACTGTATGGAGTACCCCTTTCATTGGCTGGGATACCTTTCATTGCTTTTTCCGCATTAGCATTTATTTTTTCCGACAACGTCTCTAGGTCGGTATTTTCCATACATTGTGTAAATTCTTTTTTATTTACTCCAACTTGCTCCGACAATGTTTTTTGAGGACTTTTCCCCATTGGGCCATTACCTCTTAATAAAATAGCTCCCGCTATCATTACTCCCACGATGATAATTGCGCTTATTATTGGTTTTTGGTTGTTATTTTGCATGTCTATATTGTTTATTTATAATACGCTATTATATCATATTTCTCTAATATGATATAATAAGAGTATTAGTATAAAGGTCCTTTATTAATTAATTGCCTTATGAAAATAGGGCTAAGTAAAAGTAAATATATGCACAATGCAAAATGTTGTGGTTGGGGTCACAAGCTCGCTAAAATTTTATTGGTAATCGGTGGACTTAACTGGGGATTGGTTGGCGTGGGAATGTTACTAAGCAGTAACTGGAATGTTATCAATCTGCTTTTGGGTTCTATCCCTACTTTAGAGGCAATCGTTTATATATTGGTTGGTGTTGTAGCGATAATGAAACTTTTCAACTGCAAGTGTAAAACGTGCGCAGTGGGGAATTCTTCTGGCGCTAATCCTGGGACGGATCAAAATATGTAGTTTTTTAAATATACTTTTGTTCTGAAAAAAGCTCTTCGAAAAGGAGCTTTTTTCGTTTACTTTTTACCCCTAAAATGCTATACTTAACACCAAGGTATGACTTCAATTTTGAATGTGATATTATATATCCTGACTTTTTTATCTGTCTACGTGCAGGTGTTTTTCTTCGTTACTTTTCTGGAAAATAGGAAAAAAATAATCATTCGTAATAGCAAGACTAAACTGATCTCTTATCCGTCCGTGACTATCGTCGTGCCTTGCTGGAACGAAGAGGGTACTGTGGCGAAAACAGTGCATTCTCTTTTGGATCTGGATTATCCTCAAGACAAAGTAAAAATATTTCTCATCAACGACGGGTCCACTGATGATACTAAAAATGTCATAGACAAATTCGCGGAAATTCCCAATATAAAAGTTTTTCATAAAGAAAACGGAGGCAAGTTTACCGCCCTCAACCTCGGGTTGGAAAAGTCGGAAACTGATTTCTTCGGATGTCTGGATGCTGATTCTTTTGTGGACCCGGAAGCCCTCGTCCGCATTATGAGTTATTTTGAAAAAGATTCTCTGACTATGGCGGTTGCTCCAGCAGTGGTGGTGCACAATCCAAGAAGCATTGTCCAGTTCGCGCAACAGACGGATTATAGTATGGGTCTCTTCTTTAAAAAAATGCTCGGTTTTTTGGGGGCTATCAACGTTACTCCTGGACCATTTACCATTTTTCGTAAAAAAGTTTTCAACGACCTTGGACCCTACAAACATGCGCACAGCACAGAAGATATGGAGATTGCTTATAGAATGCAAAAGCACAACTATAAGATAGAAAACTGCAATGACGCGTTTGTTTATACCAACACTCCGGAAACGATTAAAAAGCTTTATAAACAAAGGCTGCGCTGGATTTATGGTTTTCTAAACAATACTCTAGATTACCGAGGCGTTCTATTTAGGAGAAAATACGGCAATTTCGCGCTTTTTACCTTGCCTATGGGGGTCATTTCCATATTTTCCGTCAGTTATCTCTTCGGCAAGATAGTCTATGACGTGGGGCATTTCTTTTATTTTAAAGTTCTGCAATTTAAAGCAGTCGGTTTCAATTTTAAAGTAAGTAATTTTAATTTTGATCCATTTTTCATAAATACAGAATCTTTTATTTTCTTGATAATTGTCGTCTATTCCTTGGTGATGTTCGCCATTCTCTTCGGCAGGAAAATGGCGAAGGAAAAAAATATTTTCTCTCTTAATATGCTTTACTTCTTTCCGATTTTCGGCATTGTCGCTCCGCTGTGGTTTCTGAAAGCGATTTATAATACGATTTTATCAAGGAAGCCATCTTGGAGATAAAATAGACCTGTCCCGTACTAAATTTTTGATTACGGGACATAAAGATAAAGATTATTAATTAAAATTTTAGTACTGGGATGAACAACAACATTGATTGGAAAAAATACTTAATTGTGCTCTTGATAACCACGGGCCTTTTCTTTACTGCCATTTACTTGAGTAATTATTTCGGCGATAAAAAAATCAATCAATTGAAAACCATTCAGGACCAGATAGCCATAGACATTCTTTCTTCGGAAACTCAATTTTCCTTGCTTTCAGAGCTTTCTTGCAAGAACATCTCTGATGCCGTATTTTCCAGTGAGTTAGCGGAACTAGGCAATAAGCTTGAGTGGAGTCAAGAGAATCTGGGTGCTACTTCCGAGGTGTCTTATCTGAAAAAGTATTATTCATTGTTGCAAATTAAAGACTATCTTTTAGCTAAAAGAATTTCCGCTCGCTGTGGAGTGAAATCTGCGTTTATTCTTTATTTCTATACAACGGCTGTCAACTGCACTTTGTGTCAAGAGGAGAGTCTCGTGCTCTCCACCTTGCGCGCGAAATATCCGGAACTTCGCGTGTATTCTTTTGATTACAGTACCGACCTCTCGGCCGTTACCTCTATGCTCCAAATTTATAAAATAAAAGATACAGCGCTACCTGCAATGGTGATAGATGATAGTGTATTTTCCGGGTTTCAAACCTTGGAAAATCTTGAGGCTTACATAAAAGGATCCTTTAAGCTTCAAGAATCGGCAACGCCGGCAGGGAACAGTAAAAGCAGTCCCGCAAAAAGTTTGTAATTTAGAATACGGGTCGGGCAGGGCACATCGTTGTCCCGCCCGTTTTCTTTTTTATATAAAATTTAAACCGAGAGAATTTAATTTTTAATATATTTTTTCATTCTCCACTTTCTACCTTTTCCTTTATTCATATTTTTATAAAAAGGAGTGAGCGCGTGACAATTGGGACAGAGTAACCTCAAATTATTTTCCAGATTGTTTTCAGAATTACCGTCTATGTGATCAACTTCAAGTGGTATCACTCCGGTTAGAGGATGTTTTTTGTGCCAGCCACAAAAGGAACACTTATTAGCATATTTTTCAAATAAATACTTTTTAAGCCAATTTGCCAAATTTCTTGCGGTTATTCCAATTTCACCACTTAATTTTCCCTTTTTCCATAAATCAACATTTGTTCTGTATTCTAAATTACGCTGACACTTATTAGAGCAAAATTTTATTTTATGTCTAACTAAAAGTTTGGTTCCACATCCGGCGCAAAATCTTAAGTTTTTCATTCCTTAAGTATACCATAACCAATAGGTATATGGTGGTCTACATGGCATAAAATCAACTCAATCTTTTTAAAATAATATTTTGATTTTAGGAGAATATATGCTATCGTGGAAAGACGGTAAGCCAGTATAGCTGTTTTAGTAGGTATCATTAGAGAAAAAAAGAAGTCGGTTTTTAAAAAATAAATAGTTGCCGGCATAGCTCAGTTGGTAGAGCATTCGCTTTGTAAGCGAAATGTCCGGGGTTCGATCCCTCGTGCCGGCTCAATTTTTTTCTTACGAATTTCTTTCCTCCTCCTCTTCCGCTACTCTATGCTTTATTTCTCTGACTTTACGCTTATAGTCTGACACAGTCTTTAAAAATCTGGAAACCTCTTTCTTGCCTCTTTTTATTATGTGCTCTTTTCGTTTGTTTTCTATTTCTGTCAGTATTTTCTCGTATTTGTCTTTTATGAAGTTAGAAGAACGGACATAGAGTCTGATGGTTGCCACCAATGCCAAGTAGCTGTGTCTCTTGGCACCCCTTACGGTCAGGTGCTTCCATTCTTCTATGTAGGGGACTTCCAAGAAAATTTCCTTCCCTTGTTCTATTTGCGCATCTTGAAGCACCAGCATTTTCCTGCCAATCATGAAGGCTATCCCGGATAGTGATATAAAAAATAAAGCTAAAAGAAAATACATATTTTTTTTGTTTTTTATATTGAGTAACGCTTTACTTCTTTGATTTTTGCTCCAGCTTTCTCTAAAAGTTTACCCACAGTCTGTTCTCCATCTTTAATGAATGACTGGTCCAAGAGAGTCTTTTCTTTGAAATAAGTCGCCATTTTCCCGAGCAACATTTTCTCTTTTATCTCTGCAGGCTTATCTACACCCGCAACCTCCTTTTCAAAGATTTCTCTCATTGTTTTTTTGACATCTTCGGTTATTTCCTCTTGTGAGATGTATTCCGGCCTCATGGCGGTCACATGCATAGCTATATCACGAGCGAGCTCTGTGGAGCCTCCTGTCAGGCTTACAATGACGCCTGTCTTGTTGTTGTGGACATAACTGCCGATAACTTCTCCAGATACTAGAAAGGCCTCTCCTAGCTGGATATTCTCTCCGGTTTTCTGGATTATCGGGTCTATCATATCTTTCGCTTCAGCCGTCATCTTCTCTATGCCTTCCAGGAAGGCTTTTTCTGTCAGTCCATCAAGCAGTTTGGTAAAATCTTCATTCCTAGCCACGAAATCAGTTTCACAATGCAAAGACACCAAGACTGCCTTTTTACCGTCTGTCTTAATGGAGACTCTTCCGTCTTTCACCTCACGGCTCACTTTTTTCAAAGCGATATCCGAACTGGTTTTCTTTAAAATTGCTAACGCTTTGTTCATATCGCCCTCTGCTTCTTCCAGGGCGCGCTTGCACTGCATCACAGAAATGCCGGTTGTATCGCGGAGCTCTTTAATTTGTTCTGTTGTTATTTGTGTTGACATTGATTTTGCGAAATCACGTCGCGCAAGTCGATTAGGCGCGACGCTCTTATTTTTTCTCTGGTAAAGATGTTTGACCTTCTTTGTAAGCGTTACCGATGGCGGTAACGAAAAATTTAATGGATGGGATGCCGGCGTCGTTTGCCACGATAGGGTAGTCAAGGCTTTTAATGTTTGAATCAGAATTTACTAAAGCGATTACCGGAATGCCGGATTTTCTAGCTTCAGTGGAGGCAATGTGTTCGCTTCTGGCATCTATGACGAATAATGCGTCCGGAGCTTTTTTCAAGCCAATCAATCCGGAATAGTACCTGGTGAGCTTCTCCATTTTCTTAGCCATTACCACACGTTCTTTCTTAGTGTATTTATCCAGTCCGCCAGTGGTGCTGTCTTTGCGATAATTTTCCAGTTCGGTTATTCTCTTTTTTATTTCAGTGAAATTAGAAAGCGTACCCCCGATCCATCTCTCCGTGACGTAAGGCATATTCAAGGATTCTGCCATATCTTTGGTGGTTACTTTCGCTTCCGGTTTGGTACCTACGAAAAGGACGGTTTTATTCTGGGCTCCGAGATTTTTTACAAATAGAAGAGCGGATTCCAACATTATGGTGGTCTTTTCCAGGTTGATTATATCCACTTTATTTTTGGTAGCGTATATGTACTTTGAGACAGAAGGGTGTCTTCTGGTCTTGCTGTAGCCGTAATGCGCCCCGGCCTTAAACATCTTTTCTACGATTGTATCGTTACTTTCCTGCGTGTTTTTTACTTTTTGCATATGAATTAATATAGCAGAAGACCCATGCTTTTGCAACCGCGCCCACCAACCCAAAATTGCTAGGTCTTGCCTAGCAATTTTGCAATTTAGTTTTCCCTTGCCAAAGTCCTGCGGGGGGGGGGTATTATTAGTTG
Organism: Candidatus Nomurabacteria bacterium RIFOXYB1_FULL_39_16; assembly: GCA_001787205.1. Classification (GTDB taxonomy): domain Bacteria; phylum Patescibacteriota; class Minisyncoccia; order Phycocordibacterales; family UBA9973; genus UBA9973. The sequence goes on from MFWB01000008.1 coordinate 137,528, forward strand.
GATTGATATTATCAACTCAACTTTTTTTCTTTTTAAATTAACAAGAATTTTAAGCATGAATTACATATATCGCGCAATGGAGAACTTCCGTTTTAAATATCTTAGTGTTCTTGTTTTTATTGCCATCGGAGCATTCTTCTTCGGTTTTATTAAACCTGCAAGCGCAACTACTTTTTATGTTTCTCCTTCTGGATCAAACACATCCCCATATGATACATGGGCAAAGGCCGCCAATTTACCCTCCACAGTGATTACTGCCGGTAATTCATTAGCAGGACCTCACACAGCTTATATCGCTCCCGGTACATATGTTGGTAGTATTGCAATAACGGGGGTGAACTGGGCTGGGGGAACAATTTTTGGCACCTCTGCGCATGGTTCCACTAGTCCTGCAACTTTCGGCCAAGTAAATATAAGTCCAACTACGGGAGTAGCATTGACGTCTGGAAGAGCTGACCAAACAATTGAATATATATCAGCGACAAGTCCAGATAACGCTGTATTAAGTATAGGGTCTACTAATTTTTATGGAAAGGGTTTGTATTTACACGATGGAACAAATTTGGTTTTTCTTCCTTATTTGGCTACTAGTGCAACAATAGAATATTCAAAAATATTAGGGAACAGTGATAATTTGGGTGTTGTGAGTTCTTCAAGTAATAACTTAACATTTAATTATTGTTTATTTGGAAATAGTGAAACTAATCTTTTTGGGAAAGGCACGGCTTCATCAAGGAATGGAATCGTACAATTAGGAAGTGGTATTTTGACTGTTAATAACAGTAGTCTTTTAGAGGCCAGGGCAAGCAATTTAGTGAATGAAGGTGCTGGATCTGTTGTTGCCAATAACAATATTATTGTTCCTGGTAGTGACTTCAATAACTACTATGGCATAAGTAGAATCAGTGGAACTATGAGTGTTAATAATAGTGCCCTTATAGGTAATATGCAGTATCCATCGTCTATACGAGGTGGAACAATAACAGAACAAAACAATTTAGATAACCCAAAAATAAATTTTGTTCATTATCCAAGACAGGCGTTTGTTGTCCCGTCAGTGGATGACACATCGGGTGCTCCTTATGCAAAGGATTTGTCGGATGAATTATTAAGTCGTGGACAAGGAGGGACATTTTATGTAAATAATACTGGGCTTTCTACTTATCAAAGTACTATACAAGAAATCATAAATGACGGAGCTGTGGAGATTCAGGGACACAGTAGGAGTCATGATAAAATGACTTATTCAGGTCCGCTTTATACCATAACTAAAGCGGGAGAAACAATAAATATAGACAGGAGTGGTGACACAATTAGTATTTCTAATACCGGAACAGTATCAGGGTTTAAATCAAAAACGTTACAAGTCATTTCAGCTGAGCTGGTCGCCATGGGAGCCACAGTCAGTGCATTAGCTTCTTCTGACATTACAGTTAATTCTTTGGGAGAAATTATTGCCGATAGTTCTGGCGCCCAAGCATCTCCTTACATTTCCCAAGTTCTGATTGACCCGACTGGGGATACTGGTTTCTATTACTCAGAAATAGTTTCTGCTGCAAGTGAATTAGCAACGGCGCTCGGGGTTCCCATAGATATTTTTGCTCCTCCCTATGGAAGCACAAATGATAATGTAAAAAATATTTGCCAGGCGAAAGGATTTAGAGCTTGCAGAGCTGGTAGTGATTGGGAACTGAAGAGTTTAGATTTACAAAGCTTAAGATATTTTTTAGTTTCAAACATTGTTGGAGTTGACGATGCAGAGACTGCTGCAAAAACTCGTTCTTTTGCTCATACGGCATTAAAAGTAGGAGGGTTAATTAGTTTGTTGGGGCACAGTACATCTGAAGCGACCATTCAGCAATGGTCAGTTGTTTTAGATACTCTTAAAAATGAATTTCCCCAAATTCAAGTAACCAAGATGAGCACAGCTATAGATGAAATTAGAGACGGCGCTACTTGGGCCACTTCCGACAATAGAACGTATACTCGTTCTTGGAATGATTCTTCAGCTAACTATAATCTCTCTTATAACTCTGAATTAATTGATGTCGGAATAGATGTTGGACTTACCGGCGATCTCGCAGGCAACCCTATTTACGGCACTCCTGACATCGGAGCATACGAATACCAACCACCACACGATATAACTTTAGCAACTCCAGACACTATAGACATAGGAGCGGGTGCGAGAATCTATGCTAACGGAAAATTTCGGGATCTAGGAACAACGAATGCAACACCAGCCAGCTTAAAAATAACTCCAGCTAGTGGAAGTTTCACTGTTTATGGTGCAATCGATACAAAACCCGCTTGGCTTGATGTGACAAATATTTTAAACTGGACCAATACTCACAAAACCTGGACTGAGGGGAATGCCGTTGCGGGTCTAACCAACACGTTACATGTTGTAGGAGATTTGAATGCCGACAAATATTATAATGTCAAATTAGATGATGTTTTAGGACAAAATATTACAGGAAATGATTGTACTGGAGGAATTTGTAAAGCGAACTCCTCGGGTGAAATTACCTTTACCTATACTGGCACTTATTCTGATCACATCTTTGATGTGACAGAAGAAGCGATCGCCCCCACCAACGTCGGCATCTCTTCTGTGGTAGTTGACTCAACCTCCAAATTAACCATTACAGCCCAAACAGCCGTGGATTCTGGCTCAGGTCTACACACTACTCCATATTGGTTTTCTGAAACATCAGGCAATGCAGGAAGTTCTTCTTCCTCTGATTGGCAAGCTTCAACCACATTCATTGACGATGACTTGTCTTGCAGTACGCAATATACATACAAGGTTAAAGTAAGAGATGCAAATGGAAACGAGTCCGCTTTCTCTGATCCAGTCTCTGTTTCAACTGACGGTTGTTCTAGCAGTGGTTCTCGCACTACCAGAAGAGTAACCATTCCTTCCACTCCTGTTGCTCCTACCATTACCCCCAATCCTTTGCTAAGCTCTGAACCATCGGTCTACAATTTCGGTCCCGTAGTCCTTAAACAAAAGAGTAGGGGAGAAGCGGTAAAAGAATTACAGAGATTTTTAAATGCTAACCTAAACCTAGGTTTAATAGTAGATGGTATTTTCGGTCCGAAAACTCTGGCTGTGATAAAACAATGGCAAAAAGATAACGGACTAGTGGTAGATGGATTGGTGGGTCCGAAGACGAAAGTGAAGATGAATTTAGTTAATAAGAATTAGTTGATTTTGTGTTATAAGTCAGCACTTAATTGATGATGAAAATAAAACAAAAAGGTTTTACCCTAATAGAGTTGTTGGTGGTCGTGGCAATCATCGGGCTTTTGTCGTCTATTGTTTTAACTTCTGTTAATTCCGCAAGGAAAAAAGCTCGTGATGCTAGAACCTTAGAGGATGTGCGTCAGATTACCCTTGCTCTTAATATGGTGCGTGATGCGAGTCCAACTTATAGCTGGCCGGGAGTATCAGGCTGGCAGTGTCTAAAAGCGAGTGGAAGCTGTTGGAGGAATTCATATGCGGGGAACAGTACAATAGGAAATGCTCTTTTGCCTTTTATGCCCGAGATTCCCAAAACACAAAATCCGAATGCTGGTTATTATGCTTATGATTCATATTTGTATAATCGAGCTTTTCCTGGCGCGGCAGGCAGTCCTGCGGGGGCGTATATCATATATGCTCTTGAAGGGGGTGATTTTTCTACTAAATGCAATGGATTTTATGCTGGGCAATTAGAGACAGGTTACTGGTATTGTTATTTTTGGATAGGGAATTAATTTTTTAATCCTGACAAGGTTTAACTTTGTCAGGAAATATGTTTTTTACTGATATTGCTAGGTCTTGCCTAGCAAGTTTTATAGTTCAGCCATTCAAAAATTTCTTTTTGAAATGATTTGTTGTTTGGGAAATACTCCGGGAAATTTTCTGCGTTTAATATTTTATTTTGGATTCTTTTTATGCCTAAATAATCAAAGTAGCTTGAGTATTTATAGTTTTGTAAATATTCTAAAGCTTCTTTTTTATTTTTAATTCCAACCTCCCTCCAATTTTTCTGGATTAGTTTTATTGGGTTCAAATGAATATATGAGAATAAATATTTTAAATATCTATCATTACTCAAGTGTTGAGATTTAAACTTACCCTCAAATAATCCACCGGTTCTTTTGTATTTTTTGTTGTAGTACATAGAATATGCAGTACCTAATTTTTGCATAAATTTACTGATACCTTTTTCCTCTGTTGGGGTGATAAGGATATGAAAATGATTTGGCATCAGACAATAAGCTCCGATGGATACAATTTTTTTACCCCCTTCAAAATCATACGGACTCTCATTTTTTGCTAGAGTAAAAATTCTAAAACTATTTGTGGAGTTACAGGCATATAAAAGACTTACAAAGCGAGAGTAGTCTTCGTTGTCGTGGAAAATTTTCTGTTTACTATTGCCACGGTTGTATATGTGGTAATACTCTCCATCGACTAAATTTGCTTCCCTAATAGACATATAGGCTATTATATACCGGGGAAATTGCCAGGCAAGACCTAGCAACTTTTTATCTTTGACCAAAAGACTTTTTTCGGGTAAGATGCAAGTATGACTAACAGTATGAAGCAATCGCAACTTTTCACTAAAACCAGGAAAGAAGCGCCGGCAGACGAGACATCCAAGAATGCTGAGCTTTTGACTCGGGGCGGTTTTATTCATAAGGAAATGGCAGGAGTGTATTCTTTTTTACCACTCGGCTTGCGCGTTATAAACAAAGTAGAAAATATAATCAGGGAAGAAATGGATAAAATCGGGGGAACAGAAATGAGGACATCTGTGCTCCAAAATAAAGAAGTCTGGGAGAAGTCAGGTAGATGGGATGATGAAGTTGTAGACAATTGGTTTAAAACAAAATTAAAAAACGGAGGAGACGTCGGTTTGTCGTTTACGAATGAAGAAGCTTATTCAAATATTTTAAAACAATATGTGAGCTCGTATAAAGACTTGCCGATTTATCCGTACGATTTCAAAAGTATTTTCAGAAACGAGACGAGAAGCAAATCCGGAATTATGAGAGGGAGAGAGTTTTACTGGAAAGCGCTCTATTCATTTTCTAAGAACGAAGAAGAACATAATGCTTTTTATGAAAAGGCGAAAGTAGCTTACCAAAATATTTTTAAAAGAGCCGGAATTGGTCATCTGACTTATGTAACTTTCGCCTCGGGAGGAACTTTCTCTAAGTTTTCACACGAATTTCAAACCATAACTTCTGTCGGGGAGGACACTGTTTATTTGGATGAAGCTTCAAATGTCGCAATAAATGAAGAAGTTTACAATGACGAAGTTATCGCGGAACTCAAACTCAAAAAAGAAAATTTGATTGAAAAAAAGGCGATTGAGGTGGGAAACATTTTTTCGTTAGGAACGAAGTTTTCGGCTCCTTTTGACCTTAAATATAAAGACGAAAATGGGGAAGAGAAATTAGTGATAATGGGCAGTTATGGTATTGGTTTGGGGCGGTTGATGGGCACAGTAGTAGAGGTTCTCTCGGACGACAAGGGGATAGTTTGGCCCGAATCTATTGCTCCGTTTACTATTCATCTACTTGCCTTAGGCGACGATGAAGTGGTTATGAAAGAAGCGAACAAAGTTTACGAGAGTCTATCTCAAGCGGGAGTGGAAGTTTTATTTGACGACCGCTCTGGGATGTCTGCCGGAGAAAAGTTTTCCGATGCGGATTTGCTTGGGATGCCTTACCGGGCCGTAGTTTCTCCAAGGAGCATCAAGGAAGGAGGGATAGAACTAAAAAAGCGCACAGAAGAAAAAGGTAAAATTGTTTCTGTCGATGAGTTGTTAACTTTATTTAAGCCTATTTAAAAATGTTTGAAAAAATTTACAAATTAATTTCTAATGATATTGGCATAGACTTAGGTACTAGTAATACCTTGGTATATTTGAAAGGTCACGGCATCGTAATCAACGAGCCTTCGGTCGTCGCGGTAAATATCAAAACCAACCAAATTCTGGCAGTGGGCACACAGGCTAAAGAAATGCTTGGTCGTACCCCAGGACATATTAAAGCCGTTCGCCCGTTGGTGGAGGGTGTTATCTCTGACTTTGAAGTCACAGAAGAAATGCTTTCTTACTTGATAAACAAAGCGGACAAAATTTCTAAAAAGATTGCTCGACCGAGAGTCCTAGTTGGAGTACCTTCTGGCACCACGAACGTTGAGACACGCGCAGTGTACGATGCGGCTAGGTCAGCCGGTGCCAGAGAAGTTTTCTTAGTAGAGGAACCGATGGCGGCCGCTATTGGTATTCGTCTTCCGATAAATGACCCTGTCGGTTCTATGATTATAGATGTAGGTGGGGGGACTACTGATATCGCGGTTATTTCTCTGGGAGGAATCGTTAAATCAAAAAATTTGAAAATTGCCGGAGACCAACTGAATAATGACATCATTGGTTATATGCGTGATGAGTTTAAAATTCTCATCGGAGAGAGAACAGCGGAAATGGTAAAAATAGCCATCGGTTCTGCCATTCCAGGTGAGTATATGGAGACAGAAGTGCACGGACGCGATATTTTGACGGGATTGCCCCGAGAAGTGGTGGTTACAGATTCCGATGTCAGAGAAGCGCTTGCAAGCTCCGTAAGGGGGTTGGTGGAAGGCGTAAAGGATATGTTGGAAACGACACCCCCGGAAATTTTATCCGATATTATGCACAGAGGTATTACTCTATCGGGCGGTGGGGCTTTGCTCCCGGGACTTGACCAGCTTTTGCAAAAAGTTCTGAAAATTCCGGTTTATGTGGTAGAAGACCCTCTTTCGGCGGTAGCCCGCGGGACGGGAGTAATACTAGATGACATTCCGCTTTATAAAGATGTTTTGATTGGTAATCAAGATGAGTTACCTCCTAGATAAAAAAGAAAAAAGAAAAAGGTTTTTAAGAATTACGATTGGCGTGATTACTTTTCTCATACTATTTTATTTCCGGTCGGGTATTTTCGGCGGATTTTCTTCTGTTAGCCAGGGATTTTTCCGTCCTGTCTTGGTTCTGGGGAATGGCGTTGGGGGAAGGTTCAAGAATCTTGGCGCCTATTTTGCATGGAAGAATTCTCTCTCTTTGCAAAATGAAAGTTTGCAATCCCAATTAAAAGACGAAGAAACCCGAATCTTAAATTACAATGCCGTGTTGGCAGAAAATGAATCCTTAAAAGAAACTTTGGGGAGAATGAATACAGAAAAAAGTCTGGTTTTGGCGGCGATTTTATCTAAGCCAAACCAAAGTCCCCACGATACGTTAGTGCTTGATGTGGGCACCGCGAGAGGGATAAAGGCGCGGGATATGGTTTTCGCTTTTGGCAACATCCCGATGGGACGCATCGCGGAAGTTTACGAGAATTCCTCCAAAGTGATTTTATTTTCAAATGCCGGAGAGAAAACGCAAGCAATAGTCACCACCGCCACGGCGGGGCAAGCAGACAAAAATATTTTTTTTGAATTAGTAGGACGAGGTGGAGGGAATTTTGAGATGATTTTACCTAGAGACATTACTCTGCAAAAAGGAGATTTGGTGACAATTCCCGGGATTAACCCGTATACTTTAGCTGTCGTAGAGACAGTGATTTCTGACCCGCGCGATCCCTTTACCAAGGCCTTGCTTTCTAGTCCGGTGAATGTGCAAGAGTTGAAATTTGTAGAAGTGGAAATTTAAAGTGATTTTTAAAATTGAGAAAAAATTAAAAGGAAGTTTGGGCAGAGTGGGAGTTTTGAGTACTCCTCATGGAGATATTTTGACTCCGGCTTTTGTGGCGGTGGGGACGAAAGCGACGGTAAAGTCTCTGAATCCTGAACAAGTAAAAGACGCTGGGACACAAGTAGTTCTTGGTAATACTTATCACTTATATCTACAACCAGGAGATGAGATAGTCCGTGAGGCGGGTGGTATTGGTAAATTTATGAATTGGTCGGGGCCTACTATGACCGACTCTGGAGGTTTCCAAGTCTTTTCTCTTGGTGCTGCTTATGGGAAAGATATTTCTAAAGTTACGAAAGTTACCGATCCATCCCTTTTAATACCCGAAAGATTTGACGATAGCGACGCGCCGAGACTGGCGAAAATAGGGCAAGACGGAGTTTCTTTCAAATCACATCTGGACGGATCCATCCACTATATTACTCCAGAGAAATCAATTCAGATTCAACACAATCTGGGTGCGGATATTATTTTCGCTTTTGATGAATGTACCAGTCCCGCAGAGGATTTACGCTATCAAGAAGAAGCGCTGGAGCGGACGCATCGTTGGGCGGAGAGGAGTTTAGTAGAACACAAAAAATTAAATACAGAAAATAAAATTAGTTTATTTGGAATAGTGCAAGGGGGAAGAGAAGAGAGCTTGAGAAAGAAATCAGCGGAATTTATAAAAAGTTTAGATTTTGATGGTTTTGGAATTGGGGGGAGTTTCGCGAAAGAAGATATGTCTTCCGCGGTAAAATGGGTGAATGAAATTTTGCCGGAAGAAAAGCCTCGCCACTTACTCGGGATAGGGGAGCCGGAAGATTTATTTATGGGGGTAGAAAACGGAGTGGACCTTTTTGACTGTGTGGCGCCGACAAGGCTCGGGAGAAACGGAACTATTTATACCAAGACGGGTAAAATAATAATTATGAATACGAAATTCCGAAACGATTTCAAGCCGATTGAAGAAGATTGTGAATGTTATACATGTAAAAATTATTCTCGCGCATATATCGCACATCTTTTTCATGGGAAAGAAATGTTGGCAGGCACACTGGCTTCAATTCATAACTTATATTTTATTGTTAATTTAGTTAAAAAAATAAGACAGTCAATAATGGATGACACATTCTATGAATATAAAAAAGAATTTTTGCTAAACTATAAATCCCGTTAGAAGTACTCTTCTAATCGGGATGAATTTAAAGATGAGTTTCTAAAAGGGTATGATAAATAATCATTGACTTTATTTTAAATATTGGTATAGTTTTGAACGGAAAGAGGAGGTTCTCATGCCCAAAAGACTCGATGGTTCGTTGGTGGATGATTCACACATTCACCTTACCCCTGAAGACCTCAGGGTCATCCATCACCGGAGGGCGGTTCCGAAAAGGACCCTTCCGAAGGTTCCAACGGATGTCCCCGATCTCTCGTCTTTCGGCCCCAAGGTCGAGGACGAGTTCGGTTTCCCTGGTCCCGAGCGGGACTGATCTGCCACCGGGCGCGTTCGCCACCAGCGACGCGCCCAAATCCTTTTATACACTAAATTCATTGCATTTTTGAAGACACTTGTTATACTAATTTTACTTAGATGCCACACAGAAAAATAAAAAAGCAGGGAAAGAATTGGAGAAAATTTTGGAAGCTCGGAGTAGATGGGTGGAATACCCAGTTTTTCGATGTGAACAAAGATGGAGAACTTGTGGCAAATGAAGGCAACCATGTTTACAACTTAAACGATCTTGCGGAAAAATATGGCACACCTCTACAAATTACTTTTCCTTTTATTATTGAAGATTTGTTAAAAGATTTGATTGGATATTTCCAAGCGTATATGAAAATATACGGATATAAAGGAAAGTTTTTTTATCATTATCCAATGAAGGTAAATCAGAATAAAGAGTTTGTTTTGCCTATTATTTCGGAAGGTGGCAATCTAGAAGTTACTTCTGCAAATGAACTTTGGATAGTTAAAAAACTTTGGGAAGATGAAAAGTTTAACAGTAAGATTCGTGTGCTTTGTAATGGTCCAAAAACAGATCAATATCTTGATTTAATAGAAGAATTGCGCACTAAGGGTATGAATATTGTACCTATTATTGAATCCACAATGGAGATGGAAAGAATCTCTAAATATAAAGGAGATATAGGAGTAAGAGTAAATCTAGAAATAAAGACAGACACACACTGGGATAAGAAATTTGATCTTTTTGGTCTATCTGAAAAAGATGTTTTAGATCTTTCAAAAATTAAGAATCTAAAAATCATGCATTATCATGCTGGGTCACAGATGAAATCTCAAAAAAGTATTCTTGATGCTATCAAATACGCTTTTAGTATCTATGTAAAATTACAAAAGATTCATCCTTCTTTGGACACTCTTGATATTGGCGGAGGCTTTGGTATTCCATACGAAAGAAAGAATTTTTATACAGCTAAATCTGTTTCAAGTAAAATAGTAAAAATGTTAAAAACTTTGTCAGACAAAGCAGGTGTAAAACATCCAAATTTAGCTATTGAATGGGGGAGATACATCGCTGCCCCAGCTCAACTTGTTATTTACAAAGTTATTTCTGAAAAAAGTATACCAAAAGCCAATGCCAGTTCGTGGTATGTTCTTGACGGTAGTTTTATGAATGATTTGAAAGATACTTGGGCTATTCACCAAAAATGGCATGTGATTCCAGTAAACAATATGCACAATTCTTTGAAGGCTGTGTGGCTTGCTGGTAGTACTTGTGATTCTGATGATAAATATACCGATGGTGGTAATTATATTCTTATGCCAAGACTTCATGAGGATAAAAATCAGTTTGTAGCAGTTATGGATACAGGCGCCTATCAAGAAGGATTAGCTTCACATCATTGTTTGCTTTCTGCGCCAATGAAAATTATTGTTCAAGATAGTACAGTAAAAATAATTCGTAAACACGAAACACCTGATACCATAGGCAAGCTCTTTGGTTGGAACGGGGATCATAAATAATCTATGAAAAATTACCTTTTGGGTTCTATTGCGCTCCTTATTTTATTTTTCTTGGGTTATCACTTTTGGACGGCCGTCAGTTTTGATAACATCAAAAATATAAAAATCGCGGGGCAGGAGATTGGAGTAGAGTTGGCCTCAACTACGACAGAGCAAAATAAAGGATTGAGTGGCAGAAGTGAGCTCCTGGAAAACTCGGGGATGCTTTTTGTTTTTGCGGAACCCGGGGAACACAGTTTCTGGATGAAGGATATGAATTTTCCGATTGACATCATCTGGCTCTCTTCAGATATGAAGGTCGTTTATATAAAAAAGAATGCGACTCCCGAGACATATCCGGAGGCTTTCACCCCCGACGTTGATGCGAAATATGTTTTAGAAATCTCTGCCGGTTTCTCCGACAAAAATGGTTTAAAGGCGGGAGATGATGCTCTATTTACTTACTAAAAATTTATAGTATAATTGTCTTCAGTCCTGCGTTGGATAGCTACCCCGTGGTGAAAGCCATAGGGAGGAAAGTCCGAACACAGCGAGTCCCGTAAGGGATGGGAATGGTAGCGGGTAACCCCCGTGTGCAGCAATGTATAGGTGCGAGCAGAGACGCCGACGCCGAAAGGCTAGGGCCCCCTTGTTGGGGCAGTCTGATGGAGACATCAGGGTGAAACGGCTAAATCCTTACCTCTGTGCAAGATCGTGTTCCCCGACACCTGGTGTCGGGGGAAGAATCGCTTGACCCTGAGGGCAACCGAAGGGCTAGACAAATTGCTATCTCTCTTGCTTCGGCAAAAGACACAGAATTCGGCTTATAGGCGCAAGACAAAAACATGAAAAATCCTCTCGCAAGAGAGGATTTTTCTGCTATATAACCCTCCCACTTGCATTATTTTTAGAAGTATGCTATACTTGTGTTGTGAGTGTGAGGTTGTTTCTCACATTTTTATATAGACAACATAAGTGCCGCAAAAACGCCCTTCGGGGCGTTTTTGTTTTGTGCTTTATTCAGTTTGATTAGGCTGCCTTCTCTTGTTTTTTATCCTCTTTTTGGTAGTTTTTAAAACTATTCCATAAATCGATACTATCCGGAACGCGATTATTTTTTGCAAATAGTTCCATAGCCAGAATGGTTATATCACTTTTTATGTCTCTTTCCGCATTTTTTTCTTCGTTCTCACGAGCACTTATTTCAGATAATTCTTGGTGAGTCTCTCTGGTAATTTCTCCTGTATAGTGATGACTTAATTGTTTTTTCTTTGCCGAATTGGCATGTAAACTAAATACCTCATCCACAACCCTGTTTATAGCTTTTTGTTCTTGCTCGGTGGGAGTTCTTTTAAATTTATTTTCAAATTTGTTCATACATTTTAATAGCTTTTATAAAATAAACGACCTTTTTAGTTTTGGTGGACCCTAGGAGACTCGAACTCCTTACCTCCTCTTTGCAAAAGAGGCGCTCTACCAGATGAGCTAAGGGCCCAGATATTGATTTTTCGATAATCTCAAACCTTCTATTTACACAAGGATATTCTATCTTATTTTACCAATAATGCAAATTTTTAGTGTACAATGGTCTTATGGTTTATAAATTTTTTACTAACTCGGAGAGGGCTTGGCGGGCTATGTTTGAGGCTATAAAAGATGCCGAAGAATCGGTTTATCTGGAAATGTATATTTTCACCAACGATATGATTCAATATGATTTCCTGCAACTATTGAAAAGAAAAGCAAAGAAGGGACTCCGGGTTAAAATAATCTTGGATTCTCTGGGTAGTAGGGAACTGAGCGACGACGCTATCGCAGAACTGCGAGAGGCCGGGGTAGAGCTGATTTTCTTGAGTCATTTCTTTCACCGTGCTCACCGGAAAATTCTAGTTGTGGACGAGAAGAGGGCTTTCGTTGGAGGAGTGAATATGAGCCAGAAATTCAGATTTTGGAATGACTTGGTGGCGGAAGTGAGGGGCAACAAGGGGCTCGTGCGCCACCTCATCCGGTCCTTCGCGAAAGTATACGAAGAGGGTGGAGGTAAAGATAAGGTTGTCCTGGCGAAAAATGAGCCGATTGTTCTCGACAAGACACGTACTTGGCTGGTGGAACATTTCCCGATTAAGAAAAAATTTATTTTGAAAAAGATTTACAAGAAGCACCTCCGTGACGCGGAGAGGGAGATTATTCTTGTCACGCCATATTTTATACCCAAGCGCTGGTTATCTGGAGCGCTCCACCAGGCCGTCCTGCGGGGGGTGAGGGTGGATATATTGGTGCCGAGACACACGGACATTTTTTTCACCGAACGGGTGAACTATTTCTATATGTTCAAACTCTCCAAGCTTGGTGTCAACTTTTATCTTGAATCGCATATGAATCACGCCAAGACCACCATCATAGATGGGAAAGAGGGAATAGTGGGCTCCAATAATTTGGATTTTTTGTCCTTTGAATTGAATTCCGAAGTGGGGATTTTCTTCAAAGATGCTAGCGCGGTGCGCAGGCTTTCGGATATTGTGAAAGAGTGGAAAAGGGGAGCGGTCCTCTTTGATTTTCGCCACCACAAGCCGAAAGTATTGGACTATATTTTGTCTCCCTTCATCAGTATTTTTACCAAAATTTTCTAAAAAACATTGCTCCGAACCTGGGATGATGTTCGTAAGGCCATTATAGACGAAAAATGACAACAAAGTCAATAAATTATTGTATTAATTGCTTTTTTATTAAAATACCAAAATTTTATCTGAACTCTCAATCATCGCAAGTAAATCAGACATAGTGGAAATTGGACATACATTACTTTCTTCTTTTCCTCGCAACTTCATACAAGAACCACAGGCATAGATATTGCCTTTTAAATTTTTAAACTCGGCTACTTTTACAGAAATATCAAAATCTTTAGTATCGGAGATGGTGTCTAATTCTGAACCCTCACTCATTAAAAAAACTTCAGCTTGATGACCAGCCTTTAATGTTGTAATACCAAGACGAAATGTATTCCATACATGCTCTGGTTTATTTGATTGCAAGATAATACCAAGTTTCATAAATTTATTATATCACAATTCTTTCTCATTATTTATTATTTTAGGCACAAACTCGACTTACCCCTTGATAAAGATTTAGATGTGTTTTTCTAGCTTCTCGTTATTTGAAACACCGTGATTTAGAATATTTATAATGCGTAGATAATAGGTGTTAAAATAATTTTTGTCCAAAAAAGATTTATATGCAATTAACAGTTGATTTAAATAGCGAACCCCCTTCATAAAGCATAACCCATGATACACCATTGCCTTACTTGATAATTCCTATATCAATCAGTGAAGCTCCGATACTGATCACAAGGCTGGGTGCAAGTCGAACAACATTTTCCCAGCGCTCTTTCATCAATACCTGAACCTCTCATTATTAGCCCTTACTCAAGGCCGTTTGCCTTATACACGGATATCAGTAGCGATATAAGGTTTCGTTGGAGTTTTTGATTTGAGATCCCCAAAAACAAAGATTTGTTAATGTTTTCCGTAACTTAACCTAACTTAACGCAACATAACTTAACATAACTTTATTTTGAGAGAGAAGTGAATTGTCTTTCAACAACTAACTTTTCCACCTGTTGAATATATTTTAGCATAAAAATAAACAAAAAACAAGCGAAGTTTTTTACATCAGAAATATATTGACGATTTGTATTAAATTTTTCCGCAGCTTTTTCGGATGCTTTACCTTCATTTTTATCTTTAAGGTAGTCAACTTTTTGACTACCTTTACTACCTTCTGACATACGTTTTTTGGTTTCTTTTTCTAGTTCTACCTCTAGACGAATAGGCCATGATTTAGCTTACCCAAAAAGTTGGGGAAGCTTTGTGGACCTTAAGGGAATATCCTTTTAAATAAATCTGGGTAACCCTCACTAAGTTCATTGCTTAAGCTTCTATAAAAATCATTCCATTCGTTTTCCGTCATTTTATTTGTAGACTTACCTGTTTTTACAGATATAGCAAAACCACTCCTACAATCAATTGAAATATTTAATTCCTTCTCTTTATTCATTCGTCTTACCATTGAGAAAAGACGACCTGCGTGGGTATGTGGCACTAAAGGATATTCTTGTTCTATTTTTTTAAGTTGTTCTTTAAGTTCTTCGTTCATAAATTTTTTTAATTAAAGTTTCTAATATAATTAGGATCATCTTTTTTACGTTGTATTTCCAAATGTAACCATAGTGCAGTAGAAAAATAATAAAGACGTGGATTTTTTATAACACGCTTAGCTTCAAGTGGTGTTATATGCATGATCACATTATCAACACGATAATAATATTTTCCTTCGTCTCTGATAACCTCAGCTTTATATCTAAAAAGGTCTCGACTATGAATCCTAGAAAGATTACCTTCAATTAACCTAATGTTTAAGTTAACTATATGCATAAAAAAAATTCCTACATTAACTTAATAATGAAGGAAAGATTTCTTGTGTGGACTAAACACAAAACTCATCTTTCCTGACACTTGCGTGTCTGGTTGGATTTAGCACCTTACAATTGCAGGTTGCTGTGGGGTCATCGAGCCAATTCTCTACCACCACTCTTGATACAAACTATTCAATTGTACATACATTATAGCACTATTTTATAAATTTTGCTAAATTTCCTAACACTTTATCTCCGCCCTCACATTATTTTTTTATTCTTACTGTAACTAAATATTTAATAGGATCTATTGTTACACCTGGTATCTTGTTTGCGAATGGATTTGGCATTTTATATATAAATGGTGTTTCAGATAGATAATCAAAGACAATATATAAATGATAATTTTTGTCCTTCCTAGCAATTGTTATTTCATTTTCAGAGATAAAAAATCTAAAGGTAATAGCTGGAATATTTCTAACAGCTTTAACTTCTATGTGTTTTTCTGACCCATCAAAATCAAAAGATAATACATCATAGCCCAAAGTGTCATCCTTGAGAGAAACTTGTTCAACTTTATTTACCATCTTAGAATAATTTTTATTTAACTCTCCAATTTCATGTTTTATAACAATTTTTTCAGCAAAATCTCCAGCTGTTCTGTTATTGCTATCTCGGAGTTCAAAATCAATTTTTTGTAGCCTAGGGGATATTTTTCTTCTTGTTTTTACACCTAGATCAGCATCTTCATCAATTTCCATTTCAATTATCTGAGGTTTTATATTTGAGATATCGGGAAGTTTTAACCCTCCAGTTATAGTATTAACTATTTCTTCTTGTTCTTCTGTCGTTTTTTTCTCTAAGCTTTCGATAACCCTTAGATAGTTAGGGTTAATGGTATAAATCTGCCACCCATTGTTTGTATTTAAATAATTAAAATATCCACTATCACTAAAATCTCGTAGAGAAAAACTCTCTAAAATAATCTCAATGTCTTTTTTCGATAAATTAGATGTAATTTTTTCACCTTCCTTTTTAATATAAGAAGAAATTAGAAGCATGTCAAAAAATCTCTTAACGTTATCTGAGAAATCATCAATACTTAACTCTTTACTTTTTTTATCTAAAATATCTGCATAAGTAGTTTTGTTTTTAGAATTTCTGTATTCATGTATTAAATCTACAACAAAAGAGATTTCATTTTTATCATTTATCCAGCACACAAATAACTTATATTCATCAAAAGATATATATTCTAAAGAGTGCAAAAGAGTTAACAACACCTCCATCGGAGCAATTTTAATTGATAAATTATCGTTTAATTTTGGACAATCCAAATATACTTTCATTATCTGCTCATCTAAAATCTTTTGTTTATAAAGAGAATTTAAAAAAGTTTCTCCAGCGTTTGAAATTTGTAAATTGTCCCCACCAAGATTAACTATCAATCCAAGATATCTCAAAGTAATACTATTACGCGTCGTAAGTTCGTGAAAATCATTAGTCAAATCATTATAGATTTTATTTACGGCATCAATTGTATATTCTTTCTGTTTAGCTTTCTTCCAGAAATTCTTAGTTCCTTTGTTATTTAAATATTTTTTATATTCTTCAATCATAGTTTTAAAACTTTGCGAATCTTTAACGCAATAGATTGTGCTAATAATGGAGGTACTGAATTTCCAATTTGTATACCAACTGAACCCCTACTACCGTAAAAAATAAAATCATCATTAAAAGATTGTATCCGAGCTGCTTCACGAGGTGTTAGCGCTCGATGTTGTAGTGGATGAGTTACGCGACCCACAGAAGGAGTATCGAACCTTGTGGTTATTGTATATGCAGGTTTATTCCTATTAATTCTTCCAAATGCTCCACTATGTATAGACTTTGTTTGTAGCGCTAATGGTAAACTTGATCTTCCTTCACCTTCTTTAATGCTTTTAAGTATCTTAATTATTCTAGGATCATGTTTAGTGGCTTGGTGGTTATATAGCTTTTTACTTTTTCCTCGTCTTTCTTTTTGATATTGAGTAAGATTTTTATTAAAAGCATACTCAGATTCAAACTGTCCTAAGCCTGCTGATACCTTTGGTAAATCTAAAATCGTTTCTGCAACAGTTACGTATGGTCTTTGTTTTTGAGGACCATGTGTCTTGTCTGGAAAAAAATCTTCGGGGTCTATCCCTATCCTA
The DNA here is from genome assembly GCA_001787205.1 of Candidatus Nomurabacteria bacterium RIFOXYB1_FULL_39_16. Lineage (GTDB taxonomy): Bacteria > Patescibacteriota > Minisyncoccia > Phycocordibacterales > UBA9973 > UBA9973. The sequence goes on from MFWB01000008.1 coordinate 154,817, forward strand.
TTACCTATAAATACTGCTCTTCTTCTTAATTGAGGAACACCATAATCTGCAGCAAGTAAAACATGGACCTTGGTTTCATATCCAATTTCTTTAAACTTTTTTATTATTTCATTTTTTACAGTTCCTCCGTGGATATTTAGCATCGCTGCTACATTTTCCATAACAAATATTTTAGGCTTGACGTCTTTTACTACCCGAATAAATTCCTTAAAAAGTTCATTACGTGGATCATTTAAAAACGCACCATCATTACGTATTCTGCGACCTGCCATACTAAAACCCTGGCAAGGTGGCCCCCCAACAACAACACAAATATCTTTTTCTCCATTCAATAATTCTTTCGAATCTACTTTGGTTATGTCTTCAACGATCATTTTTGTTCCAGGATGATTTTTTATGTAAGTATTAGCAATTTCTGCATTATATTCATTCGCAGACACTACATCAAAACCAGCTTTCTTAAAACCCACAGAAATACCACCCACTCCTGCGAACAGATCTATTATTTTTAGTTTACTTTTCTTGCCAGCCATACTCTTGTGATTTATTTTTTTTATAATTAAAGTTGTTTTTTAATAAATTTTCTATATTTGTAACTTCACCTTCTTTATTAGAATACAAATTATTTTCAACAATAAAAGGTATCAGTTTCTCATACAAAGAATCAGAAGTCAGATAACCATTATTTTTTTCTATCCAAGATTGAACCTTTCTTGCAATATACTTCTCACCACCCTCGTTGTTTAATTTTTTTTCCTTTGCTTTTACTTTCGTGTTTTTTATAAAATTATAAACAAAATCACCCCTCAGTGTATTGTTTCTATTGAGTCCCTGTGTACCAGATGCAACAGCCTGTTCCTGATAAACAACGTTTACAAGATGAAAACCAGCACTAGTCACGGCATCCATTACAGCCTTCCAAATATTTAGATTTCTATTATGGAAAGTAAACGAGAGATATTTTTCATCTTTTAAAACTCTATATAATTCAGCATAGACTTTTTTCATTCTTGATGAATAATCTTCGTATTTTTTATTACGATATGGATCATAAATGATTTCACTTTCATAATTTACCTTATTCCTAAGCCACCCATTCCAAAACATACTTAACCCAAAATAAGCAATGCTATCACCATAAGGTGGATCGGTAAATATATATGAAACGGATTCCGATTTAACGTTTTTTAGATTAGTAGCATCAATGTTAAAGATTTGAGCATCCTTTGAGTTAAATATTCCCGCTACTTCTTGTTTACCTTTTTTAATTTTATGGAATCGATGCTTAAAGCTATTAAAAATATTTTTTTCTGTATGAATTTTTGGAGCCCATAATTTACTAATAACCCACCCTGACTTGCCATTAACTGATTCGAGATTACCAGGTATCATTTTAGAAACGTTTGGCAACATAGAAGTAAAACATAAAAGTATTAGATTTTTAACTTTCTGGTCATTAATTTCATCTATATCTTTAATTATTGAACCGAGCACCACCAATGCACGATCTGTAAAAAATTCATTCAACCTACTTTTTCCATTTCTCTTAACAAATTTTAAAATTTCATCTTTTGGATAGAAGATTTTATTTTCCTTATCTAATTTATGGAAAACCTCTGTTGCTTTTTTAAAAACTTTCTGGTCATACAAGTCTACATTCTTTATGAACTTACCACAGCTATGACATAATGCTCTAATTTTTGAAAATTCTTCGTGATCCCAAATCGAATTTTCAAAGGCTGTAATTCCTCCACACTTAGGACATTTAGTATTATATAATTCAATAAATTTTTTATGATTCTTTTCGTATATATAATCAAATACTTTTTCAAATTCTTCTAAGTTAACGTCATTTATCGTATTTTCAGTAATAAAACAAGCCATAGGATTTAAATCTATCCCTATCGCTTTACGATTATTTTTAATTGATTCAATTATCACGACCCCACTTCCCATAAATGGATCAAGAATCGTCTCTCCTGGCTTTGAAAAATTCAAAATATAGTCACTCACCACATTGTGTGGTTTTCTCCCCCAGTATTTATGCATCATGTAGTGAGTTGGGTGAGTTTTTGCGGTAATGTTTTTATTTATTTTATTCATACGAATTAAACGTAACAATATTTGTTATCACACAATAGATAAAAAATTGATTCAATATCAATTACCGCTCTTGTTCATGATAACTTAAAATATCCTTATCTGAGTATAACATATTTAAGTACAATTCTGGAGCATTTTCTGTATAAAGAATGAGTTTTCCTGAATAATAAAGCTCCTTAAACTTTTTCACCCTTCCCCTAACTTCAGTTATATATTCTGGCCTAATTTTTATACCGTTTTTGTCTTTTTCGAGATATTTATTATAATGAACGATTCCATAAAATCTTGGGTCAATATGATTCTTTGTTTCAAGAAGTTTTTGGACCTGATGTCTTTCTTCGTCTTCTCTAAATCGTAATATTCTTTCTACAACTTCCTTTGATTCAGTGTGCTCTTTTGTGATTGCTAAAAAAGTATTAAATTCAAATTTGCTAATAAATGAGTCCGAACCATAATCATCTAGTAATTGTATTAAAACATCATATATAAATAAAAATGGATATACTTTAAAATCTTTAAAAGAAACACGTTTTGTTGATTCAATATATTTATTATAAGAACCATAAATTGGATTCCAATACAATATTTTTTCAAGTTGTAACGTAAGAATGTCTTGATAAATATCCACATCTGAGAAATCTTTTGTCTTTTTACAAATTTCTTCAAATGAAATTGTCGGCTTGAGTGGAGATTCAGCTGATATAAAACCACTGATCTTGCTTAACATTAAAGCACGAAAACCTGCTGTCATATTTTTACCAGGATATTTATTATTAACAATCTTTTGTATTTTTTCTATAAATTCTTTTTCACCTATATTTGGATTATCTTTAATAATTTTAATACCCTCAAAATTAACTTGAAAATACTGATTCTGTTGCCCACGTTTCCAATATAAATTATCTTTTGTCCACTTATCTAAGTATGTTGAATACTCTCTCCATTCTTTTGCAATTACATCATTTCTTATATCTTTCGAATATACAACTTCATTGCTTTTAAATATCTCAACAACTTCAGAATCAAAAATGACTTCACAACCATTTAAATCATAGACAAAAAGATCTTTCCCATCTTTGTGAATCTTTTTAAGTCCTCTAACCCCATTTTTTATATCAAGTCCTTCAAGAATTAAATTTGCAGTACGATAATTCCCTATGAAATCAAGAATCAAAACATTTTCTTTTTTAGGAGCAACACGTAAACCACGACCCATATGTTGAATAAATATTGTTTTTGATTCTGTGGGCCTTAAAAATAATAAACAAGAAACATCGGGAATGTCGACACCTTCGTTGAACATATCTACAACAAAAGCCACCTGACATTTGCCATCTCTAAAATGTTTTATTAATAAAGTTTTATCTTTATCTTCAACTCCTTCAAGCCCTAGGCTACGAGAATGTACGGCAATCGCATTAATACCTGCAGCCTTAAATTTAGTAGCGCATCTTTCAGCATGTTCTATAGATGCACAAAAACCTATAGTTTTTCTATCACCAACAACTTCTTTGAATTTTTTTAAAATGGCTTGATCTCGTTCATCAATCAAAAGATGCTTATTAAGGTCCTTAGTATCATACTTAAATCCATTAAAATATATGTCGGAATAATCAATACTATCTTTAAATCCAAAATATTGGAAAGGTACTAAATAACCTTGCTCTATGGCCTGTTCCTGTCCCATCTCAAATACAACATTATTGTTATAAAATCCTAATATATCTTTTCGATCCATTCGATCTGGTGTTGCTGTTAATCCTAGAAAAAATTTTGGTTTAAAATAGGAAAATATTAATCCATAAGTAGGTGCAGCAGTATGGTGTGTCTCGTCTATAATTATGTAATCAAAATAATCTGGAGAAAAACTTTCAATATGTTTCTTTTTACCCAATGTTTGTATAGACGCAAATAATATTTTTTTATCTTTCTCTTTCTGTTTTCCATTATAAAAACCAAGGTCATTTTTTCTATCAGGAAACACTCGCTCGAATGATTCTTTGGTTTGCTTAAGAATTTCATTGATATGGACAACAAAAAGTATCTTTGAGGCTTTAGTATCTTTTGCATCTAAAGCAGACAATATCGTTTTACCTAAACCTGTTGCAAGTATTGCGACAGCTCTATCTGATCCGTTTTCCCTTGTTTTATTAAGATTAACAAGTGCCTTTTCTTGAGCTTCGTGTGGTTTAATTTCTTTTCCTCTCTTTAAATAAAGATTAAAAAGCTCTTCGTCTGCTATAAATTGTCTTCGTAAAAAGTATTTTACTTTTTCTTTATCTTTTGCAATTAAGTCACTACCAATAGTTATTGTTTTAAGTAATAATTGATTTGTGCTTATTAATTGACCAGTCCCTTCTTTACTTTCGTTGAAATTTATTAAATAACTGGCATAATCTGTTTTTATCTCTAACAATGCAACATCACCGTCGGTGATGTTTGTAATGTGTTTTTTAAAATTTGTACTTAAATCGTCAAAAAGAATCTTGAGGAGATTTTTTAAATTTATATTTTTAATATCAAAAAGTGAATTCATGGATTATTTATTATCCAGGGTCTCACTAGCAAAAATTGCAGTGTGCATATTTTTAGGAGTAAGAATTACTGGCCACCAGAATGGTGAACCCATCCACCCTTGTTCTTCTTTGCCATTTACTCTAATTAACATTAATACTGGAATGTCATCTGCTATCCTTTTAGCAATAGTAAGAGCCACTTCTCCAGTACCAGATCCAGCATCATCTGTAAATCTGCCATCTGATTTACAACGAGATAAATTACTATCAGTTCTCACCACAACTCCAACTTTCCCGTTTTGTGAAATACTGGCCGAATTTTTTGATAAATGTTCTATACTTGCTTTGAAAGCCTTAACATCCCATTCATACCCATTTTGTTCAGAAATAAAAGTTTTTTTTATTTTATCTAAAATAGAAAGGGATTGTTCAACTGAAATCAAAAAATAATCCGATGTTGATTCAGCTTGTAAGCCTAAAATTTCTTTATCTAAATCCTCTATATCTTTTTTTATGTTACTTTTATAACCTGTCTGGAAACCAATAGGTAAAAGTCTTTTGTGGGGTTTAAGAGTAGTTATGCTAGAAAGCATTATTTTATTAGGCGAACAAGGTACCAGTTTATCACTCGTGTCTTTGCGTATAAAATAAATACCATTATTATGTGAACCATTTAGAAAAGCCTCCCTTAGTGCATTATCAAATTCATGTATGCGTTTCATTACTTCATAAATACTACGAGTCGTATATAAACGAGTTACTGCTAAATCCTCTTTAGATCTAGCTCCATACATGCGACAGTGCTGTAAGACAGTGTCTTGCTGAAATTTTTTAGGATTTCTACCATAGTAAAAACCTATCATGTTTTTAATCGTAATCCCACGATCCAAAATTTGACCTCCTATAAAAATATTTAGTGGAGTTCTTAATCTAAGCTGTCCCTTACTATCCAAGAGCGCTTTTACATCTTTATCTGAATTAACTTTTTCTACTACAAGCATTCCTTTTGTTAAAACATCTGATACTTCATGCAATACAACAGAAAAAATTGGTAACTGCAATCCAGAAAGTTCCACGGAAGGTTTTAAATCATTGTATGCTTCCTCAACTAGAACATTAAATAATGCTTGGTCCTCTTTTGCAATCCTAACTAGCTCTTCGTTAAGTTTATTTACAACTTCCTCTTGCCAATTATGAGAATTTCTAGATTGTTCAGTGTGAATTAGAAAACTGTAATTTTCTTGCTTTTCTCCTTTATTTTCTTGTTGAATGCGACGGATACTACCACCAACAATAAAATTCATTATCGAATTTCTAATTGTTCTTGTAGATGGACTAGTAAAAACTTCTTCTATTTTAAATGACCTGCGATCTGCCCGCTTAAGAGTCTTTCTTACTTTCAAAATTTCCAACTCTTCAATTGGAACCTCTTTATAAACGTGAAACGCAGTCGTTCCTTCTTCCTCACTTTCAATAAAATAATAATCACCTCCTACATAATCTTTATGAATAGGGACCAACACAGTGAAAGCTGGTCGTTTCGGTAGAAAAAGCGATTCTGAGTCTTCACTATCATCTGATTGTAAATATAACGAATATGGAGTGGCTGTGACCTGTAATAAATCAGATCGTTTAACTGTGTTTCGTATATCGTCTATTTGTTGAGCAATTTTTCCTTGTTCAATTGAGCCACTTTCTTTTTCTTTATGAAAGCTAATACTTGCAAAATCTGCTTCGTCGTCAATTATAAGAATCTTTTTATTTTTTAAATCGGGATAAGTAGTAGTAAGTGTGCTTAATACATGTCTAAGATTATTAGTTTCTTTCTTTGCAACAATAATCAACTTTTGACTTAACTCATATGGCACCATATTTTTGGGGAAAAGCATGATGTCATGTATTTGAACTTTACTATCCTCCTCAAATACTTGAAAATCTTCATGTAGTCGTTTTAGTGTCTGTTCAGTAAGTGGCTTAGTGCCTTTTGTAAGTATTATTGTAATATCGTAATCATTATCAAATGCCAAAGCCATTACACCTAAAAAAGCACGGGTTTTCCCACTCTGCACCTTCCCAAGCAAAATACCAGGCTTTTTCAAGTTTGTATCAGAATCAATCAGTTTAACAACAGTTTCTTCTATACAACTTTTTAAAGAGTCGTCATCTTTGCGGTTATTAGTTAGAGTATTATAAAAATATCCTTTTTCCATAATTTATATCATAATTAGTAAAACCTTATTATTCAAAAACTCTAAAAATCATAGCATTTTCAGCTTAATTTTGAAAGAGATTCTGGAATTGATTTTTTCAGCGTCTGCGGGGCGCAAACCGCAAGAACAAAAGCATTTGCACCCATAGGACAAACCACAAGGAAACGTATATCAAAACATATACATACTCACACAATATAAAAAAGGATATTAGTTACTCTTCAAAATTCACACCCTCTCTCATCTTCTGCAAGATCAGCATTACTTCTGGGTTGTCTGGAATATCTATCTCACCGCATTTAGGACACTTAGTCTCACAGCAAGGGCAATAGTTAAAACTACACTTCTTACAGTCCACAGGTTTTATTTCAATAGGAGGCATACGATTTATTATACTTATTTTTTATAAACAGGGAAACAAAAAACGGTGAGCCCAGAGATTTGGACCCACCGCTTAATGTTTATATATTCTACCAAATTGAATTTTCCAGCTCCTTTATCCAAATGGAGGCCTCATCCTCCGAGACATAAGGAATTTGGTTTATATTTACCTCTCTGCCTTCTCCGTCCTCCATATTTTCGCAAAGAAGACGATAGATAGTTCTTTTCTGATAGCTTGTTGCCATCCCTGGCTCGTCACTATCCTCTAGAAAGAAGCTACTCCTTTGCCGAGGTGCTTCAAAGGCAGATATTGTGTTTGTAATCATAATTTTAGATTAATTAATAATTTACTTTACTGGCATTAATTTTTTGATTAGCTCAGAACAATCGAACTTCGACAAGTACGGAGATGCTAAAGCAGACAAGTATTCTTCTTTATCTTCTTCGTCACATTTTTCCACTAGCTTAGATAAAAAATTGCGTTGTTTTTCTGTAGCTGTCTGTGGTAAATCTTCTGTATAGGATGCTTGGAAATCTCGACCTTCCGTATCTCTGTCTTCGGTATCTTTTTGATTAGGCATGATCGATAATGCATCAAGAATTTTGGTGGACCTCACCATGGCATCTATCAAGCTAGAATTTTTTGCGAATAAAACGGTTCTTTCCACAAATTTATTTAACCTATTCAGGACCGCTGACCCGTAACCAATAGAAAGTAATTGATTTTCTTTACTAAGAGTAGTCTTGAATGCCACAAAACCAGGAATATTTTTAAATAATTTCATAGTTTCAAAATCTTGTTCTGTTACTATGGTTAAATTAAAACTTCCTGCATTCTTTGCAATCTCTTCTTGAATCGGATCTATTCTTTCTCTTGTTTTATAAGGAGAAGGAATATTGTTTTTATATGTGTTCATAATGTTTAATTAGATTTTACTTATAATGATTTTGTCTTTTAAGTATTCGACACTTACCTTACTTGAAATATCAAACTTTGAAATATTTTTAAGATAGAAATTAGCCAGCATTAGCTTTGGTGCGGTGGGTCTGATATTTCTTGTTCCATATCTATTTTGGTAAGATATTGTATTTATTTTTTTCATTTTATCTTTTAGCCAATTCAGTGACCTGGCGATAATGGAAGAGATAAACACTTTTAATACGCTTAACAATTTTTGTTGGATCTTTTTTGTCACGTGTTTCTAATACCACAAAAGAACGGATAGCTTTTTCACCTTTCTTTGGAATCATCCCGAATTTCATGATCCAGTTTTTTGCTGTGAGTGTTGATCTCAGTGGATCAAAATTTTTTAATTCTTGCCTACCCCAACGAGAAATAATTTCGCTCTCAACGATCGAGCGAGTTTTTTCGCTTCCCGAAAAATTGCTTATCTCAGGGCCTTCTAATATTTCTTTTATTGATTTCATAACGTTAAATATAATTAGTTAATAATCATGACGACCAACATGTGTGAAGCGTTGTAGTTATTTATAATTCGCTTCACTTAAATAGTTTTTATTTGTTATTATTTATATTTAAATAAGGGGTATGGGGTGGTGGTCTTGAATTGTTGCAGTGAGGTATTCTGGATCCAAGGTGATACATCCATACAGGGTTCCGCGAGCCTAAAACTAGAAAGGTACACAATTGACCACATTGAGGTTACTGGTACGAGTAACCAATTTCAAGATGTTATTTTAAAAGGGTTATTCGGGATCGTGTTTTGCGCAAAGGCACATAGGGGTTGTCTTGAATCAAATCTAATATATAAATTCAATGTGAGTAAAAAATTTCTAATTTTCCACAGCTTTTTTGGGTTGTATAATTAGCTCAATGAGTGCTATCATATATGTACAATCCTAAACCAGAAATGGCATGGTATATAAGAAATCCCACGCGAGTAAAAACGGCTACAGAAGTCGCAACTACTCGCGTGGGTCTGTGCATCGAAAGGTGCATAGGATAGTCTCGAAAGAGATTATCGCGATCTTATGTAGCCTTTTTTGCTACCTCTTTGATTATATTATTAGTTAAAACCCACGCGAAAATATGAAAAATAAAATAGTTTTAGTGTTCTTGTTTTCTTTGTTAGTTCCTGTAAGTTTTTCTTCTGCATATATTCCACTTCCAAGTTCTACTGATCTTGGTGGTGCATCAAATCCAATTAATATACAAATATTACCTGATCTAAATTCTCAAAAACGTCAAGAAAATTTATTGCGTGAATCACAACTGAAAGCTCAATACGGATATTCTGTTTATTCATCATGTAAACCATCAGCTTGTGGTAACTATAATGCAATTGATCCATTTTCCGAATCATCTTGTTTATCTATGTTAGAAGCGTGGCTGGGTGGTGGTCGCTGTTTAGCACAACGACAAAAATCTAATGAAAACATTCAATGCGTTACTGGGTACACAAAAGTTTTAAGTAATGGTTGGTATGTGTGTAGTCCAGTTGTTGCACCTACTGCACCTATAAAAACAAATGATCAAGTTTGTATTGATAAATTTGGAGCACATATTAAGTGGGACGGTACGAAAGACTCTGAGGGGTTACTCAATTGTGGATGTGAGTCTGGTTATCAAGCAAACAGTGATGGATCTGAGTGTGTTCTTGTTTCAAATGTTCCAGTAAAAACGAATGATCAAATATGCCAAGATAATTTTGGATTAAAAAGTAACTGGGACGGTACTAAAAATAATGCGGGTGGTTTAAGTTGTGGCTGTCAAAATGGTTATCAATTTAATCAAGGACAAACTCAATGTATTTCTATTCCTAAAGCAGAGACAAAGACAATAGCTCCTGTAATCAAAAAAGTTTTAGAAGTAAAAGAGAACACTACTATCAATAAGCCAGATCCTATAGATAAAGTGGTTGTCACCAATACGGAAGAAGTAAAACCTAAAAGCTTTTGGGCCAAGATTAAGAATTGGTTAGGCTTTTAAATATATGAAAACAACAACGATAATCATAACCTTACTTATTATTTTAGTTATCTATTTAGGATTACGTACACCAAAATATGTTAGTCCAGAAGAAAAAGCTACTTGTTTAAAAGAAACTGGAAATATATATTGTAATGGACCTATGGGAGATTAAGAGTAAATAATATGATAAAATATAATAAATGAAAAAACTTTTTAACAAAATAAACAACTTATGGTTAAGCTTTAGGAAATGGAGTGACGTTAATATCTTTGGCTACCTAATTGGTGCCATAGTAAAACTTATATTAATAATTGCATTTGCAGTATTGTTATATTTAGCCTTTGAATCAATTTGGCCTAATAATGAAAAATCTTCTTTGAGCGATTCTAGTAACGAACAAAATGATTGTAATGTTATAGGTATAAACCTCCATGGTGAACTCAAAACTTACTTACCTAATCATGCAGAAAATGATTCGTTTTTCAATTATGATTCTGTTTCTAGTGAAGATATAACAGGTAAGATTAAATTAGCCAATGAAGATTCAAACATAAAAGCTATTATTGTAGAAGTCGATAGTTTTGGTGGATCCATTGTTGGTGGAGAGGAAATTGATAATGCGGTAAAGAATAGTGACAAACCCGTAATAGCTCTTATACGAGATATAGGTGCCTCAGCATCACTCTGGGCCATCAGTAGCGCAGATAGAATATATGCATCAGAGAATTCAACTATTGGAAGTATTGGTGTGACAAGTTCTTATATGAGTAACGCCAAGAAGAATGAAAAAGATGGTATTACTTATGAAGCTCTTTCGTCTGGTAAATTCAAAGATAGTGGATCACCAGACAAGGAACTTACTAACGAGGAAAGAGCTTTGATACTAAGAGATATAAACCTTGCCTTCAATAACTTCGTGAAAGCAATATCACTAAATAGAAATATAGATATTGAAAAAGTTAAAGCTAATGCAGACGGATCCACCTTTTTAGGGAACAAAGCTAAAGAGCTGGGGTTGATAGATGAAATAGGAGGATTGCCCGAAGTAGAACAATACCTAGAAGAAACAACAGGAGAGAAACCCGAGATTTGTTGGCAGTAATACCTAAATTCTGATATAGCTGTACATACATATAGCGAGGATAGGGTTATGTAGTGGGGACATATCGGAATTATCCAGATATTCAATTGAACGCATCTGGGGTTTTGTTTATTTCAAATAAAAGTTTTTATTTTTTGCTTGACAATTGTCTAAATTTAGTATATCATCGTTAATAGTGTTCTCTGACAACAACAGAATATAGTAATAACATTAATCAAAACAGCAAAAAATGACTGCGAGATCTTTCATTTTATATCAGACAAAAGCACTTTAATACATAACAGCATATTTCATTTTAAATAACTTTCCACGGATCCTATTTTAATAAAGATAATAGGTTTTAATATCATCTAGGGATTTGCAAATAACAGATAAAGGCAAACCCGTAACAGGCACTCAAAACAGAGGGCCATTTTTGCGTTGGTATCTTCTCAATAGTTTGATGTCGATTAGAATCTATTTCAAAGGAGTTAATTTAACGTGGAAAACTACTTGCTTGTGGGACAACAACTTAGCTTGTCACGCAAGATCTAACGTCGCATAGCGACAAACGGATTAGTAATATGAAAAATAAATCAGAAATTATAATAGGACACAAATATACGAACTTTGCAGATAAATATTCAAAGGAGGATCTTTTGATGGCATTAACATTAGCTTTATCTTCAAAATTTATTCCAGCTAAAGAAGTTGGAAAAGCAGTAGATCGCATAATAAATAGTAAAAGAATTCTAAAAAATGCTTTTAAACTATCAGAAAGTTTTTTAGTGTTTGTAACTAAATCTTTTTCAAAAACTAAATAAATTAAAAATAATTAAAATCATTCATGAAATCTAAAAATGTAGAACACTCTGTTATAAAAAACAGAGTGTTGAGGAAGTTAGTAATGCAGATAAATAAAGGAGGTGTAACTTACAGCCCTTTATTAGACAAAGACTACAGTGGAACACAATATCTTGCGATATCACCATTCCCTGAACGAAGCCAGATCTTTACAGGCAGAGCTACTGGCAAAATGGTAATGGGCTATTGCGAGAAGAATAAAGATCTACTAGAAAAGGGTTTTTCGCTAGGATCTTGGTTTAATCCAGATAATGGAAAAACTTACTTTGATGTAGCTACTACTATTTCGGTAGAAAAACAGACTGAGGCAATAACTCTCGGTAAACATGCTAACCAAATTGCAGGATTTAATCTTTCCGAATTCCAAGACATTCAATTAGGAGGAACTGGAGAATTTAATGATTCTTTAGTTACCCCGTTTGAAGAAAGATTAGAAGAAGCATTAACACTGATGGGTAATTAAACTACACACAACAAATTACAAACTAAAATCTCCCCCTTTTGGGGACCAATTAAAATGAGAAATATATTCCATCATTTAAATTGTGAAGCAGCAATTTGCGCAGGCGATCCAAATCCTAACTTTAAAGTTGAAGTGGTTTGGTATCCAGGAGAAAAGATCTGCAAAAGAAAGCCCTTCCAAAGATTCCAACGAAGACAAACTGAAATCAATAAGTTAGTAGCTAAAGGAGTATTCAAACATCTTGATACCGCATACACTGCCAGAGATCTCGAGACATTGTTGATATAAGCCCCAGGACGCCCTATTTTAAAAAGGCACCGTCAAACAAGCCTTAATTATCAATAGCTCAAAATCAATTACAAGTACCAACTACTAGAGAATGAAGAATCATCCATTAAGGCACATTATTAGTAATAACTAACCATAAACGATATGAAGAAGAAACCAAAGACAAAAGAAAAAGAAGAATATTCTGAGGAAGAATTAAAGGAAGAAAAATTACCAGAACATGATGAAGACGGAATTGAAATAATCCCATGAATCATGCTGTTCTCTCTTCTTTTGAACAGCAACCTGAAAACAGGTCTGAAACAAAAGGGAAAGTACAGAGTAAAATAGAATTATCAAACAAAGCTATCCACGAACTCAGACTAGAATTACAGAAAAAATATAACAGCGATTTTGGCTTAAATGACGAAGAGCTTAATAAAATTGGATTATTTTTATTAACAGCTCTGATGGAAGGATTAAAATTGGAAAATGTAGTATAATAGCTATGCTACACTAAGGAAACATAAATTATATTTGTGTTTAAAAATGAGGTAATGACCCTGTCCTTAGTGTAGCAACGAAGCTCGGACGTCATTACCTCTTTTTTATTATCAACTTAATTATATAAATTTATGTATCAACAAATAGACTTCACAAAATTAAAAATAGGAAACTATAACCGAAAATCTTCGGAAGCAGAAGACAAACAAGTGCTTTCTATCGGGTCCCAAAAAGACGAGGCTAAAAGAATATCTGATTTTTATAAACTTCCTAAATTCGTGGAAGTTTTTGAAGAATCAAAATCTGCTAAAAAAGAATACTTGCGTCCTCAGTTTACGAATATGATTAAAATGATTGAGAACGGAAAACTTGATAGTATCGTTTGTTGGAAGCTGGACCGTCTCGCAAGAAATATGACAGAGGGTGGAAGAATAATTGATCTAATCAGCGCGGGAGTGATCAAAGCAATAATTACTCACGATAAAGTTTACTATCCTTGGGATAATGTTTTACTTATGGCTGTTGAATTTGGGCAAGGTAAACAATTTGTAAAAGATCTCTCTGTAAATGTTAAAAGAGGATTACAGAAAAAAGCCTCTATGGGTATTCCAAGCGGTGTTGCCTTTTTAGGTTTTATCAACGACAAAACAGAAGAAAAAGGAAACAGAAAATGGTTAGTTGACGATCTAAGATTAAAAAAGATTTCAATTTTGTTTGAAATGTTTTTAACGGGGACATATTCAGCTGGAAAGTTGTATAAATATGCCATAAAAGAGCTAAAACTGACCACTGTAAAGAGAAAGAGAATCGGAGGAGCTCTTATCACTCTTTCTAGGATATATGAAATCTTAAAGGACCCTATATACGCTGGTTTCTTTTTCCAAGGCGGTGAAAGGTATGAACTCGATAAAAGCCTTCCTAGACTTATAACAGAAGATCAACACAACAGAGTCAAAGCTATATTAGCAAACAAGAATATACCAAAAGCACAACACAACGAAGCCACCTTTGCTGGTTTTTTACAATCCAATAAAGGTGACTTTGTGGGACAAGATGTTAAATACCAAGTAATATGTGATTGTAAAAATAAGTTTTCTTACCTAAATAAAACTCATTGTCCTAAGTGTGATAAAGAAATAGTACAGCTTGAACATCCTAATTATCTTAAATTTACTTATTACTACAATGTAAAAAGAAAGAAGAATTACCTTGGCTATAAATCAATATCTGAAGAAAAAATAATGGAAAAATTATTGCCTTTTGTGGATGAAAATTTAAACTTCTCACAGGATCTCGTAGATTGGTCAAAAAAGTTTATTACTGAACTACGGGACAAAGAAGTTAATGATAATATTTTTATTCAACAGAATGCAAAATCAGACAAAACTGAATTTGAGGCTAAAAAGACTAGATTGCGTGAAATGCTCCGAGACACACAAATCACCGACGAAGAGTATAAATCTGACTTGGAAAGCCTAAAAAAGCAATATGAGGACACTGACAAAAAGAAAGGTGTAATTGACTGGTATGCAAGAATGAATGAGATTGCTGATATGACTCTACTAATCAAAAAAACATTCGAAAATGGAACGATGCAAGCAAAAAGAAACCTGCTAGCAAAATTAAGTTCGAACCTAGTCTGGGACGAGAAAAACCTTAGTATTTACAACGCAAAAGAGGTAAATACCCTCGTGGAAGGCATAAAGGGTATGAGGGCAGAATTTCCCGAGTTCGAACCTAAAAAATTCACCTTATCGCAAGCACAAAAAACTGAATATAAATCTATATTTAGCGTGGTAAATAAAAACTTAGAGCCAAAACAAAAAACCTCAGAAAGTATTATTTCTAAAGGTTCTTTGTCTACTGAACTAGTAAAAAACTCGTTAAAACTTTTGGAAGATCGTAATGAATTACGAACCTCAGAAAAGTCTTCAGTAAATGCTCAACATGGAGATTTTGACTCCATTTTTAGCACTCTGCTCCGGGGGTAGGGATCGAACCTACGACCAATCGCTTAACAGGCGACCGCTCTACCGCTGAGCTACCCCGGAGCGATGTTTTTTAGTACTTAAATTTAGAAAGAACTATTGCTATATTAGCAGAAAATGAGAAAAAAACAAAGTTGGTTAATGTCTTACTTGAGAACCTCAACCTGTGCTAAACTAAGCTTATGAACAAAATTTATTTCTTAATTGGCGCTTCTGGCGCAGGGAAGACTACTGCGGCAAAAGTGTTAGAAAACAAACGAACGGATATTTATTTTTATTATCCTGACCAAGAACAAGAAATTCCTTCGATGGAAGAAATGGTAAAACAATACGGCAGTACCAGTACTTGGCAACAGATTAAAACAATAGAACGAGTAAAGGATGTAAAAGAAAAGTATTTACACACAAAACCCGTTTTAATTGATACACAATCTCGTTATGATTTTATAAAAGAAGCATGTGATAAAAATGGGATTGAAAATTATCAGGTTATTCTTTTTGATTGCCAAGATTCCATTAGGAATCAAAGATTGCATGTTCGAGGCCAGCCTGAACTTATAAATGAAAAGATGGACGGCTGGGCTAAGTTTTTGAGAGAAGATTGTCAAAAGCATGGTTGTGCTATTGTTGATACTTCCAATTTAACAGTTGAAGTAATGACTAATTCTTTGGAAAAGGCTCTAAAATAACTTTCCGAACTTCATCCCAAGTTCGGTTTGTCGGGTGTTGGACACCCGGCAGGGTTATTTTTCTCAAGCAAGAACGGTTCTTCTTGATTTGAAGTTATAAAGAAGAAAAATAAACCCCATACGTATACTTATACGTATAAAATACTTTCATTTATTCTTAAATTTTCTACCGAGTATATATTTTTGCGAGGGGTTTATCGGTTTATCCTTTCTGTGAATACAACCTATTTGTGATATAATTTAACTGTATGGTTATAGACATAGAGCTTACTTTGAATAGGTTTGGGTTCGGAAAGATTTCTGACAATAAGTTTCAGTTCCTTTGTTTTAGGTTTTCCAAATGGAAAATTCCCGACAAGCATTCTGTTTCTTTTGAGATAAATTGGAAGGTTAAAGAATAAACTTTTTTTGGTCTTCTGATACGGGTTATAAGAGCAATGAGCGAAAATATAAAAAATAAGTGCTATTCTTTTGAAGTTTGAATTTGGATTTGTCTATTGACTTTTCGGTGTTGTTTGCGATATGATATGTATATCACTATGGAAAAGACCCCTATGCAGATACGTCTGCATCGGGGGCTTTTTCTTTTTATGTTCTATTTGAGAATTTATGATAAAGTTTGTTTAAAAAGACAATTTCTATATTTTTATTTCTTAATAAAATTGAACACTTGTTTTCGTCTGGGGATAGTACTGTTTTTATAGAATTATTTTCTTTTAGAAATTCTACCAAACAACCAAAATCTCCATCACCGGTTACTAAAATACAAGAGGTGAAAGATTTGGTATAAAAATCAGACACGGTTTTTAAAACCAATTCTGCATCACAATTTCCTTTTATTTTTTCTCCAACAGAAATTGTTTGTTTGAAAACTAAAATATAACCACAGCTTTGCAAATATTCATAGAATTTTACTCTTTCAGGCACGAGTCCTATAAACAAATAAATATTACTTGCATTATATTTCTGCCTGAGCCAACCTCTGAATTTTTTGTAATCAATCTCAAATCCTAATTCTTTAGCGGATCTGTATAAATTGTTCCCATCTATGTAGATATTCACCTTATTCATGTTTAACATTGTATCACACAGAACTAATTATTTATTATTGATGTATAACATTCTTTCGAGATGGGTAAGTATCTCGATTGTGATTTTTTTGATATTATGTGATATTCTCCCAATAGAAAATACCCCGCAGGAGGTTGTTGTGAAAAAAGGAAGACAGCGAAAGGCTCAACGCGCTCGATGCATTCGATCCTATCGGCGCATTGCCTGTCAAAACCACGGGGAGTGTCCTTTCTGCAGAGAACAAATCAATGCAGGGGACGAGTACGAAGGGTCTGTCTACATCAACGGAATCAAGCTGTGGGTGGTGAAGGAGCACTCCTTCTGTCTTCCGTGGGATGAAGACGAAATCCGAAAGCTGGATGAAGAGCTCTCGGAATCGGAAAGTGAGGATCTCGCGGAGGCGGCGTAAGCTGCCTCCTTTTCGTTAATAGGAAGTTCGAACCCATGTTATAATAAAAAAATGAAAAAAATCTATTACAATAAATTGATTCGTGACAGAATCCCGGAGAAGATTAAGAAGCACGGCGGGGATTATGAGGTAGAAAAATTAAAGGGGAAAGGATTTGAATTGGAACTCTTAAAAAAGGTAGGCGAAGAGGCTAGTGGCTTGCTTGCCGCTAAAACGAGGAAGGAACTAATCTCTGAGTTGGCTGACGTGCTTGATGTCATTGAAGAAATAAAAAGATTAAAAAAAATTACAAACAAAGAGATAAAAGATGCTCAAAAGGTGAATTTCAAGATCAAGGGCGGTTTCCAAAAGAAGCTTTTTCTCTTTTGGTCTTCTGATACGGGTTATAAGAGCAACGAACGAAAATATAAAAGATAAGTCTACTTAGCTCTTTTTTAGTTTGTTGATTTCTTTTTCTAGTTGTTTAATGCTGGATTCCAGTTTTTCTGTTCGGTCAGCTGTCTGTTTTTCAAATTGACTGGTATGGAGGGCTAGCATATCAGCTACAGCCATCATTTCGGTGATATCTTCTATCGCGAGGAGGATAATGGGCTGGAAAGAGAAGTCTTCTTTGAAGTGAATCTCGCGGGCATTCAATATCATTATCTTATGTCCTATCAGGGGAAAGTCATGTTCAACCTCAAAGCCCTTAAAAAAGGTATTTTTGGGTAAAATATCTTCCAAGAGTTTACGCAAGGCGGGGATATCCCACTGACCATTTCCTAAATCGTACACAATCTTTTTTTCGGTATCTTTCGCTTCCACTTGGAAAGTTCTATAGAAGGGATCGTTGGCCGCCATCACTCGGAGGTCTTTGTCTAAAATCAAAATTGGTTCTCTGATTACATCTACGACGGTTTTAATATATGTCCAACTTTCTTCCCAAAAACTTTTTACAAAGTCTACCGGAGCGAGCTTTACATTTTTATCCTTTTTTATTTTTTTTGTCTTCATATATCACCATAGACGTACTGTTATTAAAATGATTACAGTGCTTTTCAAGTTGAAGTGTGTTATAATGAGAGCAGTTATATATTCTCTTGAAGGCAAGTGTTCTTGTAATATAAGACTCTCTAGCACGGCTCTATTTAATTAGCTAACTTACTATGAATAAGAAACAAGAGGTAAAAATGAAGGATATTTTGACCCTAGCCCATCACGACTATGAAAAGGGGTTAAACGCTCGGGCATTTTTTAAAGTAAGTGATCGGGCTACCAGCCAAGATTTTGTACAAAATACTTTCATAAAAACTTGGAGCTATCTTCTTAAGGGGGGGAAGATTGATATAATGAAGGCTTTCCTTTATCACGTCTTGGACAATCTCATAGTGGACCAATATCGGAAACACAAAACAAGCTCACTTGATTTTCTTATAGAAAAAGGTTTTGAGCCCGCGGTGGAAGAAGAAGAACGCATTTTCAATCTTCTGGACGGGAAGAAAGCGCTTCTTTTGATCGCGCATATTCCCAAAAAATATCAAAAAATTATGCGGATGCGTTACGTGCAGGATTTAACGCTCAAAGAAATGTCACTCATCACCGGACAATCGAAAAACACCATTTCCGTGCAAGCACATCGGGGACTTGAAATAATTAAATCTTTATATAAAAAAACGCCCGCTGTCTAAAAAGCAAGACAAGGAGAAGAAAAAGAATAAAAATAATGGAGAACCAAGAAGTAATACTGAAATCACCCAGTGTCGTAGTAACTATATTGGGTGATGTTGAGGGTTCTATAATTATTGGTGGGGCAGTGCTTTCAAGAGCTAGGTTGTTGGTTCCTGGTCCAAAGGCCGTACCGTCAGTAGAGAAATTGCTCGTGACTTCAGATCCTTGTGCAAAAGAAGAAAAGGCGAATATCAGTGTGAGCAGCAAGAAAGATTTTAATAATATGTTAGGTTTCATAGGTTTAAAGAGTTAAGATATATTTAATTTATCATAAAGAGAGAGACAATCGACCAAATTATCCTGATATATCTTTGCCGTAACAGAACCGCCTTAATGACAAAATATGTGTGGTATAATAACGAAGATAGAGTTAATTATTAAAAAATAAAATATATGCTAAAAGAATTTAAACAGTTTTTGCTTCGGGGGAATGTGGTTGATTTGGCTGTCGGTGTCGTCATTGGTGCGGCTTTCGGAACTGTGGTTTCCGCGGTAGTAGCTGATTTATTAACTCCGCTTATTGCGGCTATCGCCAAAGTTCCAGATTTCTCCAGACTCTTTTTTGAGATAAATGGAAGTAAGTTTATGTACGGTCATTTTATTAATGCCCTTATCTCATTCATTCTGGTTGCTTCGGCGGTATTTTTCTTTGTGGTAAAGCCTATGAATATGCTTGTCTCACGTTCTAAGAAAGGACCACCGGCTGACCCGACTACCAAAAAATGCGCTGAATGTTTAAGTGAGATTCCAATAGAAGCGAAACGTTGTGCGCACTGCACCCAAGCTATTGTTTAGTTTAATTTTTGTAAATATGAAAAAAAGAGAGATGATAGAGACACCTTGGTTTTTTACAGTAAAAGAGGTTTTAGATAAACTAAACACCACGATTAGTGGTTTGTCTCACGACGAAGCCAAGAAACGTTTAGAATTGTTTGGGGATAATGATTTTAGGAAAAAGAAAAATTTAAGTGTTCCCAAATTAGCCTTAAAACAATTTATGAGCCCCCTTATCTTTATCCTAATGGGGGCGGCTGCTTTGACCGGGATTTTACAGGAATGGCTCAATATGGTTGTCATCGTGGGCGCTATTTTGATAAATGTCGGACTTGGTCTTTATCGTGAATATCAAGCGGAAAACACTTTGGAAAAATTGGAAAGTTATATAAAAGATCGCTCTCGGGTGGTTAGGAATGGGAGTGAACAAGAGATTGAATCTTCATTATTGGTGCCGGGGGATATTATTAAGTTATCTTATGGCTCTAGGGTCCCCGCAGACGCACGTTTAATTTCTATTAATAGTTTTAAAGTAGATGAAGCTATTTTGACGGGAGAGTCAGTGCCAGAAACAAAAAGTGCGGAGACAATAAGAGAGTCTACCCCATTGGCGGATAGGCTCAATATGGTTTATGCCGGAACTTTAGTCATAGAAGGTTTTGCTACTGCGGTGGTGATCGAAACAGGCAACAGGACTGAAATAGGGAAAATAGCGGAACTGGTTTCAAGAACGGATAGAGCACTAACTCCAATTCAAAAAGGAATCAGCCAACTTTCTTGGTATATTTTTATACTGGTAGTGTTTATTGTGTCAGTTATTTTTATTTTAGGGGTATCAAGAGGGGAGCCGATATTTCAAATGCTGATTCTGTCTGCGGCTGTTGCCGTAGGAGCAGTTCCTGAATCGTTGCCTATCGCTTTAACTGTAATTCTCTCTGTTGGGGCGGAAAGAATTGCCCAGAAAAAAGGAGTAGTAAGAAAATTAACCGCAGCGGAGACTCTCGGTTCAGCCACTCTAGTCATGACTGACAAGACAGGCACACTAACCAAGGCTGACATGCAACTTGTCGGAATCCATACTTTTGATAATTTGGTTAAGGAAGAATATTCTAGAGAGAAAATTATAAATTTGAATCCTGACCAAGAAACAATACTAAAATTATCATTAAAAAACATAAATATTATCATCCAGAACCCGGATGATGCAGAGAAAGAATGGAAGTTTGTCGGGCACCCATTTGAGGTAAACATTGCCAAAGCTTCTATCCTGCACGATATTCCGGTTAAAGAAATTATGTTGGAAGAAAGTTCTTTACATATTCCTTTTAACTCTTCAAATAAATTTTCTGTTTCCAAAAGCGGTCACGATTACACTATCATGGGCGCTCCTGATATCTTGTTGGAAAAATCCAATGTGGATAAAGAAACTTATTTAAAAATTTCTTCTTGGATACAGCAGGCAAGTACTGAAGGCAAAAGATTGATAGCAGTCGGGACTTTTAATGATAGGGGTTCAAAAGAGATTAATACAGATTCTATCCGAGAAATTGATTTTAGGGGGATTCTGTCATTTTTTGACCCTATTAGAGAGGAAGTTCCCTTAGCTATTAAAAACATTGAAACACATGGAGTCCGAGTAGTAATAATCACGGGCGATTTAAAAGGTACGGCTGTTTCTGTCGCAAAAAGTCTTGGTTGGGAAATATCGGATAATGAGATTTTAGTGGGAGAAGATATTCGTCAGATGACGGACGAACAATTGTTGGATGTTATTCAAAAGATAAAAATCTTTGCAAGAGTTACCCCGGAAGACAAGCTTCGTATTGGCAATTTGTATCATAATTTGGGAGAGGTGGTGGCTATGACGGGCGATGGAGTGAATGATGCCCCGGCTCTAAAATCTGTGGATATAGGGATTTCCCTTGGTTCCGGGAGTGATGTGGCGAAAAGTGCAGCGGACCTGGTCTTACTTGATGATAATTTTGAGACCATTAGTATGGCGATAGATGAAGGTAGAAGGATTCTTGCAAATATTAGAAAAACTTTTATTTATTTGATGTCCAATGCCTTGGATGAGGTTTTTGTAATCGGCGGTAGCCTTGTTATGAACATAGCTTTGCCTCTCACCGCTTTGCAAATTATCTGGGTAAATTTATTCACAGGGAGTTTGCCCGCTCTGGCCTTCGCTTATGATGAAAATCTAGATAAAGGGATAAATAAAAAATCTTCTAAAGAAGAATTGTTAAATACTGAAGTTAAAATACTTTCATTTGGTCTTGGTACAGTCAGTTCCATTCTAATATTTTTACTTTATTATATATTGCTCTATTTTGATGTAGAAATAGGAGTCGCGCGTTCTATTTTTTTTGTTTGTTTCTCTATCTACATATTGGTGATATCTTTTTCTTTTAGAAGTTTATATAAACCTATATTTTCTTATAATCCATTTTTAAATAAAAAGTTAAATTTAGCGGTAGCTATGGGTCTTGGAATTTTGATTGCCACAATGTCTATACCATTTATGAGAGATCTTTTTAAGATAGCGCCAATGCCTCTATCTTGGATGTGGTTGGTAATTTCTTGGAGTGTTTTAAATGTTTTATTGGTGGAAACAGCTAAATGGATATTTAGATATAGAATAAAAGCAAAAAATTTACGCAGATAGCTGTTTAGTTTAATTTTTGTAAATCCCCCAACTCCTTTTCAAGGTTGTGTACGAGTGCTTCGCGTTCCTCGGGGGAGAGGAGGTCATATAAATCAACCCACATAGAAAGTTCTTCTTTGTCTTCGCCATTTTTTACTAAGTCGGCGATGAGCTTTTCTAAATATTCCTTTTTTGTGTTATTTATTGTCATCAAGTTTTTCGTCATTAGCCCTGACTATTAAATTTCCGATGTTATCATAACCATATTCTTCTATAATTTTTTCACAGACCGAAAGGGGCTCCTTTAATGATTCCATATCATATTTTTCAGCAAATTGTCGGACATTTTTTAAAAATTGTGGAAAATTTAATTTGAATTTTTCTTGTATAACCTCTTGTACACCCCTTTTTCCCTCTATACTTTCTTGTGCGATAGTAAGCCAAACAGTAAATGCGGTTAATTCCAACATGAGAAGATGTATTTCCTTATTTACTTCTGAATCTTCTGAAACAAATCTAAATCCCAATAAAACATAGAAAATTAAATTGCTAGATATAATTACTCCACGCATTATTTTATCTATTGATTTTAGTTCTTTGCCTCCCACAATAGCCTTGTTTTTAGCTATCTCTTTGCCCATTTTTATACTTCCAGCAAGGGGGATGGCACTAATTGCAAGTGATGCTAATCTGCTAAGTACAACCTTTCCGAGAGTGAGACGTTCTTTTTTCGCCTTTTCTATAACTATCCCAACTTCTTCTTTTCGGGCCTCATTGGGTTCCACAGTCTCTAGGGAAGTCTTTTCGGGTTTGAATTCCATTCGCAAAGTATAGCAAATAACGAGGTGGAAGGAAAAGAAGAGCCTTTTATGGTATAATTAAAGAGGCGATAATTATTATTTATTTAGTGCCACGCCTTAATTGATATTGCGCGGCATGATTCTACAGAATCAAAATATTTTATGGATCCTAATAATAAAAGTGAAGGTGCAGAGACGAATGCAGGCGCTCTTAGCAAGAAAGATAACAAAACCATCATGGGCATTTTGTCCTATCTCGGTCCGCTTGTCATTGTGTCTTATTTGGCTGCGAAAGATGACCCTTTCGTCAAATTTCACATCAAGCAAGGTTTGGTCTTAATCGTGATTGAAATAATAGCTTGGCTTATCAGTTCAATGTTCTGGAGATTCTTTATGTTTATGAATTTCGTTAATTTTGCCGTTTTGGTATTTGCTGTTATCGGCATTCTGAACGTCACTCAGGGTAAAGAAAAAGAGCTTCCCCTAATCGGACAGTTTTCTCGTTATTTTTCATTTTAGTGTATACTGTAGGCTAGTATTATTAATTAAATTTAAATACCGCCCAATGCGGTCAAGTATATGGCAAAAAGAGGAACCACGCTTAGTCCTAAAAAGAAATCAAGACGCTCTCACAAGACAGCGAAGCGTTTAGCGGTGAAGAGGGTAATGATTGCTAAAAGAGCTCTCAGAAAAACAGAAAACAAAGGTTAGAGAGTAGAGATTGGCGTAATAAAATAATTTTATGGAGAAAAGGCCATTTAACGTTCATCCTGATGTTTTCAAATTAGGAATTGTTAGTTTTTTGACGGACATCAGTTCCGAGGCCGTTTTTTCGGTGTTCTCTGTATTTTTTACAGTAATCGTCGGAGCTCCTGCCACTCTTCTCGGACTGGTTGAAGGTCTTTCAGACCTTTCCGCATCTTCGCTGGATTATTTTTCTGGATGGCTGTCGGACAGATCTGGGAAAAGGAAAAAATATACTATTTTAGGATACGGGTTTTCTACTTTAGCCAAAGTAATGCTTTTGATGGGGTCTTCGGTGGTTGCGCTCGCTTCTTTTAGAATTATTGAACGTATGGGAAAAAGTTTCCGTGGTCCACCGAGAGATGCGTGGCTCTCAGAAGTGGCAGAAGGTCCCACCAGAGGATATGCTTTCGCGGTGCACAAGGCTATGGACAAAGCAGGGGCCATTTTGGGTCCGCTTATCGTGTATGTTATGTTTCTTTTTTGGGGACAGGGAGCAAGCACTTTTCGTATAATTTTTATTATGGCTGTAATCACGGCGGCTGTGTCTGTGGCGGTGCTTGCTTTAATGAAAGACCGTCCAGGTATTCCACACGAAAGAGAAAACATTTTTGAAGCTTGGAAAACCTTAAGTCCCGATTTTAAAAAATTCCTCATTCCGTCTGGCATCTTTTCCATCGCTTATTTCAGTTTCGGATTTCTATTGCTCCGAGCCTATGATATTGGTTTTGTTATAAAAGATGTGGTGTTGCTTTACGCTCTTTTTAATATTTCATTCGTGGCGATATCCGTGCCGATCGGCAAGCTCGGTGATTTAATAGGAAGGAAATACATTATTATCCTTGGATATCTGACTTACCTCGTTATGTCTCTAGGTTTTATTTTTGCCACAGAGAAATGGCAGATTATAGTTCTATTTATTCTGTATGGCATCTTTTACAGCATAGATGCGGCGCAAGGCAGGGCATTTATTGTTGATTTAGAGAAGGAGAGGAGGGCAACCGCTATGGGGGCTTATAACCTTGTCGTGGGAATGATTTATCTTCTCGCCTCACTCATTGCTGGTGGGCTCTGGGTATTTAATCCTATGTACACCTTTATTTTTGCGGCCTTTATGACTCTAGTAGCGATGGGTGTTTTCACTATCCTTTTTAGAACACATCGGGTAGATTTTGTTTAGTCTGTTTTGTGTTATAATAGCATTATGGAAAATATAAAAAATTATAGTGTTTGGATTATCAGCGCAGTATTATTAGTTTTCAGCTTCGTTTTCTTTTTGTCCGCGCAGAACTTTTCTAAGCAAGGTTCTTATGTGGAAGTGAAAGGTCTATCAGAAAAAATAGTGAAGGCCGATGTTGCCATCTGGTCACTCAACTTTGACGTGAAGTCAAACAACATTGATTCTCTGTATGCCGACATTGAGAAGAATACTTTAGCCATCAAGTCATTCCTGACAGAAAAAGGATTTGAAGTTTCGGAGATAAACGTAGCTCCGGTCAACATATATCAAGATACTTATAAAGACGCGTTGTTTAGATACAATGCCAATACCCAGCTGTCTGTTTACAGCAAGAAAGTTGATTTAGTTCGCTCTGCTTCCAAGGAGAGTTTAGCCTTAGTGAAAAAGGGAGTCACTCTAAATCAGAACTCTATAGAATTTCAATTCTCCGACATCAACAGCATCAAGCCTGAAATGTTAGCTGAGGCCATCAAGAATGCCCGAGCTTCCGCCCTGCAATTCGCGCAAGAGTCTGGTTCTCGTTTAGGCAGTGTATCCCGTGGTAATCAAGGAGTATTTGATATTACCGACAAGGACCCTGGTTCTCCAGAATATAAAAAGATTCGCGTAGTTTCCACACTGAGGTTTCTGTTAAAATAAAGTTTTGTGAGCTTAAGTTTTATGAGTAAAAAGCCTTCATCAAAAAAGAAGAAAGTGGTGATGGTAAGTGGAGGATTTGACCCGGTACACATAGGACATGTGCGACTCTTTAATGAGGCTAAAAAATTAGGGGACGAATTGGTGGTGTATTTGAACAATGACAACTGGTTAAAGAAAAAGAAGGGGTTTGTCTTTATGCCGGAACACGAGCGTAAAGAAATTATTGAAGCGTTTGAGGCAGTAGATAGGGTAATCGTAAGTTGTCATAAAAAAAATACTGAAGATATGAGTGTCTGTATGGGTTTAGTTGAAATTAGACCTCATATATTTGCAAACGGGGGCGATAGAGATACGAAAGATGCTCAAGATCCTAATTCTTCTTTGTACAAGGAAAGGGAGATACATAAAAAGATTGGTATTAAAATGATATATAATGTAGGACACGGAGGTAAAGTTAGAAGCTCGTCAGATTTGGTAAAGAAAGCAAAAGCAAAAGTAAAAATAAAATGAAACCCTTAGAGCAACTTTTAAAAAAAGATATCAGTCGGATAAAAATGATAGTTTTTGATGTGGATGGGGTGCTTGTACCGAGGGGTACTAAAATTAAACAAGTAGGTAATACTACTACTTTAGAAACAAAGGTAATCCACCAAAAACAAATAGAGCAAATAAAAAAACTTAATCAAAAAGGATTTTTAATAAACATTAGCTCGGGGCGAGGACTCTATATGCTTCAGGAAATGTTTAGAGATATTCTGCCTTTTGTCAGTCTGACTTATGAGTGCGGTAGCGCTACTTGGTATAGGGGAAAAATTTATCAACATATCAACAGTTTTGAACGCACAAAAAATATTTTACCAAAACTAAAAAAAATAACAGTAAAAAATAAAAACGTAAAAGGATTTGAGCCGAAGGAATTTATTATAACTATACACTGCAAAAAACCAGATAAAAAAATTGAAGAAATAGTGAGGAAAGAGAAGGGGCTTGTGACTCTTTGGAACGGCGAAGCGTACGATATTTTAATAAAAAAAGATCAAACAAAAGCTCTCGGCTTAAAGTATGCCAGGCAGATATTCAAATTAAAGAAGGAGAATGTTATGGCTATCGGGGACAACTATAACGACCAGGAACTACTAGAGGAGAGCGGGATGCCCATTTCAGCTGATAAAAGCAGGGTAAAAGGCAAGTTCTTTGTTGCCTTGAAGGGTAAATCTCTTCCAGCAGACGAGTTGATGCAAAAAATCTTGTCATTAGTTAGCTAAAAATTTATTTGGTTGTATAATTATAATATGAAAACCCTTACCGTTAAAAAACCTTGGGGACAATTTGACCAATTTACCCACAACGAGATAAGTACTGTTAAAATTCTTTCAGTCAGTCGTGGCGGGTCTTTAAGTTTGCAAGATCACGGACACCGAACGGAATTTTGGAGAATTATTTCTGGTCATCCTATCGTAACAGTCGGGGAAACTACTAAAAGCGCAAACCCCGGGGACGAATTTATAATAGAAAAATTGCAACCTCATCAGTTGGAGGCGAAAGATGATGATGTGCAGTTTTTAGAAATAGCCTTTGGGAATTTTGACGAAGAGGACATTGTAAGAATAAAAGATAAATATGGCCGTGCTTAAAAAGCTTGTCCGCCGTGGCGGAAAAAAGAAAATAATAAAGAAAGTGGTAAAAAAAGTGGTTAAAAAAACTACCAAGAAAACTTCTGTCGTCAAAAAAAGGATAATAGAAAAAAAGAAGACCCCGCTTGATTTAAAAAGGTCAAAAAGTAATCCAATCATTGAACCGGAGAGCAACCTTTATTGGGAATCCAAGGCGAGTTTCAACCCTACCGCGCTTTACCACGATGGCAAAGTCCACATAATTTATAGAGCCATCGGAGGGAACGATATGTCGGTCTTGGGTTATGCGAAAAGTTTCAATGGCTACAACATAGAAAAAAATTCAAAAGAACTGGCATATTACCACAAGCTCATTTCGCCCGTTTCAAAAATAGTGCCCCAGATTTCTTACTGTTCTGGCGGGGGCTGGGGCGGGGGATGTGAAGATCCCAGGTTAACTCTTTTTAATGACAGGGTTTATATGATTTACACGGCTTTTGACGGTTGGGGGTCAGTAAGGATAGCTCTGACATCCATCAGTCTGGATGATTTTTTGAAAAGACGCTGGAATTGGGAAATTCCGGTATTGATTTCTCCACCCGGGCAGATACACAAAAACTGGGTGCTTTTCCCCGAAAAAATAAATAATAAATATGCGATTCTGCACAGTATTTCTCCTCACATAATGATAGATTATGTAAAAGATTTAAAAGAACTAAACGGAAATAATTTTATACATAGTATCCATCAAGGAAGTCCGCTATGGGGAACTCGCGACAAGTTAATAAGAGGTGTCGGTCCTTCTCCTATCAAAACCAAATATGGTTGGCTTGTGATATATCATAAAATGGATAAGGGCGAGATGCATAGATATAAACTATGGGCAATGATTTTAGACCTAAAAGACCCTGCAAAAATTTTATATAATTCAAGCCAACCAATCTTGGAACCGGACGAATGGTATGAGAATGAAGGATACAAAAGCGGAGTGGTCTATTCCTGCGGAGCGGTCGTGAAAGATGGCGAACTGTTCGTATATTACGGAGGCGCGGATAAAGTCTCGTGCGTCGCCACCGCCAACTTAGAAAAGTTCTTGCAAGAATTGGTACATTCCAATGCAACGAAAGTAAAAAGTCGAAAAACAAAAGAATAATTTATGTACGTAGTAAAAAGATCCCATCATAATCCAATAATATTTCCGTTCAAAGACCATTATTGGGAAGCTTTTGCCACGTTCAATATGAGTGTCATCAAGAAAGGTAAAACTTATTATGGCGTGTATCGCGCTATCGGCGCAGAGGACAAATTGCGCACACCGGAGAGGATGTCCATTATTGGAATCGGGAAGGGGAAGGACAGAGTGCATTTTGAAGATTGCGCGCCATTTATCACCCCCGAAGAAGAATGGGAAAAGTATGGCTGTGAGGACCCGCGCATCACTTATTTTGAGGGAAATTACTACACTTTTTATACAGCACTTTCTAAATATCCTTTTGAAGCGAGTGGAATCAAAGTAGCGGTGGCAATTTCTAAAGATTTAAAAAAGATTGATGAGCGCCATCTGGTCACATCTTTCAATGCCAAAGCAATGACGCTTTTCCCCGAGCGGGTTAATGGCAAAGTGACGGCAATTCTATCGGTAAATTCAGATATGCCTCCCGCCAAGGTGGCTATCGCCCAAGTGGATAAAATAGAAGAATTATGGAATTCAAAATTTTGGGACGAATGGTATAAAAACATAGACGAACATACGATTGATTTTAAAAGATCTCCCTACGACCAGATTGAAGTCGGGGCTACTCCAATCAAAACTTCACACGGCTGGCTCCTTATTTATGCGCATATTCAAAATTATTTTCCTGGGAGCAATTTTGACCGTATCTTCGGTATTGAAGGAGGGCTTCTAGATTTAAATAATCCGCTCAATATCGTCGGACGAACCAGGGGGCCCATTTTGGTTCCGCAGGAATCGTACGA
>MFWB01000008.1:184490-187960 GCA_001787205.1 Candidatus Nomurabacteria bacterium RIFOXYB1_FULL_39_16
CCCAAGACAAGTAAGCGGTGGCATTTCTTCCGTTCTTCTAAAAATCCTATTATCATACCGGACAAGACACATCCGTGGGAGGCTCAAGCCACCTTCAATCCCGCTGCGTTAAAAATAAAAGACACTATTCATTTGTTGTACCGGGCGCTTTCAATGGATAACACTTCCACCATAGGCTATGCGAATACTAAAGATGGAGTTTCTATTAATGAAAGAAGCGCGGAGCCCGCGTATATTCCCAGGGAGAACTTTGAATTGAAAAAGGTTGCGGGAGGCAATTCCGGTTGCGAGGATCCGCGATTGACGAAGATAGGGGAGAAAATATATATGTGTTACACGGCGTTTGACGGCGTCGGTCCTGCGAGGGTGGCCGTGTCTTCCATCGCCGAAAAAGATTTTCTTAAAAAAAATTGGAAATGGAGTGAGCCAGCCATCATTACTCCCGCTGGTTTTGACGATAAGGATACTTGCATCTTGCCTGAAAAAATTAATGGCAAGTACTTTATCTTACACAGAGTCGGAGATGAAATCTGTGGAGACTATTTGAAATCTCTCAGCTTTAAAACAGATACGGTAAAGAAGTGCATCAGAATCATTGGGCCGAGAATAAATGCCTGGGACGGTTTGAAAGTCGGAATCTCCGCTCCGCCCATTAAGACAAAATATGGCTGGTTGCTTCTTTACCACGGCATTTCAAAAAATCATCATACTTATCGTATAGGCGCGGCCCTGCTTGATCTGAAAGACCCGGCCTTTGTCATCTCGCGTACCACGGACCCGATATTTGAGCCGGAAGAATCTTATGAAAAAATTGGCGTAGTCAGTAACGTAGTTTTCCCTTGCGGTATGGTGGTAAAGCCCGCTCGCCGTGGCGGGGAGGATATGCTCTACATATATTATGGCGGGGCGGATACTGTCGTCGGAGTGGCTACTATAGAATTGGACATTGTTTTAAGAGCCCTTACCAGGCACAGCAAATCTCAGTCCAGAAAACGAAAATGAATCAAAATTTAACGTTTATTGTGTAAAAAACTTTTTTGAAGTAGTATGGGTGGTATGATGTTTAGATTTTTAATTGTATTCGTAATAATAGGTCTTCCTTTTTCTATCTATGCCGACACGATACCAATTATAGGGGGATGCGGAAGTCTTAATTCCACCGATTTATCTACTCAAATGGCGTATGAAATTGACTCACGGATAAGTGGAATCACTGCTTCCGATACAACTAAAATGTTGTGGTCTACTCGTGGTAATGGTACGGAAGGTTGGATGAGAAGCGGAACAGTATGGACAGCCTTAGGAACAACCCCCATTGATTTTACTGGAGCTTCCCCATGGAATAATTATTCAGACTATACCCTTGCGGGTACTCTTATTAGTCCGAGGCATGTTGTATTTACACAGCACGCTCCCATTATTAATGGTAGCACTATTATTTTTGTTGACAATGAAAACAATATAATTTCTCGTACAATTGCAAATATCCCTCAAATACAAATCGGCGGGGACATACAGATAGCAGTGTTAAATGAAGATGTTCCGAGCAGTATAGCTTATTATCCGATTATTGATTTGTTCACTTTTCAAAATTATTGGAAAAATGTTCCCAATACCCCGATTATTATTTTAGATAAAGAAGATAAGGTATTAATAAAAAATGCTTCAGGAATTATGATGAATCTTTTATATTATTTGGGTTTTGAAATTTCGCCCAGGAGTGATTTTAATGAAAATATCATAACTGGTGATTCGAGCAATCCCGTATTTGGAGTTATTGGAGGACGTTTAGTATTATTATCAAGTGTTTCTACGGAAATATATGGAACCTTTTCTTCTTCTTTTATTAACGACATTAATAGCGCCATGACGACGCTCGGTGGGGGGGGTATCAAGTTTCCACACTTGACCTTTCTTGTTTTGAGCCACAATCTGTTCCGGAATTTAGTGTGGAGTCAACGACTTTTTCCATTGCTGAAAATAGCGCAAATGGGGCGGAAGTAGGGTCAGTTTTGGCCACGGGTGGTGAGTCAGTGGTATATAGCATTACTTCCGGAAATACAAATAATGTTTTTATGGTAGATGTTGATACTGGAATTATCACAATTAGTGATCAGTCACTTTTGAATTACGATATCACTCCTACTTATACTTTAACATTAAAAGCAGAGACCACTGAATCTTCTTGGTATTGGCCCATTACCCCCGACTATGATACGACCACAGTGGTCGTTAATTTAACAGAAGTAAATGAAGCACCTGTTTTTTCTTCATCTTCTTACTCTTTTAGTATCGCAGAAAATTCTTCAACATCATCTTCGGTCGGCAGTGTATCCGCCACCGACCCAGATGTGGGACAAACAATTTCTTATCAAATATTAAGCGGTAATACTGACAATGTTTTTGCCATTTCTTCCACTTCGGGAGCGATTACTGTGGCGAATAGCAGTCTGCTCAATTACGATACCCACAGTTCGTATAGTCTAGTTGTAGAGGCAAGTGATAACGGGGAGACTCCTTTATCAACAACTGCTTCCGTGACCGTAAATATTTCTGAATATCGTTCTTCGGGTGGGGGTGGGGGTGGAAGTCCAAAAAAGAAGAAAGTAGAGACAGTTCTGGCAAACACTGTTTGTCGCAGGGGAGAAAAATTCAGCACCATTACCGGCTTGCCTTGCACTTCTTTTGCTCTTTCAATAAACTCAGGACCCATGGCCACTTCACAAACTTCAAGACATTCGGCCTGTTTCATCACTTTAACCCTAAGACAGGGGAACAGAGAAGATCAAGTGAAATGCCTACAAACCAAACTGGACATTATTTCTGATGGTATCTTCGGGCCGATAACCAAAGCGTCAGTAATAAATTTCCAAAAGGCGCACCTTTTGGTCCCGGATGGGATAGTGGGGCCTATTACGAGGGGGGAGATGAATAAAATCTAAATTTAAGTTTAGGAATTTACTTTAAAAACTGATAGAATACGGCTATGACTCTGTCTGTAGAATGGTTTTCCGCATTCATTTACAGCTACCCGTTGCTGAAATACATAATAATATTTTTCGGTGCGGCCTTCGGAGGAGAATCGGCGATTATTTTTCTTTCTTTTTTGGCCGCCCAAAACGCTTTTCCTTTAGTTCCATTTTTTATTGTCAGCTTTTTCGGCACATTGTCCTCGGACACTCTGTGGTTTCTGCTTGGCAAAACAAAAATGGCAGGGAAGATAGTTGGTCATCGCTACACCGCCAAAACGATTACTATTATTTTTGAAGCCATAAAGCGTTTAAGCAGGGGGAATCATTTATTTGCTTTTATTTTTGCGAAATTTCTTATTGGCACCCGGGTGGTTGTTATTTTCTATGTCAGCAAAACAGGTATTGCTTTCAAGAAATTTATCTGCAACGACTTGGCAGCTATCTTGATTTGGCTGACTACGCTTACTTCCATAGGTTTCCTGTCCGGACTCGGTTTCG
>MFWB01000008.1:187979-188454 GCA_001787205.1 Candidatus Nomurabacteria bacterium RIFOXYB1_FULL_39_16
TTACCCAGGAGGAAGAAGAAATTATCAAAGAGAAAAATTTATGATATAATTAACATATGCAAATAAATTTACAGGGTAAAAATATAGAGTTGACAGAGGCCATCAAAGATTATGTTTTGAAAAAAGTTACCAATCTAGAGAAACTCCTTTCTTCTATAGAAGAAAATGGGGGAGAGGTGAAAGTTAATTTTGAAGTCGGGCAAAGTACAAAGCACCACAAGGCGGGCGAGGTCTTTCACTCCGACTGCTTAATAAATCTAGATGGGAAAAAGTTTTATTATGGAACCGACAAAGAAAATTTGTACGAGTCTATCGATGAAGTAAAAGAAAGACTGTATGAAGAAATAAGGAGAGAAAAGGAACGCAAACAAACCTTGTTTAAACGTGGAGCTGCCAGTGTTAAAAAAATGTTGAAAGGTCTTTCCGATAGGAATCCATTTACCTCTAAATACTAATCTACGCCATAGCGTAGATT
>MFWB01000009.1:0-831 GCA_001787205.1 Candidatus Nomurabacteria bacterium RIFOXYB1_FULL_39_16
TAGTTGTTTATCCCCCCATTGTCCTAAAACCAAAAAAGGAAAAGAAAGAAAATATTATTCTTCATGTCGGAAGATTTAGAGTGAAAAATATAGCAATAGGGGATTATAAAAAACAGGGAGTAATGATCAAAGCTTTTAAATCAATACTAAAGAAAGGATTACAAAACTGGCGTTTTGTTCTAGCGGTAAGCATAAGAGATAGGGATTATGAAGAATTTTCCAAAATGAAAAAAGAAACAAAAGGATTTCCTATTGAGTTTCTGATAAACAAATCAAATGATGAGCTCTGGGATATTTATTCAAGGGCAAAAATATATTGGCATGCTGCGGGATTCGGAGAGGATTTGGAGACTCACCCAGAGTACGCCGAGCATTTTGGTATCTCAACGGTTGAAGCAATGGGAGCGGGGGCAGTACCGGTAGTGATTAATGCCGGAGGGCAAAAGGAAATTATAGAGGATGGAAAAAACGGATTATTATGGAATACTCTTTCAGAACTTCAGGAGAAGACTCTAATGCTGACTCGCGAGGATAAAATCCTTGAAAAAATGTCCAAAGAGGCAAAGAAAAGAGCAAATGATTTTGCAGGAAAACGATTTTGCGAGGAAATTAAAAAAATAATAGAGAATGATTAAGTTGTTAACTAAAAGGTTTTATTTAATTCTATTTTCAATAGTAGTATTGATTTTCTTCTCAAAAACTTTATTTTCCGCTCTTCTTCCCATTCCGGCAGATACTATTGTGGGACTATATCATCCTTTTCGTGACCTTTATGCAAAAGAATATCCCCGCGGAATTCCTTATAAAAATTTCTTAATTACCGATCCGGTT
>MFWB01000009.1:842-1532 GCA_001787205.1 Candidatus Nomurabacteria bacterium RIFOXYB1_FULL_39_16
TCCATGGAACACTTATAGCTGATGGCACCCAGGTCACTTTTATACAAAATTCGGGATCCTGAGTACAAACAGCACTCACTTTGTGCGAAAACAAAAATCCAGAGATTATTAAAACAAAAACAGTTAAAATAAAGATTTTAAAAAATTTATTCATAAAAATATATTATATATTATAATCTTTTAATTATACTACAAATAAAAAAAAGTGGATAACTTATCCACAAATAATGTTCTAAAAACGAAAATCCCCGCCCGAGCGAACCCGGGCGGGGGGGTAGACCTTGTGGGTCCGATTGGAGATTACCGCTCCCGCGGAGCTGCGGAAACGGTTGGAATGCACACTGTGCGGGTTGAGCTTTCCCAGTTGTCTGGGGTCTTCTCCGCGCTCACGGTGAAGACCACACTTCCCTCGAGCTTGTCATTTGAGGGGATGAAGTAGTCCCCCTGCATTGGAACAGGGATGTTCCCCATCGCTTGAGACGCAATGACAACAAGGTTTAGGCCGAACTTGCCGGAGAGGTTGATACCACCGGCGACCGGATCTGCCCCCTCCAGGGGTCCCAGAATGGGGATTTTCGAGATCCGGTGGGACACCTGTCCCGTAACGGTGATCACCTTGCCTTCAGCAAGGATTGTTACCCTGACGGTGTAGATCCCGTCCGGATACCCTTCCAGGTTTTCAGCTGGGAA
>MFWB01000009.1:1542-10560 GCA_001787205.1 Candidatus Nomurabacteria bacterium RIFOXYB1_FULL_39_16
CCCCACCAGTTCTGGCCACCAGGGTTGAAGACCGAAGTACCACTGCCGATCCTCACCACCACTCCATCCGGCCTCTCAAGCCACTTGTCCACCCTTACTTCAGAGTGGACAGAGCCGAGGACACTGTATGTTACATAACAGTCCCGATGGACTGTTGGTCCCATACACTCGATATGAATGGCGGGTCGTAGTCCACCAGTCTCCGCCGGGTGAACCGTACGACGGGGCGGTGCTGGAACGAAGGTCAGGGGTTGCGTCCGCGGTTGCGTCCGCAGTGCGGACACAGACGACTCTTCCGGCATCGCCGAGGTGTTGAACACCTCAGGGCCGTCGTTTCCGATCACCTGGTCGTTCTGCGCCGAAGCGGAGAACGCCAGTACGAAGGTCGCGAAAACGAGAACGAAGATGTGACGCATGACTAGCGTCCTCCTTTCGACCCCACCTTCGAGGCAGGGTCTGTTGTACGAAAAATAGTTGACGAAGAGCCACTCTCCGATTCGTTGATAATATACCACAAAAAGTATGAAAAAGCAAATAGCAAGGAGAGTTATCCACAGTTCCCTTTTGTATAAAAAAAGCCTTTAAAATTAAGAAAAAATCTGGTATTGACTGAATAAAAAATGTGTATTTTGGTTATTTTCTCTTTTCTGCCAAGAAATAAAAAATATGCCAATTTAGGCGGAAATTTTAAGACTTTTCTAAAAAAGGCACTGGACTGCCCTTTTCTATAGTTTAGAAAGGGTGCACGAAAAATGAACTTAGTAGCAAATTTTTTTAAATTGAATTTCTGACGAAAAGAAATTTTTCTTATTAAAAAATTCTTCTTCGTTTATGTCTTTTGACAACAAAGCATACAGAGAAAGTTCTCCATTCTGCAATCCGTAGAAAAATGCAAAACCCTCATCATTTACTGGCACATCTGATAACACCGGAGCATCTAAATTTGGACGAATAGTATAACCAAAACGCAACCTGAGATCTAAGTAGTCAGTGGTATTAAAAACTCCAAAAGCATTTCTTGATCTGGTAATTACATTTTTAATGTTACCCTCTTTACAAATTAATTTTAATCTAAGAAAATCAATAATGGAACCCAAGCTTCCATACGACACATGAGAAACAGTTATTCTATCTGTAGCTTTAAACGCCAAAGAAACCATATCATCTTTAAACGCCATTATTCCGCTTCCTACCATTTTTCCGTTTTGATAAAAAAACAACGCCTTTATATTAAATCCTTTTAGGATCTCTTCTCGATACCATTCTTCTGTCGCCAAAATGTTATGATCGTGCTCCTCCATTTTTCCCTTATAGTAGGGCAACCACTCAAGAAATTTTTTCTCGGTTAATTCTTCATATTTCCATTCAATATTGTTTTTCTCTAATACCTCATTGCTTTTACGCAAAAAAGATTTTAATTTTTTACCTTTTATGTTGTTAAACAAATCAGTTTCATTAGAAATTGAAAGATGATATAGAATTTTCTCAGGTCGTTCAATATTGAATTGTTTTAGAGAGATAATTCTTGTCATAAAAATAAAATTTAACAACAATATTATATAAATAATATACTCA
Organism: Candidatus Nomurabacteria bacterium RIFOXYB1_FULL_39_16; assembly: GCA_001787205.1. GTDB lineage: Bacteria > Patescibacteriota > Minisyncoccia > Phycocordibacterales > UBA9973 > UBA9973. The sequence goes on from MFWB01000009.1 coordinate 3,118, forward strand.
ACGTTATAAAATAAAAAGAAAAGAAAAGGGGCCGAGAAAGTTGCATCAGCCCCTTTTCCCAGCCCCTCGATGGGGCTACTTGCAGCTCGTGCAGCAGGAAGCCGTGCGCCGAACCGTCGGCTTGATCTGAGCAACGGAGATCTTCTTCACGTGTCATCACCTCCTCTCTATATTTAGTTTACATCTTGCACGCCAATAAGCAAGAAGGATCTGGGGCAAATGCATCGCCAGTTACGGCATAGGCCAAGGCGCGACAACCTCCGCACACATCAGCCTGTGGACAGGTTCCGCAGATTTGAACGTACTTTTCCCGTTCCCTTATCTTCTGCAGAAATTCAGAACCGAACCAGACACGAAAGAACGTGTCATGCCTTGCATCTCCCAACGATATGGGTAAACGACGACACGGCATGAACTGTCCAGCCGCATCAATAGTCAGGGTGTTGTACCCAACAGGGCAAAATCCACTACTGCCGACCGTGTACCAAAGAGGACGAGTGGAAAGCAGACTGATTGATCGCCCCCTTTGCAGAAGAGCGACGTTTTCAATCACCTCGCGATTCTCGGATGGGGTTAGCATTTCCTCTTGTGCACCGGGTCCAATCGGGACCAAGCAGGAAAAGTTTACCCGCTCAATCCCAATATCTTCCATCGCTTCGATGAATTCAGGAATAGCCTTTGCGTTCCTCCGCATGATTACGTAGTGAACGCTGACCTTCAAGCCGACAGACAGGAACTTCTTGATTCCCGCGATCGACTTGCGGTAGTTTCCTGTGCCCCTGATTTCATCATGGATTGCTTCCGTGCCGTCAATGCTTATTTGCACACCTGCTTGGTGACGTATCAGGCACTCCAGAATCTTGGTGTTCGGCGGAACTGTGCCATTGGTTAGCACGTATGGTTTGATGAAAACGTCTTGGCTCTTTGCGTAGTCAATCAGTTCAGAAAGGTGGTCGTAAAGAAGCGGCTCGCCTCCTGTGAACGAGATTTCGCCGTCCATTTCCATTTTCTTCAGGAAGTCAGCGAAATTGTCGAGCACCGTGAGTTCTTGTTCGTAAGTGAGCGTGACAGTTGGGTTCTTCCAATCGTAACAATGGCGACACTTCAGATTGCAAGCGTTCAGAACGTGCAGTTGTAGAAGGAACTTCCCCCTATCTTTTTGCTCTGAGGGGTCAACTAGAAGCCCTTCTGTCCGCATGAAGTCAAAAACCTCCCCCTCGGGTGGATTCTCTCCCGTGGGTAGGTTTGACAGCAATGTTCGCCCGCACTCATCAACTTCATACAGTTCGCCCGTCCTCGTATTCATCAGATGTTGGCCCAGGTCAATTACATCTCGAGACAGTCTGTAGCTCATACTTTCTCCTCTCTTGTTGTCAAAGATCCATTGTGGTTCATTAGCTTGGATAGCTAAGCTTATTTCACGTAAAGCTTAACAATACCTATCTCACCTTGTCAAATTGACCGTATTAGCTCAATAGCTTGGAATCACCCAATAGAGAATGCACTAAAAAAACCCCGAGCGAGGACTCCCCTCGCTCACTTAGTTATCCACAGTTCCCTTTTGTATAAAAAAAGCCTTTAAAATTAAGAAAAAATCTGGTATTGACTGAATAAAAAATGTGTATTTTTAAAAAATTTGATGTTTACAATTTAGATTTGGTATATTCATCAACTATCTTTTTTATAGTCTCTTTTACTTCATCCCAAGAAATTAATTTTAAATATACTGGCTCAGGATCTAAATCAGCGTCAGAAAAATAAATTAAGCTTTTTAAAATATGAAGTATATTATAATTGTATTCTTTGTATTTTGCATTAAAAAAACCCAGAATATCTTCTAGAGAATATTCTTTTAAAAGCACAAATAAATCCACAAAATCTTTTTTACTACCTCTGCCAGAGATTGCAAGTATTTTCATCGCGGCAATGTCTCGTTCATCTGCAATATATACACCTTCATATTCTTTTTTAGGAAAAAGAAGCTTGTATGGATATTTAAAAAAACTAATTTTTACTCCATCAAGCAATCCATTTAAAGTACCCTCACTCTCCGAACTAATCTCAAGATGCCCTTGTTTAGAAAGTCGTTCTGCTATTTCCCTTGTTGAAAAATTCTCAACACAAAAAAAATCTAAATCAACAGATATCCTGTGGCCCAACAAAAGCGCCAGAGCTGTGCCACCAGCCAAATAAAACTCTGACACAGAATCTTTGATTTTATTTAAAACTATTGCCGTTTCTTTGCTTAATGTTTCTTGGTGCATTTTGTTAAACAATATTATAAATATAAAGCCAAAAATTTAAAGATTTTTTATCAAGCTCGCTTCTTTCCCTTTTTATAACTTCTTTTATTTCATCTTTAGAATACATACCACTAAGCCAAGAATAGTCCGTAAGTGTGCCAAATTTTAAAATACGTTCTATTATATAGCGCTTGTGTTTTAATAAATCAATATTATCTATGTTCGTATCCCAAAATAAACTTTTTTTTGCAAGTGGAGACATAGGTATATTATAACATATTTTTATCTAATTTAGTATCTACCGAATCCTGCCTCCCAGTCCCCTTTTGTATAAAAAAAGCCTTTAAAATTAAGAAAAAATCTGGTATTGACTGAATAAAAAATGTGTATTTGAAAAAGATTATTACTATTAAATCCCAAAGATGATATTATGTTTCTATGCTAATTTTAGCTTACGTGTTGATTTTCTTTTTGTTTTTAATCATTTTTCTCACTCTTCTTTTTTTTATAAATCCACTTTTTTCTTTTATACCGTTTGTTCCGGTAAGAAGAAAAGTTTTAAATAAAATAATTTCAGCGCTTGAACTCAATGACCAGAGTATCCTCTATGATCTTGGATGCGGGGATGGGCGTATCCTTTTTGCTGTGGCAAAAACAAATCCATCTATCTCGTGTGTGGGTATTGAAATTGGTCCGTTTCCTTTTTTGCTGGCAAAAATAAAAAATATTTTTTGGGGTTCTAAAAAAGTACGCATCTTGTATGGAAATTTTTTTAAGCTAGACACTTCTCCTGCAACTCACATTTTTTTATATCTTTTCCCAGAAGCTCTAGATGAGCTTCTCCCAAAATTTGAAAAAGAATTAAAAACCGGTTCAAGAGTGGTATCGTGTGATTTTGAATTTTCCAAGAAAAAACCAAGTAAAATTATAGAAATTGAATCACTGGGTTGGCAAAAAAATAAAAGACTCTATGTCTATGATTTTTGATTTCAAATTAAAATAAACAAGTTTAATAAAAAGTGGGGTGGGTCACGAATGACCCACCCCGGAGAAACCTCCCTTTCTTAGGGCGAACTACTTGTGATCGCCCTTGCCGTCCCAGGAGCTGTTGTCGGACTCGTACGCGTCAGTCGTTCCATCACTGTGATGGTCTGTGACTTCCACACACGTGTCGGTGCTGAGGAATCCGCCATCGGCCTTGAAGAGGAAGGACTGGCTTCCGTCGCTCGAAACGGTCCGATAGTGGTCATCGTCCACCCAGTGTTTCTCGGACATATCTGTAACCTCCTTTCTTGCCTATGTCTTTCGTTGTCTCTTGAGTTGGAAACCCACGATGGGTTTCCATTTAGCCTTATGACCCAAGGCAACAACTGAAGGCACAGGACTTCAGATTGTGAAGAGAAACTTCCACTTTATTAATACCTCTTATGCTAGGTTTTGTCAATCTTACAGTATTTTTCCCCAAAAAGTCAAAAAACCTGCTGATTTGGGCAGGAAAAATCTGGGGTTTTATTTCTGTCCGGTTGCCTCTAGAATTTTATGCCAGTGTTTATGCCCAATATCGTTATCATAAAAGCTAAATACTTTCAATTTAAGATTTTTGAATCCCTGCTCTATTAGCATTTTTTTTAAATAGGCTCGCGATAAGTCAGATTTACTGTTTTTATCAGATTTATCAAAAATATGAATAAAAAACCATCCTTCGTCTTTTAAATTATTAAAAATTGTTTGGATGAGTTGTTTTCTATTTTTCAATTTATGCAAAACATAGTTTGAATAGACCAAATCAAATGGTTTGTTTTTTGATTCATATTTTTTTTCTAAATCAATACCAGTCTTTATGTCAACACCTTCACACTTCCACCCTATCTGTTTTAAACAGGCTACGTCAAAAAATTCTCCCGCCCCTAAATCTAAAGCCTTGCCTGGTTTTTTAAACTTTTCATCTATAAATTTTTTTAAATAAATATTCATGTTTAAATTGTATAACAAAAAATGCAATAAAAAAAGAAAACCGCCCTCCTAACACGGTGTTAAAAATCGGACTTTTAACATTCTCTATATTACCTGAGCGAGGACTACCCTCGCTCATTGGTTAATTCCCCTCCCTTGATAAGGGGAGGTTGGGAGGGGTTATTATTGCACAAATCTTGCCCTTGCAAAAAATGGATATTGTGCTATGCTCCTGGTATAGGAGTCCTGTCGCAACAGGGCTTTATTTTTTTAAAAAATAAGAAGCAAAGCGACTATATTTTTTAAAACCCCGTTAAATGATTTCAAATCAAGTAAAAAAGTTTTATTACATATACGTTCTTAAGTCTCAAAAAGACAAAAAACTATATGTCGGATATACAAATGATTTGAAATCTAGATTTGAGCAACATTGTAAAGGTCAAGTCAGTTCAACAAAAGAGAGAAGACCGTTTGAACTAATTTACTCCGAAGCTTGTTTAGATAAACATGATGCAATGCATCGTGAAAAATATCTAAAGACAGCATATGGAAAACAATTTTTGCGAAGTAGGCTCAAATCATATTTAATAGGGTAGTAAGTTTGTTTATAAATTAACGAAGGAAGTAAATATAAATTTACAACCCCAGTGAAATACTCAAGCATAGCTTGAGCTTCCTGCAAAGCAGGAATTTCACAGGGTAATGATTTTTATAGTCATTACATTCCTTAAAAATCATTATGTTAGACATAAAAACATTTAAATCAGCATTAGAACAATTGGAAGAAGAAAGGAAAATTCCAAAAGAAAAAATACTGGAAGCCATAGAGCAAGCAATGGCGGCCGCTTATAAGAAAGATTACGGCAAGAAAGGACAAATAGTCCGCGCTAAATTTGATATGGAAGATGGCAAGACGGATTTCTTTCAAGTTAAAATCGTCGTGGACGAAAGCATCGCCATCTTAGACGATGAGAAAAAGCACGAAGGAGAATATTCTATAAAAGAAGAAGGTGATGAACGCGTACACTTCAATGAAGAGCATCACATCCTCTTGGACGATGCTAAAAAAATAAAAAAGGGAGTGGAGTTAAACGACGAAATAATTTTCCCGCTGGAATCCAAGGATGACTATGGACGCATCGCTGCCCAGACCGCCAAGCAAGTCATCATTCAGAAAATTCGTGAAGCGGAACGCACCTCCATTATAGACGAATACGGTACCAAAGAAGGAGAAGTCATCTCCGGAGTAGTGCAGAAAGTGGAGCGAGGCAATGTCTACGTTGATTTCAACAGAGCCACCGGCATCCTACCAACCGAAGAACAAATCCCTGGAGAATATTGGGAGAGGAGTCAACGCATCCGCGCTTATCTCTACAGTGTGGAAGACACACCGAGAGGCATAAACCTGCGCCTATCTCGCACTCATCCGAAATTTATAGAAAAGCTTTTTGCTATGGAAGCTCCCGAGATAGAAAATGGTACGGTTGAAATCAAGTCCGTTGCTCGTGAAGCCGGAGCGCGTTCCAAGATTTCGGTATACTCAAACGATGAGCACATAGACGCCGTTGGTTCCTGCGTTGGACAAAAAGGCACCAGAGTAAACACCATAACCGGAGAACTATCGGGAGAAAAAATTGACATTATACCTTGGTCCGAAAATCCAACCCAATTCGTTTCCAATTCCCTTTCACCAGCGAAAGTCCTCTCTATTGAGATAGACGAAAAGGAACACAAAGCAACGGTAGAAGTAGCCGATGACCAGCTCTCGCTGGCGATAGGTAAGGGCGGACAAAATGTGCGCCTCGCAGCCAAGCTAACTGGTTGGAGAATAGATATAAAGGGTAATGGACTTCCAGCACAAGTAGAAAAAGAAACTGAAACTAAAGAAGAACTAAATAAATAGTGCAACCAAGGCCAAGGAAAGAGTCCCAAGCAATTTTACAAGTACGTGGAGGGATGGACCTGCTGTATCTTTGAATGGATCACCAACGGTGTCTCCTGTAACTGCCGCCTTATGCGCGTCACTACCCTTTCCGCCCAAGTTACCCATTTCAATATATTTCTTTGCATTATCCCAAGCTCCTCCGGCATTGTTCATGAAAGTAGCGAGCAAGATTCCAGCGATAGTGCCTATCATTATGAATCCGGCCAAGGCTTCTGCTTTCATAAATACCCCGACTAAAATTGGGAAAATTACTGCTAACAATCCAGGAAGAATCATTTCTTTCAAAGCTGCTTTCGTAGTGATATCAACACAAGCGGCATAATCCGGTTTACTTGCTCCTGTCATTAATCCTGGGTCAGCTTTAAATTGACGTCGAACTTCTTCAACTATCTTGCCGGCAGCCTTACCGACAGCCTTCATAGTTAAACCAGAAAAGAAAAAGATTAACATTGCTCCCATAAGAGAAGCGACGAAGACTTCTACCTTTGCCAAGTCAACAATTGTGATTCCTGCTTCTGTTAAGAATGCGGAGAACAAAAGAAATGCGGCTAAAGCAGCGCTACCCATCGCATATCCTTTCGTCAACGCTTTTGTGGTATTGCCTGCAGCATCAAGCTTGTCTGTTCTCCTTCTTACTTCTTCTGAAGCTCCAGACATTTCCACGATTCCACCAGCGTTGTCTGTAATTGGTCCAAATGTGTCCATAGCTAAAATGTAAGCGGCAGTAGACAACATTCCCATAGTTGCGACAGCTGTGCCGTAAATTCCTCCGTGTTCAAAACCTGTCATTGCTCCCAATTTAAATGCAGCAAGCAATGATGCTGAAATTGTTATAACGGTAGCAGCCGTACATTCAAAGCCAACAGAAAGTCCAGCGATGATATTCGTCGCATGTCCCGTCAAGGAAGCATTTGCAATATCTCGAACTGGTCTGTATTTATATTCTGTATAATATTGAGTGACGAAAACGAAGACGATACTTGCTACGATACCAACCAATCCTGCGAAAAAGAATAAAATGCTGTGCAACATATTCATGGTTACAAAATAGAAAGCAATAGTAACCAACACGCTTGTAACAAAATATCCTTTATTTAATGCTTTTAACGGCTCATCTTCTTCGTTTGCTTTTGCAAACAAGACTCCAATCACTGCAGCCAATAGTCCGAAACCTCGAATAACTAATGGGAAGATAATACCGTTAATTCCCAAGTAAGGGAAAAGAGCGACACCTAAAATCATTGCTCCGATATTTTCTGCGGCAGTTGATTCAAAAAGGTCCGCTCCTCTACCGGCGCAATC
>MFWB01000009.1:10579-13852 GCA_001787205.1 Candidatus Nomurabacteria bacterium RIFOXYB1_FULL_39_16
AGGTCTGCTACAACTGCGGGATTCCTGGCGTCATCCTCGGGAATTCCTGCTTCAACTTTCCCGACTAGATCAGCGCCCACGTCAGCAGCTTTGGTGTAAATTCCACCCCCAAGCTGTGCGAATAAAGCAACCAAGCTAGCTCCGAAACCAAAACCAACAAGTAGCGCCGGTATTTGTACGGCGGTATAACCTAGAAATCCATAGATATAATAAAGACCGGTAATACCAATCAAGCTCATTGAAACAATGGTAATACCAGAAACTGCTCCGGCTCGGAGCGCGATCGTAAGCGCTTTACTAAGACTTGTTTGTGCCGCAGAAGCTGTTCGGACGTTTGAACGAACAGAAATCCACATACCGACAAGACCAGAAAAACCTGAAAGAAAAGCACCCAACAAGAAAGCGAGACTTACCTGAAGACCTTCTATCATTTTTCCACTCAAAGCATAAACAGCAAAAAGGACAATGGCTAAAACAACGGCCATTATTCCTATTGTTTTATACTGTCTTTTCAAAAATGCATTCGCGCCCTGCTTAATTGCTTCATAAATTTCTTGCATTTTTGCTGTACCCATATCGTTTTTCTTAATCCAAAAAACTAGGTAAACAGCAAAAAACAAAGAAAGAATAGAGATAATAAACGAAGTTAATAACATAAATTTTAAAAATAAACTAATAAAAAATTATAGATTTTCGACTTTCTATAATGCCAATAATCAACATATGACTGTAGATGACTATATCCAATATCAAGCCAAAAAGCAACCAAAATATGTAACTTTTGCACTTCTCCAACGTCATACAAATAGTGTATAATAGATAAGTGTCGAACTTATTTATCCAAGTTTTATTAATCGTTTTATTAATTATTAACTAAAGAAATACTCATATGAAAAAATATATCAGTTTGTTTGTCGTTTTATCTATGATGTTAGTTGTAAGCACGGGAGTAGCACGCGCAGAAAATGACAACAACGGAGCACGACTGGGAGAATTAAAATTAAAAGCGGAAGTCAAAGGTGACCGCGATGAGGTACGTGCCGAGATGCGTCTTCAGATAGAGACCACGAGGGAGGAAGCAAAACAAAAAATGGAAACCTTGAGGGAAAGAGTTAAAGAAGAAACAGATAAGGTAAAAGCGCGAGTTAAAGAAATGAGAATAGTCGGCCGAGAAAAAGCTCTAGAGAGATTTGATAATGCGGTAGAAAGAATTTCTGAATGGCAAATCAAAGTTGAAGCGAAAATAGCGGAATTGGAGGCAAAAGGAGTAGCTGTTGCGACAGCAAAGGACTTTCTGGCAACATCTGAAACAAAATTAACCGCAGCGGAAAATAAAATCGTGGAAATCAACGCCGTATTGGCAGTTTCTATAGATGAACTGACGGCAGAAAACAAAACAAAATTAAGAACATTGGCGGAGGAAACACAGACCTTGGTAGTGGAAGCTCACAAGGCCCTGAGAGATGCCATCAAATCATTGAAGGACGAAGTAAGAATAAAAATAGAAGCGAACGCAAAAGTAGAAGCAGAGACGGAGGATGATGAAGAATAGCCTTAACAACTTTATAAATTTTAAAATAAGAATTAATTTATGGAACCAGAAAAAAAATCAAACGGCGCAATGGTGGGATTGGTGATTATAATCATCCTCCTTATTGTCGGTGGAATATATGTATGGCAATCAAATAAAGATGCCCTAGAGGAAACCCCGACTCCCGCCCTCTCTGAAGAAGATTCTACTGAACTTAATGATCTAGAAGCAGACCTGGAAACGACCGACACCAGCGTCGGCGTTGATGTGGAGACTGTAAAATAAAAAATTTGAATTTTAAAAACACCCCTAAACCCCGTCACTCGCGAGTGACGGGGTTTTTGACAAAAAATACTTATAAATATAGTATATCCATATGCTTAAAATAACAGTTAAAAAATTACCAAATAGCGAAGTGGAGATTGAGGGAGAACTCGGAAGTGAAGCTTTTGAAGGCTATTTCAAACAGGCTCTAAAAAAGCTCGGAGAAAGAGTAAAATTGGATGGCTTCCGAGAAGGGAAAGTCCCTGAAAGTGTTTTGCTGGCAAATATTCCCGAAATGCAAATCCTGGAAGAGATGGCGCAACTCGCCCTAAACGAACATTATCCGAAAATGTTGGAAGACGAAAAAATTGATGCTATCAGCCGACCAGAAATCTCCATCATCAAGCTTGCCCGCAATAATCCTCTCGGGTTTAAAATCAAAACTGCTGTTCTTCCCGAAATTAAATTGCCCGAATATAAAGATATCGCTAAAAAAATACTTTCCAAGGTCACCGACGCAGAGAAAAATATTGAAGTGTCCGAAGAAGACTTGGAAAATACGATAATGGATATAAGGAAGTCCCGCGCGCCGAAAGTGCATATGGCGGAGCACGAACACAAAGAAGGAGAAGTGCACCCAGAACCAGAATTACCCAAAGAAACACCTGAGCTCAACGATGAATTCGTGCGAGCATTAGGACCCTTTAAGGACGTAGCTGATTTTAAGGATAAACTAAAGGCTAATATCAAACTGGAAAAGGAAAATCAACAAAAAGAAAAAACTCGCCTGAAAATTATTGAAAAAATTATTGATGATAGCAAGATGGATATTCCTGAAATCTTAGTCAACATTGAATTGGATAAAATTTTATATAAAATGGAGTCCGACATCACCCAGATGGGGCTGAAGTTTGAAGATTATTTAAAACATCTAAATAAGACAATAGAAGATTTGAGAAAAGAATTCAGAGGAGATGCAGAAAAGAAAGCCAAACTCGCGCTAATTTTAAATGAAATCGCGAAAGCGGAAAAGATAGTGGCAGACGAAGAACAAGTGGCGCAAGAAGTCGCGGTTATCCTAGAGCATTACAAGGACGCCGACCCCGAACGTGCTCGCATCCACGCTGAGAACGTCCTCACCAACGAAAAAATCTTCCAATTTTTGGAGAGTCAGTAATTCTACAGATGTTGGACTTCTGTAAGCTTTTACCTTCTAAAATAACGGTTTTTCTTTGTTTTTAAGCAAATTCTCTTGACTTTTTATACTATATATGCTATACTATATATAGTGATAATTAAAGTTCTTTGATTCTTTAGAAATAGGATTTACGGGAAGAAGAAAGGATATTTACATATTTTTTCTTCTTCCCGTAAGAAAATCATGGAGGATGGAATGATACTAGCACTTTCCCTGGTCGGGATCATGGTCGCGGTATTCGGGACACTGCTTATCGCGATGTCCCGACCCAGCCCCGCGG
>MFWB01000009.1:13867-44548 GCA_001787205.1 Candidatus Nomurabacteria bacterium RIFOXYB1_FULL_39_16
AAAGACAGCGGGCTAACCAGAAGGCGGCGGATCGTCGCTTCTTTGAGAGAGAAGTATATCCGCCTCTACTAATCTTGGCATGGTGGGTAATCTTTTTTGTCCTCTTCGGAGGACTAAAACTGATCTTCCCACCACATAACTAACCACTCCCCTGTAGGGGGGTGGCCGTAAGAGAGACGGTTTCTCTCTGAGGATGTCGCCCCTCGAAGTGTGACGATCAAAGCCCCCAAGCGAAAGCGAGGGGGCTCTTTCGTTAAAATTTTATGATTTGAAAAAGGACAAAATTTTTGCTACAATAGTATTATGTTAATCCCAACCGTTATAGAAAAATCACAATTTGGGGAAAGAGCTTACGACATATATTCACGCCTTTTACGTGAACGTATTATATTTTTAGCAGGACCGATAGATGACCACACTGCAAATATTGTCATCGCTCAGCTTCTTTTCCTTGAATCTGAAGACGCGAAGAAAGACATTTACCTCTATGTAAACTCTCCCGGGGGTTCTGTCACCTCTACTATGGCTATCGTAGACACGATGAATCATGTTCGCCCAGATATTTCTACTTTTTGTGTTGGACTCGCTGCTTCTGGCGCAGCTATCATTCTGTCCGCAGGTAAAAAAGGCAAGAGATTTATTCTTCCCAACGCCGAAGTGATGATTCATCAACCTCTAGGAGGTGTGGAGGGTCAGGCTACGGACATTGCCATCACCGCTAAACACATTTTAAAGACAAGAGACAATTTAAATAAATTACTGGCGAAAAATACGGGCAAATCTCTAGCTCAGCTTGAAAAGGATGTAGATAGAGACTTCTTTATGGATGCGGATGAGGCGAAAAAATACGGCATCGTTGACGAGATAGTCACTAAATCCAAGAACCCCTCCTCTAAGTAAGAAAAGTAGACAAAGAAACAACTTTCTGTTATACTTTTAGTGTTGAATTTTAAAAATTTATTTCACTTAATTTAGTCGGGTTCACGGGAATATTCCATATATTATGAAACGTTTTGAGAGAAGTTTTAAAATCTTTAGTTTTGAGGAAGTAGAACACTAAATATAATGGTTTGTTCTTGTAAGCTGACACAAGCTTATGAGTATAATAATAATTCTAATCGGAGTCGGGGTACTCCTTTTGGGCATTGGGATAGGGTATTACCTGCGCCTTTTGGTGGCGTTAGGCAAGAGAAGGTCAATAGAGATAGATATCAAGCAGATGCTTATCGGCGCGAAAGAAGAAGCGCAGAAAATCACCGACGAAGCCAAGAAGAAGTCCGAGGAACAGCTCACAAATTTAAAGGAGGAAGGGAAGAAGAAAGAACAAGAATTCAGGGAGACAGAGAGAAGACTCATTAAGAAAGATGAGTTTTTGGACGTGCGCCAAGTTGAAGTCAATAAAGAAGCGGAACAAATCAAGCTCCGAGTGGAGGAAGTGAAGAAGGTTCAAGAAAAAATCCTGAAGATAGAGGCGGACAAAATACAAGAATTAGAGAGAACAGCAAGGTTGACGGAAGAGGAAGCGAAAAATGAACTCCTGCGAGATGTGGAGAAGAAATATGAAGAAGACATTATGGTTAAAATACAAAAATTGGAAAACAGCAACGAAGAGAAGCTGGATAGACGAGCCAAGGACATCTTAGCCACTTCCATCCAACGCCTTGCCTCGAGCACCGCATCGGAATTGATGACGACAGTGGTGGCCATCCCCAACAATGAAATAAAAGGAAAGATAATAGGAAAGGAGGGCAGAAATATCCGCGCCTTTGAACGAGCAGCCGGAGTGGAGCTCATCGTTGACGACACACCTGGCTCAATCGTCATCTCTTCTTTTGACCCCATCAGGAGACAAGTGGCTCGCCTGGCGCTTGAGAACTTGATTTTGGACGGACGCATTCAGCCCGCAAAGATTGAAGAGCTAGTGGAGAAAGCAAAAGAAGAAATAAATAAGATTATTAAAGAAAAGGGAGAGCAAGCAGTGTACGAATGCGGAATATTCAACTTTGACCCACGCATCGTCGCCATCATCGGCCGATTATATTTCCGCACAAGTTATGGACAGAATGTCCTTCAACACTCCGTAGAGATGGCGCACATCGCCGGGATGATTGCCGAAGAATTAGGGGCAGATGTGGCGGTAGCGAAAGCTGGAGCCCTGGTGCACGACATCGGTAAAGCGCTTGACCATGAAGTACAAGGCACACACATTGAGATAGGTATGCGCATTTTGCAGAAATTCGGCGCGGATGAAAAGATTATCACCGCAATGAAGAGCCACCACGAGGATTATCCTTATGAAACAGTGGAATCCATCATAGTGCAGACAGCTGACGCCATCTCTGGCGGACGCCCAGGAGCAAGACGCGACTCAGTAGAGAACTACTTAAAGAGACTGCAAGAGCTCGAAGCGTTGGTAAATGCCTTCCCTTCCGTGGAGAAATCATATGCCCTACAAGCTGGACGTGAAATCCGCATTTTCGTCACCCCTGAGAAGATCTCCGATGCCGAAGCGAAGCTTATGGCCCGCGATATCGCAATTAAAATAGAGCAAGAACTCAAATATCCTGGAGAAATCAAAGTTACTTTGATTCGTGAAACTCGAATTACTGAATACGCTCGCTAAAATTGCTGGACTTGCCTTAAAAAACCCTTGTTATATAATAGATGTGTATTAAAAATAAGGGTTAAATGGTCGAACTAATTACAATTATAAAAAATAATTATAAAAACATATGAATAAACAAGCATTAGCTGAATGGGTACATGGAAAATTAGGCGGTACAAAAGTACAAGCTGAAGAAATCGTTGACGGAATGTTTGATGCTATAATCCAAACTTTAAAAAAGGGAGGAGAAGTTTCAATCGCCGGCTTCGGAATCTTTTCCGTTAAGGCTCGCGCAGCCCGCATGGCTCGCAATCCAAAGACTGGAGAGCAAGTCAAAGTAGCTGCCAAGAAAGTACCTAAATTCCGACCTGCAAAAGGTTTGAAGGACACGGTTGCATAAATTCTTTTCGCGCGAAAAGAATGAAACCACAAAAAAACGCCCTAGAAGGGCGTTTTTTTGTGGTTTGCTCATAATTTGCATTTCTGATATAATACAAGTAGGCATTTGTGAGGAGTTCGCTTCTCTCGCGGTTAAAACAAACTGCAGCCAAATGCCATCAAAGGATCTGCCGTAAGGCGGATTTTTTGATTTTTAATCGATTTCAGGATGCCCGTTATACATAATTCTCTCTCCATTTTTATTAGTTCCCCAAAAAGGAATAATGCTAAGAAAAAATTTCTCTCCTCCATCTATCTGTTTAATAATCACTTTTACTCGAACTCTTGATCCATGAGATTCTAAAACAGAGATAAACTCATAATAGGTAGTAAGCTTTAAAACCTGTTGCCACCTTCCATCTTTTTTCTTGATTCTTTCAAACTTTTGGGTAGGGCATATGCCTTGCAAAGTTTTGGAGTTTTTTATAACTTCTGGCGCTAAGCGCAAATGCCGAAAACGAGAAAATTGATCCTCAATTGACCTTGTTCTATTCCAAGTTTTAAAAATTAAATGTTCTAAACCTTTTGTGTTAAAATTAATTTTTTCTGCAAAATAAGGACAGTAGGTAAATCCAATTTTGTTATAAAAATCTTCTGCTTCCTTTTTAATATTATTAAATTGATCAATTGTAAATTCCATATCCAATACTAAGCTAGTATTTTCTAATCACCGCCTTCACGACTGCATTGATATTCAAGGAATGCTCGGGGTAGATTGGTTTATAGTTTTTGTTTGCCGGTTCTAACCAAACTTTATTTCCAACTTTCCTGAAATATTTCATTGTAAATTCGCCATCCACTTCAGCGATGATTATCTGCCCATCCTTAGCGATAGTCGCCTTTTCCACGAGCACCATATCACCCTTCTCTATATGCGCGTCTATCATAGAGTCTCCATCAACTTCCAACATATAAGTAAGTGGTTTATTTTTTATTAAGAGGTCATCCAGGTTCACTGTATCCGCTAATTCTTCTTCTACTGTTGCGGGAAATCCGGCGGTGACAAACCCAAGCATCGGCACTTCGCCAAATGTTTCAGATGGAATCAATCTGCCCAAGTGGTCCTTGGCCACCATTCCCGCCTCTATCAGTTTCTCTACAACTTTAAAAACAGCGTTCTTGGATTTGAAACCGAAAAGTTTCATCATCTCGGAATACGTGGGCATTCTTTTATTTTGCGAGTAGAAGGATTCTATTTTTGTTTGATGAATATTCTTTGTCATGAATTAGAAAGAGAGTTTTGTGAACGTTGGAAAAAATCGACTGAAAAAGTTCCTTCTGGTGTTGTAACGAACCTTTTTCAAGAGCAGTTTGTGCTCTCTCGCCTCTTTCATATAATTCCTCCCTTCCAAAATCTTCAAGTCAATTTTTCTGTTGACTCTCTGGATTTCCCTTTCTAACATTTTTAAATATTGTGTCTGGCTCATATATTTATATTACTTATTTGTAATATGATAAGTATAAGTGAACGCTCGTTCACTGTCAACCAGTCCCCTGTGGATAAGTCCAAAGCCTTAAAAAGACGCATATAATATAATAGATTCATGACTGAAGGCGGACCCAAAAATACAACAGGTGGTAATCTAATTGAGTGGAAAGAAAGGAGAAAAACTCTTGAATATCAAAAGAGAGTTGTGTCTATCCTGAGAAAAGATTTGGTGAGAGCTTTGATACCCAATTTTTCAGATAAGATTAAAGAGGAAATAGACCTTGACGAAGACTCTTCCATGGAAGAAATTTTAGAGCAAATAGGATTGTCTGTGCAAGAAGTTAAAACATCTCTTGATATATCCGAGTTAGAGACAATTGGTGATGTACGAGCATATTGCAGAGAAAAGAGAATAGATCAAAAAGTAATAACCAGAAGAATTGCGATGATAGAAAAAAATTGGGAAAACATTTCAGCACACCTTGAATCAGGAAAAGTGTGGAATGACGGTTGGGTAATTGAGTTTCTAGAAGAACCTTCTGAAAAACCCACTAAGCCGGAACAGATAAACTAGGAAGCTGGATAATTTATCTTCCCTTTTTGTATTTGCTCTTGAAAAACTTTCTGCCTATTTAGTATTTCTTTGTAATCTCCCCTCTTATAATCCTTAAGCCAAATTTGTGCTTCTTTCAGTTTATTTTCTTCTGTATTCTTAAATTGTTCAAAAATATTCTCTGGGACGCTAGAACCGACAAAGGTTATGTCTTCATTGGTGTCAAAAATATATTCCGAGTATAATTTCACTCTTTCAATAAAAAACTTGCTTGCAACTAACACTAGATCAGAATATTTTAATTTAAACTCTCCCGAATCAATTAATTCTCTTAAATAACAAAGTTGTTCAATGGTACTTGTGGTATTTTCTTCAACTATTATTTTTATATTCTCTAGCTCTTCTTTGAAGTTTTCGTCTAAAAATTTCTTCATAGCTGAAGCCTGAGAAATCCTGCGTTCTTTTGTGTCTTTATAATATGCGCCACCCATTAAAATCAGGGTTGATTCATTATTTTTTACACACATATTTACGCTATCGCGTAAACGATTTTCTAAAATTGGATGTACGGAGTTGTCCTCTTTTAAGCTATATCCCAAACAGGCAATTAGTTTCATAATTTTTATTTAACCTCGCTAAAGGTAATTAAATCTATTTTATCCAAATCGTAGCCATAGTGTCGGAAAACCTCCCGGGCATCGCCGTCAAATCTTTTTTCCCAGTCAAGACCAAATTTCTCACAAAAATCTTTCAAAGATTCTACTGTCGGTCCTTCTATTTCCACATAAGTAGGAATTTTCGGCCAAGTGTCTACATCAAGGGTCACCTCGCCAAGCAGAAGTGTGTGCCTATACTTCTCCAACTGCCTCATTGCTTTCAATCCAATCTTTTCAAAAAATTGAGAACATTTATCCAAGTCAGATACTTCAAATTCAACCTCTTTAGCGCTATCTACCGTTTGTTCTATGTTTTCCTTGTAAGTGAGTTTTATTTTGTCTTTCGTTTTTCGTAAACGTACAAATTTTCTTTTCCCAAGCCATGACCCGTCCGCCGCATGAAAAATCGTTTCTTCCAGCTTTTCTTCACCCTTATCCACAGCCTCGAGTGAAATGAGTTTTTTTATAAATTCTTCCTTATTTATTTCTAGAAACCTTGTTTCTATTTCTTTTTGCATAATATTATATTAGCACAATCCATCAATTATTTACCTTCGGCCGATATTGTATCGCCTCCAAGATGTGATTTTCTTCTACGTTTTCGGAATTTTCCAGGTCTGCTATGGTGCGGGCAATTTTGATGACACGGTGATACGCACGAGCAGAAAGGCTTAATCGTTCGGCACTGTCGTCTAACATATCTCGCACCTTACCGCCTAAAGGCACCATCATCCCCAGGTCTTTCACGCTCATTTCACTGTTGGTGGTGATGTTCCTCCCCATTTCTTTTTGAAATTTTTTAAACCTGTCTTTTTGCATTTCTCGCGCTCGCAGCACCCTACTTTTGATACTTTCGCTTTTTTCACCATCCCCAACTCCACCCAATTTCTTGTAATCCACATTGCCTACAGAAACCCATAAATCAATACGGTCCACGATGGGCCCCGAGAGTTTCCTTTTGTATCTATCCAAGTCGGAAGGTTTGCAAATACAGGCTTTTTGTTTGTTGCCCGCATTTCCGCAAGGGCAAGGATTCATCGCTGCCACTAAAATAAAATTGGAAGGAAATTGAGCCGTGCCTTTAGCGCGAGAAATAGAGACGAGGTTATCTTCAAGCGGTTGACGCAAGGATTCCACGACCCTCTTTTCAAACTCTGGAAACTCGTCCAAAAATAATACTCCCCGATGGGCCAGAGTTACCTCTCCAGGCTTCGGGTACGTGCCCCCGCCGATGATAGAGACATAAGATGAAGTGTGGTGCGGAGAACGGAACGGCGGAGAACAGACGAGTTCTCCCCGTGTACTTCCCGCCACCGAATGAATGCCGGTAATTTCCAGCACTTCTTCAATATCCAAATCGGGCAAGAGTTGGGAGAATGCTCGGGCGAGCATCGTCTTGCCCGTACCCGGTGGTCCATACATCGCTATATTGTGTCCGCCGGCTGCTGCTATTTCCAGCCCCCTTTTGGCGCCTTCTTGTCCACGAATGTCGGAAAAGTCCGCGCCCCTCATTTCTTTTTTATAAATAATTTTCGTCTGTGGTTGGGCGGGAATTTTATTCCTCTCCCCCTGCGAAGGGGGAGATGTCCGATTTTTATTGGACAGAGGGGGTCTTTTAATCTCATCAATGTGCTCCACCACTTCTTTCAAACTATTCGCCCCGAAAACAGCAATCCCTTCTATGAGAGCTGCCTCCACCGCATTTTCTTTCGGCAAATACATTTCTTCAAATCCGAGCCTCTTCGCTTCCTGCACGAGTGGCAACGCTCCGCGAATCCTCCTTAGGGTACCGTCGAGCCCGAGCTCTCCTAAGAAAATCTTTTTCTCCGAATCGAATTTGATATCCCCCGCCGCCAGCATATAAGAGATGGCGATAGCCAGGTCAAAGAACGGCCCTTCTTTTTTTAAATCCGCGGGTGACAGAGAAACTATTATTTTCTGATTTTTCGCCTTAGGAGACTGGAATCCGGAGTTCTTGATGGCTCCGCTTACCCTGTCTTTGGACTCATCCACGGCCTTGTCGGGCAGACCGACGACGCTGAAAGCATGTAGACCGCGCGACAGGTCCACTTCAATAGTCACAATAGCGCCAGAAAGCAAATTTACTTGCGCAGAGTAGACTTTGGCGAAGCTCATAAGAGGAGTGGTTAGCTTTCCAAATGTTTTTTACAAGTTCTAGCCGCGGGATTTACTTCCAAGCGTGTCATCTCAATATCTTTTTTACAAACTTCGCATCTTCCGAAGGACTCTCTGTTCAAGCCTTTCAGCGCTTTCAAAATATTATTCAATCTCAACCCAAGAGCTTTCATCATAGAGCTTCTGGCTTCAAAATCTTCAAAGCGGTCTGCTTTGTCATTCTCATCCGCCTCGGGGAAATTTTGTTCTTCGGGAATAGTTTCCCATTCGCCGGTTTCCTCGCTCAGCTTGCCCATACCTTTCATTTGTTCAAGTAAGGTATCTCTCTCTGTTTCCAGTTTTTCTTTTATTTTTTTCTTGTCCAACATGGTTGATTTATAAGGAGCAATGCGACTATATAAATCGCCACCCCGTGAAATAACATTTGCGTTCTATGCTAATAATTTACTTTATCTCTACCTTTATATTATAACTCATCAATCTTCTTTTACCTATTTTGGCAAATGTTCTTTTGTACTCAAAATATTTCACAGGGTAAAGAAAATCATATTCGCTTCACTCATTGATTTTGAATTATCATAACATTTCCTTGCTACTTCTCCTATTTTAGATTGCTGAGTAAATAAAATTTTAAGTTAAATGAAATTTTCTCATAATTTCTTCCAAGGTTTGATTGTATTTATCTTTTAAATATTTAAGTCTATCCTCGCTATACTCATTTGAAGATTGATAATGGAGCGTCCTAAGAAAACCTTCAAAGGAAGCATTATCTTTATCTATACTCGTAACTCTTCCCGAAGCATCTCTTTTGTAAGCATTATTGTGGAAAAGAAAAGCTTTAACGATTGCTCTCCAAAGATCACTAGAGATTTTTTCACCATCCCCAGTCGGATCAAAAAATAATTTTGCACCTGCCGAAAAATTATCTGGATAAAAACCCTTAAACATTTCACCATCTGAATCGAGATAATTAAAAAGCCTTTCTCCCAACTTTGGCAACACCTTATGATTACCAATGAACGAAATTCTACTTTCAAAGTAATCCTCGGTCTTTGGTACTCTTTCTATCCACCCCGGCTTCAATTTATCCATATCTTTAACATCATCAATTCCAACGCAATGGAAATCTAACTCAACACCATCTTTGGTCATTCCAGAAAGTCTGGCCAAGCCGCGACCAGTCTTTAGTGCCCGTCTAAGACCTTCAATGCTTTTGTCTCTGTTTATGATTATAAAACCTATATCATTAAGATTCCTAAATATTGATGATTCTTCATCAATAGATGTATCATCCTCACACTTCGGTAAAGCAAAAAATAAATCAAGATCACTTTGAGTACTTTTAGTTTTATCTGTTGCCCCCAAAGATCCCCCAACCCAAAGAATAGATTTAGAGTTTTTACTACCTAGATAATTAGTTAATTTTTCAATATTTGATTCTTGTTTTTCTCTTTGCTCAAGTAAACTTTTAGACGCCTCTTTTGAAAAATGAATACTTAAATAGGCATTCAAGATTTTCTTTCTGATTTCTGTAAGATTCATATCGTGATATTGATCATCAACAACAATCCCTTCTTCCCCACAGATTTGAATCAGCGCATCTTTGTCTGTCACAACCTTAATTTTGCTTTTAAATTTATAAAAATTTTCAACAGATTGAACTGTGATACCCTCTGGTCTTTTTATAAAAGTTTCGTTGAATAGCATGTTGTTATATTTAGTAGTTATCTTTCAAAACAAATAAAAGGAATCAGCATTTCTTCTTCAGATAGACCTCCATGGTGACTAATATGTTTTATAGTAAACTGTTCTTCTTTATTATTCCACCACACCAGATTTTTTTTATTAGGGATAATTACAATATCACCAACCCTCTCATTGAGGAGCGAGAGGTTTAATTTATTTTGCCAAAATCCCATACTGATTAGATCATTGGTTTTATATACCTTGGCAATATTTTTTAATTTTAAGGTAAGATTTTCATAGCACCAGTCAAGGTATTCCGGTTTTACATACAAAAACATATCTCTACAGCCTCCCGCGGGAATAAGAGGTTTATTAAATTTATTTCTAAGTAACTTATCCTCCAGATCCGGCATTAATTTGTTTAAATAAGTAGTTTTTCCCGGGTTTATTTTTATTTGACCATGATCAGCCGTAAGGATAACAAGAGTTTTATTTTTTTCTGTTAACTGCTCAAAACAATTGGCTACTTTTGCAATAAAACTAGTCGCTTCGTCTACAGACTCCCGAGACAAGGGTCCCTTTTTGTGCCCAATTGAATCAATTTTATCAAAATAAAATAAATTATATGATTTATTTTTTTCTTTATTAATTCCGTTTATTAAGGTATTTAAACCATCTTCAATGTTTTCATACCAAATGCCGTTTGATCCTTGGAGTAAGGTATCATTATATATTGAGGGATTAAATGCTTGTGGAGTAAATACAGAAGACACAATGTTGTTTCTGTTCAATTTTTCATAAAATGTTGAAAATGGAAATATTTTTTTTGGATCAGCGCCTTCATTTAGCAGAGAATTTCTGTTCTTATCTGTGGCTAATGAAAATAAAAGTGGGCAAATTATCGCGCCAACATTTTTATCATGATAAAACCACTCGTAAATTCCTGTTTCTTCTACTGACATACCTGTATGTATAGATGTCAGCTCAGCGGCGGTCGTTGACGGAAATTGAGCTGTCATTTGTGAAATCACACTATTTTTTAATAGCTCTGTCGGTAATAAATTATCATTATATAACTTGTTAAATAATGACCAGCCAAAACTGTCAATTACAAACAACACCACATTTTTGTATTCATTTTTTAATCCCCCAAATACATCTCTGGGTAATTTAGAATTTGTTTTCCCGATTAATGAATCTTCAATACCATCACATATATTCGAAAAACAATAGCTCTCTGAGAGAGGTTTTACAAAGCTATTTCTATTAAATTTTGCCTTCTCTATTTCAATAAACGATTTTTTATTAAACATAAGAATTATATTTTTATGCTTTGTATAGCAAAATCAGCCAAATAATCAATTTCAGTCTATCTTAAAGAGATTTTTTTAGCAAATTCTCGGACGACATTAATGTCTCGCATTCGTGTTATATTATGTTTGTGGTATATTTAGAGTATTGATTAAATTTCATAATTCAAAACAATATAGTGTTACATATATGTTGGAATCAAAAACAATTTTTGAAAAAAAGCTTACTGATAAAGAACAAAACTTGCGCTTAAATCACAACCTTTTGCTTGAATCTGCTCAGGTTGGAGACAAACCATTTGATAAAAAATTTTACGAAACAGCACCTTTGCCACACGCACTGGACCAGGCAACAAATATTATTATTATTTTAGGTGATCATATTGGAGACGCTACCTTAGAACTACCTATTATAACATCTCTAGCTAAGTACTTTGAGCTCAATTCCCTAGAGGGTAAGAAAATCACCCTAATTAGCCCCCATCGGGATTTATTCAAAGGTCTTAAAACAATATGCCCAGGACTTGATTTGCTAGACAATGTTGAATCTTTTCACCCTAGCCCAGACGACAAACTATTTTGTTTCAATCTAAATAGAAAATTTCATGATTATTCAATATTTGGAATGGAGGCAACGGATGAGCAAAATCCTATGAAAGTTTTTAGTCATGATTGCCAAGATTGGGTTAAAGAGGAGATACCAATTCGACCAGGGGTAACAAGAAAATACGACATGTTGCCACTCCGAATCATGAGAAATATGGAAATATCATTCGGGCAAAAATTGTATGAGGATATTTATGACATTCGAGAATTTATTCCAAAAGAAAATAATTTTGATGAACAAAAAGAAGCACTAATTAAAAAATTAAACCTTGACGCAAACAGGCCATTAATTACCATTTCTCCGGCATCAAGCGCCCAAGGGAAAGAATATGCACCAGAATGTTGGGAATCGCTTATTGCCATAATTTGTGAACGTAAACCAAATCTACAAATATTTTTTATTGATGATCCAGATGAAAGAAAACGAATTCTGTATGGCGATATGATTGATCGCCTAAAAAGAGACAATGTACACAGAGGCAATGTAGCGTTTAGTGAAATGAATACTCTAATGCATATGACTCGTCTTAGCGTGACTCCAGACACAGGTTTGGGACACTATTCGAGTATGTGTGGAACACCAAATGTTATGTTCAGTTTGCAAAATTCTATATTTTGGTCTGGTCCTAATACTTTTCGCATAACTCATCCTTATGGAAGAGAAATGATTCGCAACCATGCTTTGGTCGATTTAAGTTTTAAAGATAGTGAAAATTCATTTTATTATGGAGAACCTGAGAGCAAAAGAGGGGCATCAGATATTTCACCGGAGCGTGTGGCTGAAAGAGTTCTGAAAATTATTCAATATGAAGATTAATATTATACTTTCAATATGACTAAAAAAATATCAAGGGAGCCCGTTATTTTTGTAGCAGGTATATTAGAAAAAAAGGAAAATGGTATAAGAAAAATCTTTCTTCAGACACGTTGGAAGCCTGAAACCAGTGGTGCATATTCAGGATTGTTTGAAATTCCTGGTGGACGAATCAATGACCACGAAAACATCTTTGCCGCACTTCAACGTGAAGTAAAGGAAGAGTGTGGACTAAAGGTAATAACATGCCGAAACTCTTTTCGTGAAGAATTGCACAAAATAGACAAGTTACAGCAGTCAATGGTTTTCCAGCCTTTTGTTTGCCAACAAGTTCTTGATAAAAATGATGGAAAATTATGGTTTGGTTTTGTATTTCTCTGTGAAGTTGAAGGAGAACCAAAGATGCAAAAAGGTGAAACAAAAAATCCTCAGTGGGTAAGCCTTGAGGAACTTGAAAATCTATTAGACGAGCAACCAGAAAAGATTTTTCCACATCAATATCAAGCCTTAAAATATTATGTGGAGAGCAGGAAGCAATCATAGCATGTCCATTTTCCATGGCAAGTTTTCTTTAATATCCAAAATTACTTCTGTAAAGCCAGAGCCGTACAAGCATTTTTGTATTGATCTGGATTCATTCCGTTACACCAATCATCTGGTTTGTCGTTTTTTAATCTTTGATATTCCTGAAAGGATATCCACTTCGCTTCATCAATTTCTCCATCTGAAAAATTCAGTTTTGATAAATCTTCGTTAAAAAGCACGGCGTAGCTTTGAAAAACGTGCTTAAAATCCTCTCGCCTACCTTTTTCTACAATTTTCAAATTATTTTTATCAACCTTGAGTCCAATTTCCTCGACCAGTTCTCTTGTAACCGTTTCTGGAAAATTAGAATCTGATTTAACGTGTCCGCCTACATAAGTTTGCCATTTCCTGGGATTACCAGATACATGCGGAGCGCGGCGCGTGCACAATATATTGGCTTGATCGTTAATAACCCATACATTCACAACAGCATGCCAAATTTTGTATGGTTTTTGGTGAGCAACACTGCGAATTTGTGGAGAAGCTATATTCCCAGATTCATCAAAACACAAAAGCAGCTCACTTTCCCCGTTGTCATGATTGTTATTTATTAACATTTTTTTATTATAACTTATTTAAAACTTACTGTTTTCTTTACTAATGCATGTCTATATATTTAACTTCATCAGAAAAAATTTTTCCATCCTTAAAATCCTCCTATAATCTTTTTGGAAGAAAGGGTGTAGTCCCAGACGGTTCCAACCAACACACTTCTGCAATCTCATGCGCATGTGTCTTTTTGAGATGTTCTATATTTAAATAATCTTGCCCATTCGTAATCTCAAAGAAAAATTCTATTGATTGCCTTATGTCTCCATCCATAAAATTATTTACGTAAAGCAATCTACCTATCTCAGGAACAACCCCAAGCTCTTCAATCATTTCTCGATGTAAACATTCTTTTATATTCTCTTTCCATTCAACATGACCCCCAGGTAAAGCACAAAAACTTGTGTTGTGTGGATGCTTCACCCCCAAAAGCTTGCCTTCATGAATAATGATACCTCTTGTTCTAACAACAAACTTTTTATCTTTTTCCATAAATTCATAATACCAAAATATTACAAAAATAACTATTTTATGGTATAATCACTATATGAATTGGATTTTTATTGCCTTGGCTGCCCCGTTTTTGTAAATTTTATGATTCCTGAATTTCCAAATTTTAAGAAACTTGAACTGACTGATAAGGAAGAAGTGGAAAAATTTACCTCAAAATTTCCGCCTTATTCGGACTTCAATTTCACTAGCTTGTGGGCCTGGGATACTAATGGTAAACGCATGATTTCTAAATTAAACGGAAATCTCGTTGTGCAATTTACTGACTATGAAACTTGTGAACCTTTTTTCTCTTTTCTGGGAACAAACAAACCAGAACATACAGCACGCGAACTCATACACTTTGCCGAAAAATCGGGAGTGTCTTCCACTCTTCGTTTTGTTCCAGAAGAATCAATAAAAGATTTATTGAAATCTGATTTGTTGGTAGAAGAAGATAGAGATAATTTTGATTATATTTTTTCTGTTTCTGAATTAGCCAGTTTGCGAGGAATAAAATTTAAAGAAAAAAGACATTCAGCAGATGGCTTCCTGCGGGAATATCCCGACGCACGTTTTGAATTCAAGGAACTGGGCGACACAGTCATACGTGAACAAATTGTTGCTGTATTCCACAGTTGGATCAACAAAAAAGAGTTAGACAAAAAAGCATACGATTTTGAACAAGAAGAAATAGCCATTAAACGATCGTTAAAAACAGCCAGCCAGCAGGGATTAGTCGTATCTTGCATATATCTACATGATATTATGATCGGTTTCAGTATTGACGAAATCTTGCCTTTTCAATACTCAATATCACACTTTATAAAAGCAGACATCACACATCAGGGTATTTACGATTTTCTAAACAGAAAATTAGCCCAGTATCTTTCCAGTCAGGGTATTGCATATTGGAATTGGGAACAAGATCTGGGAATTGAATATATAAAAAAGTCAAAAACAAGTTATCGTCCAGTTAATTTTCTTAAAAAATATAAAGTCTCTTTGATTAATAAAAAGTAAGGAGTATACTTAAAATTATATGCTTTGGTTTTTAATAGCTCTCATTGGTCCGTTTCTATATGCTTTATCAAATCATATAGACAAGATTCTTTTAGAAAAATATTTTAAGAAAGGCGGAGTTGGCACCCTTATTTTATTTTCTTCTCTTCTTTCTGTTATGGTCTTACCGTTTATATTTCTAGCAGATAGGACAGTTTTTAATATTAGTGGTATAAGTATTTTAATACTTACAATAGAAGGTATTTTAAACGTACTAGTGCTGTGGTGTTGGCTACTCGCGCTAAAAAGTGAAGAAGCATCGGTCGCAGTTGTGTTTTACCAGCTTGTACCGGTATTCGGGGGTGTTTTGGGATATTTTATTCTTGGAGAGACACTATCTGATATACAACTTGTGGCCATGGCTACAATAATCTTGGGTACAACTATCATCTCTTTTGAAATAGACTCAGAAAATAAATTCCAACTCCGCCGAAAAACTATTTTACCAATGCTTGCAGCCGCGTTCTTTTGGGCGCTTGGATCGGTTTTATTCAAGACTGTCGCGCTCGAAGAAAAACTTTGGAGGACAATTTTTTGGGAACATCTAATGCTTGCTTTTGTTGGTTTATGTATATTTATATTTATACGTTCTTATCGTGAGAATTTTTTATTAGCAATAAAAAATAATTCCAGAGCAATTCTATCACTTAATGTAGTAAATGAATCCCTATACATATTTGGAAATATTGCATATTCTATAGCTTATTTACTGGCTCCTATTGGGCTCGTACTTCTCGCAGAATCATTTCAACCAATTTTCGTACTAGCTATCGGTATATTTTTAACTTTATTTTTCCCGAAAATATCGGTCGAAAAAATACAAACAAGACATATCGTACAAAAAATTATTGCTATTTGCATAACTGGAATTGGAACTTATTTACTGTTTATTTCATAAAAAACACCAAACCTTCACGCAAAGTAAAATATCTGTTATACTTTATACAATTCCATGGAACATTTTCGTAAAAACTTTTTTCCTTACATTCTTATATTGCTAACAATTGCAGTAGGAATTACATCCTACAGTCGTCTGTTTATTAATCAAGATTATTTAGTTGAATACGAGGGTGAATGTGACCCAATCATAGAAGAATGCTTTGTTGGATGCGAAGACGATGAGTGCACAGAAGAATACTACTATACTCAAATAATAAAATACGCACCCGATTTATATAAACAATGTGGTAAAGACATCACGGATTGCGAATCTGCGAATATTTGTCTTCCCGATGATAAAATATGTTCTATAACTTATTGTGATATTGAGACAGATAAAGATATTTGCGAACTGATAACAAAAGAACAAGATATAGAAGATAATAATGAAGAATACACTGAAGAACCTTTACTAGAAAATAACACAAATGACAACATATGATCTGCTATTTATTCTCTGAACCAACTTATTTTTTATATTCACCCGATGTACCAACAATACTGTACTATGCCCAAGTCCCAGCTACTTTGATTGCTCTACTTATCAGTTTTTACGCTTTTTGGAATGGAAGACATCTTTTACTTAACAAACTCCTCCTTGTTATTTCTATCTTGTTTTCATTCTGGACGTTATCTACCCTCATAGCATGGACAAATATTCATAGTAATTTTATTATGTTTGTTTGGTCCTTTTTTGGTTTGATTTTAAGTCTAATTTCTATATTTTGTATTTATTTTATATATGTATTTCTAGAAAAAAAAGATATCTCATCTAAAATTAAAGGGGTCTTTCTTGCGTTACTTGCCCCTATTTTTATAATCGCGCCCACTTCTTTTAATATAAATGGTTTTAATCTAACTGTCTGTGACGCATTCAATTTCGAATGGCTTCCATTTAAATTCTATTACACATCACTCGGTGTAATAGCAATGATCTGGATTTTAACTTTACTCATTCTCAAGTATCGCACCGCTACTTCTGACCTTAAAAAACAAATAATTCTTATGGGGGTGGGGCTTGAATTATTCCTTTTTTCCTTTTTTGGAATGGAGTTTGTAGCAACTTCTTTTGCAAGAATAGGTCTGTTGCCAAGCTCAGAAATTGAATTATACGGCTTATTTGGCATGGTTATATTTATGATTTACATAAGTATCCTAATGGTGCAATTTAAAACCTTCAACGTAAAGCTCATCGCCACCCAAGCGCTTGTTTGGGGACTTGCCATACTCATCGGTTCACAATTTTTCTTCATTCAGGTCCCTATCAATATGGTTCTGAATGGTTTTACTTTTGTCGCTTCTGTGGTTCTTGGATTTTTCTTAATCCGTAGTGTTAAAAAAGAAATACAACAAAAAGAAGAATTGCTGAAACTCACCATCAACCTCCGCAGTCTCTTGAAACAGCGTGAGAGCTTGGTGCACCTCGTCACTCACAAGGTGAAGGGTTCGTTCACTCGCACGAAATTTATTTTCGCGGGAATTTTGGATGGCACTTTCGGTCCAATTTCACCCGAAGTGAAAAAGATAGCCGAACAAGGCTTGGAATTTGACAACGGCGGGATAGAGACGGTTGACCTGGTATTGAATGCCGCCAATTTACAGAATGGCATTATTAAATATGATATGAAAAATATTGATTTGAAAGAAATTGTCCTAAAAACAATCAACGACAAGAAACTAGCCATTGAGGCAAAAGGGCTCAAGGTGGAAACTGAAATAAATGACGGGGGTTACAACATAATGGGAGACTCTTTCTGGCTCAGTGAGCTGGTAAATAATTTAATTGAAAATTCCATCAAATATACGAGAGAAGGAAAAATAATGGTTGGTCTTGATAAGAAAGACGGTAAAGTTATTTTCTCCGTGAAGGATACCGGCGTGGGCATAACCGAAGAAGACAAAAAGAATTTATTCACCGAAGGCGGACGAGGCAAGGATTCCGTCAAGGTAAATGTAGACTCAACCGGCTATGGTCTCTATACGGTAAAGCTAATAGTAGATGCGCACAAAGGCACAGTCTCCGCCGAATCCGAAGGAGAAAACAAAGGTTCTCAATTCTACATAGAGTTACCGATGGCGTAGAGATTAAATTCAACCCTCCTAGCCTCCCTTATCAGGGAGGAATAAAATGCAAAAATACAACATCCCTTTTATCCCATATGATAAAAATTTGGTTTCTCGCGCAAGAGAACTAAGAAAAGAAACAACAAAAGCAGAAAAACTGTTTTGGGATGAGATTTTAAAAAGTAAAAAATTTGTGAATTTTAAATTCACCAGACAGAAACCATTAGATCATTTTATTGTAGATTTTTATTGCGCAAAATTGTGCTTCGCGGTAGAGATAGATGGAGAGATACATGATTTTCAAAAAATCAGAGACAAAGAAAGAGACAGTTTGCTAAAACAAAAATTCGGGTTACAGATAATAAGATATACGAATAAAGAAGTTTTAACAAATACAGAAAAGGTTATCGATGATCTAACAAAAAAGATACAACGTGTAGCATCTAAAGTCCCCCTGATAAGGGGGATTTAGGGGGTTGTATTTTGGTTGTTCTTCAACCACACGAGACTGCCATAACCGATTAACACCTTATTTCTACTGCTTCTTTTCTGCAGAAGCTAGACGGAGAATTATTTCGTGCGTAGCGGGTTGGGAGCTGGTGATAATCACGGAATTTTCATCCGCAAAGATATACATCAGAACTATCCCCCCATCTTTATTGTGGAGAATGCGCGCATTTTTATTTTCTATAACACCGTCTTCAAAATCTTTCGTGAAAAGATAATTCGTCTCCGCGGACAAATCAATCCCAGCAAATTTATGCAAATCTGTCAGCATTTTTTCTTCCCAGGCTCTAAGTGGACCGAAAATATCCGCCGTAGAACGAGCCTTGAGTAGGATAAAAAAATCACCCGCAGTCGGAGAGGTAGATTTCAATCCGGTCAGCATTGAGCCAATTAAGAAATTATCATCCACGAAAAGTTTGTCTTCTCCGGGAACGAAATTGCTCTTAATGACAGAGATGAACCTTCGAAGTCCGATGATTTGCTTGTTTTCTGTAAGATAAATTCCCTTTATTCCTCCGATTTTCACTTCGGTGTTATTAATCTGACGCAAGATAGTCTCTACCACTTCATCTTTATTGAGCCTGAAGATTTCCACAAACTCACTTTTGTCGTTGAAGATAAGCGGGACAAATTGTTTTTGTACCGCAACTGTGTTTATATCTTCTTTCTTAAAGAGAAAATACGATAGAATTATTAACGCTAAAAATATCAGCACGAAACCGATAAGCATAAAGAGTCTATTTGTCTTTGATTCAGGGGATAAGTTTTTTTTCTCTTGCTCGTGTTCTTCTTCCCCGTGAATTATTTTTTTAACCAAACCTTCTTTGTCACTCTCAAGGACACTCGCCATATCCTCAGCATAGGTCTTTACAAATTTATTACTTTCTTCGCTCGCAGTGGATTTTATTTTATTTTCCTCCATTGTTTTTGAAAAAGTCTTTATCCGCTTCTTTAATAGAGAGCCCGATGCGTCCTCGTTCAGGGTCAATATTTATGACTTTTACCGGCACAATCATACCCTCCTTTATTATATCCGAAACACGCTCCACGCGAAATGGGGCAATCTCGGAGATATGCACCATACCATCAGTGAATGGGTTTAAGGCTACGAACGCGCCGAAGTCGGCAATCTTCACAATCTCCCCCTTCAGCACTTCACCCACTTTAAATTCGTGCGTCATTTCTTCCACGATAGTTTTGGCTTTTTCCGCCGAACCGTCCTTCCCGGTCAGGTATACTGTGCCATCATCTTCAATGGTTATCTCAGCGCCGGACTTTTCTTTTATTTCTTTGATTGTCTTCCCTCCTCCACCTATTACTAATCCGATTTTTTCCGGATTGATTTTTATTATCAATATTTTCGGAGCATTCACTGAAATATTGGCGCGAGGTTTTTCAATCTCTTTTTCAATTCTGTCTATGATGGCGACTCTAGCTTTTTTGGACTGCATCATCGCTTCGCCCAATATTTTTATTGGCACACCTTCCACCTTCACATCTAGCTGGATGGCGGTGACCCCTTCTCTCGTTCCCGCGATTTTGAAATCCATATCGCCATGATGGTCTTCCGGACCTTGAATGTCGGTAAGAACTTTATATTTATTATCGTCCTCGTACATCAGACCCATAGCAATGCCGGCGACCGGAGCTTTGATAGGTACTCCCCCGTCCATAAGCGCCAAGATTCCCGCGCAGATGGAAGCTTGAGAAGTTGAACCGTTGGAGGCCATTGATTCAGAAACGATTCTCATCGTGTAAGGAAATTCCTCAACCGATGGTAATACCATCGCGAGCGCTTTCTCAGCGAGGGCTCCGTGTCCTACTTCTCGGCGATTAGTCATGCCGAATCTTCCGACTTCTCCGGATGAGTACGGCGGGAAGTTGTAGTGATGCATAAATCTTTTTTCTACCTTCAATTGTAAACCGTCCACCAAGTTTCTTTCTTCCGGACCACCGAGAGTCAACACCGAGAGTACGTGCGTTCCTCCGCGATAGAAAATTCCGGAACCGTGAAGCTGACTGGAGAGTCCTCCCGCTTGAGCATAAAGATCGCGGAGTTCATCCATTTTTCTGCCATCAGCGCGCTTGTCTTCTTCTATGGCTTTTTTGTGCAAAATTTCATTCTCCGTATCATCAAACAAATTATCTTCTGGGGCAAATTCTTTTCTGTCCAGATAATTGTCTTTTACCATTTGATTCCATTCAGTGTGTAGCGCGTCTATCTCCGCCTTGCCAGGACCTTCAAATATTGCCTTATCCATTTTAGGCAAGATTTTTTCATTAAATAATTTTACTGACTCTTCCAGAAGCGCCTCTTTTTCAATTATTCTTTTGTCCTTGCCTATTTCTTTGGCTATCTTTTTCTGGAAATCTTCCAACTTGGCTATCTCCACGCTTGCCACCTTAAGGGCTTCTTCCAGTTCTGCTTCTTTCGCCTGACGAGCGGAAGCCTCAATCATATTTATATGCCCGTTCTTTCCACATACAGTCATATCAAATTTGTATTGCGTTTCTTCGTTTACCCGCAGGGATTGCGCAGGGTTAATTTTCAAATCCTCACTGTCATATTTCCCGATACGCACACAGCCGACAGGCCCGTTCCAAGGAATATTGGAAACAAGCAAAGCGAGAGACGCCGCATTGACGGCCAAGATTGTCGGGTCATTGTCGTCCACCGAGAGGACAGTCACAATCACTTGCACCGCGTGGCGCATAGATTGATCAAAAAGAGGACGAAGAGTGCGGTCTATCACTCTGCTCCCCAGCACCGCTTCTTCCGAAGGTTTCCCCTCTCTTCTGACAAATCGTGAACCCAAAATTTTTCCGGCCGCGTAAAATTTCTCCACATAGTCAACCGTTAAATTGAAAAATCCGAGCCCTGCCTGACTGTCCTTGGACATACAAGCTGTGGCGAGAACGATAGTCTCTCCGTATTTTAATATTACCGAACCGTGCGCTTGCTCTGCCAAATCACTAAAAATGGCGGTTAATGTTTTACCTCCAATCTCCACACTATATTCTTTCTTTTGCATATGCTTTAGGCTCCTCTTCAGACTAAAGTATTGTTCTTGATTAACGTAAACCAGAACAAAACTGCATGTCTGAAGACGAACGGATTAACTAATAAACTACACGCTCATCCTAACACTTTTGGATAAAAATGCAAAAATTTATTTGAAAATTATTTTGTACCCAATAGATATTTCCTTGGATTGAGAGAAAGGTCCACGAAATCATCCACCGCCTCACGTAGTTTCCCGGAAGTTGATTTACCGAAGGAGACGACTTCCACCTGCACTCCAATAGTCTGCAAGTATTCCACGAGCGGGATAAAGTCCCCGTCTCCGGAAATTATTACTACCGAGTCCAGGCGGGGCGACATTTTAATAGCATCCACGGCGAGCCCCACATCCCAGTCTGCCTTTTTGGCGCCACCGGCAAATATTTGTAAATCTTTCGTCTTGGTTTCAATGCCGAGTTTAGACAGAGCTTCAAAAAAGTTCTTTTCGTCCCCCGCTTCCGTCGTGATGACGTAAGCGACCGCGCGCACGAGCTTTCTGCCCGCCACCGCATCTTTCAAAACCGCGCCGAAATTCACCCGCGACTGATATAAGTTGCGAGCCGAATGGTATAAATTTTGAGTATCAATAAAAACCCCAACCCTTTGTTCTTTATGTTTTATGACTGTCATATATACATTATAGCACAAATAAAAACCCCTCCCAGCCTCCCCTTGTCAGGGGAGGAATTTTTAAAGTCCCCCTGATAAGGGGGACTACAGGAGGTTTATGCAAGTTCCATTTTCTTCACTAGAGCGGCGTAGCGAGACTTGTCTTTGCGTTCCAAATATTTCAAATGAGTGCGTCGGTCAGCCACCATCTTGATGAGACCTCGGCGGGAGTGATTATCTTTCTTGTGTTTCTTTAAATGTTTTGCCAGAGCATCAATTTGCGTAGACAAAACAGCCACCTGCACCTCCGGAGAGCCTGTGTCTTTATCGTGAATTTGGTGTTTCTTTATAACTGCTTGTTTTTTCTTGGTTGCTAACATGCTTAATATATTAGCATAAAAGACAGAAAATTGCAAATTTAACCCCGTGCTATAATACCTTAATGCGAATTATCAGTTGGAACACAAATGGGTTACGGGCGACGGCGAAACAGGGATTTTTCACCCCCCTTTTTGAAAATAGTCCCGACGTCTTGTGTCTACAGGAGACAAAAGCGGAACCGGAACAATTGCCAGAAAATGTACGAGATGTTCCCGGTTATCATTCTTATTTTTCTCATCCGAAAATTAAAAAGGGCTACAGCGGAGTCGCTATTTATACTAAAGAAAAACCAAAAGAAGTTTTTTATGGTATGGGAAAGAAAAAGTTGGACGATGAGGGCAGGCTGCTCGGCGTCAAGTATAAAAATAAGCATAAAAATTTCACTTTGATAAACGTATACTTCCCTAACGGCGGACAGGGCCCGGAGAGATTAAAATATAAACTTGAATTTTATGACGCTTTCTTGAAATTTGTTCTGAAACTTCGCAAAAATGGTGAAAACGTAATTTTCTGCGGAGATATAAACACCGCCCACACTCCGATAGACCTCGCCCGTCCGAAAGAAAATGAAGAAAATACAGGATTCTTGCCGATAGAGCGCGCCTGGCTGGATAAAGTGGTAAAAAATAATTTCGTAGATATCTGGAGAAATTTCAACCCGGATAAAAAAGATGTTTATACTTATTGGGACCAGAAGACTCGTGCACGAGACAGGAACGTCGGGTGGAGAATTGATTATTTCTTTGCGGATAAAAAAATGATGTCCCTCGGCCATAGCCCTACGGGCGAGGCGAAAATCAAAGACACCGGAATGCTTAATGGTTATTATGGTTCAGACCACTGCCCTATTTTTCTAGAAACTGATTAATCTGGGTTTAATATTCTGCCCAAACCATTTTTTTGTCAGTTTTTGCACACTTTTAGTCATATCCGTCACCAAGATTCTTGCCGTTTTATTTTGGGAAAGTTTTTTGGTAATTTCTTGATGCCTTTTCAGATAATCTTTTAATTTTTTTGGAATTATTTCATCTTGAGAAATAAGTTTTATATCAGCAAGGACTCCCCTTGCTGGAGTTTTTAAAATTTTTCTAATCTGATTTTTAAAAATAGGATAGTGTGTACAGCCTAGGACTAAAGCATCCAATTTTTTGTTTATAAAAGGTTGCAGATATTCTTTGATAAAAGGCATAGCGTTTTCCATCTCCCCTTCTTCAGCCAGGGGTACCAACATCGGCGCAGAGTTCTGAAAAATTTTAGCTCGCTTGTTAAATTTTCGTATCTCAACAGGAAAAGTATTTGAATCTACGGTACCGCGAGTTCCCAGTATCCCAATACTCTCAAATTTTACGCATTCTTCCGCTGTGGGGATCAAAACACCAAGAATCTTTCTCTCCTCTCCCCCTGCTAAGGGGGAGTGCCCGAAGGGCGAGGGGGTCAAATATTCTTTCTGCAATTTCCGTAACGCCCTAGCTGAGGCGGTATTACAGGCGACGATGACAATCGCGCAATTTTCTTTACGGAAAAGATAGTCCACACACTCTCGGGTAAATTCAAAAACAGCCTCGTGCGAACGGTTACCATAAGGCACCCTTTTCGTGTCACCCAGATACACATAATCATATTCTGGCATTACCTTTCTTATGGCCCTAGCGATAATCAGCCCTCCCAGCCCTGAATCAAAAATCCCGATTTTCATAATCACATAATAACATAAATAAAAAATAACTTTTTTGTTTTTTTATGCTATATTTTAACCATGAACCACACAAGATTAGACCAACTATCCGATGGCATTTTCGCGATAGTTATGACAATTCTCGTTTTTGAAATTAAGGTGCCGGTTGTTTGGGGTCCGATAGATAATATGAATCTTTGGTTTGAAGTCAAAGGCTTACTGCCCGTCTTTTCAAGCTACTTGCTCAGCTTTGCTCTTCTCTTCACTTATTGGAGAGCGCATCATTTCTTCGTTTCCATTTATGCGAAAAACGTGGATCATATGCTCACCAACATCAACGCCGTGTTCTTTATGTTGATAAGTTTGGTGCCTTTTTCTGCCGGTTTCCTCGGTGAATACAGTAAAAATGAATTGGCGGTAATCATCTTCGGTGTGCACACCATCTTGATAGGTCTTACTTTATATTGGATGCGCAGATATGTACTATATTCTCCACATATTCAAAATCCAGAAATCACCAAAAGAGAAATTCGCGGCAGTACCGTGCGCACTCTTGCCCCTGTTGTCTTCGCGATAATAGCCATCCCGCTCGCCTTTTACAGCATAAAACTCGCCCTCGTGATGTTCACCCTGGCGGTAATTTTCAACCTCTCCTCTTACAGTACTCGCCTCTTTGAGAGTTTTATAAAGACAATCCACCACGCAATGTTCGGTGAAGACACCCAAGGCCACTTCGCGGACTAACTCCCCTACACCTGGTGTCGGGGTGGGGATAACTTTTTTATGCAAAAAGTTTGCCAAAATTGTAAGAAAAATTTCTCCCTTGAACAGGAAGATTTGAATTTTTATGAAAAAATAAAAGTCCCCCCTCCAACTTTTTGCCCGGAGTGTCGAACGGCGCGCAGAATTGCTTTTCGCAACGAGCGAACTCTTTACAAGAGAACTTGCAGCAAAAGCGGGAAATCTATAATTTCCATATATCCTGAAAATACCCCCTTCCCCGTCTATGACCAACATGTTTGGTGGGGAGATGATTGGGACGCTGCAGACCACGGGCTAGATTATGATCCAACTCGACCATTTTTTGACCAATGGCTTGAACTCCGAAACAAAATTCCCCGTATATCCCTCTTAAACATTAACGGCATAAATAGCGATTACGTGAACAATTCAGAAGACAATAAAAATTGTTATCTCCTTTTCGCTGCCCAGCAGAATGAGGATTCTATGTACGGTCGGCTAGTTTACAGAAGTAAATTTGCCATTGATAATGACTTTGTCCAAGATTCGGAATTCTTATATGAGTGTGTGGATTGCCGAAAATGCTATCAGTGTTTATACGCGGATAATTGTGAATCCAGTATTGACTTATTGTTCTGTTTTAATTTGCGTGACTGTCAAAATTGTATATTCTCCACTAACTTGAGACATAAAAATTATTATATTTTCAATCAACCCGTATCAAAAGAAGAATTTGAGATGAAGAAAAACGAAATATTTTCTTCATATGAAAAATTAGAATGGGCAAAACAGGAATATGAAAAATTCAAAGAAAAAGCCATTGTAAAATATTCGCATCAAATCAAATGCAAAAACGCCACTGGCGATTATATGTATAATTGTCACGATACTATATATGGTTTTGATGCGGAAAATACAAAAAATTGTAAATTTGTTGCTGACGCAGAAGGCACCATTGATTGTTGGGATATGAACAATACCTATTACAAACCGGAACTAAATATAGACATAATGGGAGCACTTCAAACTTACAATATAAAATATTCCGTTTACCTTATGTACTCGAGCAATTCAGAATACTCTGACAGTTTGCATAACTGCGATAGTTGTTTTGGCTGTATTGGATTAAAAAAGAAAAAATATTGTATCTTAAATAAACAATACAACAAAGAAGAATACGAGAAGCTAAAAGGAGAAATAATAGAGAATATGAAAAAGGAAGGAGTTTATGGAGATTTTTTACCGCCCCATCTTTCGCCTTTTGGATATAATGAAACTTTAGCCCAAGAATATTTCCCTATCACCGAAAAGGAAGCAAAAGAAAAGGGCTTCAATTGGCAAACTGAGACTTCTGGAACTTATGGTAAAGAAACAATAAAAGAAGAAAATATGCCGGAGACCATAGAAGAAGTGACTGAAGATATTTTAAATCAAATCTTGGTCTGTAAAGATTGCAAAAAGAATTTTCGTATCACTAGAGGAGAATTTGATTTTTATAAAAGGATGAATATCCCTTTACCACACAAAGACTTTGAATGCCGACACCAAGACAGGATGAGAAAACGCAATCCACGTAAGCTTTGGCACCGAGAGTGTATGAAAGAAGGTTGTCAAAACAAGTTTGAAACCTCCTACTCCCCCGACAGGCCGGAGATAGTCTATTGTGAAACTTGCTACCAGCAGGAAGTATATTAGTTTACATATATACGCTATAGCGTATATATGTAATTTACTTCCTCACCCCATGCTTTTCATGAAGCTTAATGACTTCCTCTTCTTCTAGTTCTTCTTTTTTCTCTTTTCCTCGTAGGCCGAGGGTTTTCAGTTCGGAATCTCCAAGCATATTTAAAGATTTCACCAGTCCTGAAAGGTGTTCCACTGTATTTTTCTCCGGAGCATCCAGCACTTCTTCAAGTAACGCGCTCAAAATCCACCCCATCCTCGGTCCGGGAGCAATTCCGAGCTCTTTTTGCATAAATTCTCCGTTAATTTTGAGTTGTCCAACAGAAATAGGGTCCCTTAGAGCTTCTTCAATCATCGCGAAGTACTTACGCAGACGATATGGGGCTTCTTTCTTCTTCATTCCTACTCTGTCGCACTCACGGACGTCCATTAGAGACCAAACATTTTCTTTCCCGACTTTTGTAATAATTCTTCGTACTGCTGAGAGTGTAATTAATTCTGTGTCCGAGAAGAACATATGATTGCGTACCAACTTATCCACAAGTTCAATTTCTTTGTTTGAAAATTTTAATCGCTCCATTATTTTTTTCGTCATTCGCGCACCAATAACTTCATGACCATAAAAAGTGTATTTCTTTTTTGAGGAACCAGAAGATAATTTAGCATGGTCTGTCCGGGATAGGGACCCGGAGAACCGAGGACCTGATAAATTATTTTCTGGCTCCGAAAAACGCCTACTTCTAGGTTTACCGATGTCGTGAAAAAGGGCGGAAAGCCTTATTTCTAAAGGCCATTTCTTGTCCGCGGCATGCTGAAGAGCGGCCAATAAATGATTCCAGACATCATAAATATGTTCGCCCGCTTGTTCACATCCTATTCCCTCTTCCAATTCCGGAATTATATTTTTTAGCAATCCAAATTTTTGCAACATCACAATTCCACTAGCAGAATTCGGTGACATAATTATTTTTACAAACTCATCGTGAATTCTTTCAGCAGAAATTTTTTTAATTAAATCTGCATTTTTTAAAATACTTTCTGTGGTTTCATACGACACAGAAAAATTAAGTTGGCAAGCAAAACGGACAGCCCTCAACATTCTGAGAGCATCCTCTTGAAAGCGGTCATCCGGATTCCCGACAGCTCTTAGCGTCTTGTCCTTGATGTCCTTTATACCATCAAACAAATCAACAAGGTGTCCTTTACTGTCTAGCGCCGTAGCATTGACGGTAAAATCACGCCTTTTAAGGTCATCTTCTAGCTTTTCGCTGAATTTTATCTCGTCTGGATGTCTAAAATCGCTATATTTTGCCTCAATTCTATACGGAGTAACCTCTATTATCATAGTTTCATGTGAAACAACCTCATCCCCCGCCTTCCCCTGGAAATGGGAAGGATCCCCCTCTCCTTTCAGGAGAGGGTTGGGGTGAGGTGTTTCACGTGGAACACATACTCCCACCGTCCCAAAAGTGTTTTCATAGACAGTCTTCTCAAAAAGACCGATAATCTGTTCCGGTTTGGCATTAGTAGTGACATCCCAATCTTTGGGCTCTCGCGACATCAATAAATCGCGGACACATCCACCGACTAGGTACACCTCAAAACCAGTTTCCTCAAGCGTGTTTGTTACATGTGAAACCTCTTTGGGAATCTTGGATATTAAGTTTTTTAGATCTTGTTCCACTTTTATTTTGTGCACCCGGAGGGATTCGAACCCCCAACGACAGTTCCGAAGACTGTTGTGATATCCATTTCACTACGGGTGCAAAATTATTTAATAATACCCTGTTATTTTACACTATTTCAAAAAAATTGGCAAATAGTGCTTATTTTTCAAGCTATTTTTGTAATTGCATTAGTATCAATAAAATATTATAATCAAATAGTTATTTTACATGAGTAAATAAAAAGCGGTCATGGTTTAGTGGTAGAACACGTCCTTGCCAAGGATGAGACGAGAGTTCGATTCTCTCTGGCCGCACAAAATTAAGAATGTCCAATAGTAATGCCTTATAAATTAAGCATTTTGTGCAAAAATGTGGATAACTATGTTAGTAATGTTTATAAAGGACATATTTTGAAACTGTCTTTTGAAGCCGTTTTTGTGAAAAATACGTTGAAAAATAAGGGTTTTATGATAAAAGACACTAAAATTTAGCCAAATGTTTCACGTGAAACATGTTACATATGAAACATGCACAAAACCTGTCCCGTACTAAATTTTTGATTAAAATATATAACCATTATAAGTAAATAATTTAAAATTTTAGTACTGGGATGCCCAAAGTATTCACATCAGAAACACAAAAAATAGGGGAACTTGGAGAAGATATAGCCGAAAAGTTTCTCGTGAAACATAGTTTTTCAATATTGGAAAGGAATTACACTAAAAAATGGGGGGAAATAGACATAGTTGCTGAAAAAGCCGACAAACTGTATTTTGTAGAAGTGAAAAGTGTTTCCCGTGAAACATTAAACACGTTCATTCCAAAATCTTATAATGATTCTGACGAGAGGTATCAACACAGGCCAGAAGACAATATGCATCCATGGAAATTAAAAAGAATGTCACGGACAATCCAAACTTATCTTTTATCTGCAAAAGTACCAGATGAAAAAGAATGGCAAGTTGATTTACTGGTTGTTTATTTGTGTCAAAAGGAAAAAAGAGCCCGTGTAAAAGTAGTCAGCGACATAATTCTGTGATATACTCATTTAGTT
Source organism: Candidatus Nomurabacteria bacterium RIFOXYB1_FULL_39_16 (assembly GCA_001787205.1). Taxonomy (GTDB): domain Bacteria; phylum Patescibacteriota; class Minisyncoccia; order Phycocordibacterales; family UBA9973; genus UBA9973. Next base: position 43,167 of record MFWB01000009.1, read on the forward strand.
TTTAAGTAGTCCGGGCCGTAGTATACCGGTAGTACAAGTGCTTTGGGAGCATTTAGACTGGGTTCAATTCCCAGCGGCCCGAATGTAGGAAAGATTGAGGAATATATCATTTATGGTAAACAACATCTTTATCTTTACTGTCGCCCTTTTTATGGTTATAAAAGGCGCAACGATGGCCACCAAGTATGCTGCGCAACTGGCGGAAAGCTTTCATCTATCCAGATACACTGTCGGATTCATCATTGTCGCCGTCATCTCCATCTTGCCTGAGACTTTCGTAGCCATAAACTCTGCCCTGGAAGGAATTCCTTCTTTCGGACTTGGTGTCCTTTTCGGTTCAAACGTGGCAGACCTAACTTTGATTTTTTCCCTGTTAATTTTATTTACGGGCAGGGGATTGAAAATTGAAAGTAAAATTCTTAAAAATTATAATATCTATCCGTTTTTACTTTTATTACCGCTTGTACTGGGACTGGATGGATATTTTTCTCGCCTTGAAGGCATCGCGCTAATCATCGCCGGAGGAATATTCTATTATCTGGCTTTGAAAAATGGTGTTGATGGAGAAATTCCTATGAGCAAGAACACTAATTACCGTAGAAATTCGTTGATGTTGATTTTCAGTATGGCTATTTTATTGGTGGGTTCGCACTTTACGGTATCCTCAGCGACATCGCTCGCTTATTACTTGGGAATAAGCCCAATATTAGTAGGGATGTTCATCGTGGGGCTAGGAACCACTATGCCGGAGTTTTTCTTTTCTCTAAAATCCGCGCGGGGAGATGATGATTCTCTAGCGGTCGGAGATATGCTGGGCACAGTCCTGGCGGATGCGACCATCGTCGTCGGAATCCTCGCTTTGGTAAATCCATTTTTCTTTCCACAGAAAATAATCTACGTAACCGGAATATTTATGGTAATGGCTTCGTTTATTTTGTTCCGCTTTATGCGCTCGGGACGAACAATTTCAAAAAAGGAGGGGTACCTGCTATTTATTTTCTGGTTGGTTTTCGTTTTGGTGGAATTTATGGTAAACAAATAGTGCTGAAGTTTTGTTGAAAAAATATCAAATAAAAGATATAGTTAAAAAGTAAAAGCGGGATTAGTTTAATGGTAAAACGTCAGTTTTCCAAACTGAGGTTGGGAGTTCGATTCTCCCATCCCGCACAAAGTAAGGGATAAAAAGCAAATTTATTTGCTTTTGTGGGAGATTCGAAAGGCTTTTCGTTATCTGCTAAAAGCAGATCGAAAAGCACCTGGCTATGTAATAGCCGATTCTCCCATCCCGCACAGACAATTCATCCTTGTTATCATTGCAGCAATAAGGTTTACACTTTAAGGATGAACACCTTTGATGCAAAATATATGCTTCTAAAAGAGCA
>MFWB01000010.1:0-4102 GCA_001787205.1 Candidatus Nomurabacteria bacterium RIFOXYB1_FULL_39_16
CCTCGTCCGCTCCCTGCGGTCGCGGGAGCAAAAACCAAAAATTTTCCTTAGCTTTCTTGTTTTCTTCGGCGGGGGGTGTGGGGGGAGCCGACAAAAAATGGAAAGGAAATTTTTGGTTTTGCTTCGCCGTTATCATAAATACATTATATGGCAGTTTGGAATAATACACAATGGAATACTATACTTACAACATAATGCCTAGAGCAATTTATACAAAAGACCATAATGAAATTGTTAAACGCTTGAAACAAGCGCGTCTTGATTCTGGGCTTGGACAGGTTGAGGCTTCAAAGAAACTTGGCAAGACGCAGTCTTATCTCTCAAAAATAGAATCAGGACAAAGGCGCTTTGATGTTTTGCAACTCAAAGAGTTTGCAAAACTCTATAAAAAATCGCTAGATTTTTTCATTAAATAATATGAATCATAACCATGAGATTTTAATTACTAAACAAGATGTTGCTCCGTACATCTATTTTGTATGCTCAATGGCTCAGCGAGGCAGGATGTATGGGGGTCTTAGTGGAAAAAGTGATTATATTGGAGGAGTGTTTGATCGTTGGATTAACATCATTCCTGAAAGTGTGATTTTTAATAAATATTTTCTTCCTAAAATAGCAGATAATCTGGAGGTTATTTCTGATTATTATGAATATGACCCTAAAAAATCTGGAATTGCCCCAGATGTTTTGGGTGTTAAAATTGGAAAAAAGGCGATACCATTTGTTGAGTATGTGAATAAATGGCGTGCTCTTAAAAATGCTCCGCAAATTGAGGTTAAATCATTCAAAAAGGGGCAGTACATGGTTAGCTTGAGAAATCAAAGTTACGATAAGAAATATCTTGTGATGGCAGAAACAAATCTTGATAGTGATTATTTGTTGCCATTTTTTGAACAAACAGTTATCGGAGAAGATATTTATAATAAATTAAAAATGGATGATAACGTCTTTATAAAGGAAAATTTAAATAAAGATCTATCATCAGTTACAAAGATTAAGCGGGATAATACGAATTTAGGATCCTTGAAACTTATTACAGTTTGCCTTGCGAATGATTTTATGCGGTATTCAAATTTGTGCGGTGAGGGGGGAAGTCCTTTTTATATAAAAGAAATAAATGAAACTCGAACACCAAAAACACTGCCACAAACAATGACTTTTTCAGAATGGATAAATAAAAAAATAGATAATTTATATAGTTGGAAAGAAAATAAGCTTGATAACAATAAAAAGCATACATTAATTGATGTATATGTTGAAAATGCTGATAAAATTCAAGTTTTGAAGAACAGCAAAAGCTCAATAACAATTTATACAATTAGTAAGGCGAAAATAAACGACACAGAATTAGAGGCAAATAAAACTTATATTATAAAATTCCAATTATTAGATAGATCTGGTGCAAAAAGCGGTGAATATTTTATGCATAAATCTATCATAGATAAAATCCCAAACAAGGAGGATATTATGCTTGATAATATAAAGCAATATATAAGATAATTACTCCATCGCTTTCATCATTTGCTTTGCTACTGCCTCAATAACAGGAACACTAACAGAGTTTCCAAATTGTTTATATAAAGCTGAATCAGCTAATTTTGGTATTTTGTAATCAATAGGAAATCCTTGAATCCGAGCGCACTCCAATGGGGTTAATTTTCTAATACCTTTCTTATCTTTAATAATCGGCACATTATGTCCACCAGTTCCCATATTTGCAGTTAATGTTGGGCAAACGCCACTTTTATTTTCTCGGACATATTGCCTACGCCATTGATAAACTTTCCCTTCCTCTTTTACAGAACCTTTAAGTTTTTCAAACAATGGCTTGCCGTTGTAATAGTATTTTTCTAGTACATTTTTCTCTAGCAAGTCAGTGATTTTTACAGTTAATTTTACTGGATTAGGAAACTCAAATTTTTCAGAATAGTCCTTATTTCTAAAACCTACCATATAAACACGCTCTCTATTTTGTGGAATATTTCCATATTCCATACTATTCAAAACTTTTGTTTTTAGATGATAGCCAAGATTTTCTAATGTCTCCTGAATAATTCTAAAGGTTTTACCCCCGTCATGACTTTTTAGATTTTTTACATTCTCAAGCAGAAAGCCTTCGGGCTTTCGTGCGTCAAGAATTCTTGCAATATCAAAAAATAAATTTCCTCTGCCTTTCTCATCATCAAATCCTTGTCTATATCCTGCAATAGAAAAAGCCTGACAAGGGAAACCCCCTAATAGAAAATCAAACTTTGGTAAATCATCAATTCCAATTTTTCTAATATCTTCAACCACTAATTTTGAATCTCTAAAATTAAGATCATAGGTATCTTTACACTGTGGCTCAAAGTCATTTGCAAAAACTGTCTTGAATCCGGCATTTTCAAATCCGAGCCGAATTCCACCAACACCGGCAAAAAGGTCAATCGTCTTAAATCCATGCTTAGTCTTTTTTGAAACAATTTTTTCCGGCTTGTCGATTATGTTGCTTATAACTTGAACAACAACGCCTCGCACTTCTACATCCGTTCTAAATAATGAGGGCATGTTTGGATTTCTTGCCTCAAGTCGGTATCGTGCTTTTTCTCGGTATAACTTTTTTAACGTTGCTTCGTTGTCATCAATAATAGCGACAACAGTTTGCCCATTTTCTGCTACTGATTGTTTTTTGATCACGACAATATCTCCGTCAAAAATTCCTTCGTCAATCATACTTTCCCCAACAACACGCAAGGCATAGTATCCCTCTGATGTTTTAATACTTGGATTTACGATTGAGATTGTATCTTCAAAATTTTCGATAGCTTCAATCGGATATCCAGCAGCAATTCTTCCAATAATTGGAATTTCTAAAATAGATTTAATTTCTTTCCTTAACGAAAGGCTTCTAGCAGAATTTTCAGACTTTGAAAGGTACCCCTTTGCTTTAAGGGAATTGATATGTTCGTGAATAGTGGAAACTGCCTTGAGTTTTAACTTCTTTCGTATTTCTTCAATGGTTGGAGATATACCATTTTCAGAAATATAGGTATTTATAAAATCAAAAACCTGTTTTTGCTTTTTTGTGATGTTTGACATATTGCATTGAAAATCTATTTGCGCTACACTTTGATTATAACCGAACGGAAGCCGAAAGACAAAGCGAGGTTATCCACACATGAAAACAGGGAGAAATGAAAAATGTCCATGCGGGAGCGGTTTGAAATATAAGAAATGTCATATGAACAAACCACGAGAAATTGGAGTATTACGCAAAGCATACGACATGGGTAAAGACCATGATTTTTATACTCGTTTTTTATTTGGTCTCGGCAACATCAGGAGTTGTGCATACGGAAGAGATAAACAGTTAGAATATGACAAAAGTTTTAGTCCGGTTTTTCAGAATCTAGTTGAAATGAATATTGTAAAAAAGAAATGCGTTGCACTTATTTCTCAACATCGTGAGGCGGTTGAAACAGGCAAAGATGGGAAATATCACGGTAATCAAATTGATGTAAATGAGCCTATTGAGGATGAACTAAATATTTTCTTTAAGGACTTTTTCATTCGTGGTGAAATGGCAATAGGAAGTCTAATAGCACACTCACGATACATGGGGTCTAATATTGGTTTTCTCTTTACAGACGACGAAAAGAAATTTCGCAAAGGATTGCAAAAATTTGTGTTGAACGAGAACGACGAGCGTTTTAAGGGGTTGAATGCGTTTATGAAGCATAATCGAGCAATATGGTATGAATCTTTCAATGATCTTCGTAACAAAATTGAACATGAGGGGTGGCATTTGCCTAATTTGCAGTACACACTTGATTCGAATAATAAAGTGCAGGTTCGCTTACCAACATCCCCAAACCAAACTATCGAAGAAATCTTGGAATCATATTGGCAAAGCATGAGTGCTTTTTGTGAAGAAGTTATTGTTTTTCTTCTGAGTCTCAAGTTAAAACAAGATATGGTTATCGTGTTTATTCCAGAGGAAAAACGAGATAAAAATTTACCTGTTCGATATATAGTTAGTCATAAGGATTTTCCGGGTGTTTTGTTGCAGTGTGGTTAAAGGGAGCAATCCCCGCCGTTTTATAATATCTCCTAAAAACGGCGG
>MFWB01000010.1:4112-35930 GCA_001787205.1 Candidatus Nomurabacteria bacterium RIFOXYB1_FULL_39_16
GGAGAAATGAACAACTCTAAAGAACCACAAATGCTATAATACAAATGTTCATTTTGTAGTCTGAAACGGCGAAGCAAAACCAAAAATTTCCTTTCCATTTTTTGTCGGCTCCCCCCACACCCCCCGCCGAAGAAAAGAAGAAAGGTAAGGAAAATTTTTGGTTTTTGCTCCCGCGACCGCAGGGAGCGGACGAGGCGCGCAGATTAGTCCTCGCTCGGATTGTTTTGGAAAAAAGTTCGGATTTTGTTCAGGAGACACAGCCAGTAAGTTTGGTATAGTTAAGTTACTAAGAAGTATTATTTTTAAAATAAAGCACTATTCAAAAAATGGAAACTACACAAAAAATCAATGAACATCTAGGGCCAGTTTTTAAAGAAGTGTTGCCCGCAATCTCTAATGCCGGAATCAAATACTGGGTATTTGGAGGTGTTGGAGTAGCCGGGATAAATGGAAAATATATAAGAGAGAATCAAGATATAGACATTTATGTTCAGGAAGAGGATTTTTGGAAACTTGAGCCAATACTTAAGGATCTTGTAGAAAAGCACGGGGCATGGGATGCGGATAATTGGACACTGACTTATTCCATGCTCAAAAGACATAAGCGTCCTAAATTTGCCTTGAATATAAAGAAAGTAGAGCGCTTCGAAGTTATTCCAGTTTATAGAATTCTTGGAGGTATAGAAGTCAGGGTTACAGATCCGACGATTTTATCTGAGGATGCTCTTATTCAGGAAGAAAAATATTTGGATGGACAGCAATTCTTTTCGGCACCGGAGAGTGTGGTGAAAAAATTACTAAAAGATATGGTGGAAGTACGTATTAAAAACTATAACGAAACCGAGCATATTAAAGAGGAATATAAATATATATTGGATATGCGTTCTTTGTTCCCTGAAGACGTTGTCCGTGATGTAATAGAAAGGTTTAATAAAAAGGCTGATGAAAACAAGAGTAAACAGAGTTAGTTTATGCCAAATTCTGTAAAATAGGCAAGACAAATTTTATGGATAAAAATAACCAAAATGATTTATCTGACTGAAAATGCTTGGTTTATAAGGCTAATAAAAGAAATCCACAGACTATTGATTTTTCTGTAATATAGGTATATAATTGGGATACTAACAGCACCGCCTCTGTCCGCAAGGACAGGGGTGGTTTTTGTTGTGGTCTAAATAATGTGTTAAACTTGCATTATGGAAAAGAAGGAAAGAGTGGCTGTATATATTGATGGAGGCAATACTTATAAAAGATTGAAGTGGCTTGGAATACCACAAAAATCAACAAGGATGGATTATTCAGCTTTTGTAAAACATCTGGTTGGAGACAGAGAGTTGATATCAAAAAGATATTATGTGGGCATAGTTAGAAATGTTGATGGTTCAGAAAAATCAGAAAAAATGGTAAAAGACCAGCAGAAGTTTTTGAATATTTTAAAAACAGAAAATTTTGAAGTTAAGCACGGGAAAATAATGTATGACGATGGAAATATTAGGGAAAAAGGTGTGGATGTGAAGCTTGCAATAGATTTGGTAATAGGCGCAGTGGACAATATGTATGACACAGCTATTGTGATAAGTTCCGACACAGACCTTATTCCAGCTATCAAATATGTTTGCAAGGCAAAAAAGAAAAATGTTGAATATATAGGATTCGGCTCAAATCCATCGCTCGGAATGATAAAAGAATCTTTAGTATCCAGAGTATTTTCAGACATTGATATGGTTAAATTCCAGAGATCTAATTACAGAGGAGTAATAATTGAAGAAAGTTTGGAAACTAAAGAAGTTTTGAAAGATATAAAAATTTTGGAAACAAAAATTGAGCCAGTTAAAGAAAAACATAAAACACCTTGGGTAAAGCAATGGACTTTGCATACTATTGAAATCAAAGAAGAAAATGGAGAGAATATTGCTGAAAAATTAAGTCAAAATTTAGACAAAAAACATAGTTGGTATGCTGATTTTAAGAACAAAGATTACCATTTCATAATATATAGAGAAAAAATATTTAAAGTTGATTTAAAGAACCCTATACTTTACAAAGATGCTAAAGAATATGGTATTTCTTTGGGAATTCCTGAATATCAAGTTAATTTTGTTCCAGAAGACAAAGTTTTGAAAAGATAAATTTGTTATACATAAATTATGAATGAAGAATATTTTGATATCGTTGACGAAGATAATAAACCGACAGGAGAAAAAAGATTGCGCTCTGAGGCGCACGCCACTGGTTTGTGGCATAGAATAGCTCGCGTTTATTTATTTAGTGAAGCAGGTGGCAATATTCAATTTTTAGTTCATCTACGTTCTAAAAATAAAGATATGCACCCAAATTGTTGGGATACACGTTTTGGTGGACATTTGAAAGTTGGAGAAAGTGTTGAAAGTACGGTGGAAAGTGAATTACTAGAAGAAATCGGTTTGAAACTAGAGAAAGATAATTTAATCAAAGGAGAGACTTACAAAAGGGACAACTACCCAAACAGAGAGTTTGTATACACCTTCTATTATAAATTTATCGGCGAAATATCGGAACTAAAATTTAATGATGGAGAAGTTCAAGAAATAAAATGGATGGAGGTATCAGACATCATTAAATCAATGACAAATGAGCCCAAAATATGGTCTAGCGGTAAGGATGGACTCACACAAGCCCTTAATGTCTTAAAATCTAGATTGAAAGACATTAAAGTGTCCCCACAACACGTGTAATATGTTTATTTTAAAGACGTCTATATAATTATGAAAAACATTTATAAAATAATCATCGCAGTATTTGTCGTCGCTGTCTTAGGTATTATTATTTATTCTATGGACAGTGAAACTGTCGTAGAAAAAGTCCCTCCAGTAAGCACTGGGGACTCTATTGTGGGATGTTATGTCGCGCATTTGCAAAAAGATATTTATACGCTCGTCATCCAATCCGAAGAGAAGGGAGCCGTCTTCGGTATGCTCGCTTATAATAATTATCAAAAGGACAGCTCGTCTGGGTCTTTTGAAGGTACCTTTACTGACGGGATTCTTCTCGGAAATTATTCTTTTGATTCAGAGGGAATGCGTTCGGATAGACAGTTGATATTCAAACAAGTTGACGGTAATTTTATAGAGGGATTCGGTGATGTGAAGATGGTAGACGGTAAAGAGGTGTTTGTTGATACGAATAACATAAACTATGACCAGAAATTGACGTTTGTAAAATCAAAAGATTGCGCGGAAAACTTTAGTGATTCAAATAATATCTTCACTTTTGACTATAACCCATATTTCAAAGCGTACGAAGGTCAAAATATACTTGATTTGGACTGGAGACAAAACACCACAAAGAAAGGAGTGCTTTTGGCTAGTGTCGTAATACCCAAGACATATATGCCCAATACCAACTTTTCTAGCGCTCGTTTTACCATCGGCAGGTCCACTGACGCGAATGAAATTAAAACCTGTATGATAAATGCGACAAACGGTGAGAAAAAAGGTGAAGCAACGAAGATAAGCGGATACAATTTTGTTAAATTTTCACTGGATGATGCCGGCGCGGGGAACTTCTACGAGACGACCAGCTACCGTGGCATAGTGGATGGGGATTGTTATGCAATTGAATACACTATTCATTCCACAAACATCGGCAATTATTCGCCCAGCCAAGGAATAATAGAATTTGATAAATCCGTTATCCAAAACGAGATTGGAAAAATAATTAAAAGTTTCAAATTCCTCATAAATAGCGATTAGGGCTGAAGAAAGGTTTTTGGTAGTATAATAAAAATATGATAAAAGCCATTGCTTTTGATTATGGGGGAGTGATTGAAGTGACGGAATGGGATTTGGCGCAAGAAATAGCGGATTATCTACAAATTACCAGAGATGTCTGGTATAATGCTTATTATTCCCTCAGCCACCTGTGGAGTATCAGCGGGGACAATGGAGAAGAAGTTTATGCCGCCGTGGCGAAAAAACTGAATGCGTCGGAAATTCAAATATCCCAGGTGCTTGATTTAAAAGAAAAAAATAAAAAAGCCAAGAAGATAAACCGGGAACTCATTGAAATAATAAAAGACTTAAAAAACAAAAATTATAAAATCTGCCTGTTGAGCAACTATTCCGCAGAATTGAGAAAAAAATTAACAGAAAAAGAACTTATAGATTTATTTGACGAAGTTGTTATCTCTGGGGAAGTCGGCTATCAGAAACCTCATCCTAAAATTTTTGAAATTTTGCTTAAGAATCTTGAAATATCTGGCAACGAGCTGGTCTTTATTGACGATTCAAAACAATCCCTACTGGGGGCGGAGAATATAGGGTATATCCCACTATTGTTCACGAATAATGAAAAATTGAAAAAGGATCTGTCAGAGGTATTGTGATTTCTATCATTACCGGGATGGATAACGGCGCTCAGATTATATGAAACAGTCGCTGTCCTCCCTATTTTTTATCTTTTACATATATCAGCTATCGCGCATATATGTAACTGGTGTATAATTGGCAGATGACTTATTACAAAGGAATGAAGGTGAATGCTTTTGGTCTGCCGGTTTCAAAAAATGATCACCGAAGCCGCATAAAGAGAAAGAACAGAAAAAGAAATTTTTATCATACTGCTTTTTCTTCTTTGTTTAACGAAAATTCACCCAAAAATTTAATTTTAATGTATGACGTCGCCGAAGAGAAGAAAAAAGAAAGAGATTGGTTTCGCAGGCAATTAAAAAATTTCGGCTACTTAATGATTCAGAGAAGTGTCTGGGTCGGACCCTCACCCTTGCCAAAAGAATTTGTGGATTATGTCAAAGAAATTGGTCTACAAGATCACTTAAAAACTTTCAAACTTGCCAAGGCTTACACGGGGAAGGAGAGTGTGTTTAACTAAATAAAACTCATCTTTACATATTTACGCTATCGCGCATATATGTAAATTTAGTTGTATTTTGCAGTAGAATGAAAATTAGTTTAAATTTGGTATAATCAACTTATGAAGGAAGAATATTTGGATATACTTAGTGAGAAAGGCGAACCAACGGGTGTTTCTAGGACATATAGTGATGTACACGAAGAGGGTCTAATACATAGAGCAGTCCATGTGTGGCTTGTGAACCCACAAAAATGTATTCTTCTACAGAAGAGGGCTGCCGAGAAGGAAGCATATCCAAATTACTGGGATATATCCGCATCTGGACATGTATCTGCTGGGCAGACAAGCATAGAAGGAGCACAGATGGAAACCAAAGAAGAATTAGGGCTGTCTTTACCCGCAAGTGCATTTTTATATTTTGCAACATTCGGGGAGCAGATTATTTTAAACAATAATACTTATATAAATAAAGAATTTCAAGATATTTATATTGTTCGTATGAATGTTAAACTTTCTGACATGCATTTTGACCATGAAGTTTCAGAATTAAAATGGGTTGAATTTGAAAAATTTAAGTTAATGAGCAAAGATGAAAAATCTATGTTGGTACCGCACGCTGAGGAATATGACCAACTGATAAGATATATAGAGAATCTTTAAATATATGGAAAACAAAGACATCACAGGAAATGGTTTTAATAAAATACTAAAAATGATGAGTCTAAACGGATTTGCGATGTCTTTTGTGGCAATTTTCGTTCCTGTTTATCTTTTTAATTTGGGATATTCTTTTCAAATGGTGATGACCTGGATGATGATTCATCATGCCACACTCCTCTTAAGTGCTTTTGTTGCAGTTAAAGTATCAAATAAAATAGGACTGGTACATTCTCTGCATGTAAGATTTGGATTATTGCTTACATATTTTTTACTCCTTTTATTTGGACTTAAAGAGATAAACATACTTTTTTATATAATACCTATTTTGTCTGGAGCAGAAGCTGCGTTTTATTGGATACCACTTAATATTCTTTTTGTACGCAACACCAAGGAAGAAAATATGGGAAAATCAATGAGTAAATTTTTTGTTATACCAAAAGCTTTGTCAATGGCAGGCCCACTTATAGGAGCATTCATAGCTATACATTACGGATTTAATATTTTATTTGCATTGGCGATGTTTTTATTGTTTTTTACTTTTTTACCAATATTGTCTTTGAAATCAGAAAAAACGAACTTCATTTTTTCAAAAGAAAAATTTAAGGAAATTTGGCAAAAAAATAAACAGTACTTTGTACCAGAAATCATAGATAATTTAGCTGAAGATGCTATGGCACTATGGATTATTTTTATTTTCTTACAACTTGCAAGCACTTTAGAAGTAGGAATTATAGGGACAATTACCTCAATTGCCTCACTATTTTTTACATTAACTATAGGAAAATTAACCGACAAATGGGATAAACATAAATTAATAAAAATAGGCGCGTTTCTTGTAAGTATTGTGTGGTTTATTAATTTTACTATTGGAGAATTTTTTCCTAACCAATATTTATTTTATATAGCTACTATTTTTGCTACTTTGTCATTAAAGGTTTTTCTCGTACCATACAGTTCACTTATGTACAATCAAGCTCGTAAAGATGATGCACAATTCTTGGTATTACGTGAAATACCCACAGTACTCGGGAGATTAATATTATTTTCTATAGCAATACTTCTCCATAACCACTTATCACTCATCTTCTTGTCTGTCGGAATTATGTTTATATATTTCTGGTTTTTAGATACTAAAAAATTGAATGGAGTCTCATAAAGCTTTTTAGTGTTATAATATTTATATGAAAAAACCATTTGTATATGCCCTGGCGGCAGCTGTATATATCGTGCTTATAGTTTCTATCATTAATATTCTTACTGTTTTTAAACCTGAAGGTGGGGAAGAGGCGCTTATCCCAATGATGATGATGCTCTCCCTGTTCGTCTTGTCGGCGGCGGTGATGGGATTTATCTTCCTGTCCGAGCCCTTCCGCCTTTATATGGAAGACCGCAAGCAAGAAGGAGTGGCTTTCTTTGTAAGAATCGTCGGCTTTTTCGCTTGTTTCGTGGTTCTTTTTCTGGTTTTACTTTTCTTCTTGTAATATCTATTATGCTTTTGAGATAAGAATATATTATTTGTTTAATAATTCCTCAAAAATGTTTGGCTGAAAACCAACTATTATTTGACCGTCTATATCTATGACGGGTACACCCATTTGTCCGCTTTTTGCTATCATTTCTTGTCCGGCAGCTCTATCGTTGCTGACATTTTTGTCTTCAAAGGCTACGCCTTTATTTTTGAAGTAATCTTTCGCGTATACGCAATAAGGGCAAGTGGTGGTGGAATAAATTGTTACTTTGTGATTTTTCATATGTAATTCTTTGTTATTGATAATATTATTTGTATTTACAAATAAAACTCTTTAAGTCTTTGATAAAATTGCCTTTAGGCAACTCATAACAAATTCTTTTACCTTCGCGGGTTTTAACTAATAATTTTTCTTTAGACATAACCTGAAGATGGTGAGATGTTGTGGCCACACTAGACCCAAGATCTTCCGCTATATCAGATACGCATATTTTCTTCTTGCTGAAGATAACGCATAGGATTTTAAGTCTATTTTCATCTCCCGCTGTACGTATCAACTTGGCTAATTCATTCAAACGCATATTTGAATGATATACCTATTATTTTTATTTGTCAAATGATATCAAGATGAAAGAAAAGTGCCCCTTCATTTGTATTAATGGTATGAGGTCGATTTGGTATTAAAAATTAACTAAATAATTAAAACAATGAATAAAACAAAAAAGATGATTTTAGGGTTAGGAATGTTGGGTTTAGTTTTGGGAAGTTTTGGTTTAATGACAAGTTCAGTCTCTGCTTATAGAGGAGACGTAACAGTAAAGGGTCCTAATTATTCAGCAGAGCGTGAAGTTGCTATGGAAAAGGCTTTTGAGACAAATGATTACACTGCATGGAAAACACTTATGCAAAATCGTGGCAGGGTCACACAAGTTATTAATAAAGATAACTTTGCAAAATTCTCTGAAGCTCACGAATTAGCAGAAAAGGGTGACACGGTAGGAGCTCAAAAGATAAGACAAGAGCTTGGGCTTGGATTAAAAAATGGTTCTGGTCAGGGTATGAAGAATAACTCTGGCGCTGGTAGAGGAAATTGCACAAATCGTTAACTTATTAATTAATACATTACCCCGAATCAAATCGGGGTTAGTGTATTAATAGTAAAAACTGTTATCATATGAATATGGCTGAAAATAAAGAAATGTCAGATGAAGAAATTATAGAAAAGGTGAGAAATTCTGATCAAGATTTTTATGCACTTATTGTAGATAGATATCAAAAGAAGCTTGTACGTTATGCCAATAATTTAATCAGAGACGAAGATAAAGCTATTGATATAGTTCAAGAGTCATTTATTAAGGCTTTTATTAATTTAAATAATTTTGACAATAAAAAAAAGTTTTCTAGTTGGATTTATAGAATAGTTCACAATCAGGCTATAAATATAGCTAAAAAGTATCAAAAAGAGACACCATTATTAGAAGATTGGGATTTTGAAGGTAACGATGATCTTGAAAAAGATTTTGAACAAAAGGAAATAGTAGAAAATGTAGAAAAATGTTTGAGCGAGATTCCTTTGTTGTATTCTGAACCTATGACTTTATATTATATAGAAGAAAAATCTTATGAAGAAATAAGTGATATATTAAAGATTCCAATGGGAACAGTAGCGACTCGTATTAGCAGAGCTAAAAAAATAATGAAAAATATATGTCAAAAGAATTAAAAAATATTACAGAAAGTGTGATGGAGCAAATACACCTGGGTAAGGCAAAAATGAAACCCAAAATGTATTTTATTATTGGGTCTATTTTGACTTTTATTGGGTTAATATCTTCTGTTATTGTTTCAACTTTCCTCGTTGGATTAACAAGATTTTCGTTGCGTGCTCATGGGCCAATGGGGCAGTATAGATTCGATCAAATAATATCAAACTTTCCTTGGTGGACCCTTGTATTTGCTGTTTTCGGTTTAGTAATAGGAATATGGCTTATCCGCCAATACGATTTTTCATATAAAAAAGAACCTTGGATTATAATATTGGGTTTTATTTTAATTATTCTAATTGCAGGATGGACAATAGATGTAATGGGCTTAAATGATAATTTGCTTCAGCGTGGCCCAATGAAAAGAATAATGCAAAACTATTCTTCAGAAAAAAACTAGTTTGCTTACATCAAAAGAAGGAAGCAAGGCTTCCTTCTTTTCCTTCTTTTGATGGTTTTTCTGTCGCGCAGTTGTTTTAACTATTGGTTGTTTATATCAACTACTCTTATTTTCATTGATGAAGAAGTTTTATATCCTGCTTCATTTTGTACGGTGAAGGTAGCTGTATAAGTTCCCGATTTGTCGTAAACGTGACTAAGTGTAGCGCTTTGGACAAATGGTTCTGATGTAACTTTTAATGCTGTCATCGCCGAAACGTCGTCTCCCCAATTGACAGAATATGAAAGTGAAGTATTCTTGGGGTCGTAAGCTTTAACGGTGATTGTTGCATTTTCCCCGGATACCACTATGGAAGGACCTTCCAGTCCGGTGATAACGGGAGTTACTTGGTTAGGAACTGCCGGAGTAGTGAATGATATTTCAGATGATTTGGTCATCCCATCGCCATTTGAAGATGCCACAATCACATAATATTTCGTATTCGGTTCTAGTCTGGACAGATTTATCTTGTGATTCAAGATTTTAGCCGGACGGAAAATCATTGGCAATTTAGATGTATCCACTGGTGAAGTGGTTCCATACCATACCGAGCTGGTGGCGCGAGTGTCGGTGGTCCAACTTACGGTAGCTTGACGAGGCTTTAAAGATTTCGCTGTCAGGTCGCTGATAACCGGTCCATCTTCAGAATCCACGTCTTCATCTTCAACATGAACAGTGACGCTAGATATCGCTTTCAGTCCGCTCTCATTGCTTACGGTGAATTTTATTTTATATTCTCCCTTCTTATCGTAAGCGTGCTCAAAGGTGCTCGTCTGGACGAAAGTGTTTTCCGCCACTCTACTTAATGTCTTAGAAGTACTGTCTCCCCAATTAACGTCATAGCTAAGTGACTTGTTTTGAGGGTCTGACGCTTTCACTGTCCAGGTACCTGTTTCTCCTACCTCAAGGACAGTGGGGGCCGTAATGCCTGAAATGACAGGGATAAGTTTAGTTACTCTTGCTTTGGTGGATGCGTTAGCTCGATATCCGAAGAAATTAAAGAATCTGCTCCAGGCGGACTTATACTCTTCCTTGTTCTTATTTTTTTCATCATTCTTTGCAAGACCTACGGACGGAACAGAGGCTAATACTACAGCCATCAACACAAATAAACCGGCGATAAGTGATTTTAAGTTTTTGTTTATTTTTTTCATAGTAATTTATACAATATTAAGTTTATAATATTCATTAAGCATATAAGATATGTTTAATGTGCGATTCGACACTAGGGTAGACGGGACAGAAGAGCATTTTCTTACATGGACATAAAGATTTTTATGTTGTATTTTATATTGAAGGGTTAAGTAAGAAATCAGTCATATATACGTCATATAATATGGAAACAGAAAATACCAGCAAATTTGAAAAAATATACAGTGTTGAATCGGATGCGATATTTCGATTCTGTTTGGTTCGGGTGTCCAACCGGGAACAAGCGCTTGATATAACCCAAGAAACCTTCTTGCGGTTGTGGCAGAGCTTGTCCTTGGGGAAAAATATCCTAAACGAAAGAGCTTTCCTTTTTACCGTATCACATCGTCTCATCATTGACTGGTACCGTAAAAAGAAAAGTGTCTCCCTGGAAGGTATCCTGCATAAAGAATCGGAAGAAGAAGGCGAAATTGGATATGATGTCGCGGACGAGAAAACCAGAGACAGCCTTGAATCAGGACCAGAAGGAAGGTATCTCTTGAGCAAAATCAACGAATTGACTGAAACATACCGACACCCGATATATCTGCATTTCGTAGAAGGCTTGTCTCCGAAAGAGATAGGTGACATCCTAGAAATTTCAGCCAACGCCGCTTCCGTCAGAGTGAACAGAGGAATACTTGAGTTACGAAAGAAAACGGGATATTATAACGGCGAAAATAAAGAGAATAATCAAAATTAATATGAAAGATGAAAAATTAAAAATTGGCATAAAAGAAATCAAGGAAATAAAAATGACCGCTTTAGAAAAAGAGCGCATATTGAAGAGCGTCATTCATTCTCCTGTTTCATATGAACAACCCATAAAAAGTCCGTGGACTATTTTCTCTTTATTCTCTGTCATACATAAAAATCGTTTGGTATATTACGGGTTTGTATTCAGCCTGGCTGTGGTCTTGGGGGGAGGGGCTGTTTTCGCCTCTGGGAACAGCTTGCCGGGGAATGTCTTTTATCCGCTCAAAGTCAGCATCGTTGAACCGATACATTCTGCATTTACCTTTTCTCCGAAAAAGAAGGCGCAGTATGAAAGTAATCTTGCAACCAAACGTATGATTGAAGCGGAAACTCTGAAAAGTCAGGGCAAGCTTGATAAGGCAAAAGAAGAAAGGCTCAGTCTTCTATTGGAAGATCACACAAAGGCCTTCAATAAAGCGATTGAAGGTAATGATGATGACGACGACGCCATCACGAATTTTCAAGCGGGTTTGAATGCGCATGCTCGGGTTCTGGAGCTTATGAATGAGCGAGACGATAAATCCGAAAAACAAGAAAAAAATAATAAAGTTTCAGATACAGCTCGGGCGGGTGCGGACAAAATTAAAGATACATTAAAAGAACGCGAAGACAATAATAAAGAGAAAAACGAAGACAAAAATGAGGAGAGAAAAAAGCACGTCAGAGAGATAATAGATGGAACGGTGAGGGAATTGGATAATCACACTTCTGTTGACGTGTCTCCAGATAGACAAACAATCATAGATAATACACACAAAACTCTGGAAGAGGCGAATAGGTATCTGAAAGAGGCTGATGAAGAAGACGAAAAAGGAGATGCGAAAGAAGCATACTTCAGGCTTCTTGATTCCGAAAGTTCTGCAAAGGAGGCAGGAATCTTCCTGAAATCAGGGCTGAAATTTAAAGACAGGGAAAAAGAGGAGGAAAAAAGAAACGAAGACCAGGAAGAAAAGGATTAAAATATCTGCTATAATGCATTTATGAGTTTCGCTGTAAAAACAACCACGAAACCGGAAGAAGCGGCAGATTTTATCGCCCTTTCTGTATCAAACCAGCTTAAAACAGGGAAGCGTGTTTTGCTATTTTTGACGGGAGGCTCGTCTATCGCTGTCGGGGTGAAGGTGGCAGAGATTTTAAGAGAAAGTGAGGACAAAGAGCTGGTTAAAAATTTAACTATTACTCTGACCGATGAGAGGTATGGGCCCATTGATCACTTCAATTCAAATTATTTTCAGCTTACGGAAAAAGGTTTTGATTTACCACAAGCGAAAGTTATCCCAATTTTAATTGATGATGACCGCAACATCACAACGGAAAAATTTGATATGGTTCTCAAACAAGAATTTGAAACGGCGGATTATAAAATAGGCTTGTTCGGCGTTGGGGTGGATGGGCACACGGCGGGCATTTTGCCCGAAAGCGGAGCTATCAATACGGAGAATTTGGCTTACAGTTATGATACACTTACTTTTTCTCGTATCACTATGACTCCAAAAGCGATCGAGCAACTGGACGAAGCCGTAGTCTGGGCGCAAGGAGAAGATAAATGGAAAGTGATTAAAGATTTAAATGAAAATATAGATATTATAAAACAACCGGCGCAAATTTTGAAAAAAGTTCCATTATTAACAATTTTTACTGATTTTAAAAATATATGAAAATAGCTATTGTGGGTTTAGGGAAAATGGGAGCGCAAATCGCAAAGAAACTCCATGAAGATGGGTACGAAGTTATTGCGCATAATAGAAGCAGTGGCGCTGTTGATGAAATGAAGACGCTTGGCATGATACCTGCTTATACGAAAGAAGAAGTTGTAAAAGATTTCGGTAATGAACCTGTAATCATATGGCTCATGATACCTTCTCTTACCGTAGATCAAGAATTGGACGCCTGGCTCAAACTCGTACCGAAAGGCAGTATCTTGATAGATGGGGGCAATTCTGATTTTCGCCTTACGAAAACGCGAGCGGAACTGGTTTCAAAAAATGGGTCAACTCTGATGGACGTGGGGACGAGTGGAGGCATCTGGGGATACAAAAACGGTTTTTGTATGATGGCGGGTGGAGATAAAGAAACTTTTAAAACAATTGAACCGGTGTTGGCTACCTTGGCGAAGCCGACTGGCGCGTATCATTATTTCGGAAGCTCGGGTTCCGGCCATTTCGTAAAGATGACGCACAATGCCATTGAATACGGAATGATGGAATCCCTAGCGGAGGGATATAGATTACTCAAAGATGGACCGTATAAAAATATTGACCTGGCCGCTGCGGGAGAAGTCTGGCAACACCATAGCGTGATTACTTCATGGTTGAATGAGCTTACCCGTGATGTTTTAAAAGAGAATCCAGAACTCTCCGGGGTGGAAGGATTCGTGGCTGAGTCGGGAGAAGCAAGGTGGGCCCTTGAAATAGCAAAAGATTTAAATATTAAAATGCCATCTATTCAAGCATCTTTTGATGTCAGGATAGAATCACAAAAAGGTGAGATTAACTTTGCTACAAAATTATTGGCGGCGATGCGCAATGCCTTCGGCGGACATAAAATAAATAAATAAAAATTATGAGCAACAAAAAAACTTACATAATTTTCGGCGCATCGGGGGACTTGGCAAAGCGTTATTTGATGCCGGCTGTTGAAAGTCTAAGGGAGACAGGGGAGGTGGATAATTTGGTACCTATTTCACGCAAAGATTATGGTAATTTAAAAAATTTAATCAAAGAGGATGGAGAGAAAATATTTCATTTGGCAGTTCCGCCTGAAGCGGTGTCGGATGTCGTAAAAATAATCAGTGATAATTTCGGTAAGGATGATATAAAGATAATGCTGGAAAAACCCTTCGGCAATGATTTGAAATCCGCGCAAAGTTTGATTGAGCACATTGATCAATATTTTTCCGAGGAGCAAATCTATAGAGTGGACCATTATCTGGCAAAAGAATCTTTACAAAAGGTGGTCACGGAAAAATGGGATAGAAACAATATCTCCGGCATTGAAATAACCGCGATTGAAAAAATAGACATAGAAGGGAGAGTGAATTTCTACGAACAAACCGGGGCGTTGAAAGATTTCGTGCAGAGCCACCTCGTTGAAATGATTTCGGTGGTGCTCGCCGGAAGCTTTGATATTGTTCGCCGGGAAGAAGCGCTCCAAAATCTGGGAATCATCTGCGATGTCAGTAAACACGAATGCGTAAAAAGGGGTCAGTATGAAGGATACCGCGAGGAAGTCGGCAATAAGGACAGTATGACGGAAACATTCGTCTCCATTAACTTGGCATCAAGAGAACCGGCGTGGCGTGGGGTGCCGATAGTCCTCTCTACGGGAAAAGCCTTTGATAAAAAATTGACGCAAATAAAAATCAAATATAAAGATGGTGGGGAAAAGATTTTTAACATAGAACACGAACCGAAAGCCTATGAGCGCGTCATCAGGGCCACGATAGCGGGGGAGCACGATTTATTTATTTCCAGCAGTGAAGTGCTTGAAAGCTGGAGAATCCTTGAAGCGATACAGAGAACTTGGGAACAAAAGAAAAGCGATTTAATAATTTACAAAAAAGGAAGCACCCTGAATGAGGTTCTCAGTATATAAATAACGTTGCAATAAGAAGCCTTTTCCTCTATACTTGCTCTTGCATGAGCAAAAAAAACTGGGTCTTTTTAATATTGGCGGCTTCTCTCTCTGTATTATTTTTCAATCTTTCTCCATTTCTGGACAGAGTGGTGCGTTACAATAAAAATGATCAAACCGCGGATGTCCTCCAAGTGAAAAATAAACCAACTGCGCCCGTCATCAAACCGCTGGATACTATCGCTTACGATAAAAAATTAAATGAAATAGCCAACAACCCCATCCCTCCGGGCCCGACTACTAAAATTGTAAAAGACCCGAAAACCGGAGTAGAAACGACCATCACCATCCCCCCTAAACCAACTGCGCCCAATATCTGGCCCGTTAAAACAGTTTATCCCAACGCAGGAGCTATTCTACCTTTTAATCGCATCATTGCTTATTACGGCAACCTTTACTCAACCAAGATGGGAGTTCTCGGAGAATATAAAGAAGAAGAAATGCTGGCGAGATTAAAAAAAGAAGTGGATAAATGGAATACTGCCGACCCAAACACACCCGTCATTCCCGCTCTTCATTATATCGCTGTGGTGGCCCAGGGTAGCGCTGGGGCTGATGGTAAATATAGAGCCAGGATGCCTTCTGCTGAAATAGATAAAGTGCTAAAAATAGCTGCGAAAATAAACGCAATTGTTTTCTTGGATATTCAGCTCGGCTTTTCCAAAGTGGAGACGGAAGTTCCATTGCTTGAAAAATATTTGAAATTGCCGAACGTACACCTCGGCATTGACCCCGAATTTTCTATGAAGGGTGATATTCGTCCCGGGAAAGTAGTGGGGACACTGGATGCCGCGGATATAAACTTCGCTTCAAATTATCTCGCGAACATAGTGAAGGCAAACAAACTTACACCGAAAGTTCTGGTCATTCATCGCTACACACAAAAAATGGTTACCAACTACAAACTGATTAATACAATGCCCGAAGTGCAGATTGTGATGCATATGGATGGCTGGGGAGGGGCTGCGAAGAAGATAAATACTTACCAACAATTTGTCTATAAAGAACCTGTGCAGTTTACCGGTTTTAAATTGTTTTATAAAAATGATGTTTTTGACCCTGGGACGGTGATTATGACACCCGAAAGTCTCTTGAAATTAAACCCTCGGCCAGTATATATACAGTATCAGTAGATGTGATATAATGTATTTATGGAAGGATTAAATAGTATAAAGATGGAAGAGAAGAAACATTATCTTGATTATTCTTCTAACGAAGAGATTGCATTTGAAGAAGAATTAAGAGAGTGCAACAATAGTGGGAAAGAACAGTCTGAAGCGCTCAAGAAATTTTTACTTTTGCGAAAAAAATTTGATGAGAGCGAAGATTCAAATCCAGCGAATGTTACAAACCCGCATTAGAAATATTTTATGGATTCTCAAGAAGAACAAAAAGCTTGGAAAAAAGTAAAATACAGCCAGAAGTTTCTGAATGCTTTCAGGGGAATGTATATCGTTTGGAAAACGACTAGGCTCATCTCTGTGCACGTGCTTTCGGCTGTGGCTGTGGTAATCGCCGGATTTTATTTTAATGTTTCCGATATTGAGTGGGTTGCCTTAATCTTTGCCATCGGGTTCGTGATGGTTTCAGAAGTGTTCAATACCGCCATTGAGATAGACATAGACCTGACTTCTCCCGGATATCATCCATACGCGAAGGATACGAAAGACGTGTCCGCTGCCGCTGTCTTGATGTCCGCCCTTGTCGCAGCCATTGTGGGATTAATAATTTTCTTGCCAAAGATTTTCTAACTTGATAAAATATACTATGGATAAAAATATAAAAATTTTCGTTTCTATAATAATTCTTTTAGTTTTAGGGACAATTACCACTGTAGTAATGAGGATGGATAGCACTGTGCCAGTCGGACCGGGCAAATATGACGCCTTTGCCACTTGTCTGAAAGATGAAGGGGCGGTATTTTATGGCGCTTTCTGGTGTACGCATTGCCAGGCCACAAAGAAAATGTTCGGCGCGTCACAGAAATTGTTGCCTTACGTTGAATGTTCAACCGCTGATGGTAGAGGTCAGGTACAAATGTGCGCAGATAAAAAAATAATGAGCTATCCTACTTGGGAATTTGCTGATGGCTCAAGACTTGAAGGGGAAGTTACTTTTGAACAACTAGCCCTAAAGACTTCTTGTCAATTGCCCCTGTAAGTTGCATATATGAATTTAAACACTCTTTACTACTTGAATGTATTTCTCGGTTCGGGGGCTATCGTTCTCCAGATACTTTCGGTGGTGGCGCTCTTTTTGCTTTTCTTCATACCCAAAGAAAAAAACAGGAATTTTTACTTGGACTTTATTGATAAGCATTTCTTGGTATTGAGCTTTTTGATTTCTCTTTTTGCCTCTGTTTTTCCTTTGGTTTATTCCGAGGTCGCCAACTTCTTGCCGTGTTACTTGTGCTGGTGGCAGAGAATATTTATGTTCCCCTTGGTGCTGATGTTCGGCGTGGCTCTATGGGACAAAGACAGGAGGGTGGTCCGTTATGCGATGCCACTGCTTTCTGTCGGTTTCTTGCTGTCTGTTTATCAGAACTTTTTCTATTACTTCGGACAAAATTCAAATCTACCTTGTGATGCTTCGGGTGTATCTTGTTACCAAAAACTAGTTTCTGTCTTTGGAGGATATATTTCCATTCCGATGTTGGCGCTCACGGCATTTTTCGCGCTTCTTTCCCTATTATCGGTTGCTCATTTCTACAAAAAAGAGATATAATAAAAGTATATTATTAATTAAATAACTTGTCCCGCCGTGGCGGGAAAAAATTATGGGAAAAGGAAACAACGCATACCGCAAGGATGTCAAAAAACCAAAAAAAGCGAAGAAGAAATAACTGAAATAGAAATGTTTCGGTTTACTAAAAAGGAAGAATCACTAGTGAAAAAATTAAACACACCGGCCAAGGTGCAGGACTTTTTGAATGTTCTTAAATTTAATTTTGAAAAAGAAGGAGAGACCTTGAAATCTCCACTAGCTACTTTAAGAGCAAAGAATGCGCACTGTCTGGAGGGAGCGTTGCTCGGGGCTTACATCTTGTCTCTGCACGGCTTTACCCCGTATGTGGTGCACCTGAAGGCCTCGAGAGAAGACTATGACCATGTAATCGCCCCATTTAAGGTTGGGGGCTTCTGGGGCGCGCTTTCCAAGACTAATCACGCGGTTCTGCGTTATCGCGAGCCTATTTATAAAAACCTCCACGAGCTCGTGATGTCATATTTTCACGAATACTTTTTAGACAATGGGGTAAAGACTCTCCGGAAATATTCCGGACTCCTTAATCTAAATACTTTTGAACAAGGCTGGGAAAGGGAAGATGGCAACCTGTGGGGTATAGATGAAGAACTAGATAAGATAAAACACTACGATATCCTACCTAGGGGAACCCTAGGGAAGCTTCGCAAAGCGGATAAGGTTGAAATCCGGGCGGGGAAAATTGTGGAATTTAAAAGATAGAAAATATTTTGTATATTAGTTTTGAGAACCATCCACTTTCTTCTGTTTTAGGCTCACTTTCTGGGGCGAGGCTGTTTATTGCGGTTGCTGTGTTTTGATTGACCAAGTTTTTCGGTTTAGGTTTTATGATTTTTGGTTTTATCGCTATTTGTTTAGGTTGTTCGGTGACCGTGAGTGATTCTACCTTTTCGAAATTTTGCATTATTTGATTCCAAGTTTTTCCAGACAAGGCTGAGATGACGTAGGCGGTTTGCCAAATTCTATTTTCCAGATTTTCATTTTTTATTCCGCCATCAACATCTTGTATGGTTGTCAGATAATCAAGTGGAGTATTTCCATCCATTTTCCAATCCTCTAGTTCTTCACCGAGTGCGTTTAGACCTTGGATTGCCCAAGCAGTAGAAGAAGTATTTTCATCCCAACCGCCATTTTTCTTTTGGCTTTGTTTCAAGAATTTTTTCGCTTTATCTAAACTTTCCCCTACTCCCGGGGTAGGGGAAAAGTTTGCCAAGGCTTGAATGCCTGCTCCTGTCATATCCACGCTCTCATCCCAAGAACCGTTTTCTCTTTGTCTTCCTAGGACGAAAGAGATATCATCTGCTATCATTTTGTCTTCTACTGTATAGCCTGCGTTGGTTAAAACAATCAAAGCAAAAATGTCGTCGTTGTCTTCATTTACATCACCAAATTGTTTTCCATCGAAACTGCTAATTATTTTTTCTATATAATTTTCTCCATTAGTATTGTACGGATTTAACCCGAGCGCCATCAAAGCCATCGCGTGCCGTTCATAATCAGTCAGAACAGTGCCGGAGATTTTAAGTTCTCCAAAATGTTTTACAAGCTTTATGGTTTCTTTCGTGTAATTTTGGGTTGTCGCAAGCGCCAAGGCTGTCCAGTCAGTATATAAATCTTCTCCGAAAGATCCTTTTTCTTTTTGTTGTGAAATTATAAATTCAAAAGCTTTTTCTAGATTAAAGATTGCTTTTTCTTCTTTTTTTGAACTGCGACTGCCGGACGATGAGCTATGCTGTTCTTCTGTGTTCTCATCCTCCCCCGGGGTGACTTCTGGTGTCTCTTCTATTGGGTCTACGAAACTTAATGAAATTAAATCGTTTGCTTCCAAATTATGCTGATTTAAACCCACATCCGCATAACCCCCGTTTAAAGACCAACTCCAGTAATGGTAAACATCGCCACCGGTACTATCTTGGCTTGTATAGCCCGCTATATCGGCAAGAGAGTTTAAAAAAGCGCCCGGGGCCCAGTCCCAATTCCAATCACTTTCAACCCCCGATTGTAAAATCGCGCAATATGCCGTCACCTTTACTTCTGTGGTCGCGCCATTATCGCTGTTGCAAGCGGTGACGGTTATATCGTTATCATATGCCGAATTGGCGCCATTGGTAATGGTTAGGTGAATAGTGACCGGGTCCGGAGTGACCGTAACTGGCGGAACCTCTTCCGCCAAAACAGGGGAATAAAAAAACAAAACCGCGAGAACCAACAAGACCTTAGTAACTTTTTTCATATTTCCAAGAGATTATATCTCCCTTATTAATTTTATAAT
Source organism: Candidatus Nomurabacteria bacterium RIFOXYB1_FULL_39_16 (assembly GCA_001787205.1). Lineage (GTDB taxonomy): Bacteria > Patescibacteriota > Minisyncoccia > Phycocordibacterales > UBA9973 > UBA9973. The sequence goes on from MFWB01000010.1 coordinate 23,903, forward strand.
TTGAAACGCCGACTTGCGCCTCAATCTCATTCACATAATAAATCCAACTCTGATTCCCATTATTTTTTAATCCATTTATCTCCTCAATAAACTTTCCCATACCGGAATAAGTTTTATCTGTGAAAGTTATTTTGCCTTCGCTCCGCAGTCTGTCCATAAAATTATAGACACTTGTTTCTCCAGGAATATCATTTATAAAAACTAGGTTATTTTCTTCTACCCCCACCCGACCTCCCCCTACGTAGGGGGAGGAGAAAGGAGGGGGTAATGAATTTTGTGCTTGAAAAATTTTTACAGAAATTAACCCCAAAATTCCAAAGGAAATTAAAACCAGTAAAACTACTTTTTTATTTTTTATTATAAATTTAGACATAAAAAAAATTCTGCAAATAAAATTTTGAGCAGAATTTTGGGCCTTCAAAAAAGAAGGGGTTATCCTGCTCGGGACAAGTAAAATGATTGGTAGTCGGGCTTGTTCCTTCTCGCCAAATGGCGTATCAGGACTTACCGTAGCGGCACTGCACTGGAATCTAACCAGTTTCCCCAAATCATTTCTTATATTTTTAAAAAGGAACTCATTTAGTATATACTTACCTTATATGATGTCAAAAGGAACTGTGGAAAACAGAAAACCACCCCTAACCCCTTCTTCATTAAGGAGGGGAGGAATAACCCAAATAATGGTATTTGGAACCTTTGACGGACTACACAAGGGGCATTTGAATTTTTTCAAACAAGCGAAAAGCCTGGCAAAGAATTCATTTCTGATTGTCTCAATCGGAAGAGATAGAAATGTTTTTAGAATAAAAGGGAAGTATCCCGATAAAAATGAAAAAGAGAGGAGGGCCTTGGTGGAAAAATGCGGCTTGGTTGACAAGGCGTTGTTAGCCGGGACGAAAGACCACATCTCACATATTGCGAAAATCCGTCCGCATATTATTGCTCTCGGTTATGACCAAAAAGCGTACGTAAAGAATCTTAAAAAAGATTTAAAAGATAAAGGTCTTTTAGTTAAGATAGTTCGCTTGAAACCTTATAAAGAAAATATATATAAAAATCACTTGCTAAAAAATCACCACTCAAATTAGAATCTCAATCACCACCCCTTTCGACTAAAGTCGAAATGCCCCTCCTCCACAAGGAGGGGAGGAATTCAGCTCTTCTTTTATTTTATCCACAACCATCTGTGTTTCAGTACTTATTTCCAAATTTGTAAAACGCAAAACTTTTATATCCAAACCTTCCAGAAACGCGCTTCTGATTCGGTCGTATTCTTTGTTTTCTTTTTTAGAGTGTTGTGAACCATCAATTTCAATTACCAATCTATTGCTTGGGCAGTAGAAATCTGCAATATATCCTCCAATACTATGTTGCCTTCTGAATTTGAAACCAATTTTTGAATTTTTGAGTTGTAGCCACAATAAAATTTCTTCTGGAGTGCTATGATTTCTTAATTCTTTTCTTCTCTCAAATAACTTAGTTATGTTATGAACAATTTTCATGCGAATTTTTGTATCCTCCCCTCCTTGTGGAGGAGGGGTGCCCTTTAGGGCGGGGTGGTGATTTTAAATATCGTTTTTTTTGATTGTTGAAGATAGATAGACCCCATAAAACATCAAAGTTCCCAGGATGAGAAAAATAAAGTTAAAAGACGGGGTCAGCAGGAATACAATAAAAGCGGTGATTGGCGCGAGGACATAAGCCGTCGGGCCGGCGTTTCGGTATACGCTGATGAACTCGTCATTTTCTTTGCCAATCTGTCGGAAAAAATGAACATCACTCATCACCTCTATGGTGGCAGCTCCGACTCTGGTGCAGAACAATACGAAAGCCCATATCCAAACTTCGTGCTTATCTATGAAAAATAACGCCGAGGTGGCGATAGCGGCGATAAAAAATCCAATCATCAGCATCTTCCTTTCGCCTATCTTGTCCGAATATTGGCCGAGAGGAAACTGGATAAAGACAAACGGCAATAACATAACGGTGAAGATGATGCCGATTTCTTTCCAATCAAAACCCAGATGCGCGAATAAATAAATCGGCGTGTAAATGACCATCCAGGCATAAAAGAACTGCAGAAGAAAATTTATCTTGTACGAACGGGCAAGATTTCTATCGGTAAAAAACTTTTTGAACGACTGCCAAGCGAAAGTCTTGTCATATTTCGGGTCCTTTAGGCTCTCTAAGCTCAAGAGAGTAGAGAGGAAGAAGACGCTCATTATGATAAAAGCGATAACGTAAATGGTGGAAAAAGAAAATTCCGCCAAGGTTTTGCCGGAGAAAAATTGCGCTAGCACCCAGGCTAAGTTGACCACGGTCAGATACAATCCGCGCACTCTCCCGGTGGAAGAATTTCTGGAAAATATTTCCAACATCTCATCAAGCGCAAAGATGAGTATGTTGTTGAGAGTAAAATAAAAAACAAAAATAAGGATAACTTGGGCGGGAGTTTTCAAAACAGACAAAAAGAGAAGGGAGAGGGCATTCAATCCCGAAGACCAAAGCAGGAATTTGTATCCTCCCATTTTCCGAAGCATTAAAGGGACAAAGAAAAGCGCGGAGATGGAAGCTATGGAGCCCAACATATATATCAAACCGACATATTTCTCGCTGGAAGAAAGGGAAAGGAAGCTGGAATTGATATAAGAGGTGAAGGCTAAATGCAAAGACATCAAAAAACCCATCAAGAAGATATTTTTTAGTTTTTTATTATCTTTAAACATATTTTAGACACTTAATATCACGGGTATAACCAATGGTCTTTTACCGGTTTTTTGATACAAGAATTTTGAAATATTTTCGCCGAGAACCGCTTTAATCTGGTCAAAGTCCATCGGTCCATTGTTTGAATGGCTCTGATTCATCTTCGCGGCGGTGTCTTCCACTCCGCTCTTGATGATGATTCTCACTTGGCGCAGAAGTTCTTGATTTTCTTTCAAGTAAACAAATCCGCGGGAGATTAAGTCGGGGGACTTCTTTAACTTGCCGGTCTTCTGGTCCATAAGCGCGATGATGACAAACATTCCGTCTTGAGAAAGCATCTGTCGGTCGCGGATGACGACGTCTTGTGTATCACTGATGGAAGTTCCATCCACCATCATCGGGCTACTTGGCGCTTTTTCTTTTCGCAGTATCATTTTTCCTCCATCTGGGGAAATCTCAATGATGGAGCCGTTGTCTGGAACGACAATATTTTCCTCCGGCATCCCGAGTTCCATAGCGAGCTCCTTGTGCCGTACAAGCATTGAATGGTGACCGTGTATGGGGATGAAGAATTTAGGATGAGTCTTTCTGTGGAGCCATTTGATGTCTTCTTGGTTACCGTGTCCGGTGGCGTGCACGAAGTCTTCGCCACCCGTGCGGTAGCTGATGATGCGTACTCCCAATCTGGTCAGATTATCTTTCATTTTTTGAACCTGAAGCTCGTTGCCAGGGACGATGGAAGCAGAGAGGATAATAGTGTCTCCTTTATGAAGCGCGAATTTAGTATTGGATTTGTTCGCGGCGCGATTGAGAGCGGCGAATTCCTCACCTTGCGCTCCGGTCATCAAGACGACGACTTTGTTGGGAGGATAATTGCCCGCTTCTTCTAGTGGAATAATGGCGCCCTTTTTAGGAGTAAAGAATCCGGCTTCTATCGCCACGTCAATGTTGGTCTTCATAGAACGCCCGTCAATGGCTATCTTCTTGCCCATAGCCTCTGCCACCTTGACGATGTGCGCCAATCGGGTGATGTGTGAGGCGAAAGCGGCAATGATTAATCTTCCGTGTGACTTTTTCAATAAGTTTTCCAAACCTTGATGCACTTTTACTTCCGGCAAAGAAAATCCTTCATTCTCAATGTTGGTGGAGTCGGTCATCAAGAGGAGGACCTTCGCTTTATCAAAGACGGAATATTCCTTTTCTTCTTCCTTGGAGACTATTCCATCCACCTGGTCAAGCTTGTAGTCTCCCGGGGTTACTATCCAGCCGTGCTCAGTTTCTACAATTATCCCAAGCGAGTCGGGGATAGTGTGAGTGACGCCGAAAAATCTAACTTTTATTTTCCCGCAAGTTATTACAGAGTCCGTCTCCACGACATTTTCTTTCATAGCTGGCAGGTGCGGGAATTCTGCTTGGCGTTTTCTCATCAGGAGGATGGAAAGCTTTCTGGAATAGACGGGTGGATTGCCGATGCGTGAAAGCACTAGAGGCGCGCCCCCTATGTGATCCAAGTGTCCGTGGGTGATAAAGAGAGCGCGAATTTTATCCTTGCGTTCTTCCAGGTAAGTGGTGTTGGGGATGACATAATCAACTCCCGGGGTTGCCTCGGTGGAGAAATGCATACCGGCGTCAACGATGATAATGTCGTCGCCTATTTCTATGGCGGTCATATTCTTGCCTATTTCCTCTACGCCACCTAAGGGAACAATGCGTATTACTCCAGCTTCCGGAGGAGGGATTTTTACGTTTTTAGCATTTTTGTATTGGTTCTTAACATCAAACTGGCGACCTCCTTTCGCGGGTGGCCCGAATCTTTTCTTGGTGTATTGGTAAGTGGAGGTCTTGGTTGTTCTCTTTCTGTCCTCTGGCGCCCTTCCAGGCATCGGATGCCTATGTTCCGGGGACGCTACGCTCGGCTTGGTGTTTACGTGGGCGGGTTTTTCGTTCTCGATAGTTAGAGAACTGAATTGCAGTCTTGTTTTTTTTGTCATTTTAATGCGGTATTCTTAATTTATAATTTATCTAGTGAATATTTTCCAGACATTTTCTGTCTCAGTGTACCACGAATATATATTTAGAAATCTATCCGAAGGAGAGACGATATGGCTCGTGGCAGACCCTTGTAAGTTAGCCGGAACCGTATAGATATAGTTGGGACTGTACAAAAAGACTGCGGGCATATCCTTTTTGATTTCATCTTCAAATTGGATGTATTTCTTTGTTCGCTCTTCTTCGTTTACCGTGACGAATGCATCTTCTAAAATTTTATCAACTTTCACGTTGGTGTACATTGCCACATTGAGTCCTGGGTCTTTCCTCTGGGAAGAGTGCCAGAAAGCGTATAGGTCGGATTCGTGAGTGATGATTTGTCCGAAAAGGAGAGCATCGTATTTGCGTGGTCGGATTACACTTTGGTTTAAATTGCCTACTTCAAAAGTTTTAATATCAACTTTCATACCGATGGCTGTCAGGTCTTGCTTTATTAATTCTGCGGTTTTCACCAGCTCCGGTGCATTGCCTGTGGAAATGGAAAACTGCAAGGGGGCAACCGTCTTTTTCTTGTTTTTGTCGGTAGTGGTTTTCTGTAGGAAGCCGTCTTCTCTCTTGGTCCACCCATCTTTAATTAAACTATTTTGCACACTCTCTAATATTTCTTCACGAGAAAGATTCTCTTCTTGGTACTCTCGGTAAGCAATCATATTGGGAGGTATGGGTTCGTCAATAGCGATTCCATATCCGAAAAGCACTTCGCGAATTATTTTATTTTTATCTATTGCTCTATCAATGGCCCGGGTCACTACTTTGTCTGTGAAAAGATGATTTTGATTTTGGTTGAAAAAGAGTCCGAATACTCTCGGCAACACCGAAGACCCTATCTCATAATTTCTTTCTTTTAAAATATCCGCATTGAGTGGGGTGATGGAGCTTATCTGGTTTACTTCACCAGTGTCAAGCGCGCCCAAGAGGGATTCTTCGTTTGAATAAAAATACAAACTTATACTTTTGACATATGGCTCACCCAAGATGAATTTCTTAAACGAAGATAATTGGTAAGAACTGATTACTCCAGAGGACTCTCGGACGACGTCATCAATCTTGTACGGTCCAGACCCTATCGGAGAAGTATTGGCCGTGTTGAGTTCTATCGGAGAGTTGCTCCATAGATGTTCGGGCATAATTCCAAGTGTCGCATTTTCTAAAAATGATGAGTAAGGCTGTTTCAAAGTAAACTCTAAAGTCTTGTCATCTATCTTTGCCACTGTTACACCGTCCCAGTCTGTCTTGCGCGGGCTTTTGATTATTGAATCCTTGACATTATTGATGGTGAACACTATGTCATCGGCGGTGATGGGCTCTCCATCCTGAAAAAATATTTTATCTCTTAGAGTGAAAGTATAAATCAAACCATTCTTGGACATCTCATACTTTTCCGCCAAGTCGGGGATGAGTGTTCCGTCAGGACCCTTTCTCATCAGACCGGAATAAACGAGTGAGACCATATCTTGGTCTACCGGAGAAGTGGCTAGTACGGGATTTATGAAACGTGGAGTGCCGATGATGCCGACAGAGACAGACCCTCCGCGCAAGGGGACACTTACCATTAGAGATTTATTGACATTCTGCACTATGGCTGTAGCGCTTATCAAAAGAGTCAGAAACAATACACCGAAAATGACCCATTCTTTTTTAGAGAAAGTGGCCAGGGCGGCGTTTATCTTATCTTTCTTTTGTAGTGTGAAATTTCGTATCCGACTATAAAAATTTTCCATATTGAGAATTATAACGTAACAACTAAATAAGCCTAAGTATCTTGCTTACTAGATAATTATAGACAAAAATGCAAATAAAGCAAAAAGAATGGCGCAGGCCAGAGCTAAATAGAAAAGGAATCTTTCAAAACCTCGGCGGGTATGACGAAAAGAGTCACCATCGCTTCCGCCCAGGGCGCCCCCTACACCGGCAGCAGATTGCTGGAGCAAAATAGCCGTTACCAATATTACTGAAAGGATAATCTGCGCATAGGGCAGAATCTTCGCTACTAAAATCATAGGGTCATTATTGCATATTTTAAACTCAAAAGCAAACTAGCGGGTGCTTGTCGGGCGTTTAGCATTTTGGGAGCTAAGCTCCCAAAAACTCCCAAAAAAGATGCTATACTGCTTAAATGCGAAACATAAAATTTGCAACTGGGGAATTTTATCATATCTATAATAGGGGAGTAGATAAGCGGGATATTTTTATGGACCCAGAAGATGTTGCCCGGTTTTTTGTTTGTATGTCATTTTTTAATACGAGGGATCCGATTGGAAGTGTTTATGAATATTCTCGTGAAGAATTACAGTTTGGGAGCTTAGCTTCCAAAAAGAAGAAATTAATAAATTTTGTGGCATTTTGTTTAAATCAAAATCACTACCATTTTATTTTAGAACCGCTTGTGGATGATGGTATACAAAAATTTATGCATAGGCTTTCTACTGGGTATACAAATTATTTTAATGAAAAATATAAACGCAGCGGATCTTTGTTTCAAGGAACATATAAAGCAATACACGCAAATTCAAATGAGTATCTTTTACATTTGAGTGTGTATGTAAATTTGAACTATAAAGTGCATAAAAATTTAAATAAAGAGTGGATGAAAAAGTTAACTATTTCAAGTTTTAAGGAATATGTGGGAGAAGCATCTAAATCGTTTTGTGCGAAGGGTATAGTGTTAGAGCAATTTAACAGTATAAAAGAATATAAATCTTTTTGTGGAACAACCCTACCAGAAATTCTAAGAAAAAAAGAAGAGGAAAAAGAACTGAAATATATGTTACTAGAATAGTTTTGGGAGCTAAGCTCCCAAAAGGGGATGCTCTATGTCCAGTGGATTGCCTTTTGTTGCAGAAATCTTATATAATGTATTTATGAAAAACGAAACTACAATTTTGGGTTTGTTTCAGAAATTATTCCACAACTTTAACTCTCGGGCGATGAAGGATGCTACCTTGGCATACAAGAAACATTTAGATGATGGTGGAAAAATGCTCCTTGCTATGGGTGGCGCCATGTCTTCTGCGCAGATGGGGATCACATTGGCTGCTATGATAAAAGAAGGGAAAATTCATGCGGTATCTTGCACCGGGGCAAACTTGGAAGAATCAATTTTTAGATTGGTGGCGCACGATAGCTACAAGGATTATCCTGACTACCGATATTTTACCAAAGAAGATGACGAGGCTATTTTAAACAGAGGGGAGAGGCGAGTGACGGATACTTCCATTCCAGAAGAAGAAGCTTTTCGCGTGATGGAGCCTATTATATTGAAATATTGGAAAGCAGCGGAAGCGAAGGGTGAGAGATATTTCCCGCACGAATATTTTTATCAAATACTTTTGTCTGATGAATTGAAGGGCAAATACGAAGGCAATCCGGAACATTGCTGGCTCCTTGAAGCGGCGAAAAAGAATTTGCCTATCGTGGTGCCTGGCTGGGAAGATTCCACTCTCGGAAATATTTTTGCTGGATATTGCAAGGCGGGAGAAATAAAACCAAGTGTGATGAAGACGGGTGTGGAATATATGATGTATCTGTATGATAAATATGTAGAGCTTTCAGAAGGCGGTGCAGGGCTCGGATTCTTCCAGATTGGCGGAGGAATTTCTGGAGATTTCCCAATCTGTGTAGTGCCTTCTATAAAATATGATTTGAAGAAGCCGGTCCGACCTTGGGGATATTTCTGTCAGATTTCAGACAGTACTACTTCTTATGGTTCGTATTCAGGAGCAACTCCGAACGAAAAAATCACTTGGGATAAACTAACGAAAGAAACTCCGATGTTCGTGATTGAATCCGACGCCACCATCGTCGCTCCTTTAATCTTTGAAGCTATCTTAGACCGCTACACTCTGACTGAGAAATAAAATTCGGGAAAAATTAATACTGTGAAAAAACTTTTACTGAAATTAATATTTATTGTTGTTGCGGGAGTATTGGTGTATCAATACAGAGACGTTTTGTCTGCGCAACTTTCGCCCATTTGGAATAACGTGAAGTCGTTTATTTATTCCCGAGTGCCCTGTAAAGAGCCGATACCGTATACCCTCAATACTTTTGACAAAGAATTTAATATCTCAAAAACATATTTTTTAAGCGCTCTTGCTGACGCGGAAGCCATCTGGGAAAAGTCTGCCGGAGTGGAACTCTTCGCTTATGAGTCAACTAGCTCCGCGTATAATGTTTTAAAAATTAATTTAATTTACGATTATCGGCAACAAGCCACGAGCAAGCTCACAAGCCTCGGAATCACCGTGCAAAACAATCGCGCGTCGTACGATGCTCTCAAAACGAAATTTACGAGTTTAAAAACAGAACTTGCAAAAGCTGAAAGTGAGTATAAATTATCCAAATCGGAAGCGACACGTAAAAAAATTAATGAAATGGTGGATGAAATAAATTCTATGGTGGTGGTCTTGAACCGCTTGGCTACTACGCTCAACTTGGCCGTGGAAAAGTACAATACCATCGGCGCTTCACGCGGAGAGTCATTTGAAGAAGGTGTGTATATGCAAGAAGGTCTGAGCAGACAGATTGATATTTATGAATTTAGCAACAGAGACAAATTGGTGCGAGTTTTAGCGCATGAGCTCGGTCATGCGCTCGGGCTCGGACACGTGGAGGACAAGAAAGCCATCATGTATGAATTCAATCAAGGTAATAATAAGGCTCTCACTACGTCAGATATAGAGGCACTCAAGTCGAAGTGTGATATAATTAAAGTTATTAACTAACTATCTATTTATATGAATAATCAAAAAATATTAATTTCTATCGTGGTGTTGGTGATTTTAGCGGGTTTGATGCTTTGGGCTTATGAAACGCAAAACAATAACCAGGCTCTCAACAATTCAAATCTAGGCACCGAGTCAACTGAGTCATCCATCAGGTTGGCGGCTGGGTATGTGGCGGGGCACATTACTTTCGGACCAAATTGTCCGGGCCCAGAGAAAGAAGGAGAGCCGTGCGTCACTCCTCCGAGCGCATATTGGGAACGGGAAGTGGTCGTCTATGACAGTGATAAAGTTTCAGTAAATGTAAAAGGAAAAATTGACGCAGAGGGGAATTATAAAATAGCTCTTGGTCCCGGAAATTATTTCGTCCAAATAGTGCCGGCTGGAATCAAAGCCGGGGAGAAGGTGCCTGTGACCATCAAATCATTTGAGACAAGCACTGTGGACTTCAACATAGACACGGGGATGAGATGAGGTATAATTATAAGTATTAGTATTAATAAATAAAAATAATTTTATGGAAGAAAAAAGCAACAAAACAGTGTGGATTATCGTAGGAGTAGTCATCTTAGTTATTTTAGGATATCTTATGTATTTGGATTTAAGGTCTACGGATGAGGAGACGACTACTATCGTCACCGATTTTGCAGATTGCGCGAGAGCAGGATTTCCTGTCACGGACGGCACTCCGCGAGAGTGTACCACTCCGAATGGTTCAGTATATAAAGAAGTGACGACCAATAATCCAGAAACTATTCCGGAGAATACCGAGGATCCTAATTTTGAAGAACCTATCGGTAAATAGTCTCGGGCAATGTACGTACACGTGAAAGTTGCCGCCGGCGCTTCTAAAGAATCTTTTTCGCAGAAGAAAAAATCTGTAGACCATTTTGAAGTTTCAGTTCGTGAAAAAGCGGAACGAAACGAGGCGAACAATCGCGTCCTTATGCTCGTAGCGAGCCATTTCAAAGTGCCTGTTGCCAAGGTGAGGATAGTGAACGGACACAGACACCCGAGCAAGCTACTAATTGTGGAAGATTGAATTTAAAAGGGGATTGGAGTAGTATGGGAGTATTAGCCCTAACTAATAAAAAGACTATGAAAACAAACATTTTAAAGGTAGTATTTTTGGGAGCGGTAGCTTTATTTGCTTTTAACGCCGAGGCGTCTGGTTGCGGATTTTCCCGTGATTTGATGGTGGGCTCAAGGGGGGAGGATGTGCGCTGTCTCCAGCAATATCTGACTGGTGTCGGCTATGGGATGAATATGTATCCCGATGGAGTCTTTGGTCCCAGGACCAATCAGGCAGTGATGCTCTGGCAGGGGAACTATGGTCTTGCGGCTTACGGAACTTTTGATTCCGCTTCTCGAGCGAAGTACGTTGAATTAATGGGCGGATATGTGAGCGGGGTAAATCCACTCCCACCTATCTGGGAAGATAGTGAAAAGCAAAGCGCATCAGTGAGAATAGAAGAAGCGCTCGTGATGATAGAAGATGCCCGAGATGAGATTGATGATTCTAATGACGACACGAGCTCGGCACAAGGCAGTCTGGATGAAGCGGAGGATGATATCCTGGATTCCGTTATCGCCTTTTATGTGGAACAAGATTACGACGAAGCGTATGACAAAGCGGATGATGCTTATGAAAATGCTGAAGACGCATATGACGATGTAGACGGAGGAAACGGAGATGAAAACGATGCAGAGGATGCGATAGATGATGCCCGTGATGCGATAGACAATGCCCGCGACGATATAGAAGATGCGGATGATGACGGCGCGGATGTGAATGAAGCTGAGGACTTGCTTGATGATGCGGAAGAGACTTTGGATGATGCTGAAAATGAATTTGACGACGAAGACTATGACAATGCCGAAGACTTAGCCGACGAGGCTAGAGACTTGGCGGACGATGCAGTGGATGCTATTAATTGGTAAAAATTACGAAAAATGTTAGCGAAAAACACCACGCAAAACTCACGTTTTGCGGGGTGTTTTCTTTCTGTTGTAATATCCGGATATGAAAAAAATTTATATTTCAATCTTAATATTATTAGCAGTAGGTGCCGTAGCTTATTTCGTATTTATTCCAAAAGCTGAAGGACCGGGAGAGCAAGTAGAAGAACAAAATTTCTGTACGATGGATGCGCTCATCTGCCCCGACGGGTCAGGTGTCGGCAGGTCCGGCCCCAAGTGTGAATTTGAAGCTTGCCAAAACAAAGAATCATTTTCTGGAAAACTCACCCAACAGGGCGGAGATTATTTCTTGGTAGTTCCGGCTCCAGAAGGAGAGGGTGAAATCACTTATGCTATGCCCTTGAAATTTTCCAGGATAAGCAACGTGCTAGGAACTTTACTGAATAAACATGTAAAAGTGAAAGGAGCTTTCACCACGGGAAATACTTTAGAAGTGGACATGATAGAAGAGACCGCGCCTGAAGTCGCCACTACCGGCGTCATAGCAGTAGGCGAGACGAAATATATAAATGGAGTACGCATCACCTTGAATAAAATTGTGGAGGACAGCCGTTGCCCCGCAGACGCCG
>MFWB01000010.1:36027-46059 GCA_001787205.1 Candidatus Nomurabacteria bacterium RIFOXYB1_FULL_39_16
ATTTGATACTTGGAAAGTATCGTTGGTTTCTAGCGCTCCTTTTCCGTTAGCCAGCAACCCCGTCCCATTCGCCAAATACAAAGTTACTTTTAGGGTGGAGGAACTTAAACAAAATTCAGCAACAAATTAGTCATATTTTAGCTTGCTTTTTTACGAAAAGTATGCTATACTACTAGTATAGTTCACTAAAAATTAAAGACGGAACATAAAATATCGAAGGTCCAAACAATAAAATTATTTTTGAACCCAATAGATAGAAAAATCTTCGATCACGAAAAAAATAGAACAAATATTCTTACCAAAAAGACGAGACCGAAAGGTTTTCGTCTTTTTGCTTTTGTGAACAGGTCGAATTAGTAATTAATTTTGAAAGAAAATATGAGATATAAATTTACAGAAGTATTTCAAAAAAACCCAAATGGTTCTATCTCTCCAAAAATTCCAGTACAGATTGGTGGAGTAACCATGAGTCCCGGAGTTGCCTTTACTTCGGGTGTATCATTTTCTGGTGTTGATATTGCTCAATATCAAGATAAAGATATAGATGGTGATATAGTGAATGGAATTCTAATTATAAAAGGATTTTATAATTAAGTTATAAGTTATAAAAAACAACCGAGGTAGGACGGTTGTTTTTTAGTTTGAGAAATTTTATAAATGCGGTAGAATTAGATATAGTGAAAATTAAAGATATTCCCAAAATAGACAGACCAAGAGAACGCTTTTTGAAAAAGGGTTCAAGGGCGCTTTCAAAAAGCGACCTTTTAGCTATTTTGCTTGGAAGTGGAATTAAGGGAAAAAATGTCAAAAAACTTTCACAACAGATAATACAAAAATATGATAGAGATTTTCTTAATCTTACTGTTGATGACTTAAAAAAAGTCTCTGGAATTGGAGAAGTAAAAGCACTTCAAATTGTTTCAGCGATTTCTTTAGTAAAAAGGTATTATGAAGATGAAAAATCAAGCGAGACTGTCATAAAAAACTCTCAGGATGTTCTTTCTTTGACTTATGATCTTAGAGATAAGAAAAAAGAAAATCTAGTTTGTTTATATCTTAATGCCAGAAATTCTTTATTAAAAAAAGAGGTCATCAGTATTGGATTACTTGATAAAACATTATTACACCCAAGGGAAATATTTTACCCGGCAGTTGAGTTAAATGCCGCCAGTGTTATTTTGGTGCATAATCACCCAACAGGTGATCCTTCTCCGAGCGAGAAAGATATTCAAGTTGTTGAAAAAATTGCGCAGGCAGGTGAAATTATGGGGATAGCTGTTATTGATTTTATAATTATTTCTGAAAACGGGCATTATAGTTTTTACGATAAATTAAAAAAACAAAATAAAGAGTTTAATTACGTTGCCGAAGGAACACAAGGAACCCTTTTTGAATTATTGGAAGTTGAAAAACCAGTTTATGGGATAAATATTTCAAAAATAGACAAACATTATTTTCAGCCAATAAAATCAACAAAAGGATATTTCCAATTACAAAACAGAAGATATCTTGGAAATAAATATAAATTGCTTGGATTTATTGAAGATATTATTTCTGAAAAATGTGGAAAAATAAATTCTTTTTGTGATATTTTTGCAGGTACAGGTGTGGTAGGAGAACGTTTTAATAATCCAGAAACTAAAATAATTTCTAATGATTTTTTATCAGCAAACTATGTTTGCTTACGAGCATTTTTGGAAACGAATCAAGATATTAAAGAAAAAATTTCAGAAAAAATTGATTATCTAAATAAACTAATTCCGGAAGAAAATTATTTTTCAAAGAATTTTGGAGGAACTTACTTTTCTAGAGAAAATGCAAAAAAAATTGGAACAATAAGACAAGAAATAGAAAAAATTTCAGAAAATGATACTGAAAAAAATATTTTACTTTGTTCATTGCTTTATGCAATGGATAAAGTCGCAAACACAGTCGGGCATTATGATGCTTTTAGAAAAGATTTAGATACATTACAACCCACAAAACTTTTAATACCAGAAATTGATTACTTAAATAATAAAAATAATGAAATTTATAAAGAGGATGCAAATATTCTGATTAGAAAAATTTCATGTGATGTTTTATACATAGATCCGCCGTATAACTCTAGACAATACTCTGACGCCTATCATCTTATGGAAAATTTGACAGAATGGAAAAAACCAGAAGTTGTTGGTGTGGCAAAAAAAATGGATCGTTCTCATATTAAAAGCTCTTACTGCTTAAAAAATGCGACGCAAGCATTTGAAGATTTAATTGAAAATGCTAAATGTAAGCATATTTTGTTGTCTTATAATAATACCGGTGATTCAGGGGACGGTCGTTCTAACGCAAGAATAAAGGATAGTGATATAATAAGAATATTGAAGAATAAAGGTGAATTAGAAATTTTTGAGAAAGATTACAAGGCTTTTACTACTGGCAAAAGTAATAATGACAATAATATAGAGCGTATTTTTTATTGTAAAGTAACAAAATAATTATGAAAAAGCCTTGGTCAATTTCCACAACCGTTAGAAATCCTGAAAGATTAAGGAATTTTTTAAATGTGCTTAAAATTCTTGAGGGGCAACCTTTTAATTCAGACAATCAAATAAAATATCAAATACTTCTCATTCAACATAAACTTTATAAACCTACACAACTTACAAAAGAACAAGAAGGATACTATAAGGACATTGAAAAAGAAATGTCTTACGCTGTGGCAGAACAAATTTTTAATACTCAACAATATCTAGACCCTGCAATGCGTGGAAGAAATTCTGTTGCTCCTATGAATAAAATGGGATTATGTGTGGCAAAAAATTCAGCTGACGGAGTAAAAATTACACCCCTTGGAAAATACTTTTTATCTGAGGATTATGATCTTGGAAAACTTTTCTTTATCCATTTTCTAAAATGGCAAGTACCCAATCCCGCTAGCGATGAATTTTCTCAAAAAGATGGTTTTGCAATAAAACCTTTCATTGGAACATTGCACTTAATTAAAGAGGTTAATAAAAAATGGAAAGCTCTTGGAAATAATCCTGTTGGTATTACCAAAGATGAATTTGCACTTTTTGTCCCTACTCTTATTCATTATCAAAACATAATCACACAAGCAGAAAAACTAATAGAATATCGAACGGGATTACGTGCACAAACCAGCGAAGCAAACAAGCGAACTTTTAAAAATAGATTCCAGAAAAGATTTGCGCAAAAATTTTTACAAACAAGAACGACAAGCGAAGTAAATTCCTTATTGAATAATCTTTGGGATTACGGAGACAACGCAATACGATATTTTAGATTAACTCGTTATATTTATATTAGAGGAGGTGGATTCAATATTGATCTTGAACCGAGAAGAATGATTGAGATAGAAAGTATTTTGTCGTCTGATAATGCATCTCCGGCTAATTTTACAACAGCTGATGATTATATTAACTATCTGGCTGATCTTAATCAGCCAATACTGCCATGGGAAACGGACATTGAGCTTAAGAAAATTATTGAGGCACTTACTGAAGATATCAAACATTTTGTGGGAGATCTGAGAGTAAAGTTGATCGCAGTTCCAAATTTTGAATTTAAAGATTTTCAATCTCTAAACAGAGAAAAGCTCAAATCTTACGCTGAAGTGCTTCGTGAATATCGTAGAAAACTCCAAGAAGTTGAAACACATTTTGAATCTCAAAATGTTGAAAAAATAAAGGAATACATAGAAGCATTACGTAATATTCATAACTCTGTGAATAAAAAAAGTATTGAGCTAGAAAGACTTACTGCTCTTGCAATAAATGCCCTCAATGATGCAATTAATATTAAACCTAACTACCCTGTGGGAGATGACAATGAACCAACATTTACAGCTCCCGCGGGTAAACCAGATATTGAATGTTTTTATCAAGCATTTAATTCAGTATGTGAAGTAACCATGTTGACAGATCGTTCTCAGTGGTACAACGAAGGACAACCAGTTATGCGTCATGTGAGAGATTTTGAAGAAAGCTATCCTGAAAAAGGGGTTTATTGTCTTTTCATTGCTCCACGATTACATCAAGATACGATAGAAACATTTTGGATGGCTATCAAACATGGATATCGTGGGACACATCAAAAAATTATTCCGCTATCTGTCACGCAACTTATAAAATTACTTGAAGTTTTAGTAAGATTGAAACAATCTGGTAGAAAATTAACCCATACAGAATTGTCTCGTCTTTATGAAGAAATAATTGCCATTACTAACAATGTCACTGATTCTCTTGAATGGATTGAACAGATACCAACAGTAGTAAAGTCGTGGGGAGAACGAATACTTGCACAATAATATGAAAAAAAATCAATTATATTTGGGAGATTGTATAGAAGTAATGAGTAACGAGGTTGAGAAAGAATCCATTGATCTTATTTTTGCTGATCCCCCATATAATTTATCCGGAAATGGACTACATTGGAAAGGAAATAAAACTGGTGGCGATTGGTATATGGTTAATGAGGAATGGGACAGAATGTCCGCGCCGGAATATTTACAATTTACGAGAAAATGGATAGGCGGAGCGTATCGTGTTTTGAAGGAAGGCGGTTCAATCTATATATCTTGTACTTTTCACAATATCTCGGAAGTAATGATTGTTTTAAAGCAACTTGATTTTAAAATCAACAATATAATCACTTGGCAAAAGACAAACGCAATGCCGAATATGACAAGAAGAGTGTTTACTCATTCTACTGAATTTGTTGTTTGGGCCGTTAAAGGCAAAAAATGGATTTTCAATTATGAAGAATTAAGAAAAATGAACCCAGACAAACAAAAAGACGGCTCCATTAAGCAAATGAGAGATGTGTGGCAATTACCCTTAGTTCAAGGAAAAGAAAGAATCAGAGGAAAAGACAATCGAGCTATTCATCCTACACAAAAACCAGAAGAAATGCTTCGTAGAATTATTCTTGCTTCCTCAAATAAGGGAGATATTGTCCTTGATCCTTTTTTGGGAAGTGGCACAACAACATCTGTTGCAAAAAAACTTGGTAGAAATTGGATAGGGATAGAAAATGATAAAAAGTATTTTGAAGTAGCCATGAATCGTATGAGAAAAATATAAAATTGTAAATCAAAACCAAGCAGACAAAACCCAGGGGTTCATTCGTATTTATGACAAAAGATTTATTTGTCTCCGGACGTTGGACGTCCGAATTATTTAAACAATTTTCCCAAAATAAATCATATACGTATACGAATACGTATATCCAATTAGCTCCCGAATATGTTAAAATGTTTTTATGAATTACTCTGCGGAAGAATTGAAAATTAAAGAAAATGCCGAAGAATACGCCCGATTAAACAAAAATCAAATTGCAAAAGATATTACTTCTAAGTATGAATCGGAATTGAATCCTGTTTCTGTTTTTATGGCGGGCTCTCCGGGAGCTGGTAAGACGGAATCATCTATATGGCTCATCAAAGAACTTTCTAAAAAAGAAAATTCTATTTTAAGAATTGATCCTGATGAACTAAGAAAACACTTTGCAGAATATACAGGCAAGAATTCAGACTTATTTCAGTGTGCGACAACGATTATTGCAGAGAAAATTCATGATTTGGCAATTAAAAAAAATATCAGTTTTGTTTTTGATACAACTTTTTCAAAAATTGATAAAGCTAAATTAAATATACAAAGATCTTTAGATCACAAAAAATCTGTTCAAGTAATTTATGTATATCAAGATCCTATTCAAGCGTGGGAATTTGTAAAAGCAAGAGAATTAAAAGATGGCAGACACGTTCCCAAGGGGTCCTTTATAGAAGAATACTTCAATGCCAGGGTGGTGGTGAATCAAATAAAAAAAGATTTTCCGGATATTAAGCTATATTTACTTGTAAAAAACATTGATGGAACAACCCAAGAATATAAAGAAAATGTTGATAATATTGACAATTTTATTAAAGAAAATTACACTGGTGATTATCTGAATAATATGCTAGTATAAGTATATGTTTAATTTTTTGGTTTCAAATAAGAAAAAGGATACAGAATTCTCTCGTTTCTTTCGTGAGGCATCTTCTAGTGAAAAAAAGAAAGTTTTCAGAGAAGTAATTCGAAAGGCAACAGAAGACCAAAGAAAAATTCTAAACAAGCCAATTACCACAAAAACCGCCTAACGGCGGTTTTTGTTTGATGAAAAAGATGCCCAAAAATTTAAAAATAAAAACCAAACAACGAACCGGAAAGGGAAAAATTACTGAAGGTCGCGCTAAAAGGACGGTTGTGCGACATGATTTCGCTAAATCAAAATTTAGATTTGGGAGCATGGTTATTGTTTGGAAAGAGGGATATCAAGACAAAGATGATAGCGGAGCTTGGAGGTTTGCGCGGGTGCCAGAGGATATTTCGGCGAAGATTAAAGAGATGCAAAAGGGGAGGTTGAGGAGGGGTTGGGGCGCGGTGTATGCAAAGGCGAAGATAGGGAAAGGCGAGTGGGTGACTTCTATTTTCCCGGATAGGCATTCCGACACATATATCTTGCCACTCAAAAAGCAAATCCGCTTTGAAGAAAATCTCTACGACGGCATAGAGATAAAAGTTTCCATTGAGATATGGTTTTAGAATTGAGAGATGGATGATATTTACGTAAATATAGGCTATTTTAACTCAAGATTTACGTTTTTTTGGTAAAAATTAGTGAATCGATTATACTATAAACATACATTTATTAATACAATAAACCAAAAAATATGAAAGACAAAAACAACAAGAATAAAAAGGAGAAAAAAATTTTACCGCAGATCAAGCTTAAATATTTTACTATACCCCAAAACGGGCAAGATAATTTTATTTGTTTTCAATGCAAAAAAAGAAGTACAAAAATAGGGTCGGGGAATGTGAGAGTCAGTCCTCCAGAAATAAGATGTGAAAATTGCGCTATCAAAAATTATGCTGTTGAGGAGGGGCTTGATTCTTTTAGTGTGGCAGCCTCCAGGCGCCGACGGATTTTTGATATAAGTTATCTTTTTCAGGAAATGGTTATTGATAGAATTTTAAAAGAAGAAGATAAAACATACAAAAACTTGTCGGGTGAGGAATACGAAAGGGCGATAGAAATAGCAAGTGAAATGTGGAATGACAATAGGGTAATTTCCAAAGAAGAAAAATGGTATATAGAAGAAACACCATCTCAAAAAGAAATTGAAGAAGTTTTCAATGAAATTCTGGATGGAATTTCCCTGCACAGAGTTGAAGTTTTAAAATAGGGTGCTATAATACATTTACAATTAAATAGATATCAAGAGTGGTGGTAGAGAATTGGCTCGGCGACCCCACAGCAACCTTTCGACAAGCTCAAGGCAAGCCCGCACTGAGTTTACCGAAGTGGTGCTAACTCCAACCTTTAAAAAAGGAAAGATAATTAGTCTTTATACTTTCCTGCATTACCAGGAATTTTTTATTAAAATAATGTCTATAAAAACGGCTGAGTTTACAAGCCCCAAGCATCCGGACAAAATATGCGACTTTATCGCGGACAGTATCTTGGACGCTTATTTGGAAGACGACAAAGAAAGCAGGGTGGCTATAGAAGTGATGGGTGGGCACAAGCTCATCACTATCAATGGCGAGGTGACTTCGTATGCCAAGGTGGATATTGAAAAGGTGGTGAGTAGTATAGTTGGTAAGAATTATAAAATTATTTCTAATATCGTGGCGCAGAGCTTGGAGATAGGCAGAGGAGTGGACAAGGGCGGAGCGGGAGACCAGGGAATAATGAAAGGCTATGCCACAAATGAGACGCCGGAATTCTTGCCGAAGGAATACGTGCTCGCGCGTGACTTGTGTAAGAAAATTTACGAAGTGTATCCGTATGACGGCAAGACCCAGGTGACGATGGATGGCCTGCCTGCGCAGGCAGGCGACAAGGTGAAGACGGTGGTGGCGAGTTTCCAAAATACAAAAAACGAAGAGCTATTGAAATTGGTAAAAGGATTTATAGAAGCAGAAGAGTATCTGATAAATCCGGCGGGGGAATGGACCTCTGGAGGATTTGATGCGGACACGGGGCTCTCGGGCAGGAAGCTCGTTATAGATAATTATGGTCCGGAGGTCCCTATTGGCGGGGGCTCTTTCTCGGGGAAGGATTATACGAAGGTGGACCGAAGCGGGGCATATATGGCGCGGAGAATTGCCGTGGAACTTTTACAGAAACGCGGGGCGAGGGAAGTCTATACCAAACTCGCTTATGCAATAGGGAAAAGTGAACCCGTGATGGCTGTCGCGGTGGTGGATGGAGTGGAGGAATCTATTATCGGCTATGATTTGAGTCCTCGCGGGATACGTGAATATTTGAAATTGGATAAAGTGAAATTTGCGGACACATCCACTTGGGGACACTATGGTCGTGGTTTTGAATGGAATTAATGCTATAATATAAGGGTGCTATTATTAATTAGCCTTATTTAAGGCGTAGGTCAGAAAAATATTTATGCAAGAATTAAAAGCTTTGTGTATGAAGTGTAGGACGGACAACAAGCCGACGATGCAAGTGATGAATAATCCGGTCGTCACCAAGAATGACAAAGGACGATATTCCGCGAAGGGGCAGTGTAGTGCGTGTGGTGGCAACATGTTTAAATTTATGTCTGCTACAGATGGGGAGGCGATGATGAAATAGAAAGTTTAGGAAAAAAATACGGCGAAAGAATTTTACCAAAAAATTCTTTCGCCGTATTTTTAGTCCAAGTCGTTCCAGACTATGAGCTTCCATTCATTCTTTTTCAGCCAATGATGTTTGTAGGTGCAAATGGCCATCCCGGCGTTGTCTATTTTATTAAAAAAAGAAAGGGTGTTGTATTGTGAGGCGGTGAGCTTGTCTCCGTATTGCATATACGAAATAATCATTTTAAGAAATCGGCTGTGGGTCACCATAATGATTCTACTTGCATATCTCCGGCTGATGTAGCCCAGCAATTTCTTTGCTCTTTTTTTCAGGTCGGTGAAATTTTCTTCATCTGCAATACGCAAATCATCTTCATGATAACTTTTGTCAATTTTATCTAAAACTTTTCTCACTTCGAGATCTCCGGCATCGTGCCCGACTATACCCGAAGGATTCTTTCTCTCCGCGAGTAGGTCGGAGTATCTGACTTTCATATGAAGTTCTCGGGCAATAATTTCTGCTGTTTCCTTGGTGCGTTCATAAGGACTGGAGACTATGAGTTCTGGTTTGCCTCGCCAGCCCTTCGGGAATCTCTTGGCGGTGGCGAGCGCTTGCTCTCGGCCTTTTACCGACAGAGGACCTTCGGGGCCTTGCTTGATATGTAAGGCATTATTTGCTGTTTCGCCGTGTCTAACGAAGTATATTATCTTTGTAGCCATGGGTATATTTTAGCACAGAAAATGCCATAAAATAGGGCATTTTCTGTGCTTGACACTGATTTTTTATTAGTATATACTTTCCCCACGTCTTTCCTTTGGTGGATAGGACGTTTTTATTTGAAGCATTCTTTGAAAATATGAATAAATCCCCACACCTTTTGAAAAAAGGTGTGGGGATAAATTGAGAACCCCGGCTAGGAGCCGGGAGCAAGTCCTCAAATGTTTTTTTGAAGTTGTATTTGTAAAATAATTTACGAGCTAGGAACAAAAGAGATTTCGCGCATCAGTCATGTTTGCGAGAATCTTAATTACAAAAATACATTGCTGTTTTTTGTTTTGTTTCGTTCTAATTAACTTTTAGTTAGAGTTTGATCCTAGCTCAGGATGAACGCTGGCGGCGTGGATAAGGCATGCAAGTCGAACGGACTTTCTAAAATCCGAGATGCGATTATATCAAGTCAAAGGTCGTAGAAAGTTAGTGGCGAACGAGGTAGTAATACATAGGAACTTCCCCCGAAGTCGTGAATAATCTGTCGAAAGACAGACTAATACACGATGGTCTCGCAAGAGTAAAGTTTTAACGCTTCGGGAAAGGCCTGTGCGATATCAGCTAGTTGGTAGTGTAATGGACTACCAAGGCTATGACGTCTAGGGGAGCTGAGAGGCTGACCCCCACCGATGG
>MFWB01000011.1:0-47668 GCA_001787205.1 Candidatus Nomurabacteria bacterium RIFOXYB1_FULL_39_16
CGACGCTAGCCCTAAAGCTATTTCGGAGAGAACCAGCTATTACCAGGTTCGATTAGCTTTTCACTCCTTACCACAAGTCATCCGAAGACGTTGTACGATCTACCGGTTCGGTCCTCCATAGATCTTTCGACCTACTTCAACCTGCTCATGGCAAGCTCACCTGGCTTCGGGTCTTATGCATTCTACCCGTATCAATAAAGATACAGTCGCGCTATTAACACTCGGTTTCCCTCTGGCTCTGTGGTTTTAGTCCACTTTGCCTAGCAGTATGCATAAACTCGTTGGCTCATTCTTCAATAGGCACGCTGTCGTAGAGCCGAGGCCCTACTTCAACTCCTTGTAGACATACGGTTTCAGGTCTATTTCACCGCCCTAATCGGGCTGCTTTTCACCTTTCCCTCACGGTACTTGTTCACTATCGATCTTTAAGAATATTTAGCCTTAGCGGTTAGTTCCGCTGGATTCCCCCCGGCCACTCATGTCCTGGGGTACTCAAGAATAACAATAAAAGAGATAAATTATTTTCGCTCACGGGACTATCACCCCCTATGGTGTCGCTTTCCAGCAACTTAAGCTAATAATTTATTTTTTGACTCCTCTAGTAAACTACATTGTTACCTTACAACCCCGCAGTCTTGCGACTACGGTTTGGGCTCCTTCCTTTTCGCTCGCCGCTACTAAGGAAATGCATATTTGTTTCTATTCCTCTTGGTACTGAGATGTTTCACTTCCCAAGGTGTGCAGATTTTACTTGCGTAAAAAATTATCAAGGTTTACTTGATAGGGTTTCCCCATTCGGAAATCTTCGGATCAAAGGTTGCTAAGCACCTCCCCGAAGCTTATCGCAGCAACGCCACGTCCTTCATCGCTTCTTAAAGTCAAGGCATCCACCGTACGCCCTTAAATTTCCTGTTAAGAAATTTAGAAATCACAACCCGCCTTTCGGCGGGACGCTCCTCCGTTTTTACGGAGTAAGCAAAGCCAAAATTTTAACAGAAATATTCTTTCACGACCGCTCGCTACTAAAATATTTTTTTGGCTTTTTTCTGTCTGCGACCGAAAAGACCCTAATTGTGCACCTTGCACCAAGGATAATTATCGCGACAGAGTTTCAATTTTCAAAGTGTCATTCCGTCCTGATTTTTCAAACAAAAAACCGCCTTTTGGGCGGGCCTTACAGACAAAAAGAAAGTCTGCTCTAACGCCGCCTTCTTAAACTGTTTCTTGTAATTATCATACTGATTAAAGGAGTATAATCTATAACAAAAAAGATGTCAATGGGGACATCTTTTTTGGGTTATAACTGATATTTTGTCTTTAATTAATTAGCAACTTCCAGAGCTGAAATGGATTTGGGCCCTACTACCCCATCAGCCTTTAATCCAGCATTGGCTTGAAAAGCCTTAACAGCAATAAGAGTTCTCGGACCAAATTTACCATCAGAAATTAAACCTATGCGAGATTGTAGACAGGACACATCTGCACCGGATGAACCTAGTCTCAATGTACTAGTTATAGTACAGGTAGTTATTGGAGTGATTGTTGTTTTTCCATTACAAAGTTCACCAGTTGTCGAGCTATATCCATAAACTGATGTACAACCTGAAGGAAGAGTTTCTAACCGACAAGATTTTCCATCATAAGCGCTGTATCCTTGCGTTGAAGTACAACCACAACGGAAACCAGTTGTTGAATCAAATCCGTTTTTGCAAACTGGAGTAGGTGTTGTGGTCGGAGCACAAGAGTTTCCATCATAAGAACTGTAGCCTGAGGTTGACGTACATCCACAACGAAAACCAGTGTTTACATCATAACCATTTTTACAATCAAAAGTAGGAGGTGTGATGGTTGGTGTTCCAGAAATAATACTAAATGCTGCGTTGCTTGAATCACAATTAGCTGTACCTGTCTGGCAAACTTTAATCTTATACTTACCTGCAGGAACTTCAAAAGCTGAAGAATCTTGGCTATTTCCAGACCAATTTGGAATTGTCCAATTATATGAAGAACCTGATACATTTTTAGCGATTGTACGTGGTTGAAAATAAGGATACGTAGGACAACTATTAGTAGTACAAGGTGGTTGATATAGATTAAGAGTAACATCATAAGTCCTTGGAGCTGGTGAAACACAATATGCCCCAGGTGGACATGTTGGAAAGTCTATCTTGTCTTTCCATTTAATTATCTGAGTTGTTCCCTTTACCCAAGCTTCTCCCCCATTTGGAGAAAGAACGGTAACGTTTGAAGTAACAGAATCGGAAATATTTACTGTAACAGTGTTAGATTTATGTGTTTTGCCATTTTGATATATTTCAACATAAAAGTAACTGGAACCACTAGTATTTGCAGGACCACAAGTCATTGTCCACACTGAATCGCTTGTGGAATTATTACTACAAGAGTTTGCATTACCAAAATTCTGATCAAAGAAAAAGGCTCTACTGTATCCACGTCCTAAATTCTTGGGTTCACCAGATATCAAAAATGTACTTCCTGGATTAACTGTAATATATTGTCCTGAAACCCCCTCGCTGGACGCAGTCAACATAATAGAGGGTTGAAGTGTTGTCACTTTCCCCACTTGCACATTCAGACTTGTTGAGGCGCTTTGCCCGTTATCATTTGTAACTATAAATGTTGGTGTATAGTCCCCAGCTTGTGAATAACTGTGAGTGAACGTCGCGGACTGTTGCATAATTGGACGTTTTCCTGAACTTGAATCTAACAAAAGAGACGCGTATATTTCATCTCCCCAAACCACACCATATGATAGACTTCCTCCATTTCTATCATAAGCTTTTACTGTCCAAGTTCCTGTTCCGTTGACATCTAAATATTGTGGTCCAGAAACTCCAGAAATAACCGGAGACTGGTAGTCTGGTGGCATTGTTGTTGTGCCACAAGGCTCACCCGTTGTTGCACTGTAATTAGTAGTAGAGCTACAACCAGCCACAATTGCCTCCACAGAATCAGTGTTAAAAATAAACAAACCAAGAACAAACAGAAGAGCAAACAGACCAAATTTGTATTTTTTCATAATATTTAAAATATACCACTTTTTTAAAATATGTAAATACCACAAAACCATACTTTTTTAAGCTAGCTTTGCGCCCAACCGACGAACTTGAAAGTCTTTAGCATTTCTTCAATTTTCGCTGCATTCGGTCCGCTAAATTGATAACCCACATTCCCCTGTCTAAACCAGTAAAAAGTAACTCCGCTATAAGTGTATACATTAAATGTGGTCTCGCCAATTTTTATACTTTTTATATATGTGTAATTTGGAAGATCATATTTTACCCACCAAGAAACATCTTTCACATAAGACAGCCCACCGGACGGTAAGGAGATACTAATGTAAGGTCCGCCTTCTGACTCTTCTTCGTGAGGAATATATCCTGCGGGTAACTCAATCGTAAATCCGTGATTTTTGTAAGTATAAGTATTTTTGGTTGGTGGTGTTACAAAATAATCTTTCACAAAAACATTCTCCGGAACTTTAGTTAATTCTTGGAAGCTGACTATCTCGTTATTTCTCATAAGGCTGACTGTATATGTGCTAATAGAATAAGATGCATCTCCATATTTCTTTACTAAATTTTGCCAATCAACAAGGGGGAATTCTCCTTGATTTTTAAAAGTTTCTAAAATTTTAAATTGACCGTTGGTAAAATTCAGTACAGCCATACCCACGCTATAACCATCTTCAAAACTTACAAACAAATTGTTATTTCCGATAAATTGAACACTGTAAGGGCTCAACCAAGCTGTCGTTCCTGGATGGGTTGGTCTAAAAGAAATAGAAGTTTGAATTATTTGCCAATTAGTTTTTAAGCTTGCTAAGATTTCTGTTTCAGTAATTACATTGTTTTGTGTCCCCGCATCAACCACATCAGGAGCTTCGGCTTTTTGATTTTTATAAATATACACACCGCCACCCACTAATAATAAAATTATTATTCCTAATAGTATGGGCACCACAAAACCATTATTTGTTTTCATATATCAAGCATACTACTTTTAAATCAGTTCGTTAAATCAAAAAGCCCCCGACTAGGTCGGGGGCTTTTTGTATTCTGAGCGAGGACTACCCTCGCTCACTTGTTATCTTTGTGAAACTTCTTCACTCAATTTGGAGATAAATCGGGAAGCGTGGTCTTTACCACCCAAGCCGAAAGCCAAAGCGCCACCTAGGGCAACCATAGCGATGATTCCAGAGAAAAGAATACTCATATAATCACCGAGTCCGAGTTTACCGAGCGCGATGATGATAGCGAATACCCAGACAGCGTATTTAGCGATAGTGGAGAGCAGGTTTGCCGCTTTTAAATCTACTGCCTTTGCAGCAGCCAGCACAGTCTTGGATAAACCTTCAGAAACCACAGCAGCAATAATCAAAACAAAAGCAGCAATGATAACTTGAGGCAAGAATCCGAGAACGCTTTCTTCCAAGAAAGAGGAAACATCGGTTAAGCCAACCAAATTTAGAGAAGGAAGCAGGAAGACGATTATAACAAACCACCTTACTACCTGCCCTACAAAATATCCCGTGTTAAGATTTACTCCGGCTTTTCTGAAGAAGCCTTCCGCGCCGATAGACTTAAAAAGGTTGTCTATTTTTAAGCTGGAAAATACTTGTTCAATCGCTCTAGCGACCACAGAACCGAGCAACCAACCGATAAAAAAGAAAACGACTGCCATGAGAAGTCTCGGAGTAAACTGAACGAAACCCCACCATAAACTCTGCAATGATGAATTGAAAACATCACCCCAGGTAAGCCAAATGTTATTTACCATAATAATTAATTATTAATACCAATAAAATACTTTGCTAAGTTTCGACCTTATTAAAGTTATGCTTATATTGTATCAGTTTTTAGGCTTTCTGTAAGACTTGTGTGGATAACTCTTTCGCCTGCAAGACTACCTCGTGCGGATAATCTAAAATATCTCGAACGAGTTTGTCGTACATATTTAATCTATATAGAAATTCTTTTGTTTCAAAAACAGCATAGACGAGCTCCATACCTATTTCAGCTTCTATTCTTTTTATCCCTTCTTCTATTTTTCCTCTTTTCATCTTATCACCCACAATCAAGAGATCCACCCTAGAATCATGATTCTTTATAAAAATACCGGAAGTTACAACGAGCTTCATACGCCCAACCTTTTTGAAATTATTTAAAATAGCTTGATTGCTAAGTGTATCCGAGCCCAGAAGCAAACCCTCAAATTCTTCACCATATTTGAATGCTGAATTATAAGACCAGTCCACCGTTCGTTTTTTAACAAAACCAATAGAAGATAGTAAGCGAAGCTCCCGACGAGCAAGGTCAGGATTCACCCGACTTCTCTTTACTACATCTTTTGTCGTAAAACCTTTGCCACGGTTAAGCAGAAAAAGTCGCATGATTTTTACCCGAGCAGAACTACCTAAAATTTTTCCAAGAATTTCCATATCATCCAGTATACTGCGTTTTTTATAAAAAACAACGTTTACCTAAACGAAAAACACCCCTTTTAGGGGGTGTTTTTAAAGGTTATTTTAATTCAACGTTGGCCACACATAAATTCTTGCTAGAATTTTGCGCAGCCCCCGCCTCAGCGCCGACGCGCTTCCGGCCGAAAAGTTGAACCTATTTTAGTTCAACTTTTCCACCAGCCTCTTCTATCTTCTTTTTAAGATCATCAGCTTCCGCCTTCTTCATTCCCTCTTTAAGGGTTGAAGGGGCAGCATCCACTAAGTCTTTTGCGTCTTTTAAGCCGAGGCCTAGAGCTTCTTTAACGACTTTCATCACTGCGATTTTCTGTTCACCCGCAGAAGCTAGGACTACAGTAAATGCATCCTTCTCTTCAGCTGCTTCAGCTCCCGCTGCTGCGCCCGCTCCTACTGATGCGACTGCCGCTGCAGATACTCCGAACTTTTCCTCAATAGCCTTCACCAAGTCATTCAATTCCAAGACTGATGCGCTCTCGAGATCTTTCATAAATGAATCAAATTTCATAATTTTATTTTAATTAATTATTAATATTATTTTTTCTTCGACACTTCGTTTACTGCAATAGCCAGACGCTGGATAGGACTCTTGAGCAAGAACGCAATCTTGGAAAGCAATACTTCCCTGCTTGGTATCGTTGCCAGCTCCATCATATAAGCGCTGTCTACAAATTTCCCATCAAAAATTCCACCGAGGATGTTCAACATTCCTTTATGGGTCTTTTGAAAGTTATATACTTCACGTGGTGAAGAAATAGCGTCCGCAGAATACGCAATGGCAACTTCTCCTCCAAGCTCTGGGACAACTCCTTCCGCTTTTCCTTCAAGGGCTCGCTTCAGAAGAGTCTTCCTTCCTACTTTATAGCTCACTCCTTGTTCTCTCAAGCTACTTCGAAGTTTTGTCTCATCACTCACTTTTAATCCATGGAAATTCACAAAGACTAAAGATTCGGAGTTTTTTATTGCTCCTTCCAGGTCCTTGATCATTTCTTCTTTTCTTGATTTTTGTAACATATATTTTTGTTTTTTATCTTAAACGACAAAAACGGCTTTCGCCGCAAGTTTTCCTCCGTCAAATGACAGAATATCGACCCACTAAATAGGACTTAATGTTTGCCTACTTTCTCTGCGGTAAATACAATATAGCACAAATGCCCTATTTTGCAAATCCTATCTTATTGTTCAGTGTTTCCATAAACTCCCCTCCGCCGTCAAAATACATCACCAAATAAACCCCCACCAGCCCGAAAATCACTATTATTGTAAATATAAACAAAGTCTTAAAAAAATGTTTGACCATTGTCTTTAGTATATCAGACTTCCCCGACACCTGGTGTCGGGGTGGGGATAACAACTTCTTCAAGAGGGTCTGGGACAGGCGGAGGAATCTCCTCTGGAATCTCCTCCGGAGTATCTGGAGTTTCAGGAGTTTCTTCCCCGACACCTGGTGTCGGGGTGGGGATAACTTCTGGCACTTCTTCTATCATGATCTCTTCTGGGACATCTTCTATAATTTCTACCGTAATAGCGTACGGAGAAAGATAATCATTAAATTCACCACCAGCTAAATTTTTGAGATGCAATTTAATTTTATAAATACCTTCTTGCAGGGTCGTCCCTTCGCCCGACAAGTTTCCATCCCAATTTTCGGAACAAGTGGTTTTGTTGTCGCAATCATCTCCGGGGTAAAAATATTTGTAGAGAGTTTCATCGTCTTCCTTTTCAATTTTAAGAGATACCCAATCCACTTCCTCGTCCGCGATGAAATTAATAGAAACAGGTTCAGTCAACGGATTGGTCGTAATGTCGCCCACTACTCCATTAAATGTATATTCCGTAATTGTCGGCGCAGTGCCGAGTTCGGGCTCTGGATCAACGACGACTGATTCATCTACAATATACACCGTTCCTGCTTCACTTACTCCTCCGTACCCACTCCAACCATTAGCGGTACTTTGCCCAGAAAAAGAAGAAGTTTTAGAATAGAGAGCTATTCTTCCTCCGCCACCAGGGCCATAACACACGTCAGGACAATACGACCCCCCTCCATCCACTTTGAATTTTCCTACGCCTTCTAAAGTTTCAGTTGTTATAAATATACTCCCACCACTTGAAGTATTGTCGCCAATGGCGGAAATTATTCCATCATTTACCAGGGTGTCTTCAACAATCATTCTAATAGCCCCTCCGCCAAAAGGATGGTACCCTCCTCCTCCACTTCCGAATTGGGTAGGTTCTGTCTTGGAACCATATATTGATGATGCCACATTGCCACTACCCAATCCTCCGTGACTTGCTCCAGAATAATTGGCGGTCGGTGCTCCAGGTCCGGCGTTTAAACTGTAACCCTTGCCGTCCGCTAAAATAGACGAGCTTGAGTCAACAGTAATGTTTGGAATCTCCAAGAAAAGCGTTTTTTCTGGAATAATCGTAATTAGCGAGTTTTCAGTCAATTCGAGAGATTCGGCGTTAATTGTTTCTTCTCCAGAGAGAGTGAGGGTGGATTTTTCATCAATGATAATTTGCGCAATGTCTAAAACTTGGTCCTTAGCTAAAGCTAAAGAGGAATTGTCCTTGATGAGAATTTTATCTGCCGTGACAGAAACGCCTTCTTCCGAAATTACTTTTGCGCCGTTTGAAATAAAAATATTATTAAAGGAAAATGGACCATCATCATTTCTGAATTGCCACGAAGAGTCTACATAAAAATCATTCTCCGATTCATCAAATATACCGACGGTGCCATCTTGAGCACAAACTTGAGTCCAACCATCGTAACTTCCACATCCACCTTTTGCTTCTATCATTCCTTCAAAAGAAGAAGTTTCATAATATAGAGCAATCCTTCCTCCACCACCAGGACTCTTGAAAAAGCCGGTGAAAAAAAGCGCTCCACCGTTTGCATGCAGTGTGCCATTTCCCGCTATTTTTTTAGTTGATACATAAATACTTCCTCCGCTACTTGCGTTCCCTCCGGAAGCGGAAACTGTTCCGTTGTTGGTAAAGGTATCCGATACGATCAGCTGGATAGCCCCTCCTCCCCGATGCAACCAAGCTCCTCCACCACTACCCAAGTCAATTGGTCTTATTGCCGAACCATAAGTAACTGCAGACAAAGGGTTACCAGTATGGTCACCATGGCTAGCACCAACGGTAGGGTCACTTGAAGTTCCGGGTCCTAAATTTTCTGGACCGTAACCCTTTTGATCTGCAGAAATAGATGCTCCTTCTGTAATGGTTAAATTAACAGCATTTATTTTTACTCCCTTGAAAGCATTAGTGGATTCCTGGTCTCCTTCTAGAGTTAAAATTGCGTTATTGGTTATCACTAAATTTTCATAATTATATTCGCCGGGAGCTAGAGTGGTATTCTCATCAATCGTAAAAGTATCCAATTGAACAGGATCTTCTGGAACAGGTTCCTCGGGGTCTGATTCTTCTGGATCTGGCTCCTCTGGGTCTGGTTCCGCTGGATCGGGTTCCTCCGGGTCCGGATTTGACACGACGGGGTCTTCTTCAGGGTCTTCTGTTTCTGGTTCCGGCTCTGGTTCCACTGGCTCCGGTTCTTCTACTTCTACTTCTGGTTCTGAAGTTGACGACCCTCCTCCGCCACCACCGCCACTACTACGACGACGAGGCTTTTCACCAGAATCAGCTATTTCTTTGGTCTTCTCTTCTGTTGGCGCGTCTTCATCTAGATTTTCATCCGAAACTGGCATTGGCACTGGTTTTATATTTTTAGGAACTTGTTCCTTAGGAATTTGTTCTTGTGGAGGAGCTACGTCATCCGATTCAGTATCATCCGCTGAATTATTTTCATCTGTCGGCGGTAAATCTATGGCCAAGTCACCGCCCTCCGGCAAACTTTCTATGACATTGCCCATCAAAGCATTCCCTATCGCCATGCCCACGTTGTATGCGCCGACTATTATATCTCTTGCTAAAATTGCCGTCGGGTCTGCCACTGCTAACATTATTTTTAGTATTTTATGTCCCAAAGTAAGTTCTGGTGGAGAAATACAAGGTCCACTCTCTTCTTGTTCGTCATTTTCTTTGAGGTTGTTGAGCGCGGATTTAATATCTCTGACGATTCTGTCTCCTTCATATTTCAGGTAAACATTTGAAAAGCTGTGCCCGTTGCCATCAATATCTTGTGAAACTGGTATGTGAACATTCGGCGATAAAATTTTTATAAAACGAGCTACGCTGGTTGCGATGACGCTATCTGTGTCGGAAGTTAAATATTTTCCTCCGCCCGCAACCCTATTCGCGGGGGTAGCCACACCATACACGCCGATTGATTCTTCTGGCACTCCGCCCTGCTGTGAAGCCGTCTTATCGTAAAAGTTATTAGCATAAAAGTTCCCTTGAGAGTGCGCAACCAATAGAAGCTTTTGCGTTTCTACATTCTCGCTTGCGTCATTCAACATTTCCGTTAGGTCGTAATCAGACTTTTGTTCAAAAATTCCTTGGGCCACAGCGTCCACAAAATCCCCCACACCAGCAAGATGGGTAGGGTTGTAGAGATAATCTATGTTTATCTTTCGCTTTTTGTGTGGTTCACGAAGTTTAAATTTTAAAGCATCTTTATTATATATAGCACCATCCAAATCAGTAAATATCCCATTAATAGTTAAAATAGTATAACCATTTGGAGAACACGATTCACTTGCAGAAACTTTTGAAAAAAAAGAACAAAACAAAACCATAACAAGAATAATATATATTCTGTACTTCATATAAAAAAAATTATTAAGCTTTTAATTTGTTAATTTTGAAATATCTATATCACACTCACTATCTAAATCTGAATAACTTCTAACTTTTTCTAAAAAGATATTTCTTGCATTTTTTCTTTCTTCAGTATTAAATTCCTTATCTTTTATAGACTTGATTAATGATTCGAGTTTTTCAAAAGACTCTTGAGCTTCTTCATTTGAGAAAATATTACCCACACATTGAAACCCCCTACTTTGTTCTCGTACCACCTCCGTCGCTATTGTCGTATTTATAAACGGCTGCACTACCTCCATCTGCAAAGCTAGCGCATACTGCAAAAGCACCGCCCTGGTTTTAGCAGAATTTGGATATTCTTTGAAAACAGCTAGTTCTACATCGTCGCGGATGCCGTTTTCGTTAGCATCTATGCCTTCTATTGTCTTATCGGCTTCTATCCCCGGGTCTGGTGGTAAGTTATCTCCCATCACATCGCTCATAGAGAGCTTCGTCGCGTGGATTTTCGCCACTTGCGCTTCTGTTTTATCTAAATTAAAAAAGTGAAATACCCGGACGACTACCAAGAGCAGATAAGCGGCAATTAAAATCAAAAGAACCCATTTAAAATATTTAAAAAACTTTCCGGAGAACATCATTTTTATTTTTTCCATTTGTAAATTATATAATTAAAATAAATTAATCCAAAAATAAAAAGTGCATAACCTTACAGGTATCGGATACCTGGGAAAATAGTTTCCCCTCTTTGCTCTCTAATGATAGGAATTATCTTTAAACATTCATTCTCAAAATTTTTATTACCCCCGTAAAAATCCAATAAATTATTAGCTTCATTTTTTGAAACTAAGTTAAAATTCATTTTTTCATATTCTTTATCGCTAGCCATAATTAAACTATTTTTCTCCTTTGGAATATCGTGAATTAAATAATTTACATTCACATATGGAAATATCTTCAAAAAATATTGATCATTATCAATTAAATGCGATTTAAATTTGCCTTGAAATAAAGCTCCGCTTCTGTTGTAGACCTTATTAAAGTATCGCGCGTACCCGCCCGACAATCTTCTTAAAAATTCTGATATACCGCCGTCCACCTTTTGTCTTAAAATGAAATGAAAGTGATTTGGATTAAAACAATAGCATATAATAGAAACCAGCGGGCCTTCCCCTTTTTCTCTTCTTCTACAATGCCCACAATATAATTTATCTCTCAACGTGTCCCTCAGATTGCCTACAGGTAAAATAGTATTAAATTCTTTTACACTTTGAATAAAACGATTGAGATCTTTTTTGCTCATAAAAATATCTCTTTTATCAACACCTCTGTTATATATATGATAGTACTCATCACTCACAAATGGATTTTTTCTCATAAAAATAAAAAAAATTACTTACAGGTATCGGATACCTGTAACTTTGAATTATATTTTTTTAAAAACAGTTATATTATCTCATACGTATAGGAAAAAATAAATTTTTTATTCCTGTGGAAAACCTTCCAGGTATCGGATACCTGGAAGGAATATTAGTAGCCGTATTGGAGGAAGAGGACGATGATTAGAATGAGGACTAAGATAGCGAGGAGGGCGTAGGCCCAATCAATTTCGTAACCGCGCTTGTGCATAAACTTTTTCAGCATTTCATAACCCTCGGTTATTATAATAACCGGCAGGAGGTATATCATATACCAAATTTTAGTAATGAATTCAAACATACTTCTATTATTCCATAGCAAGATTCAATCCGACTTTTTCTGCAATTTGCTTTATCCAGCGTTCGTGACGAGTTAATTGAGTAGAAATAGCTGCATATTCTAAACGCAAATCAGAAATCACTTTTGCTAAGTTATCCACAGCAACCATCATCCCTTGTATTGATTCTCGTAGGCCTTCTACATCTTTTTTAACATCTTCAATATCAGATTTTAATACAAGAAAGTTGGACTCCAAATCCTGTCTGACCTCTTGTATGTCAGCTTTAAATTCTTTTCTGATTTCTTGCATATCAGCTTTAGTGGCAAGGATAGAGCTTAATTTTTGAATATCTTTATCATCCAACATACAGCAATTATACCAAGTGTCATCTTTTATGCAACTTAATAAAATAATCAATTAACATAACCAAAAAACCCGCATAATGCGGGTTTTTTGGTTAATTATTCCCCTCTTGAGGGGTAGCCAAAGGCCGGGGTGGAAAAACTCATCCACCTCCCCCTAAAGGGTACTCCTCAAAGAGGAGAATTTTATTGAGTTTCTGCCTTAGCTCGGGACATTGCGCCTAGAAAGCCGTCTGCTGTGAGCCCTACAGATACTTGCCAAGCTTTCGCGGCAAGCATAGTCTTCGGTCCACAGTTTCCATCAGCTACCAAGCCTGCGCTTGCCTTGTCATTCAAGAACATTTGCCAAGCCTTGCAAGCTTCACTCTTGGTTCCCTCTTTCACCAAGAGCGTTCCGAAAGCATAACCTTGCGCGTTTGGAGTCGCCGGAGTAGCGGGAGTGACTCCTGGGACAGCAGGTGTCGCCGGAGTAGCGCCACAACGAACGGCGGCTATACCGTTTATCTTTGCTTTAGTCATCGGTCCGATGAGGCCATCAACTACCAAGCCATTCGTGTTCTGCCATTGCATCATCACGGCAATAGTCTTCGGGCCTAGCGCTCCATCAACTACCAAGCCTAGGTTCATCGTCGCATTCAAGAATTTTTGCAATTCCATAACCGCTTCACCTCTACTGCCATTTTTCAAAGTTCCCAATCCGAGATTGTAAGAACATACTTGTCCAGCACCGATTGCTGGAGGAGTAACTACTACCGGAGGAGTTACCGGCTTTGGTTTTGAGGAACCCCCACTGCTTCCGCTAGTACTACTACTAGCAACAACACATTGAGCATCCCCAGGAGTTATGGTGATAGTTTCTGCGTTACCATTAATGACAACAGTTGATACTCCATTTAAACAAGTATTTGTAACCTCCGAACTAGTGTTGCCTGTAACCGTCAGAGCCCTAACATCGGAAGTTACTGAAAAACTGTTCCCATTAGCAACTACAACCACAATACTTCCCGTATTAACGACCAAACTGGTAGCTTCTGAACCAGACAAGATTGTTAAATCAATATCTGGAGATGATAAGTCAATAGTTTGACTCACGCTCCAGTTGAGCGCAGCAGCGCTTGCAAAACCTACTACGCCAAAAAACGCAAACATTATTATCGCAAACAATTTTAATTTATTTTTCATAATTCTTCTACATTAAGTATGGAAACTATTAATACCTATATTATAGACTCAACCACAACAAAAAACCACCCGTTAGGGTGGTTTTTTGGATTTTAGCCTAAGTATTTATTGCGCTAGGGCTTTTGCGCGAGACACTGGTCCGAGAAGACCGTCTGCCGTCAAACCCTTGGATACTTGCCATGCTTTTGCAGCAGCGATGGAAAGTTTTCCACACCATCCGTCTGTGACGAGGCCTGCATTTGCCTTGTCATTCAAGAACATCTGCCAAGCCTTGCAAGCTTCGCCCTTGGTTCCCAATTTAACTGTATATTGTCCAAATGCATAAGCATTTCCATTTGGTGTGTTTGAAGAAGTAAATTTTGTACACTTCTTTCCTGTTACAGTGTGATATGCACTTCCCGTAGGACATGTGACCTCCGTCGTAGCAGAAGTTGTTTCTTCTTCATCCTCGTCATCACTCGAAGAAGATGAGCTTGAAGATGAGGAAGAGGAACTTGAAGACGGGTCTGTTGTTACTGTTACTGTACTGGTGCCACTATGAGCAACATCAATACTTCCTGTTGCCCCCACTAAGAAGTAGGTATTATTTGTATGCGCAGCTGGGAGAGTGGAACCAGTTGAACCCCAGGTACCTGAGGTCTTTGTAGAACCTGCAAGTTTTAGTTTGTTTGCAGTGTTGGCATTTCCTACTAAAGTAGCTGTAGCTGTGCCGGTTGGAGCAATAGACAAAGTTTGACCAATGATCGTAGCAGCGGTGAGAGTTTTTGTGCCGCTTCCGGAAAGTGTCAAGTTGCTGTAAGTGCTGGTAGTTCCATCCCGCACTGTTTGTGCTCCAGCCAAGTTATACACCACCGTATTTCCAGCTGCTGTAGCGGTAAACACAGTAATATCTACAACATCATCACCAATAGTCAAAGTACCAGTCGCCCCATTTATTATTCCTCCAGTACCTGTCAAAGACGCGGTGGCTGTAATTGCGCCGTTGTTGGTAAGAGTAATTCCAGCTCCAGTGACGGTCAAAGCTGTAGCTACTGTCAGTGTGCTACTAGCATCAACAGAATGGTTTCCAGTAACAATTGTAACGCTAGGGATTATAGTTGCTGTAGTACCACCGATGGTCTTGGTGGTAGCTCCATTGAATGTGTGAAGCCCTGTGCTTGCAGTAAAGGTCGTAGCATTGTTTGTCCAATCACCACCAATGGTATAAGTACCAGCACCTATTGATCCATCCCATACAGCGCCACTATTTAAAGTAACGTTGCCGGTGAAAGTTTTTACGCCTGTACTGAAAGTTATCGTTCCGGTAATAGAAGATGCACCAGTTACTGTGAATGTTTGTGTATTAGTAGCGATAGTTCCCGCAGTTAAGGTAAGAGTACCTCCGAAAGTCGTAGCACCGAGCAAAGTTGCCGTACCAGCTCCAGATTTAGTCACATTGTTATATGTGGTGTAAGCGCCGATATTTTGTGCATCAGCTGAATTGAAAGTGATTCTTCCTCCAGTACCATCTAAAGTTGCACCAGAAGGAAAATGACCACCGAAATTCATATCACTGTCTCCAGTAGAAGTAAACTGAACTTGTGCGGCATCAGTCCAAGTACCGCTCACATCTCCGGTAACGGTAATTGTTCCTGTGCTAACACTAAGAACCATATTACCAGCCGCAGCTCCGTCGCTAATAACAAGAGTATCGGTGGAAAATGTTCCAGTACCTACTGCGATACTTGAACCTGCTGCGCCTGTAGTAGCAGTGTATGTAGTAGCTCCAGAAACAGTGAGGGTGTTGCCGGTTAACGCAAGACTGTTTGCCGCAGCCACAGCATCATTAAATGTAAGAGCAGTTATAGTAGAACTTCCGCTCATGGTAACCACGGACCCAGTAGGAATAACTACGCTATCAGCCGCTTGTGGAAGAATTCCTCCGCAACCAGACCAATTGCCAATAGTATGCCAATCGCCATCTCCTACGAATGTACATGTGTTAGCATATGCACTGTCAGGCGAAGAGCCGAGAACCACGACCGCTAAAACAAGAACAGAGAAAAAAGAAACTAAACGAAACATTTTTTTATTTAACATATAATTTATATTACTAATAATTGCTAATAATAATCTACAACAAAAAGACTTGAGTTGATATAATCAACATTACAATTATACAATTAAATACAAGCAATAACACTATTACACACTGTGGATAACTTATTTTTATAAATAAAATACAAAAAACCCCGGACTCTCGTAAGAGTCGGGGGTTTGTTTGTAATACTTTTTAAGGTGTATTAACCAGAGCTGTCTAAACTACTAGCTAGTTATAAACTTATAACCAGTCTGGAAGTCTTCAACAGGAGTCAATGATTGAATCAACTCGTCAACACCGTCAGCCAAGGCTGCAGCTAGATAAGTCTGTACCCCTTCCACATGCACGCGCATTGAGGTGGCTAGGTTTTCTGGTACAGTAAGAATCACTTGAAGCGTACAGGTTACTGCATCACCCTCGTCTAGACGATAAGCGGTAGTAGCTTCAATATCCGCACTACATGTGAATGTTGAAGAGCTAGTACCAGCCATCAAGTCTGTAGAAGGAGCTGCTGTATCTTGGAAGGCATATGAGAATGCCTGGCTGGCAGAGATAGAAGCAACGGCTGCTTCTTTGTCAGCTGAAAGTCCCAAGTAGCGAGTGTCACCAAACGCAGTTACAGTCAACGGAATGTTGTATGTAACTTGAGTAGTATCAGCGCCATCAGTAACTGTCTCGTAAGTAACTGTACCCATGTCTACTATCACACCAGAACTGAAGAATGTCTGAATTTCACCGATAGCGGAACCGGTAAGGTCGGCAGCGCCGACTGCATCACCGTTCGCATCTTCTACATCAGTGTCAGCATCTTCTAGGTCTGCTGTAGGGAAGCTTACTACGAAAGTATCACCTTGTTCAAAGGTATCATCACCAGCTTCGGCAGCAATAGCTCGAATCTTTGCAACAACCTTGAAGTTTACCGTGTCTCCCTCATCAATCAACAAGTCAAGATTGGTGAAATGAAGATCACCAGTAAGGTCGTCAACGGCGTCAGCATAGGCAGAAATTGAGTCAACCTCATCGCCTTCCATTTCCAGAGAGAGAGAGGAAACCATATCAGCCCAAGTATCATCAACGCCTACGACAGTACCTGTCATTTCAATAGCGTCAACAGTCATGTCTGAACCTTCCGCTTTCAAAGTAAACTCAAGCATAGTTACATCAGTGGTAGCAGTAGTATCAACCTCAACGTTTGCAGCGTCAGGGTTGGCAGAAGCTGCAGTGAGTTTCAATTCAAGGTCACCTGAAGTTGCAAGGTCATCGAAATCGAAATCTCTTTCGAATGCACCTGCTTCGTCAGCGCTAGCCGCACTACCTGCTTCTGTTGTTGTAACTCCATCCGCATCCTCAAAGCGTACGCTTATAAGGTCAGCGCCCCAGACGTCAGTGTCAATATCACCTGAGTCAAGATTGCTTGATGCTGTAACAGCTACATAAAAGACTTCTGTCTCACCAGCATCGATAACCGCGCCGTCAAGAGCAATAGTTTTTGAGTAGTAATTGCTAGTTTCAGAAAAATCATCTGCATCAGCTTCACCAACTTTTTCACCGCCCATAAAGATAGACACTGAATCAGCATAATCTTCTAGTCGGCGTGAACTTGCTGTGTTTGAATTGAAAAATTCAACTTTTGCAGAAGTGATTTCTACGTCTGATTCATCATCAGCTTCAACCTCGAAACCAAGAACAGCTACATCTTCATCACCAGCTACAACTTCCTCGTTAGAGTAAGTTGACTTGGCAGTAAGAGTGATTGATCCTGCTCCACCCTCTAATGAACCATCAGAAGATGAACCAGTTGAACTATCGCATTTTGTTCCTGTCAGAGGAGAGTATCCTGCTGTTGAAGAACATCCTGCTGGAAGTCCTGCTGAAGTACCAGTATTACATGCTACTCCAGTTGTTGCACTGAATCCGGAAGCTGAAGTACATCCTGCTGGAAAGTTTCCTGTAGGTGCACCCATCAAAGCTGCACGAGACATAGCGCCGACAACTCCGTCAGCAACTAGACCATGACCTGCTTGCCAAGCCATAACAGCAGCCTTGGTCATAGGACCAAATTTGCCATCAGCTGTAGCACCGATTATTGTCTGTAGGCAAGAAACTTCTGCGCCTACTGAACCTGCTCTTAAAGTAGTTGTGATTGTACAATCAGCTGAAGCTGAGTTCACAGACACTGCTGCGAATCCAACAACCATTATTGCTACAACCATAACTCCTAGAAGAAATTTTGATTTTAATAATTTACTCATAAATTTTTTCTAATTTCTACGCCATTAATAAGTTTCGACAAAACTAAAGGCGTATTTTTTCTTATCGTTATTCCCCTTCCGCTTCTAACTAATAAATTTTAATAATGTAGCGGATTACGAAATAACGAACAGAGATAAACTACATTGAAAACATAGCTATTAAGTTTTCAATGATCCTTCCTTATTTTCACTCCTTTCGCTAAAGATTTTTTCGACGAAATCTGAAGAGAAGATGAAGAGAAAATAAATACAATTTGTGAATGCAGAATACACTTTCGTGCACTCCATAATCACATTCATATTATAATACAGCTCCTAAATAGAGCAATGTATTATGT
Source organism: Candidatus Nomurabacteria bacterium RIFOXYB1_FULL_39_16 (assembly GCA_001787205.1). GTDB lineage: Bacteria > Patescibacteriota > Minisyncoccia > Phycocordibacterales > UBA9973 > UBA9973. Next base: position 18,145 of record MFWB01000011.1, read on the forward strand.
GGATAACTAGCTTTTTACACCAATATCCATAGACACATCTTATCATAATTTAATGCAAAATGCAAAGAAGATAAAACCCCTCCAACCTCCCCTTATCAGGGGAGGCGAATGGTTTCCCCCTGACAAGGGGGAATAAGGGGGGTTAATCTATTTAATGAAATATCTGCTCCAACGCTTGGAACCCTCCTTCTTAAGAACACCATCAGAGACCATAGATACGAGCTCTCTTTGGAGTGTCTTTTCGCTATGAGAGTCCAGGGACCCCACCTGACCAGGCAAGGTGTGCACTTTGTCCTTTATGTCCTTTATAGTGGCGTTCCCGCCTAGAATCTTTATTATATTTAATATATCTTCGCGTCTTTGTTTCTTTAACAAATCAAAATTGTGCGCTCCGGATATCCCCTTGATGGCCTTCATAAGCGTCCCCGCCTTTTGGACACCTAGACTAGAATGATGTCCTTTAGAAACTCCTCTCCTCCTTGTGGAGGAGGAGTGCCCGAAGGGCGAGGTGGTGATTAAAGAATTACCACCCCCTGCCCCCTCCTCATTAAGGAGGGGAGGAATCCCATCTTCAAACAACTCCGCTATATCAATTTTTTTATTTAAAATTTCAACCTTTGGGATAGAGTCTGTAATGCTTTGTTTTAATTTAAAAAATTCCTTCCTCAGAATATCACAATTCATTCCAGAGACTATATTCATAGTGCCTGCGATGTCCAGAAAGGACACGATGTCCCCTACTTTTCCAAGTATAACGGACGCCATATGTCCAGCCCTACTTTCTTCTAAAGAGCGCATGTCCGATATGATTTCTGTGCCCAATGTCCTTAATTTATTTCTAAGAGGCTCGTCTTTATCAATAATGTCCGTGACCATATAGAGAGCGGTAATGAGCTTGTCGGTCTTGGGATAAAGCCCACCCCCTCCTGGCTCCTCCCCCTTAATAAGGGGGAGGTTGGGTAGGGGTGAGTTTGTGTCCTTTTGGAGGTTCTTGAGATTTTTTTCTTCTCCCAACATTTGTCCATTATATATAAGACACTAGAAAATGCAAGAGCATTTTCTCAGGCCCTAGGCTTTAGGCACTAGGCTCTAGCAAAATACAATACAAAAAAAATAAAAAGCTAAAGCCTAATGCCTAGCGCCTAGTGCCTAGCGCGTGGTAAAATAGTTTTATATGGCAAAAAATGGAAATGGAAGGAAGGGTGATAAATACGAAAAAAAATTTACGAGTGGATTAAAAACGCAAACTAAACACGGAATCATCGCAGTTGTATTTTTTGTTCTAGCAGTATTCTTCCTGATGACCTACTTTGATATCGCTGGAGTGGCGGGTCTTTTTATTTTTGAAAAACTGGAATACTTGCTCGGCGTCGGATATATCCTATTACCTACTCTCCTCGTCTTGCTCGGAAGTTCATTTATAAAATCAGAAGTGCCAGACATCGGATGGACTCGCGTCATCTCCGGTATTTTGTTTCTGCTCTCGGGTTTGGGGATGATAGACATCGCTTCGGGGAACCATTCCGGCGGATTTTTCGGAGAAATTTTATCTACACCATTCGTCTCTCTGTTTGATGTATATGCCAGTCTCGTTTTCCTCGGAGCAATTTTAATAATTTCAGTTCTGATAATGTTTGACGCCAAGCTTTCCTTCGGTTCGCTTTTCACGAGAATCAAGGCATTGTTTACGAAGAAAGAAAAAGAGTTCACCTCTGATTTAAATGAAGATGAAATGGAAGAAGTGGAAAAAGTTTCTACTCCCCTCCTCAATGAGGAGGGGGATGGGGGTGGTAATTCTAAAAAGAACCACCCCGCTCTAAAGAGCACCCCTCCTCAACAAGGAGGGGAAGAAGAATTTGAACTCCCCAAGCTAAAAGCAAAAAGCTACAAGCTAAATACTAATTACGTTCCTCCCCCGCTTGATTTGCTTGAGGAAGATAAAGGTAAACCGAACACCGGCGACATCAAGGCTAACGCGAATATCATAAAGCGTACTCTCGCGAACTTCGGCATTGAAGTGGAAATGGATGAGATAACTATCGGACCGACAGTCACCCGCTACGCGCTTAAGCCAGCCGAAGGAGTGAAGCTCTCCCGCATCGTGGGACTACAGAACGACCTCGCACTCTCCCTCGCGGCGCATCCTATCCGCATAGAAGCTCCCATCCCAGGCAAGTCTCTCGTCGGTATTGAAATTCCGAATAAATCCAAATCAATAGTCGGGCTCGCCACTCTCCTCTCCGATGATAAGTTCCAGAATTCTCCGAAGCCACTCACCATCGCGCTCGGACGCAATATTTCCGGCAAAGCGGTCTTCGGTAATTTGGCGAAGATGCCACACGCGCTCGTGGCCGGCACGACTGGCTCAGGAAAATCGGTAACCATTCATTCTATGATTACTTCCCTTCTATATAGGAATGGCCCGGAAGATTTGAAGCTCATATTGATAGACCCGAAACGCGTGGAATTAACTCTTTATAAAAACATCCCTCACCTGCTCACGCCCGTAATTACTGAAGCAAAAAAGACTATTCTAGCCTTAAAATGGGCAGCCAAAGAGATGGACCGCCGTTACGATATATTAGAGGCGGAATCCGTACGAGACATAGAGTCTTATCATAGTAATGTTTGGGGCAAAAATAAGCAAAAGACCCCCTCCAGCTCCCCCTTGGCAGGGGGAGAGAATGAGGATACCTCCCCTGATAAGGGGAGGTCAGGTGGGGTTGATCGCCTGCCTTATATTGTCATCATCATAGACGAACTGGCGGATATTATGAGCACTTACCCGAGAGAATTGGAAGCGGCCATCGTGCGTCTGGCACAGATGTCACGAGCAGTGGGCATACACTTGATACTCTCCACACAACGCCCAGAGGTGAATGTCATCACGGGACTCATCAAGGCGAACATCCCCGCCCGTATCGCGCTGAAAGTTTCTTCTCAGATAGACTCCCGCACGATATTGGATACAGGCGGAGCGGAAAAGCTCTTGGGCGCCGGTGATATGCTCTACTCTTCGGGTGAAGCTCAGCCAGAACGTCTGCAGAGTGCTTTCATCTCCGAAGTAGAGGTGAAAAAAGTAGTGAAATATTTGGCGGATGCCTATGCGGACGAGGTGACAGAAGAGATAACCCTAACCGCGGGCTCTATCTCTGCCGATAAAAGCATTTTTGAGGCTTCGCTTGATGACGATGATATGGATGACGATGATGAAATGTATGAAGAGGCCCGAGCCTGCGTGATGGAGGCGGGAAAAGCTTCCACTTCTTATTTGCAAAGAAAATTGAAATTGGGATATGCGCGCGCGGCTAGACTGATGGATAAACTGGAAGAACGCGGAGTGATTGGTCCAGGAGACGGCGCAAAGCCGAGAGAGGTGTTGGAAAAAGTAGAAAGAACAGAAGATGGGGAAAATGTGATCTAAGTTCCGGTCATTGTTTTTACTCAGGTCCTCGGAAAAAATCCCCAGACCATTCGTAAAAGCAATGACCGGAACTAAAAACAATGAATCAAGACATTAAAAAAATAATCAAAATAGCGGGTTTTTCTGTTTTTTTTATTTTAATTATTATTTACGCCATTTTTATTTCTAAAGATTTAATTTTTGGGATAAAGATTACGGAAGTGAACTTGTCGGACGGAGCAGTCTTCACGGATAACATAGTAAAACTGACGGGAAACGCGAGAAATGCCATAAAATTAACCTTAAATGGACGGGAAATTTCAATAGACCAAGAAGGAAATTTCAACGAGACAATAGCCCTCCTGCCAGGGTATAATATAGTCACCATCAAAGCCCAAGATAAATTCGGCTACATGGACGAAAAAAATTTCCGCCTCATCGGCGGATCAGCCGAAGAGGCTGAATTATAAGTAATCTTTAAAAACAATGAATAAAACAAAAAAAGAGAAAAAGGAAGAAAAAACCATGAACGGATCAGTGCTTAGCGATACCCTGAAGGCCATTCAGACAAAATTCGGAGAAGGTTCCATAATGAAATTAGGTGACACCCCGAAGGTCAACATCAACACCATCCCGACCGGCTCTATCGGCTTGGATATGGCGCTCGGTGTAGGCGGAATTCCTCGCGGAAGAATTATTGAAATATTCGGTCCGGAATCTTCCGGTAAGACTACCCTATCGCTCCACATCGTGGCGGAAGCGCAAAAGTTGGGCGGAGTATGCGCCTACATAGACGCGGAGCACGCAATGGACCCGGAATACACAAAGAAACTCGGAGTAAATATAAATGATTTGCTCATCTCTCAGCCAGACAACGGCGAACAGGCGCTAGAAATAGTGGAAAGTCTCGTGCGCACGGGGAAAATTGACGTAGTGGTGGTGGATTCTGTCGCCGCTCTCACCCCGAAAGACGAGATAGAAGGAGATATGGGAGCTTATCATGTGGGCAAACAGGCCCGATTGATGTCGCAAGCGCTCCGCAAACTGACCGCCATCGTCGCCAGGTCTAAAACTTGTGTCATTTTCATCAACCAAATCCGTATGCAGATAGGAGTGATGTTCGGCAACCCAGAAACGACTCCGGGAGGCAAGGCTCTCAAGTTCTATACTTCAGTACGCCTTGATATCCGTAAAATTGCTCAAATTAAAAAGGGAGAAGAAATCGTGGGCTCACGCACTCGTGTGAAGGTGGTAAAAAACAAAGTCGCGGCTCCATTTAAGCAGACGGAATTTGATATCATTTACAACGAAGGCATCTCTAAAGAGGGCGAGATAATGGCCCTCGGAGAAAAATTTAAAATTATAGAAAAAAGCGGAAATTCGTACTTCTATACTCCCAGTGGAGAAAAAGAACCCGCCTCCGCCAAAGGCTCCGGCGAGGCAAGGGAAAAAGTAAAATTGGGCGTGGGTTATGACTCTACTCGCACTTTCCTAAAAGAAAACGAAAAAATCTCCAAGGAAATCTTGAAGGAAATTAAAAAGAAGTTTGCCGAGGAAGCCTAAACTCGCTCGACGTAGTCGCCGGTCTCGGTATTTACACGAATCACATCTCCTTCACTTACGAACATTGGAGCGTTTAAAGTAGTGCCGTTTTCAAGCGTGATTATTTTATTTCCGCCTTTAGAGGTGTCCCCTCTCACCGCCGGAGGAGCTTCTTTGACTTTGAACTCCATCTTGATAGGCAGAGAAACCTTTATCACCACCTCCTCGTCGTCATTGTCCCACACCAAAGTGGTGACATTTTCATTTTGTTTTAAAAATTTAGCCGCGTTCCCGATAAGCGCTTCATCTAGTTTGAATCTCTTACTCTTGTCTTCTGGATCGCAGAACCAATACTCTCCCCCGCCTGCATCGCTATGCGAAGCATTGCGGGCAGGTTTGTTGTGATACAAGAAAGTGGTATCGCGTTTTACGATATCCGCTTCATCGGCTGAGTCAGCTACGTGATAAGTGGCAGGGAAAACTTTCCCGGAAATCAGACTTCGCAATTTTACCTGATTTTGAGGTTTCCTTTGCTGAGTGCGGGCAACGTGAGACTCCACCACCTCGCAAGGCTCATCATCATGAATGATTATTTTTTTCTCGCGAATTTCGTTGTATTGAAGTTGTGACATAAAAAATATGCAGACCATACTCCCGGGATATGGGAATTCCCATATCCCGGGAGTATGGGTGTGGATAACTACTTTACTTAACTACGAAAGGAAGCAGGCCCATAAACCTCGCATGCTTGATGGCGGAAGTGAGAGCGCGCTGATTCTTGGAAGTGACGCCGGACCTCTTGTGGCTTACAATCTTGCCGTTTGGATTTAAAAATTTCTTTAAGATTTCAATATCCTTGTAGTCTATGTATTTTATGTTGTTGGCTGAAAAATAATCTTGTTTCATAATTTTTTATTGATTAAAATGGTATGTCCTCTGAATTAATGTCTTCTTCCGGGTATTCTATAGCGTCAACTTCTCCCTCACTGACAGGGGCTTTGGAGCCTACGCTGTTTGTGCCTCCATTTCCTCCGGTATTTCCTCCTTTGGGACCAAACTGAGTGCGGTCAGCGACGACTTCGGTACGGTATTTCTTTTCTCCACTGGTTTTATCATCCCAACTCCTGGTTTGCATTCTGCCCTCAACTAAGATGGAGCTTCCTTTCTTCATATATTGCGCCACCGTCTCAGCTTGGCGTCCGAAAACCACGACATTGTGATAATCAGTAGCTTCTTGGCGAGCGCCACTCTTGTCTTTCCAGACACGATTGGTAGCCAAAGAAAAGGTGCAGACTTTTATACCCGAAGGAAGAGAGCGAAGTTCCGGATCGCGAGTAAGATTTCCTATTAAAATTGCTTTGTTTAAATACATGATTCGTAATTTAAAATTTATAATTTGTAATTATCTTACACCGCAATCATCGCGTCTATTTCTTTATCAATCTCTTCTTTGTTTATAGGAACAGCTTCTTCTCCTTCTACGGTTTTATGTGTATTGGGCACTCTCTTATGTCCTGCATCCCTTCCCACGAACCTTTTGGCCGCGATGGTGTTTTCTTTTACTGTCTTTAATATCAAAAATCTTACAAAGTTAGGGTCAAGGTCAAGCTTCTTCTTTAATTCCAAGACCTTATCTGAATCCATAACGAATTTGGTCCAGCCGAAATATGCAGTGTTAAATTTGTTGCGGACATTGGAGATGACTTTGACCATAGAGTAAGCAAGTGGAATAATTTTCGGCATTTCGTCGGAAATAATTTCTCCCTTGAAAGAAGATACGAGTTCTTTGACGTTGCCGTACATAACCGGTAAATTTTCTTCGGTAATTGAAGGCACTAAAAGATATCCGAGTTCGTATACCCTCTCGTTTACTCCCGTGTCCGCATCGTTTGATGCGATTTCGTCTTTAATTTCGTTATCCTGCATAGGTTTCATAGTAGCAAAAACTTTTTAAAAAAGCAATTCACCTCACCCCAGCCCTCTCCTTAATAAGGAGAGGGGGCCTAGATTCCGAAAAGTCGTTTGGCATTCGCCACAATAGCCTTCGCCACCTCCTCCTCGGGAAGTTTCTTGATTTCGGCGATTCTTTTAACTATTTCTGCCACATAAACAGGTTCGTTGCGTTTGCCTCTATACGGCACAGGCGCCATATATGGAGAATCCGTGTCTGTTAGTATCATATCAAGTGGAAGATCTTTAATTATCCCCTCGTAGTCGCAACTTCTGCCACTTTTCTTGGGAGGATAGGTAATGGCGCCGGTAAAAGAAATCATAAACCCAAAGGCTATAAAATTTTTCGCATCTTCCAGGTCGCCCTCAAAAAAATGAACCACTCCTTTGACTTTCGCGTGTTGTTTCAAAATTTCCAAAATGTCGGCGTATGCATTTTTATTTTTTTCTCCTGCCTCGCCCACAGGCGGGTCATAATTATTCCTCACGTGAATCATTAATGGTCTTTCTGTCTCGTTTGCCAATTCCACCTGCGCGATAAAATTTTCTTTTTGTTTTTTTATAGACTCTTCATCCATATGATAATAATCCAGTCCACATTCCCCTATCGCCACCACCTTAGGGTCTTTCAAAAGCTCCCTATAAGCTTCTTTGTCAAAAGTTTCTCCACGAGAAGTAAATTCTTTTCCTCCTTCTCCTAATTCTTTTTCGTCATGAAATGAGGCTCCGGTGTGGATAGGATGAAGTCCGACAATAGCGTACACGCCTTCTTTGTATTTATTTGCCAACTCAACTGCCCTCCTCGAAGTATCTATCTGTGTACCCACATTCATAAACCAAGTGTCGTTGTCTAGAGCACGCTTAATAACCTCGTCTCTGTCGGCGTCAAAAGCGGTAAAATTCACGTGGCTATGGATGTCTATGTATTTGGGGATCATGGATTAATTCAATTAAGAACCTCACCCTGCCCTCTCCTTATTAAGGAGAGGGTGAATTTAATTCATTGATAATTTTCTTTAATACACTATCTATATTAACATTTACTTCATTATTCCAAAAACGAATTACTTTTATACCAAATACAGATAAATAATCGGATCTTTCAATGTCATATTCTTTATTTTCAATATGCTGTGAACCATCAATCTCAATCGCCAACTTTTTTAACGGACAATAAAAATCCAAAACATACGGACCCACGGAATACTGTCTTTTTATTTTTAAACCTAACTGATTATTTCTTAATTTACCCCAAAGAATTTCTTCTTCCTTGGTTTGAGATCGCCTTAATAAAACACGCTTGGTTAAATTTTTTGTCTTATTATAGAAAACCGTCATATGATGAATAAGCTCTACTGACTTTTAGTTGCAACCTCTAAAATATATCCATCTGGGTCTTTAAAATCTACAGTATAAGCGGTTTTGTTTTTGTAAATATAATCAACTGGACCCCTAATAATATTTCCATTATTACTTATCAAGAATTCCGCCACTTTATCTACGACACTCCTAGATTCAGCAAGAAAACAAATATGACGTGGTCCTGCACTTTTGATAAACCCAAAAGGTTGTTCTATAAAATAAATTTTTGTTTCTCCATTACTAAACCCATTTTCATTTATCTTTTGCCAATCAATGACTTGAAATAGGTTTTCATAAAAATTTAAAGAAACAGCAAGCTTCGAAACCCAGAATTCTATATGTTTTATTGTTGTCATGTAATTTATTCCCCTCTCCTTAATAAGGAGAGGGGTTGGGGGTGAGGTTCTCAATCTTTTCTTAAAAACAAAGGTTTCTCGGGTTTTTTGTTGGCTTTAATTAACTCTTGGATTGTTTGAGAAGTTTCAGGCAATATTAGTTCTAACATCTTTACTATTTTATACAAACGAATAACCATATCGGAAATTAATTCTTTCCCTTTTTTCTCATCTATTTTTACAACTTTAAACGGTTCTGTTTCTTGGATAGATTTATCCAGTTCGCCAATTTTATCCCAGACAAAGTCCGTCGCTTGTTTGATGTCAAATTTTTCAAAAAAACTAAAATATTCTGTGAAATCTGTCTCCTCTCCAATCTCTGGACACTTTTCTAAATATTTTTCTGATAATGTAAGTATTCGTGAAGTTAAATTCCCCAACCCATTTGCCAATCCAGAATTATAAGCATCTTTAAAGCGTTCCATTGTGAAGGGACTATCTTCAAAGGAAGAAACTTCTCGCAAAAGGAAATAGCGGAGCGCGTCGGTGCCGTATTCCGCGACCAATCCCGTCGGATCTGCGACATTGCCCAAAGTTTTAGACATTTTTACTCCTCCATCCGCTGTAATAAATCCATTCACTACTATTTGATGTGTATTTTTTACACCGGCAGCCATCAGCATCGCTTGCCACATTGCAGATTGAAAACGAGTATTATCTTTCCCACAATATTGCGTCGGGTTTCCATTCACCCAATATTTTTCAAACAAATCCTCCCCTCCTGCCTGAGGAGGGGTGCCCTTTAGGGCGGGGTGGTGGGAGTCTGGCCAACCTAGGGTAGAAATATAATTCGTAAGTGCATCAAACCACACATACATCACGTGCTCTTCATCCCCCGGCACCGGTATGCCCCAAGACATCTTTGATTTCAAGCGTGAAATAGAGAAATCTTGTAGCCCGCGAGAGACAAAAGCCTTCATTTCATTAAAGCGAAAATCGGGCACGACAAAATTCGGATTTTCTTCGTAAAATTTCAAAAGTTTTTCACCAAATTCACTATACTTGAAAAAGTAATTTTCTTCTTCAATAATTTCAAGCGGACGGCCAGGGTGCACGGGGCATTCATCATTTACGAGTTCGGAATCACTCTTCGTTTCTTCGCAACCGACACAATATTTCGCTTCATAATTTTTCTTATAGATATATCCATTGTCATTCACCCTCTTCCAGAATTCTTGCGCGGACTTTATGTGATGTTTATCTGTCGTGCGGACAAAATGCAAAATTTCTTCATCCATCCCGAAAATTTTCACTGATTCTTTGAATTTTAAAAAGTTCTCGTCTACGAATTCTTGTGGCTGTTTGCCCTGTGAGAGAGCTTTCTCGTAAATCTTCATTCCGTGCTCGTCCGTGCCAGTGTTAAAAAAAACATCAAAACCTTGCAGTTTTTTGTATCTGGCGATGACATCCGTCCGCACAAATTCCAGCGCATGCCCCATATGGAGGTCCGCGTTTACGTACGGAAGAGTCGTTGTAATGTAGAAACTAGTTTTTTTCATCGCTTGTTTTTAATAGAGTCTTGTCTTTCTCAATATCATTCAAAAATTCCATCAAAATCACAGACATCGGGATAGAGAGAATGGCTCCCCAAACTCCGCCCAATTCAAAGCCTATCACCACCGCCAAGATAATGACAATAGGCGAAAGACCCACTATCTTCTTGATAATAAGTGGAGCAAAAAGGAAAACTTCAAATTGGTGAACAATGATATAGGCTCCGGTAACCATTACGGCGCTTCCCAGTCCGTCGGAAATGTACGAGAAGAAAAAAGTCGGAACCAAAGCGACTAAAATACCGTAAGGCACCATCTCCATTATTCCCGCGATGATGGCAAGCAAGAGCGCGTACTGTATTCCGACAAGCGAGAGTATTAGATAGATCAAAATACCCACCACAACACCGAGAAGCATCTGCCCCTTTACCCAGAGGCCTATCTTGCGGCTTGAGCGCGCCCACAGGTCAACCACGTAATTTTCATAGGAAATAGGAATAATGATACGAAGGAAATTCTCTATCCCCTTTTCTTGGATTGAAAGATAAAAAGAAAGAACGATAATCAGGAAAAAGTTGAAGATGCTTCCGAAAGCCACAGAGATGGTGGTAAAGAATCCTCCAGACAAATTCAAAATGAAAGTCTTGGACACAGACAGAAGCGACGAGACAGAAAAGTCTCCTCCCAGACTGCTCACCACATCTTTCGCCCCGGAAAACGCTTCGTTTTTGAAAAAATTCAATATGGAAACATCGGGAGCATAAGAGGCTAAGAAAGTGGAGAAGTTATAAATTTCTGTTATTAAAAGCGGAGCAAAGAGATAAAACATTCCCGACAAAATGGACAACGACACGGCATACGTTATTACAATACCCAAGATTCTGCCAATTCCTATCTTTTGGAAATGGGGCACGGATGATTCCATAAAAGAAGCAATCACGATAGCGGTCAAAACCACTAAAACCAAATCTCGCAAGAACCAAAACAGGAACACAGAGATAAGAATCAGAACAGCTCGGACTATGCTGCCGGTAGACACTGAAACAGAAGTAATATTTCCTTTCTCAGACATAAAAATATAATAGCACAAAAACTAGAATTTAAGAATCTTCAAGAATGGAACCTTTTCCTTAAACGGCCCAATGAGCGCCAAATTCAGCTTTTTGTTTTGAAAGATTTCTCCGGCCAGATTTTGAATTTGTGCTGCTGTAACCTTACGTATTTCTAGAGCTTTTTCTTCCATATTGCGGGATTTCCGCTTCAGAAGCTCTTGTCCACCGTAGAAATTGGCGATGTCATCGCTTGATTCCAGGGAAAGCTTCATATTGCCTATTAGGCATTCTTTCACTTTATTTAATTCCTCTTCCCCCACCTTTTCATTTTTTAATTTTTTACATTCTTCCAAGACTGCCGAGAGAACTTCATTTATTCTTTTATTGTCCACCCCGGCGGAAATCTGGAAAAATCCGTGGTCGGTATAAGTGTCGTTGTAAGCCCGCACATAATACCCGACGCCCATTTCTTCTCTGAGCTTTTGGAAAAGTCTAGAACTCATTCCTCCGCCCAAGACTCCCCCCAGGACCGAGAGCACGGCATTGTTTTTACTAAACAGGTCATAAGTGCGCACACCCAAGACGAAATGTGTCTGGTCCGTCTGCTTGAAACTTATCAACGCTTCAGGCTTGCTTTGAGCTTCTTTCACTTTTACTTTGCTCATTTTCTTGCCTCGTTTCACAGAACCGAAAATTTTATTCGCCTCACGCAATACTTCTTTTTCTGTCACCGCTCCTGCTACTATGAGCACAGTGGCTTCAGGTAAATAATGAGCTTTTTTGTAATTAACAAAATCGTCGCGTTTCATATTCAAAATATTTTTCTTGGAACCGGCTATGTTCCATCCAGCCGGGGCGTCTCCATAGAGCAACTCCATCATCAAATCCTGCACGTGCCTGTTCGGCAAATCTTCGTACATATTTATTTCTTCTATAATCACACCCTTTTCCTTTTGCATTTCAGCCTCCGGAAAAGTGGAATTCAAATAAATATCTGACACCACATCAAAAATTTTACTGAAGTGTTTTGCATCAGATTTTGCATAGTATCCTGTATATTCTTGTCCGGTAAAAGCGTTGTACTGACTGCCCAATGCATCTAACTCTTTTGAAATATCAATAGCCTTAGGCCTCTTCACCGTGCCCTTGAAGCACATATGCTCCAAAAAGTGAGAAATTCCGTTATTTCTTTTCTCTTCATATTTGGACCCGGCTTCTACCAAGACAAGCACTGTTGCCGTAGGATTCTCCTTCATCGGAATAGTAACAACCCGCAGTCCATTTTTTAAAACTTTTTTTGAGAATTTCATATGAATCATATTACCACAGATAGCACCCCACCCCAACCCTCCCCTTGGCTAATGGGAGGGCGAACTCAACCTACTAACAATTTCTTGTAAAACTCCACTTATGTTATTAGTTATCTCACTATTCCAAAAGCGAACTGTCTTTATATCTAAGGTCAAGAGATAATTATCTCTTTCTTGATCGTATTCTTTGTTATCAAGATGCTGTGCTCCATCCAATTCAATTGCTAGTTTTTTATCAGGACAATAAAAATCCAAAATATAGGGTCCTATAGAATGTTGGCGTTTGAATTTAAAACCCAATTGAGCGCCACGCAAATATGCCCACAAAATAACTTCTTGCTGAGTTTGATTTTTTCGTAACTCAACTCTCCGAGGTTTTAAAACTGGATGATTGTGGAGTATGGGCATTTGCATTTTCCTCCCCCTTCGCCAAGGGGGAGGCTAGGAGGGGGTGCTGGTGGTGACTAATTTATCTTGTTTTTTATATATTTAACAAGCTCAGCTACCTTTATTCTCTCCTGTTCCCCTGTATCGCGATCACGCACAGTCACCGCATCATCCGAGAGCGTATCAAAGTCCACCACGATGCAAAATGGTGTGCCTATTTCATCTTGGCGACGATAACGCTTGCCAATGTTGCCATTGTCGTCCCAAGCCACCCAGCCAAATTCTTTTTTTAATTCTGTAAATACGTTTTTTGCGTAAGAAACAAGCTCTGGTTTATTTTTTAATAACGGAGAAACAGCTGCCTTATACGGAGCGACTGATGGGGGTAATTTTAGATAAACCCTTGTACTGTCTCCCTCCCCATCTTCTCTATAAGCAGAACAAAGGAGCGCTAGAATAGCTCTATCTATACTAACAGTCGGTTCTATAACATGTGGAACAAATTTCTCTCCCGTTGTTTCATCCAGTACCTCCATTTTTTCACCGGAAAATTCTTGATGTCTCTTTAAGTCATAATCTCCCCTGTGTGATAAGCCTGTCAGTTCTTTGATTCCAAACGGATATTCAAATTCTAAATCTATCGTTTTTATACTATAGTGTGCTCGTCCCTCTTTGGGGTGCTCAAATGGATGAAGTTTTTTTACATCAACACCAATTCTGGAAAGCCATTCCTTTTGTTCAAGTAAAAAGTTATCAAAGTAAGATTCCCATGGAGCATTCGGATGGATAAAATATTCAAATTCCATTATTTCAAATTCACGCAATCTGTAAGTAAAATCCCTGGGGGTTATTTCGTTTCTGAAAGCTTTTCCTATTTGCGCTATGCCAAAAGGTATTTTGGGCGACAAGGATTGTAAAACATTTTTAAAATTAACAAACATACTTTGAGCCTCTTCCGGCCTCAAGTAAGTCTTGATCGCTGTTTCTTCCGACGCGCCCATTCTAGTTTCAAGCATCAAGTTAAAATTATTTGGCACACTTAATTTTCCACCGCAGTCTGGACAGGCTTCTTTGTTTTCTATTTGGTCCGTACGAAAGCTATGTCCGCAAGACTTACATTTTGAAACAGGATCCACGAAGTTTTCTACGTGACCTGAAGCTTCCCACACCCTTGGATGCATCAAGATGGGCGTGTCTATCAGATAAATATTTTCTCTGCTACGCACGAAATAATCTACCCAAGAATCTTCAATATTCTTTTTTAATATTGAGCCAAGCGGACCATAATCGTAAGTTCCCGCCAGTCCTCCATATATCTCCGAGCCTTGGAAAATAAATCCGCGTCTTTTGCAGAGGGAAACTATTTTTTCCATTAACTCATTATCTTTATCTTCTTTTTTATTTTCTTTTGTCATTTTACTTTATAACTTATGGAACCACGACACCTCCGTTCTGGGGAAACGCTTCGTCACTATCAAGCTTGGTAGAAAGTCCGGCTTTGTTTACTCTCACATCTACATTAGCAAAATCGTCATGCCCAGTCAAAATCGCGTCATTGATAATAGTCGGGCTCGTGCCAATCTGAGAAACCGAGGGCTTGAAAGCCAACTGAAAGGCGACAGAACGAGCTACTCCATTTATCCCCGCGCCTCTAGAAACTCTGTCCGCATTCCAAACTATCTCCCTAGTGGAAGAATTGTAAGTCAGATCTTCGTCTGCCGGTGAAATCGTCCCCATAAAGGTCATCCACGGCGGAATAGTGGAATTAACGCGCACCTTGGAAATGCTGTTGGATGTATTGGATAGGCTCCAAACGACGGTGTACGTCGTCGGCTTTTCAACTTGGGGTGGGATGGAACCGGTGTTGGTAAAAGGTCCGGAATAATAGAGCGCTTTGCTGGAAAACCCGACATCGGAAATAATTCTCACGGTAGCGGAAGAAGAATTTTGGAGTTCGCTCGTAGAGAAACCTTCCACTGATTGCTTACCCGAAACATCCACCTCTATATTGATGGAGGGATTGGTGAGTATGCCTCCCGCCGCAGAAAACAATGACAACGGAGAAAAGAAAAAAGTAACCGAACCGGATTCTCCCGGATCAACTTCTCTCAATTGATTCTGTGAACTTCTGTTCCACGTTATGGTGTCTTTGGATGAATCATAAAATCCTCCCTGCGCTATTATCGTTTTTCGATTGAAAGCATTTCCGGAAATTTTAGCCCTTACTTCCATATCATTTATTTTGGTGTCAGAATTATTTACAAAACGTATTTCGGCGTTTATTGATGTCTTCGCATCGGTGGCATATTCTCTCTCTGAGACGCCATTGATATAAAGATTGGCTTCAATGAAGGGCTTTTTGACTATAAGTGTATTCTTTACAGAGTTGAACACAACACCGATGATTGATTTATCCGTGGCGGATTGTGAACCGCTGGAAACAGTAAAGGTCTTCTCTTCCCCGTCAAAAACATCAACCATCTTGCCCAAGACTATAATCTCATTTTCTCCGCCTGGAGCCAGGTCTCCCAGATTCCAAACATTATTGCCGAACGAAGGCGCCGGAGTGGACTTTATAAAAGAAAATCCAACCGGGTAATCAAGCCGTACGAGTATCTTGGGAGCGGGAGTGGTGGCATTAAGCGAAGCTTTTATTTTTAAAATGATATCTTGATTGGGGCTGATGGTGGCGGGAGCGTCAACGGTAAGATTTATCGGGGTGGAATTTATATTTACTTCATAAAGTTTCTCCTTCACGAAAATGGCGTTAGAACCCGAAACTCTGTACTCCAGAGTTATTTTTATCGGACGAACACTGCCCTGTTCGCCGAAGAGCGTCAGTTTTAGATTTTCATTACGCACCGCTCCGGCTGGAATCGTGCCCAAGGATTCCCGGAAGCGTTCCGTGTCTAAAGACAAATCCGAGGCTGAACCCTTCGGATATTCCACCACGAGGTCAACCAGGTCTAAAGGAGAACTGTTTTTGTTGGTAATGCCAATGATAAGCGGAAGCTCTTCTCCGCCGGCGGTGAAATTGTTGCCGATGATGGATATCTCTATATTGTCGTTGGAGACAGTGTTGCTCCCGGCGAAGAAAACATATGCCGCATATCCCAGAGTCAAAACAAAGAAGCTGATAGAGAAAATAAAAAATTTCTTGAACAAAGAAGTCTTCATAAAGAACTTCTCCGTGGCGTCGGGCCCGGTCTTTTCTTTGGTCTTCCAAGAATCCAGTACCTCTTTCCTATTCAAATGAGAAAAGCTGTCGCGGTGTTCTATTTTGGTTTGGTAGCTTTTACTGAAGAGCTTACCCTTCAATTCTTCAAGCCTATTGAGCTTATTTCTATCATTCGTGGACATATAGAGAATTGTAACACCCCGAACGAAATTTGGAAAATTTCTGACGGGGCAGGTATTTTATAAATGTGTCTCCTTGAGGGCCTTGTTGATTTGGTTCAATACTTGGGACTTTGACTTGGAAACTTCAAATATCAGATTTTCTTCAAACGGAGACTTGATGAGGTTCTGCAACACTGCATTGTCGCCTATGTACCCCAAGTTGTTGAGAATTCGTAAAACTAGGATAATTTCTATATTCTGCAGTTCTTCTTTCCCTGATTTTTCCAAAACAGAAAAACCGTTTATCAAATCGGAAAACAAGGCTTGGTTCGGCTCAACTCCCGCCAATAATCTTTTTAATAATTTTGCAATATTAGAAACAACTTCAAAAGTTCCGGAATTCTTGGAAAGTTGTTCAAGCTTGTTGGTTTTAGAAGCGCTGGTTATCCTCCAAAAATCTTTCCCCTGTACTAAATCAATTTTCACATAAGCGAAATCTTGCAAAATGAAACGCAATTTGGAAGACATTTTGCGCACACCCTGCGCGGATGCATAAATCATCCCCAAGTCACGGGTAAAAATGGGGTAATACCTTCCCGCTTCTCCGTAATTTTTATTTCCCAATATTATCCCCTCTGTGTGATAAATGTGATGCATTAGAATTCTTCTTCTTTGCCCAATTCTGGTTTTTTAAATATTATTCCTGATTCTTGTAGAATTGTTTCTGGAGTAAACCAAACAGATTTCGCAAAATCTTGTGCAATCGCATCGTGGACCGGAAAACAAATACGTGGATTTATATTTTTCGCATAATCTATGGCTTCCCTTGTTTTCATCCATGGCCCAATAATGGGAAGCGCTAGTACGTCTACACTGCTGTCGGGATAATTAAACGAATCACCTGGATAACACAAGGCATCAATGGTATATCCTGTGTTTTGAACAAGCTTAAAATCTTTATAGATTTCAGCATGAGTATTCCCGAATCCTGTGATATCCACTCCGTTTAAATTATATTTTTGACCTTCTTCTATTTTTATATATTTAATTCCAGCCTCATCAAGTAATTTACCAACAGAAGTATTGGTAATAACAATACAGTCTGGGTTGTTTTCTAAAACTTTTTTTAATGAATCAATATGTAAATGATCATAATGTTCGTGAGTTATTAAAACAGCAGAAATGCTTGTTTCTTCGTTTTGCGTTATAGAAAAGGTACCCGGGTCGGTCATGATTCTAACCCCCTCCTTGGGTTCAGTAATAAAACAACAATGTCCTAGTTTTTTGATTTTCATCATTTTATTTTATCACAAAATAAGAAATGCCGGCGACTCTCGAGTCGCCGGCTGAACTTTCTTGGATAGATTAGGGCGCCAATGGCACCCTGTGGCTGAGTGGACAGAAGTCAAAGGTTTTGATCCTCGACTTCGTCAACCTGACCGTCTTGATGGTGTGCTTCCGCTCCCTTCGCTCAGGGGTCCCATCAGAACGAAATCCCCAGTGGTGAAGGAAACGATTCGCCGCCCTGACAAGTACCTGTTCGGGGGTTAGATCTCGAGAACTCTTCACTTTTAGACACCTCCTACTTTATCATCACACTGATTTCATAAAATAGCAAGTATTATTTCTCAATTTTTATTTTGAATACTAGCTCGTCTATTTTGACTTCCCCGCCTGCTCCCTCATCGTGAGGGCGGGCAGGTTCCCCATCAGTATTTTTGAATTCTATTTTAGATACCAATACAGTCTTTTTGAGATCATTTTCAAATTTTTGAATTAATTTTTTACCAGCATCATCTGTTTCAATGAGAAGCGTGATGACATCACTCGGAGTAAGCCCCATCTTTTTTCTCATATCTTGCAGGGCACGAGCAAGCTCTCTATAGTCCCCTTCTTCTTTTAACTCTGGAGTTATTTGTATATCTAACTCCACCTCATTTTCAATATTTTTATTTTCTACTACTTCTTTTACGTTAATTTCATCTTTGATGAGTTCCGTGTATTCTTCTCCCAGGGCAAAATTCTTGATTTCTAATTTACTAAGTGGTTGCCTGACTTTTAGTCCGGCTTTTTGTCTCGCTTCAAGACCCAAAGTGACGATATTTCTGGTCTTTTCCATTTTTTCTATTATTTTTGACTTATCGTCATAAGAAAAAATCTTAAAAAGACTAACAGCGCTACCATTAAGAGCAAGCCATTCGGTCAAATGAACACTTTCCACTTCGTCAGTGTTACGCAACCTCAGCCAGATATCTTCCGCGGCAAAAGGTGCAAATGGGGCTAATATTTTAGCCAGGGTTTTCAATATATAATATAAGGATTGTTTCGCATTAATATCTCCTTCTTTGATTCTGTCCCGAGAACGACGTAAATACCAAGTAGAAAGGTCATCTATAAATAAATCTATTGGCCTAGTCGCCTCTGCCATATCATAATTCTCCATACCTTTCGTAATCTCATCTATCGTTTGAAGTAACCGTGATAAAATCCACTGATCCAACACGGCCTTACTCTCTTCCACATTATTAAATTCACATTTTTTATCTCTATAAAGTTCATAAAAGGCGAGAACATTGAAAAGTCTACCAATTATTTTACTTGAAATATCTTGTACTGCTTTCTCTGAGAAATTTGCATCTTCGCCTTTCATTAAAGTAGAAGACATCAGATAAATGCGCAGCGCATCCGCGCCATATTTGTCTATGAAGCTCCACGGGTCGGGATAATTATTCTTTGACTTGGACATCTTCTCTCCATCTCCAGCTCTTATGGTACCAGTCGTGACGACATTTTCAAATGGTGCTTGATTAAAAAGTATAGTGGACACAACGTGCGTATAATAAAACCAAGTTCTAACTTGCCCTATATATTCAGCCACAAAGCCTGCCGGAAAATTATTCTTCTGCCAATCTTTGTTTTCAAATGGATAGTGGTCCTGCGCGAAAGGCATAGAGCCGGACTCAAACCAACAGTCCAAAACTTCAGGGATACGTACTAAATCATTTCCACATCCACAAACAAGATTAACTTCATCAATATACGGTCGATGTAAATCTAATTGCCCGTTAGCATTTCTCGGTAATGATAAAAAATCACATTGAAAAACTTCTGCATTTTGAATTGCAGGATATTTTATATTTAAATTATCAAATTCCTCTTTTTCACTCAATGATTCGTAACTAGACAACAATACACGAATTGGGTATTCATGAGAAATTATTAAAATATTCTTTCCTGAGTATTTTTTTTCTAAATCACTTAAAATACCAATCATTCTCTTTCTGATATCTTCACTATTTTCATCTGGTGATTTTTCTGCGCCGGCTTCTCTTAATTCTTCATTAATAATGATTTGGTCTTTTTGAATATCAAAAAATTCTGCTACAATTTCTGCTGTTTGTTTAGTTCTAGTAAAACTAGAAGAAATGATTATATCTGGTTTTTTTTCTAAACTTTCTGCTTTTGTTTTGACTTGCTTTATACCTTCTTCTGTTAAAGCGTCATTCGCTTCCCCAGCTTTCAAGCTTTCTGCATTTTTTGCATTTGCGATAGAAACACCATGTCGCATGACAAAATATTTATTTCCGGATTTTTTGGTTTTATTTTTCAAATCTTCTAAAGAACTTACAAAGGTCTGCTCTTTGCATTTCTCGCATTTCCAAATCGGAAGCGGACTTGCCCAATAACGGTTCCTAGAGATATTCCAGTCCGGGGCATTTTCCATTATGTTTTTAAATCTCCCTTCTTTTAAGTGAGCAGGAATCCAATTCATATTCTCCGCCCGCTTTATGACATTTTCTTTTACTTTTTTGATATTTATAAACCACGAAGGCAGAGCGTAATAAATGATGGGAGTGTCGCAACGATAACAATGCGGATAAGAGTGGATTATTTTTTCCTTAGCAAAAAGAACATTGCTCTTTGCTAAATATTTTATTACTTCAACATCCGCTTTTTGATGTCCATCCTTGTCTTCGGATTTTGGTTTTACTTGCATACCCGCAAAGTCAGTGACTTCTGGCTTAAATCGTCCTGTCTCATCCACGTGGATAATCCAAGGAATGTCGTTCTGTTTAGCCAAATTCATGTCGTCCTCTCCGAAGGCCGGAGCCTCGTGCGCCATACCTGTACCCTTATCCAGAGTTACGAAATCCGCATGCCAAACTTTCCAAATATTTTTATTTTTTGCGGCTTCGGAATCTTTATAATATGGGAAAATTGGTTTATACTTTTTGCCAACTAAATCTCCACCACTGATTTCTCCTAAAACAGAATATTCTTTGTCTTTAAGAACATTTTGTAGTGTTTCTTTTGCAAGTATAAAAATTTCATCACCCACTTTTGCTTTAACGTAAGTGAAATTTTTATTTATAGCAATAGCCGTATTGCCTGGAAGTGTCCATGGAGTCGTAGTCCAAGCAAGAAGATAAGTTTTTGGCTCACCTGCCTGCGCAGGCAGGTCTTCTAGTTCAAACTTTACATATACAGAAATATCAGAAATATCTTTATAACTGTTATCCATCGCAATTTCAGAATTTGCTATTGGTGTCTCACATCTAGAACAATAAGCGAGTACTCGCACTCCTTCATAAATTAAATTCTTTTTATTTAATTCAGATAACGCCCACCAGACAGATTCAATGAAAGTGTTGTCCATAGTTTTATAACTCCCGCGGAAATCCACCCAACGCCCGATGCGTTCTATCCCCTTTTCCCAATCTTTATCATATTGCAGGACTTTACTTCGCGCGTATTCAACGAATTTATCAATGCCGTATTCTTCAATTTCTTGATGCCCAGCAATCTTTAACTCTTTTTCAACGATATTCTCAATCGGCAATCCGTGGCAATCCCAACCCCACTTACGAGGCACGTGATACCCCTGCATCGTCTGATACCTACCTATGACGTCTTTTGCTGTACTCCCCAGTATGTGCCCATAATGTATCTGCCCCGTAGCAAAAGGTGGACCATCATAAAAAACATAGTGCCCCTTGGGCGCCTTCTTCTTTAGCGACTTTTCAAAAGTTTTACTCTCCCGCCAAAATTCTAAAATGCGCTCTTCACGAAGCGCCGCCTCGGATTTTTTATTTATATTTTTTTCTTCCATAAAATTATTTTTTAATAAAAAAACTCGTCCACGTACAACAATTTTAATAATTGCTATACAAGGACGAGTTTCTCGCTCGTGGTACCACCTTGGTTGCTTCTCATTTCCTGCTATAACGGGCTTACCCGTCGGGTTCTACTTTGTTTCTTCCCGAAGCTCCAGGGCGATACCCCTTTCAACGCTTATGAATGAATAATAACACAAAATAATACAAAAACACAATCTCATTTTTTATATTTCATAATACAAAACCTATTTACACCATGGTTGAAATGTGTAAAAATCAGTTTCTCAACCCAAGTTTTTCAAGCCTAGCAGTTATTGCCCCTCTTTTTCTGCCGAAACTTTTCATTAAATCAGACACTCCAATGCCAGATATAAATAATCTTTTCAGCTCTTCATCTTGCTCTTTACTCCATGGACGATAAGCATTTGTATGTTTTTCTCGAATTTCAGAAAATCCATCTTTCTTTTTTTCTTTTTTTATCTTTCCCCCACAAGCAACAACAAAATTATCATGCATCTTTTTGAGCTCGTCTTTTGAAATATTTCCAAAAATTTTTCCGGCATCTTGTGATTTATTTTTAAAATCAATATCTTTCTTTAAAATCTCCGGATGCACCTTGAGCGCATGTTCGTTGATACCGAGAAGATAAAGCCCAGAGAGCCTACGTACGCGCGAAAGAGCCACATAACCCTGCCCAAACTCAAAAACCTGTGACAAATCCATCACCGCTGCATCCATACTCATCCCTTGGCTCTTGTGTACAGTAATAGCCCAAGCAAGGCGAAGTGGAACTTGCGTTATCTGTGCGCGAATCTTGCCGTTTTCTTCAACACTCCAATCCATGGGTGCGATAGTAATGTTGTATCCTCTTCTAGTCTTGATAATCGGATATCCACTAAATTCTTCAAAGCCAACCACAACACCCAAGGTGCCGTTCACAAACCTTTCTTTTTGATTATTTTTTGTACACATCACTACCGCCCCCGTTTTTAATTCCAAAACTTCCGGGGACAAGCATCCCTTTTTGAGGGTTTCTACAATTTTATCATTCCCATCTGAAAGCATTTTAAAAGATTTTATTTCTTCCTCTATCTTTGCAAGCTCTCCATTATTTACCCTATCTACATCAAAATTATGCGAGAAAAGTTTCGTCACGTTTTCGGGCATATCTTCAAAATCTATTTGTCTTGAAGATATAAGCTCGTGATGATTTTCTTTAAAATTATTTGTGCGAATACCAGAAAGCACCGAGAGAAAATCTGCATCATCTTGACGATGTTGCTCCGCTAAATAACATATGACCAACCGTGCCCTCTCCCAAGCCCCGGAATCATAGGCGAAAATTCCTAAATTTTTCGTTTCCTTGGCGAATAAATTTTGTTTCGTTTTTGTTTCTTCTTTTTTTACGATTGGTGGTAATTGAAAAAAGTCTCCCACCAAAACAGTTTGTATTCCGCCAAAAGTTTCATCATTTTGTTTTATTTCCCGACAAACCATATCTACCATATCAAGCATGTCGGGAGAAAGCATAGAAACTTCATCAATAATTAACACTTTCGTGCGACTTACTCGCCTTACGATATATTCACTGCTCGCTATTTTATCCAAATCATATTTGTCTAGTTTTGTTTTAATGCCTATACCGCTCCAAGAATGGATGGTCATCCCACCTATGTGCGTCGCGGCGATGCCCGTGGAGGCGGTAATGGCCGGCTCTATGTCATGCATACGCAAATAATCCACAAAAGTATTTATGGTATGCGTTTTCCCGGCCCCGGGTTCTCCTGTAAGAAATACATTTGCGCCAGTTTTTAAAATATCTAAAGCTCGCTCTTGGGTCACGTTTTATTTTACTACATTTTTTTCGGAGCGGCGATACCCAAGAGGTGGAGACCTGTTTTCATCACGAAAGAAAAGGCATAAGTGAGAGCCACTTTATAGGAAGAAGTTTTGTCTTCTTTGTTTACTATGACCATATTTCCATAAAAGCTGTTGTAGGCGCGAGCAACTTCAATCAAATAATTTGCAATATAATGCGGTTCGTATTCTCGGGCTGACTTCAGCACTATTTCAGGGAATTGATATAATAATTTTTCCACTTCAAAGGTTTCTTCCGGCGCTACTTCAAAATCCGGCAAGATATTTTCTTTTTGTGCTTTTTCCAAGACTGAATTTGCCCGAGCATAAGAATATTGCAGATACGGCCCCGAGTCCCCTTCAAAAGAAATTGATTTTTCAAAATCAAAGATGATGTCTCCGCCCGTGGATTGTTTTAGGATTGAATACTTTATCGCGGAGACTCCAACGTCGGAGGCAACCTTTTCTCTTTCTTCATTCCCAAAATCGCGGTTCGTCATCCTCTCCAATATCGCGTCACGAACATCATTCAAGAGCGCTTCCCCGGTCACCACGTTACCCTTCCTTGAACCCATCTTGCCGGAAGCGAGACGCATCATACCGTGAGAAATATGCAACATTCTATTTTCATAATCCGGATGGAGGAGAGACAGGGCTTTCGCCACGACACGCATATAATCCATCTGTTCGTTGGCGGTTATGACGATAGACAAATCCATTTGAGGCATTGTTTTAAACTTTTCTTCTGTCAGGCCAAGTTCTTTTGCTTCATAAGTAGGTAAGCCTTGGGAAGTGATGAAAACTCTGGTATGAAGCTTCGGGTCGTATTTTTCGGCTTTAAACACAACGGCGCCGTCCGATTCTTCAAAAACATTTCCCATATTCGCGCGGACGATATCCACGCCGATAGACATCATTTGGCTTTCCAAGAAGTAGAGGTCAAATTTTGTACCAAGCGTTTTGTATAAATCTTCAAAGGCTTCCATTGTCACTTTGAAACCCCAAGCATATATTTCATTTATTTTCGGATCGCTTTTCGCATAAACTTTTTTATTAATCTCATCAATTTCCTTTTTTGCTTCTTCGTTGTTTTCATATTCCCCGGCGCCGAACACATACGCCATACCTATATTAGTCGCCTGAAAATTGTGTGAGCCAACTTTACTTTGTAATTTTTCATTATTAAACAAGCCGTATATGGCCTTCGCAATGTGAAGCCCCACGTCGCCCTGATAATTCGCCCGCGTTGTTTCTGCTCCAGAGAATTCCACTAGACGAGAAATGGATTCACCAATGGCATTATTCATCAAGTGCCCAATATGGAGAGGTTTGAAGGGGTTCGGCTGAGTATATTCCACCATCATTTTCTTTCCTTTTAATAAATCATTTTTGCCGAAATTTTCCGCTTTGTTTAAAATTTCTTCAATGCTATTGGTAAAAAATTTCCTGGATAGGTAAAAATTTATAAAACCAACACCGGCAATCTCAACTTTTTCTATATTTTTATCCACATTCAATCTATTTATTTCAAACACTATCTCTTCTGCCAAAACTTTCGGATTTTTATTTAAAAGTTTAGAAATTGCTAAAGCAACGTTCGTAGAATAGTCTCCATTCTTTAAATCTTCCGGATGTTCCAGCGCAATATCACTTACTTCTATGGCAAGATTCTTTAACGCGTCTTTAATTAAATTTTTAATTTTTTGTTCCATAATTATTTTAGCCCAGTACTCCCCTCACGTCCATCTCCCCGAATAGTTTCAGAAAGCTCATCAGCTTCTAAAATATCACAATGCTCAAATCTCTGAATTACCATTTGTGCTATTTTATGACCTTTTTCTATTATAACCTCTTTGTCAGAAGTATTTAATAGACTCATTATAAGTTCGCCTCTATATACAGAATCTATAACACCCCCCATAACCTTTAAACCTAGGTTAAAAGAAATACTGGATTTGTCCCAAATAAGTCCAACATATCCCTCTGGAATTTCAACTGCAACACCAGTACCTATTTTCATTTGTTTGCCTGGTGGAAATATAACGTTTTCTGTAGCATAAAAATCCATACCCGCGTCACCAGGATGCCCGTGTGTTGGCAATTTTGCATTTTCCTTTAATTTTTTAACTTTAATTTGCATTTAAATTATTTTTTTAACTTTTCCATAAACTATCTCGTGAATTTGCTCCCGAGATAAAATCTCCTTCTTGGGCGCGCAATCTATTTTTATAAAATTTGGAATTTCTTTTACGAGCCACAAGGCGCTTTTTCTGGAGTTTATTAGATGATTAACATCCGCTTCGTGCACATCTTTTTTCTTTTTTAAATATTCCCTCTTCATTTTACTACTGTCACGTTCTTTCAAAAGCTGTAAAACAATATTTATCGGCAGACTCAAATACAAGGTAATGTCGGGGCGAGGAATACCGAAAACTTCGTACTCCATCTCGTCCAACCATTTTATAAAATCATTTCTCTTTTTTGCGTTTTTTATTTTACCCCCTTGGTGAATCTGATTTGCTGAAACATATCGATTCGCTACGACAATGTATCCCTTTTTCAACCAATTTTGTATTTCTTTACTTGATTCAAAACGGTCTGCCGCATACAAAACAGAAGCAATCTTCGGATGCACGTTTAAGAAATTGTAATATTGTTCAGAAAGGCAGTGTCCAATAAAAGCTCCGAAGAAATTTTTATAGTATTCTGGAAAATCCACCACCTTTACAGTCTTTCCTTCTTTTTTTAATCTTTTTACCAAGAGAGCAACCTGTGTCGCCTTTCCACTTCCATCCGTACCGTCTATTACTATGAGTTTACCTTTCTTAGTCATTTAAAGATAATAACACTTCTTTGAAATATCTGTCCATCGGTTCAAGATTCTTTACTTCTTCCAGAGAAAGCCATTTGTATTCAGAGTGTTCATCACTCAATTTCACTTCACCATCAGCAAAACCAGTATACGTCAGACGAACGATATGTTTATGTGGTCTTATTATATCTTGTGCTGTTATTAGTTTTGGTTCACCGATTATTTCAAGTCTTGTTTCTTCCATTACTTCTCTTTTTAAATTTTCAAATAAAATTGAACCAGGATTTATTCTTCCACCTGCAAATTCCCAATGAGATTCTACTTCTGAATATTTTTCTGGTGAACGACGAAGAGTCAAATACTTTCCATCTTTATTCTTTAGTAAAATTTTTACGCCGACTTGTAGTTCCATATTATTTTCCTGAAATTGAATATCCACCATCGACTAAAATAGTTTGACCAGTAATAAAACTAGCCTTATCACTCGCTAAAAATAAAATCGCTTCTGCTATTTCTTCTGGTCGTGCTACTCTTCCCAATAAACAACTTTCTGCCTTTTCTAAAAACTTTTTATCAGTTCTAGTTTTAGACATTGGCGTATCAGTAAATCCAGGAGCTATTGCATTAATTGCAATATTTGGAGCAAATTGTTTAGCCAATGATGCTGTAAGATTTATAATGGCGCTCTTAGAAACAGAATAAGCTGGGTTGCCACAAGTTCCCGTATATCCCCTAATTGAGGCAATATTAATTATTCGGCCATATTTATTTTTTTGCATTTGTGGAATGATAGCTTGGCAAAAATGTGTAGTTCCCAATACATTGGTTTTAAACATATCAATCCAAAATTCATCCGTTGATTCTAAAAATTCCTGAATAGGAGATATCCCTGCTGAATTGACTAAAATATCAATTTTTCCAACTTTTTCTAAAATTCTTTGCACTTCAGATTGTACTGCTTTCTGGTCTCTAACATCACAAAAAATATATTCACAGCTTAATTCTTTTGCTAAATTTTTTAATTCTTCTTTTTCTCTTCTTCCGTGAACGACAGGTATCGCTCCATATTTTTTAGCCAATCTCGCTGTTGCCATTCCTATACCAGATGACGAACCTGTAATCAAAATAATTTTATCTTTTAAATCCATAAACAATGATTAATTAACTTATAATTTTATACAAACCTCTTTGGTATTGGAAATTTTTTAGCTAATTTTTTAATTTCTTTATGCACAGTTTCTTTTATTTTTTTATTATCTTTATTTTTTAGCACTTCAATCATCAACTCTGCAACCTTTTTACATTCTTTCTCTTTAAATCCTCTAGTAGTGATGGCTGGAGTACCAAATCTAATACCGGATGGGTCAAGCGGTTTCCTGGTGTCCCCTGCAATAGAGTTCATATTGAGAGTTATGCCCACTTCGTCCAATACCGTCTGTGCTTCTTTACCTGTGACCCCCAGAGAGCCGAAGACATCAGCGAGAATGAGGTGATTATCTGTGCCGCCTCCAATCATTCTGATTTTATTCTTACGGAAAACTTCTTCCATCGCTTTCGCATTTTTCAAAATTTGCTTGGCGTACTTTTTATAAGCCGGCTTCATCGCCTCTCCGAAAGCTACAGCCTTCGCAGCGATGGTATGCATATGCGGACCGCCTTGGATTCCAGGGAAAATTGATTTATCAATCTTTTTAGCTATCTCTTCATCTTCACGAGTCAAAATAATCCCCCCACGAGGCCCGCGGAGAGTCTTGTGAGTCGTGGAAGTGATAATATCAAAACCATCATCAAAAGGATTACGCAAAACACCCGCAGCAATAAGCCCGGCAATATGCGCCATATCCGCCATCGTCACCGCCCCGACTTCATGAGCAATCTCCACAAACTTTTTATAATTCAAAGTACGTGAATAAGCAGAAAATCCAGCAAGAATTATTTTCGGTTTATGTTCCAATGCCACCTTACGTAAATCTTCATAATCAATTTCTCCCGTATCCGGATCTTTCATCTTATAAGTGACAAATTTATAAATCTTTGCAGGAAGAGTCATCGGATGCCCGTGCGTCAGGTGTCCCCCGTGCGACAAATCCATCCCGAGCACTGTGTCTCCTGGTTGAAGTAATGCTGCATAGACGGCGAGGTTCGCTGGAGCTCCGGAATGAGGCTGAACATTGGCAAATTTACATTTAAAAAGCTTACAAACGCGTTCTATGGCGAGTCTCTCAACAGCATCAGTAAAATCCTGCCCGCCGTAATATCTGCGTCCCGGATACCCTTCGGAATATTTATTAGTAAAAACAGAACCATTGGCTTTTAACACATCTTCTGAAACATAGTTTTCGGAAGGGATTAATTCAAGCCCTTCTCTCTGCCTTTTCTCTTCACTTTTAATGAGTTTTTCTATTAGTTTATCTCGCATACGCCCATTCTAGCACATTTTATAATTATTGTTCCAAGTAAATCGGTACGTAGAATTTTAGCTCCAGATTGTGCCAGAGTGGCAAGAGTGTCAGCGTGTGGGTGACCATATTTATTGTCCTTACCAACAGAAATCAAAGCATATTCGGGTGAGACCACTTTTACAAACGAAGAAGATGTAGAGGTGCGTGAACCGTGGTGCCCAACTTTTAGAAATGTGCTCTTTAGTTGCTCTTTTGAATTTTCTGAAAGAATTATTTTCTCGGTTTTTGTTGTGCTGTCACCCGAGAGCATTATAGAAGTGTCCCCATAAGTTAAACGAGCGATGATAGACCCATCATTCGTCGTCCACGCAGAAACATCGCGGTCAGGGAACAAAATATCAATCACTGCTCCGCCGCCCAGGTGAAGCTTCATACCCTTTTTAACTAAAATATCCGGAATTTTTTGATTTTTAATTTCTGTTTTTAAATTTTGAAAAGTTTTAGAATCGTTTAAGGTGCCAGATTCAAAAACCGCTCCAACTTTGTAACTTTTAAAAATGTCCGAAAATCCGCCAATGTGGTCTGCATCCGGATTCGTAATGACAACCGCATCTATCGTCCTGTCAAAGGAAGACATCAACTTGGAAAGTGGTCCTAAAACTTTACGCGCCCCTCCAACATCAAACATAATCTGCGTACCGGTCGAAGATTCTATAAAAAGCGCGTCACCCTGCCCCACATCCAACATCGCAAAAGTAAGAACCCGATGAGAATTCTTCCAGTCTAAACAAAAAAGAAAAACATTTGCCATTAAAAGCAAAAAGGCGAATATCAATGAGTAATATTTCTTCATAATGTCTTCGTCTGACGGATATAGTATAATATGGGTATGAAAAAATATGAAGAAATAAAATTCAATATCGGGGAATTGAAGGGAATTTCAAAAAAGAATATTGAAGAGCATCTGAAGCTCTATGCGGGTTATGTAAAAAACACTAATTCTATTTTAGAAAAAATTCCAGAGTATGAAGGCTATGTCAAAGAAGACACCTTTGCCCCCTATGTCGTGAGTGAGCTTCATCGTAGATTTAGTTTTGAATTCA
>MFWB01000011.1:47702-52912 GCA_001787205.1 Candidatus Nomurabacteria bacterium RIFOXYB1_FULL_39_16
AACCAATGAATATTACAACGATTTACTTAAACTTATTAATCAGGATATATATTATTCAAAAAGTAAATCAATCGAAGAATTGATAACGGTATTAAACCACAGGGCATCAATACTTAATGATTTTTATGAATATCACATCGAGAATATGGATGAATTTTTTGACAAAAATATTTTCCAGAAACTATCAGTAGATTTTAAACTTTTAATATCCAAATATCTTTATAAAAAAACAAAAAATTCTGACATTCTTAAATTATCATTAAAAAATATTTTAGATATTGAAATCAGATTTGTAAAACGAAAATTGTTCAATAAAGAAGTAATAGATTTACAGCTCAAGAAAAAAATTCTTTATTATTCATACATAATTCTTAATTCTTTCAATAACAATTATCACAACATCAATGCATTGTTTACGTTAACTGACTTTTCAAAACTTAATGAAGAAAGATTGATTGAGGAAGTAAAAAATATAATTATACACACATCGATAGAGACTAATAAACCAATTATTGATGTTATTTATATAATCTATCTTTTTTTATCATTATTTCCTGAGTACGTAAAACATTCTTTATTTTTGTATAAATTTATTATGCAACAAATCAGTCCGATTTACTCAAATAGAAGACAAAATATTATTCTTGCTTTCAGTATTATCAGATTTATATCGGATACCGCTAAAATTGAGAATGAAGTTTTAAAAATAAAAAAAAGTATTGAATGTGATTCTGTAATCGGTTTAATTACGTTGTACAATTGTCATGTTGAATCATTACATTCTATTAGTAAAGAGAAAATCTCATCACTTAAAATCAGTAATGTAACGATTTCATTACAGAAAAAAATATCTCATCTTAATAACTTTGTTGATACAAGCATACTCAATTTTAAAAATGAAATAAATAAGAAACCTGATTATAAAATCAGATGTGAATATATTGATATTTTCCGTACAGAATTAACTAATATTATTAAAATACTGTCAAACGCCAATCTGGTAACAAATATTTCGCAATATTATTCTGATGTTATCGATAATTATACCAAAGAAAATGAATTAGATTTTCGTGAGGATTTTATTAATAAATCAACACTTTTAAAAATGTCATTATTTGATATTAACCCGTTAAACCTTGCACTTGCGATTTTATTTTTCAAAATCGGTAAATTAAAACTTATTATAACGCATGAAAATCCTGCACGCCTGGGTTTGAAAAAAACCTTTGTCAGCACTATGGAACGGGAGGAAATTGCAAAATATCTTGATTATTCACCCGATTTAATTCCCACTACAGACAACAGTATTGACTGGGGTAACGTTAAAGATATTATTAGAAATATTAGAAATCCTGCAGTAACTACCGGAAGTGTCGTAAGACCCGAATCAAGGATTTTAAAAGTAATCTCAGCAATTCTTAATAAATTAACCAGAACGAACAGTGATATCAATAAAATTTTTCCTTCCTTGTATGAAGAGTCGTACTTACCGACAAAACGAGCATGGGATTTAGATCCCATATTAATTCATTATTTTAATATTTTCTTTACCGGGCAAGGTGTCTTGAAATTTTATAATGAACATTCAGGCAGTGAATTAAGCGTTGTTTTCCAGCTCATTAAATATCCGCCCTTAACAGAAAAAACAAATAGTTTTATCAAAGATTTAGTTAATACCATTGAATATGACCAGATGAATATTTTGCAGGAATTTAATGATATGATTAAGGATAATGAAATACAGCTTAATACTGAAAACGGTAAGAAAAATTTTACCATAACCGACGCAACTCTTGCTATCAGTCGCAAAAGGTCAATATCTTTTGAGTCTTCATACTTGAGTGACGATGATATTCTCTATCTATATTCAATTATCCAAATATATTGTAACACTCTTGGTAAAAGCTCATATTTTCTTGCAATTAAATATGCGTTTGGTGAATTACTCAAAAATGCAAATAAAGCCAATCTTATCCGTGCACATTTTCATTTTAAAAATATCGATATTGATTCTAAATATCTTATTGGTATAAGTTCATACGATGAAGCGTTAAAATCAAGAAAAGCAGAATATTGTGAGTATGTAAAAAAATCGGATATGAAAATAAAAATCAGATTTCATAATGATAATGAAGATTTTATTATATCAATAATAAATAATTACAAAATCCATGATGAAGAAACAGATGCAATCACCGATAACATTTCAACGGGAAGGAAACTTACTAATCTATCGTTATTGTATAAAAATCATTTGCTGGATTCTAAAACAAACGATGAAGGTTTAGTTGTGGCTGTATTACTTCTTAAAAAAATCGGCTTGAAAAATGGCGGTCTTAAAGTTAATATTGGTAAAGAAGAAACAAAATTTTCTATTACCGTTCCGCTTGTGACTCTTTCAGAAACAGATGACATTACAATTTCAGAAGAAATTATCAAAGAGATTAAAGACATACCGATGCTGCCTGATAATCTTAAAGAATTAAGAGAAACGTTAGATGACGCTGATTCAAGCATTGAGCAAATAGAGGCAATTGTATTACGCGACCCGTCATTAGCGGCTGATATTCTTAAAATTGCTAACTCATCGTATTACGGACAGTCAAAAAGTGTTATATCAATTAAAGATGGTATTAAACTTCTTGGTACACAAGCTATGAAAAATATCGTTATGGCTGTTAATTGTTATAAAGTGTTACAGGATAAATTAAAAATTAAAAAAATTGATGCGGTTATTAAACATTCAGAAGAAACAACATTTTATTCAAGCCGTCTTATTGAAAAACTGAATATTAAACTTGATAATGATAAAGTGTATCTTGCATCGTTACTTCACGATATTGGTAAAATCGTTGTTGAAAGTATTCAGCCTGATATTTATGAACATATTTCCACATTAATCGAATCAAAAAATATACCGGTTGATGTTCTTGAAGGTATTGCCGGAGGAATAAATCACTCACTTATCGGCAGTATGTTACTTGCTAAATGGGATTTTCCCGATCAGATCATTGAAATTGTAAAATATCACCATTCACCTCGAAATCTAAAAAACTACCCTGAATACGTATTTGTTGTATATCTTGCAAATATGCTGACTCACTTCATTGGCGGTAAACTAAGTTATTACAATATTGACAGTAATGTATTAGAATTTTTTAATATACATAGCGAACAGGAATTAAAAAAACTCGGATATGAAATAAAATCCGAGTTCAATGCACGGGAATAGTTAAACAAACGGAGTGAAAATATGAGAAAAACAATTGTATTGTGTATGTTTTTATTGAGTTTCATTGTGGCGTACTCTCAAACAGTTCCATCGATTGTAATTCAGGACAACAAAGAGTTTGTCAGTCTTAAAATCAGCGATTTAGACATTACGGTAAAAGTTGTCGGGAATATAGCCGAAACGACTATGAATATAACATTTTTTAACGCCTACAATAGGATACTGGAAGGTGATTTTTATTTTCCGCTTAAAGAAGGTCAAACGGTTTCCGGTTTTGCTTTAGAGGTTAATGGTAAACTGCGGGATGCTGTTGTTGTTGAAAAAGAAAAAGGCCGTGCGGTATTTGAATCAGTGGTGCGAAAAAATATAGATCCCGGTCTTTTAGAATGGACGAAGGGTAATAACTTCAAGTCACGAATATATCCCATACCGGCTAAAGGGTATAAGCAATTAAAAATAACATACCGGGAAGAATTAACTATACGGGATAAAGGTTTTTCATACATGCTTCCCCTTGCTTTTAAAGAACCAATTGATACATTCAGACTGAAGATTGAAGTTATCAAACAACTGATTAAACCTGAGTTTGGTTCTGATAATGAGTTTGTTAACCTTACATTTGAAAAATGGCAGGAATCATATACTGCTTTATTTACACAAAAAAATTATCAGGCAAATAAAGATCTTCATTGTATTCTACCACAAACTGATATGTATAAAAAAATGGTTATTGAAAAAAGTACCGATACCAATGATTACTTCTACATACATCTGACACCGGAAATAAAAGTGATGGAAAAGAAAAAACCTTCAACTATTACGTTATTCTGGGATGCTTCCGGTTCCGGTATTAATCGGGAAATTAAACGGGAAACAACACTGCTTGACGGCTATTTTAAAGAAATCGGTAATGTAGCTATCCAATTGATTATTTTTAGAAATGAGGTTGAAACGTCTGAAAACTATACAATTAAAAGTGGAAACTCTCAGGTCTTAAGAAAACGATTAGAAAATATTGAATATGATGGAGCGACTCAACTTGGATGTTTAGATCTTACAAAATACAAAGCTGATGAATGTATTATTTCCACCGATGGCGTTGGTAATTTCGGGAAAAAAGAAATAATACTTTCTAATTCACCGGTATACATTCTTAATTCAAATAATACTGCAAACCATTCCTATCTTAATTTTATAGCACAACAAACCGGTGGTGCTTATATAAACTTAAAAAAACATACCGATAGTGAAGCAATAAATCTGTTATCACATCAGCTTTATTCTTTTATAAAAGCAGAATATGATACAAAGGCAATTACTGAAGTGTATCCTGCAATAAAAACGCCGGTGACTCATGACTTTTCGCTGTCGGGGATTCTGCAAAAACCATCAGCACTCATTACATTACATTTTGGAATCGGCAATACAAGTATGTTTACCGAACAAATTTCTTTATCCACACAGGAATCAGTCAGCGGTGAACTTTTGAAACAGATATGGGCGTCAAAAAAACTTACGCAATTGGATATGAACTATGAAAAAAATGCTTCTGCCATTACTGCTTTAGGCAAAGAAATGGGGATAGTAACACGAAATACCTCATTAATTGTATTGGATAGAATTGAAGATTATGTGCAACACAGAATAGTTCCTCCGGTAGAACTTCAAAAAGAATATTTTGGCCTTATTGCTCAACAGGATAAGGAAAAGAAAGAGGTGATTTCTAATCATCTTGATGAAGTTGTCAGAAAATTCAAAGAGCTTGAAACCTGGTGGAATAAAGAGTTTTCATTTGATAAAGTAATCGAAAAACCATCCCGCAAAAAAGAAGCAGCATTATCAAGAAGCAGCACGAACGAAGAGCGAATGGTGGAATCAGAATCAAGATTTGAAGACAGAGAACGCTCAGCCCCGGTTCCAGATTCGGCAAAAACAAATGATGAGGAAAAAGGTTTAACTGCAATTTCAGGAATAACGC
>MFWB01000011.1:52935-56186 GCA_001787205.1 Candidatus Nomurabacteria bacterium RIFOXYB1_FULL_39_16
CCGTATTTACAGGAATTAAATAAAACACCCCATAAACAAATCTATGAAAAATACCTGCAGATGAAAAATGAATATTCAGGAAGCTCTGCATTCTATCTTGATGTTGCAGATTTCTTTATTGAAAAAAACGAGATGAAACTTGTACTTAGAATACTTTCAAATATTGCAGAAATGGAGTTGGAAAATCCACAGCTTTTAAGAATACTGGGGCATCGATTATCACAACTTGGTTATTATACATTAGCAATTGCTATTTTTGAAGAAGTTTTAGAAATGCGGGGTGAAGAACCTCAGTCATATCGTGATTTAGCGCTTGTTTGCGAACTTGAGGGGAATTATCAGAGAGCAATCGAGTTACTCTATCATGTTGTCATTAATAGCTGGGATGCACGATTTCCTGACATAGAAATAATTGCGTTAACTGAAATGAATAAAATTATTCACAATAATCAAAAACCAGATATTTCTATGATTGATAAGCGATTACTAAAAAATCTCAGTGTTGATATGAGAGTTGTTTTAAACTGGGATGCTGATAATACTGATATGGATTTATGGGTATTTAATCCAAATGGTGAAAAATGTTTTTACAGTAATCCTCAAACTTTACTTGGGGAAAAGATGTCCCGTGATTTCACAGGCGGGGATGGACCTGAAGTGTATATGTTACGAAGAGCCAAGAATGGTACATACGAAATTAAGGTAAATTACTACGGGAATAATCAGCAAATACTATCAGGTTCAACAACAATTCAAGTTACTCTATTCCGCAACTATGGCAGAAAAAATGAAACAAAAAAAGAAATTACCATGCGACTTAAAGATAATAAAGAAGTTATTGATGTTGGTGAGTTTGATATAAAATAAATTATTAAAGAGATACCAATGTATCTCTTTAATAGTAAAAACCTGCTATGTTACATTCGAGGTAACTTTATAACACCCATCGGGTCGATAATATCTGATCTTCTCTGGTAATTTTTATATGACACATATTTATATGTTGTATTGTATCTGTTAGTTAATGCCCCGGTACTTGTTCCCATATATACTTCAAGGTGAAGCATATATGAACCACCGGAAGTATTTCTGATTATTGTACCGATTGCCTGTCCTTTAGACACTCTTGCTCCGGCTCTGAATGAAGATGTAATTTCAGTATATCTGATAATTGTTCCATCATCATTTTTAACTTCAAGAGCATACGTTCCCGCATAGAAAACATAATATGATAAAACAGTTCCACTTGTCATTGCATAGACTGTTGTTCCCGGTCCGGTTGTCGGCACTAAATCAACTCCTGCGTGAGCCCTTGCTCCGCCATCACGTGATGCACCGAAATTTCTTGAACCGGTTGTGGTGCTTAAATAACCACTCTTTAACGGAAATCCCCAACTGCTTGCTCTACTTCCCCAGAAGTCTGTAGGTTGTGTTGATGTATTGCCAAGAAGATATTCCCATGTTGTGACACCAACAACATCAGCACCTGTTAATCCTTTTTTTGATTTAAAATCAAGTACTGCTGTTTTTGTTCCATTTCCATATATACCATCTACAGTAACTGAATAACCATATTTAGTTTTTAAAACATCCTGTAAACACTTAACCGCTGTATTATTATTACCATACTGCACTGTTACAATAAGTTTTCCCCATGTTCCTGAACCGACTACCCCATCGGCTGAAAGACCATTTGAAGTTTGAAATGACTTAACAATTGTTTCTGTACCACTTCCGAAATTACCATCAACAGTGATGCTATAACCTCTGTGTTTCAAAAAGTATTGAACAGCTTTAGCATTGAGTGATATGTCACCTTTTCGGACAACAGGCCATGAAACGGTTACCGCATCAGATCGCTCTAAATCATGAGCATCTGCCGTAACTACGGCATTTTCAATAGAGACACCCGAAGTTTCATTCCCCACAGCACACGAACTAAAGAAAACAAGACTTGCCACTAAAAAACCTTTTACTACCCATGTAATGCTTTTTCCCATTTTTAATACTCCATTTTTTTATTAGTATAAAAAAATGATATTCTATAAAATCTACAAATGCAATATATTTTTTATTAATTCTAAATAGTCAATAAATATTAAAAAAAATATAATATTTTTACAGGAATAACTGTTGATCAATGATGCAAAGGCATTGAGTATTTCTATATTCTCCTCTTTAATTATCTCAAGTAATACTTTAAATGAAGAATATATTCCTTTTGATATTGTATCCTTTATTAAATCAGTAATTTCGTTGCTATACTTTCATTTACTATCTCCACTATAGAGCAACAGCGAAAATATAGCCGAATGTTTTGACGCATTATCCGGTTTATTAAAATCCAAGTAAAGTGAACTTATGTAAATCATAAATCGGATTGGCTTTCGGATTGAGATTGTTCTTGTATATTGGATAATTTTTCTCCAATTCTTCTAT
This sequence comes from Candidatus Nomurabacteria bacterium RIFOXYB1_FULL_39_16, assembly GCA_001787205.1. GTDB lineage: Bacteria > Patescibacteriota > Minisyncoccia > Phycocordibacterales > UBA9973 > UBA9973. The sequence continues at coordinate 55,375 of MFWB01000011.1, forward strand.
TTCTATGACCTGATTTTACTACTAAAAACTCTTAATAGGGGGAATTTTGAAAACATTCCATTAAAATCACTAATAGAAAACTTTACGTATAAAATGATATTGGAAGTAAATACAGAGATTTTAGAGTCAATCACAGAATATCAATATATTTTTTACAAAAGCAACAAATAACGGTTACAGTTATAAGGGAACCCACAGTTTTCCGTGCAAAACATACGCTAAGAAAAATATTCCCACATTTCCGACAAAGCCGGTCACCTACCCATATCCCGCAAAAAAATAAAAAAAACACTTGCATTTTATAAAATATGTGTTACTATCAATAGTATCGTTTCTGTTTGTAGAAACAAGGAGTTATTGTATGTTTGATATGAAGAAAAACTCAGCTAATCAATCAAAAATAGTGATAAAAAAAATACCGGCTGATCGCTTTACTCCGGTTGGGATTTTAGAAGGACTTGACGCAAAGGTTCTTTTAGAATCAGCGTATCATGAAACAGGGAAGGGGAAATATTCAATACTGTTAATTGATGAAGCATTTACGATTTATAAGGAAAATGGTCAGTATTATCTAAAAAATCCTGATACGAAACGATATTCATTAAGTACCAGTAAAAAATTCCTTGATATCCTGGAGGAATTTCGTAGACGGGCGCCTTTTTCTGATGAAATAGTACATATTCCATTACCACTTGGTGGTATCGGGTATCTTGGCTATGAATTCTTTGAAGAAATAGAGGATATTACATTTACAAAAACTAATGATCGCGATTTATATGATGATGCTTTTATATTCGGTAGAAATTTTATGA
>MFWB01000011.1:56228-58379 GCA_001787205.1 Candidatus Nomurabacteria bacterium RIFOXYB1_FULL_39_16
TATTGGAATTAAATTTACCCAAAGAACAATTTAATTATGGTGCAGTGCGTGAAGAAATTTCTAGAGCTAAAAGCGAATTGATTAATGTTGAGAATTATAAAAAAGAAGCGCTTAATTTTTTTCAAGAAAATGTAGCTAAAGTTTATGAATTATATGAAGAAAAATTAGCTACTAGTAATGCTTTTGATTTTGATGATTTAATAAAAGTTCCAGTAGATATTTTTATGAGTCATTCTGATATTTTGGAAAAATATCAAGACCGTTGGAAATATATTATGGTAGATGAGTATCAAGACACTAATACTAGTCAATACACTTTAATCAAAATGTTGGTGAATAAGTATCGTAATTTATGTGTCGTGGGAGATGATGACCAATCAATTTATTCTTGGCGACAAGCGGATTTTAGAAATTTTTTAAATTTTGATAAAGATTGGCCAGATGCCAAAATTGTTATTTTAAAAGAAAGTTATCGTTTAACTAAAAATATTTTAAACGCCGCTCAAGAAGTAATTAGGAATAATCAATGGCGTAAAGAAAAAGTTTTAATTACTAATAATAGCGAGGGCTCACCAATTTTTTTAGTACAAACTAAAGATGAAATAGCAGAGGCTGATTTTGTGGTGGATATGATTGGTAAAATGCTGGATACCAAGCGGTATGAATTGAAGGATTTTGCTGTATTATATCGCGTTAATGCGCAATCTAGAGTTTTGGAAGAGGCATTTTTAAAAGGTGGCATTACTTATGATATTTTTGCCGGTACTAAGTTTTATGAACGCAAAGAAATTAAGGATTTATTGGCCTATTTGAGAATATCTGCTAATCCCGATGATTTGGTGGGCTTGGAAAGGATTTTAAATGTACCCGCCAGAGGAATTGGTGAAAAGAAAATGGATAAAGTTTTTACTTCTAGTGATCCTAAAATTGTTTGGGCTAATTTGAAAAATTTACCGGAAGCTAATAATTTTGTCAGTATTATAGAGGAAATGCGAAGGTTAGTTAAGGTACAAACAGTTTCTTCTATTTTGCGTTTAATTACGGAAAAAATTAAATATAAAGAATATTTGGAAGCTACGGGCAAGCAAGGCAAGGAACGTTGGCAAAATGTTTTGGAATTTTTGCGTTTGGCTGAAGATTTTGATGAAATGAAAGAGCAGGGATTAGAAAAATTTTTGGAACAAGTGGCATTATTTCAAGAGGGTGATAGCCGTAAGCGTAATAAAAACTCTGTGCAATTAATGACTTTGCATAGCGCCAAGGGGCTAGAATTTAAAATTGTTTTTATTGTGGGATGCGAAGAGGGGATTTTACCTCATTCCCAGTCGCAATTTTCTGAAGAAGAGATAGAAGAAGAAAGAAGGTTGACTTATGTGGGGATGACTCGTGCCAAGCAGGAGGTTTATTTGGTTTTAGCTTTCAAACGAAGACTGTTTGGAAGTTTAACTGTTAATCCGCCCTCTAGGTTTTTAAGTGAAATTCCTCAACATTTATATCAATTGATTGAAATGGATGATGAAAGCTTTGTTAATTTTACTGACCCTGATTATCCAGAAATAGAAGGGATTGACATTGAATAAGAACGTTGTTAATCTAATGCTAGAATTTAAATAATTGAATAAGGAGGATTTAAATGATTAAAAACGTTAATCAGCTTATAAATTTTGATAAAAAATTAGTTGAACTTTCGGAAAGGCTGATAGTAGAATATATACATACGCAAAAGAATCTTTTTTATGTCGGTATCTATTCTATAACTGAAATTGCTAAATGCATAGGGGCGATAGAAACAGAGATTAAATTTTATGAAGAAATGAAAAAAAAGTGGTACTGGTTTATTTTGAAACATTTTTTGCCGTAGAAACCATGAATAAGGAGGTTAAGAATGAATGGCAAAACATTTCAGGATATTACTAGAGACTGTCCGTGTGATCCTAGTAAATGGTGTTTTCTCAGAGAGTTTGTTAAACACATTGGTCTTAAGGATGATGCTGTGGAGCAAATACGATTAATATTTACTCTTAAGTTTATAATGTCTACTAAAGCAAGACGAGATGTTGGAGAAGAAGCAGCCTGGGATTCATGGGTAAAGGATGGTTATGCTGCTAGATTTAGAGAGGTATACAGAGAAGGAATGAATCGAGAAGAACT
>MFWB01000011.1:58655-58958 GCA_001787205.1 Candidatus Nomurabacteria bacterium RIFOXYB1_FULL_39_16
ATTTTGTCCGTGCGATCATATTGCTCGATATTGTATTTGGCTATGAAGGCATCGGGATTCATAATATTCACTGCCGCCACGAAAGCCATTATGGAAAGCAACGCGCCAAATGTGAAAAAGTTTTCTTTTTTTGTTTTTATGAATTTAATGGCAAGCAAAATAAACAATACCGAAAGCAGCATAATAAATCCGGCCGCGTAAAAACGCTGCTCGGTCATGCCATAAGCATCTATATACAGAGACAGCCGCTTAAACGCGGAAACGATAATAATCGCGACCTCGGCTATCAATATGAGGGCGGGG
>MFWB01000011.1:59021-60294 GCA_001787205.1 Candidatus Nomurabacteria bacterium RIFOXYB1_FULL_39_16
ACCGCGGCGCGCGTATTGGGCATAGGTGAATCCGGCCTTGGCGATATTCGCTTCGCCGCCGAAAAGATAGGTGATTTGAAAAACAATAAATACAAGAAATAAAACCGAGATGAGGCCCAAAAAAACCATCATTTCTATTTCTCGGCCTGATTGCGCCGATACTCCGGATTTTTCACGGGCCAATGCCGGTTGGGTTTGTTTTTGGACAAATATATAGGAGAGAAAACTCAAAGACGCCACGAAAGCAAAAAGCAGCAACACAATATATTGCGCCGCGCGTTCGGAGATGTTTATGTTGAAAAAATTATTGACGAAACTCGAAAAAACCAAGTCGGCTTGAGAAAATAAGATGGCAAAGATAATCAATATAGGCACGGCCATTATTGCGCCCTTAATGGCGCGAACCCAGATATCGCGGTGTTTTACCGTGCTGCGGATCTGGCCGATTAAAGAGATTATGCTTAACGCCCTGCCCAGCATTCGCAATGGCGCCAAAAATACGAAAATAAGATAATCGCGCAGTTTCATTAAGGGAGCCGGAATGCCGATCAGCTCGTTTGCCAGCAACACAAGCAAACCGAATGCCGCGCAAACGTTCAGGAAAGTCAATAATTCGTTGGCGCGGATGCCAACCATAAGCGTAAAAAAGAGAATTGCCAAAACCAGCCACCAAGTTTTCTTAAATTGCGTCCGCCGGCGCGATTCAAGCAGAAACACCGTTGCCAAAAGAATTATATTGAAAATTAGAACCGAAATTCCGATTTGCTTTTCAAAAAACAAAAAATTGAAGAGAAAGGCGAGGCCCAAGCTTGCTAAAATAATTAACGACGTTTTTAGTATTGCGCGGTCCATATGTTTTTGTATTAATTTTTATATTCCAAAATATCGCCGGGCTGGCAATCCAGCGCTTTGCAAATAGCTTCCAGAGTCGAGAATCGGATGGCCCGCGCTTTTCCGTTTTTGAGTATCGAAATATTGGCCATGGTGATGCCCACTTTTTGGGCGAGTTCCGTGACGCTCATTTTCCTTTTGGCCAGCATTACGTCGATGTTGATGATGATAGGCATAAGATTATATTCTCAAAAAATTTTCTTATTCCTCCTCCCCTTAGATAAGGGGAGGTTGGGTGGGGTTATTACATTTAATTGATTTATATAATGAATTAACTCCCCGAATCCCGGGTTCATCCCGGAATTTCCCCCTCTTATATATGGAATAGTCACTATGATTCAGCACTAAATTCCTAAAAAAGAATAATTGAAAGTTGCACTAT
>MFWB01000012.1:0-16663 GCA_001787205.1 Candidatus Nomurabacteria bacterium RIFOXYB1_FULL_39_16
AGGGACTAAGTCGTAACAAGGCACGGCTAGCGGAAGCTGGTCGTGGAATAATTCAATTTGAAAAACGTTCCAGCCTTATGAAAGAAATTTTATAAGGCTGCGGTCCTCACCTCAAGTGAAGACCAAATCTCGGAGAGATTGAACTTATTGAGTCGGTATTGTGTCGCTCAATTGACGACACAATGTTTGCCCACAGCAAACTGAAAACAGCGGATTTTGTTTAAAATTAAAATAATCTGACGAACATGGAAAGACATGAAAATAAAAAAGTTAATTTAAGAACGAAACAAAACAAAGCACAGCAATTCTCCTAAAAAACACCCCGTGGAAACACGTGGTGTTTTTGTTTTGTGATATAATTATTCTAGTATGTCAGACAAACAAAACAATAAAATAAAACGAGTGGGAATCTTGCGGGGCGGGGCGGGGAGACATTATGCAACCTCTTTACAAAAAGGGGGAGAGGTTATCTCGCATATATTTGAAAATTTAAAAGATAAATATAAGCCCGTTGATATTTTTATTGATAAAAATCACATTTGGCATTGTGGTGGTGTGCCCATCAATCCGGGTGATTTGATAAACAAAATTGATATAGCTTGGAACGTGGCGCATCCGAGCTTGTCCAGCATTCTAGACAGTTTATCCATACCCCACATTAGTACTCCAGCTTTTTCTTCCACTTTGGAAAACAGTAAGGAACTTTTAAGGGAACATATGAGAAAAATTGGACTGGAGATGCCGAGATCTATAGTCTTGCCGGTTTACCAGAAAGACTTCGATGGTCCACGCGAAAGGTATGCGATAAAAAAAGCCAAAGAAGTTTTTGAAAAATTTTCTTCGCCCTGGATTGTGAAATCTTTTACCGAGGACTCAAATATGGCTATTCATCTGGCGAAAACTTTCCCTGAACTGGTGAATGCCATAGAAGATGGAGCGAAGCACGAGAAGAGTATTTTAGTGGAAGAATTTATCGCTGGCAAAGTCGCTTCGGTCCACACTATACCGAAATATCGTGGAGAAGATATTTATACTTTCCCGTTGGGAAACTCCTTCGGTAATTTCTCCGCCGGAGAAAAAGAAATTTTATCCCACGTGGCGAAAGACCTGCATCGGCACATTGGCGCGAAGCATTATCTGAAATCGGATTTTGTTTTAAATTCTCACGGAAGGGTATACCTCCTGCAAATTGAATCAATTCCAGACTTGAAATCGGACTCTCATTTTTCTCAGGTATGCGAATCCGTTGGTGTAAAAATGCATCATGTGGTAGAACATATCTTAGAACAGGCTTAGCAAGAAGATTTAACTTAATTTAATATAGATGAAATTCAAAGACAGAGTTTATGGAGAGGTTGAGATTTCAGAGCCGGTGTTGCTTGAGATTATTGATTGCCCAACGTTTCAACGACTAAAAGATATAGACCAGGGAGGGTATTTTGAACCATATTACCCTGGGACCCAACACTCGCGTTTTGAACATTCTGTCGGGGTGTGTTTGTTGTTAAAAAAGTATGGTGCATTAATTGAAGAACAAATCGCTGGGCTTATCCACGATGTGTCTCATTCCGCATTTTCCCACTGTATTGACTATGTTTTAAATGTTGGGTCTGAAAAAGAACAAAGCCATCAAGATAACGTTTTCGATGACTTTGTAAGAAAGTCAGAAATTCCAGAGATTCTTTTGAAATATAATTTTGACTTAGATTATATACTTGACGATAAAAATTTTCCTTTAAAAGAAAAGGAGTTGCCGGATTTATGTGCGGATAGAATAGATTATTCTCTCCGGGACGCGTGTGTTTTTGGTGAGCTAAAAAACCCCGAATATTTTCTGGATAACCTTGTTGCTGAAGAACAAAAATGGATTTTTAAGAATTTTGAAAGTGCAAAAAAGCATGCGGAACTTTTTAATAAACTTAATAACAAATATTGGGCTGGGTTGGTCTCTAATGTAATGTTTAAGGGCGTGAGTGATTACTTGAAATATTCTCTTTCTAAAAATTACATTTCTAAGGCAGACTTATATACAACCGATAAAATTGTACTTGCAAAAGTTGAACCTTTTCATGGAAAAGACAAACAGCTTCAATTATTATTTGATAGAATGAATAACAAAATAGGATTTAAAAATAATCCAAACGATTTTGATGGAGAAGTCTTTTGTAAATCTAGGGTTGTGGACCCATTATGCAGACACAATGGAGAGGTAAAACGAGTTTCCGAAATTGATGCAAGTTGGGGTAAAATTTTAGAAGAAGAATCAAAACCCAAACACTATTTTATAAAGTTTGAACGATAGCAATTTATGGGTTAAGATGACTTCCATGGGCATGTGGCGGAATTGGTATACGCGTACGGTTCAGAACCGTATCTCGCAAGAGTTGGAGGTTCAAATCCTCTCGTGCCCACACTCCTCGATTTACTCGGGGTAAACCGGGCCGTAGTATACCGGTCGTACGCATCCTTCGGGAGGATGTAGACTGGGTTCGATTCCCAGCGGCCCGACATAAATTTACTTGCATAAAATCTTAATTTAATGTATTATATGGGTATAAATTAAGTATCTCCTTTTGTTTTGGTATTTGGGCGAGTTTTGTCTCTAAAAAAGACGAGGTATTAATAGTTACTAATAATGAGGAAAAAATGACGCATGTAAATTTATTTGAGGCTTTGGGTTGGAAAAAGGGCGTAGAAGAAGAAAGTCGAGAATTGGCGAAAAGTTTGCCTGAGGTGCACAAATCAATTCCCGTACCGAAAAATTACGGATTTTTTAGAAAGTTAATGGTCTTTGCCGGACCGGGCTTTTTAGTGGCGGTCGGTTATATGGACCCAGGCAACTGGGCTACAGATTTGGCGGGAGGGTCTAAATTCGGCTATGCCCTATTGTCGGTTATTTTGCTTTCCAATTTCTTTGCGATGTTGTTACAGCATCTGGCTCTAAAATTAGGTGTCGTGACAGGCAGAGACTTGGCGCAAATGTGCAAAGAGCAATATTCTAAAAAAACAGCTATTTTTTTGTGGCTGATGGCGGAAGTAATGATTATTGCCTGTGACCTGGCAGAGGTGCTCGGTTCGGCTATTGCCCTAAATTTACTTTTTGGAATTCCCATTTTATGGGGCGTCATTATTACTGCTGTTGATGTGTTGATAATTTTACTTCTTCAGAATAAAGGCTTTCGTTATATAGAGGCGGTGGTGGTGACTCTGATTAGTACCATTACCTTGGCTTTCGTGGCGGAAATAGTGTTATCTTCTCCATCTATCGGACCATTGCTCGTTGGTTTTATTCCTACCACTAAACTGGTTTTCAATCCAGAGATGCTTTACATCGCGATCGGTATTTTAGGAGCCACAGTGATGCCACACAACTTGTATTTACATTCCGCGATTGTGCAGACCAGGAATTATGATGAAAGTGAAGAAGGTAAAAGGGAAGCGGTGAAATTTGCTACCATTGATTCAACAGCAGCACTCGGTTTGGCGCTTTTCGTGAATGCGGCTATCTTGATAGTTTCTGCCGCCACTTTTTATTACAAAGGATACAACGATGTCGCTGAAATTGAAGAAGCGTACAAACTTTTGGCTCCGCTTCTTGGCACTGGACTTGCGAGTGTTTTGTTCGCCCTCGCGCTTCTCGCTTCTGGACAAAATTCTACCATTACCGGTACCCTAGCCGGACAAATAATTATGGAAGGTTTTATTAATTTCAGAATTAAACCCTGGATGCGAAGATTGATTACGAGATTGATGGCGATAGTTCCAGCTGTTATTTTTATCGCCATATATGGTTCCAAAGGTGTGACAGATTTGTTGATTCTGAGTCAGGTTGTCTTGAGCATTCAGCTTTCATTTGCCGTATTCCCATTGATAATGTTTACAAGTAGCAAGAAAATTATGGGTAATTTTGCGAATTCCAGAGCGATGACCATTATATCTTGGACAATAGCCCTATTTATCGCTTCTCTCAATGCCTGGTTGATAATAAATATACTTAAATAATTTTCAGTTTTATGTTATTCTATAATAAGAGGATTGTTTTTATCTGTAGCGGGTGGTCGCACTCACATAGGCACATATGTTGGAGTTTCGCCATCACCCGCTTCAAATGAAAATAATTTAAAAAAATAAAAAAGGAAATTTACTGTCTTACTCCAACTTCCAGTTGGAACCTTCCGCCAGTAAATTTCCTTTTTTTGTTTTTAAAAAAGTTATCCACAGTTTTGTGAAAAAAGTATTGTATTATATTTTAATATGCGAGATAATTATATTAGTTCGAAGCAATAAATATTTTGGTCGTTTTATTGCAAACTAATTTAATAATTTAATTTTAAAATATTATGGCAGCAAAAAAGAAGGCAAAGAAAGTAGCAAAGAAAAAGACAGCCAAGAAAGGAAAGAAGCGAGCGTAGTTCTACCTTTCCTACTTAGAAAAAACTTCCGGCGAAAGTCGGAAGTTTTTTCTTTTTGTGCTAATATATCTTTATGAGTTTATGGAATACAATGTTCGGAGATGAAAGTTCAAAATTCATCAAAAATACCAAAGAAACTGTGGCTAAAATCAATGCCCTAGAGGATATTACTTCCAAGTTGGCAGATTTGGACTTTCCGAAGAAAACGCTGGAATTTAAAGACAGAATAACCAAAGGGGAGAGTCTGGATGAAATTCTGCCAGAGGCCTTTGCTCTGGTGCGAGAGGCAGCCAAAAGGAACTTAAAAGAGAGACATTATGATGTCCAATTGATTGGCGGTATTGCGCTCCATCAGGGGAAAATTGCCGAAATGAGAACCGGTGAAGGTAAGACTCTCGTCGCGGTGTTGCCCGCATACTTAAATGCTTTATCAGGGAAAGGCGTACACATCGTAACAGTAAACGATTATCTTTCCCGCATTGGCGCGGTGTTGATGGGGCAAGTTTATAATTTCTTAGGGCTCTCTGTGGGTGTCATCAATTCACAAAATGTTTCATACTTATATGATGCTAAACACAAAGAAGAAGATGGAGAGCGAGATAAAGTTGGAGAATTTAAAATTGTTTATGATTTTCTAAAACCATGCGGAAGAAAAGAAGCGTATCAGGCGGATGTGACTTACGGCACGAACCACGAATTTGGTTTTGATTATTTGCGGGACAATTTAGTAACGTCTGTGAATGACTTGGTGCAAAGAGAGCATAACTTCGCCATTGTGGACGAGGTGGACTCAATCTTGATAGATGAGGCGCGCACACCCTTGATTATTTCCTCTACCTCCGGAGACTCGGAAGATTTTTATATTAAATTTTATCAAATTGCCAAACAATTAAAGCGCGACACAGACTACGAAGTGGACGAAAAATTAAGGGCAATATCTTTGACCGATGCTGGTATTACCAAGGCGGAAACACTCTTGGGTATACAGAATATTTATACCGAAAAGGGTATTAAATACGTACATCATTTGGAAACAGCGGTAAAAGCGCAAGCTATTTTTGAACGGGACAAGGATTATGTGGTGAAAGACGGTGAAGTTGTTATCGTGGATCCGTTTACTGGGCGCCTTCAGCCGGGCAGACGTTGGAGTGAAGGCATACACCAGGCGATAGAGGCCAAAGAAGGGGTAAAAATTGAGAAAGAAACTCGTTCTTCTGGTTCCATTACCTTCCAAAATTACTTTAGATTTTATAAAAAGCTCTCCGGTATGACCGGTACGGCAGCCACTTCCGCCGAAGAATTTTTGAAAGTTTACGGGCTGGATGTCATCGTTATTCCAACTAATCGTCCAGTTGTCCGCACAGACTACTCTGATTTAATTTTCCAAACAGAGAAAGGAAAGTTTCAAGCCATTGCCAAGAAGGTGAAAGAGTTGAACGAAAAAGGCCAACCGGCTTTGATTGGTACTATCTCCATTGAAAAAAACGAACTCTTGTCCGTATATTTGAAGCAGGAAGGAGTACAACACACCATATTGAACGCGAAGAATCATGAGAAGGAGGGAGAAATAATAGCGCAAGCTGGTAAGCGTGGGGCGGTGACTATAGCTACTAACATGGCTGGCCGAGGAATAGACATCAAGCTCGGAGGTAACCCCATCGTCAAAGAAGAATACGAATTTGTAAAAAACGCGGGCGGACTTTTCGTCCTGGGTACGGAGCGTCATGAAGCGCGCAGGATAGACAACCAGCTCCGAGGCCGTTCCGGCAGACAAGGCGACCCGGGCGCAACCCAATTCTATGTATCGCTAGAGGACGATTTGATGCGGGTGTTCGGTTCAGAGAAGATTAAAAATATGATGGGGCGTTTCGGCATACCGGAGGAAATTCCGATTGAAAACCGCTTTATTAATAGAACTTTGGAAGGAGCGCAGTCCAAGATTGAAGGCTTTCATTTTGACGCTCGAAAGCATACTCTGGAATATGACGATGTGATGAATCATCAGCGTAAGACTATATATGAAAGACGTCAAAAAATGTTGCGTGCGGATAAGGACGAGATTGAGGCCTTGCTCGGCAGTGTTGCTTCCGGTAGGGAGGGTCTTGAAAAAATATTTGAAGAGAAAAGAAGTAAAATAGGCGAAGCTGCCTTTTTAGAAACCGTGAGGAGAATTGCTCTTTATACTACCGACACCTTGTGGATGGAGCATTTGGAGGCGATGGATTATCTGCGTGGGTCAGTAAATTTGAGAGCCTATGGACAGCGAGAGCCTATTATTGAATACAAAAAAGAAGGACTCTTTATGTTTAAAGAAATGGAAGAGACTTTCAAAGAACAAGTCGCTTCTCTCATTGGCACGATAAATACCGAAGCTGTTCAGAATATCGCGGAGACGGACAGTAGTGGGTCCAAGCAAACTCTCGTCACCAGTCATAGCGAACCATCCGAACTTGGGGGCCTGTCTGCGCAGGCAGGTGAGAAAGACGCGCAAGTCGGCGGAATTAAGGAAATAGGCAGAAACGACCCTTGTCCTTGTGGAGCCATCAACCCAGCCACAGGAGAAGTATATAAGTATAAAAAATGCGGCCTCATAGAGGCTCCTCAGCATCGTAAATCATTAATTAATTAAATTTAATTTTATGAAAAATTTGGAAATTGGGGCAGTGTATAGGCACTACAAGGGAACTAAAGTGAAAGTTCTATTTGAGGCTATTCAAAGCGAGACCAAGGAGCACCTGGTTATCTATATGCATTTGGAAGACGGGGTCATCTGGGCCAGGCCGAAACATATGTTTCTGGAGAATATCATTTTGGACGGAAAAGAAATTGAAAGGTTTGAAAAAATAGAACAAAATGTTTTGATTAAACCAAGATGAAAAATTTAACCAAAAAACTCAAGACAATATGGTGGAGGGGTAAGTCGCTTGGGGCTATGTATTATTATGGCAATCCATCAAGGAAATTAAAAATTATCGGGGTAACCGGTACGAACGGTAAGACGACGACAGCTACTCTTTTATATAAAATAGCGACAGAACTAGGCTATAAAGCAGGGCTCGTCAGTACTGTAGAGAATATTGTGGTTAAAGAAGTCAGACCTTCCACCCACACCACTCCGGATTCCATTTCTCTTACTAAACTTTTTCACGATATGGAGAAAGAAGGTTGTGAATATGTTTTTATGGAAGTTTCTTCGCATGCCTTAGACCAGAATCGTGTAGCGGGGATAAATTTCGTCGGAGGAATTTTTACCAATTTGACTCACGACCACTTGGATTATCACAAGAATTTTGAGAATTATTTTGAAGCCAAAAAGAAATTTTTCAAAATGCTTCCGGAAAAAGCTTTTGCTTTAACCAATGCCGACAATGAATATGGGTTAAAAATGTTACAGGGGATAAAGGCTAATCAATTTTCTTATGGATTTTCGGGTGATTATAATAAGGTTCATTTTCATGGAGAAATAAAAAAATTGGATTTTAATGGTTCAGATTTATCTTTTAACAATATATCCATAAAATCAAAACTTTTAGGAAAATTTAACGCCTATAATTTGCTATCAGTTTGGAGCGCAAGTTCATTACTTGGTTATGATATGAATAAAGTTAATAAAATTTTAGAAAATATAGAGCCACCGCGCGGACGGTTTGAACATTTTACATCCCCTAACGGGGTATTGGTAGTGGTGGATTACGCGCACACGCCGGACGCGCTAGAAAAAATTCTTCTAGCCATTAAAGACATAAAACCAATAAAAGGACGTATTATTTCTGTATTTGGTTGTGGAGGAGACAGAGACCCTATGAAACGAAAAATCATGGGGCACATCGGAGCAACCTTGTCGGATGTTGCTATTCTTACTTCAGATAACCCACGAAGCGAAGACCCGGAAAAGATTATTGAACAGATGAAAGAAGGATTATCCCCGGAAGACTTGAAAAAAGTCACAACCAATTCAAACCGACACGAAGCTATTTTAGAAGCGGTGAAAATGGCCACCAGGGGAGATATAATTATCTGCGCCGGCAAGGGACACGAAGATTACCAAGAAATCAAAGGTGTGAAGCATCACTTTAACGATATAGAAGAATTTAAAAATGCCTATGCAGAATAAAATTATTGATTTCAAAGAATTTTTTAAGGATAAAAAAATTACAGTTATGGGGTTGGGTATTTTAGGGCGAGGACTCGGTTATACGAAATTTTTAGCGGAATGTGGAGCGGATCTAATAGTCTCTGATTTGAAAACAAGAAAACAACTCGCAACTTCTGTAAAAGCTTTGAAAAATTTTAAAAATATAAAATTTGTTTTTGGAGAACATAGATTGAGAGATTTTAGAGGCAGAGACATGATTTTAAAAAATCCAGGCGTACCTCTAGGTTCTGTTTATATAAAAGAAGCCAGAAAAAATAAAATTCCGATTGAAATGGATGTATCTCTTTTTGCAAAATGTGCACCAGGCGTAATACTTGTAGGTGTTACGGGAACAAGGGGAAAATCTATGACGACAGCTTTGATTTATGAAATTTTAAAGAAAAATGAAAAGTTCTTGAAAAGAAAAATTTATCTTGGGGGGAATGTTCGTGGGGTGGCGACGCTACCATTGTTAGAAAAAGTAAAAGCAGGAGATGTTTTGGTGTGCGAGCTTGATTCTTGGCAGTTGCAAGGGTTTGGTGAGGCTAAAACTTCTCCGCATATTTCCGTGTTTACTTCTTTTATGCCGGACCATATGAATTATTATAAAAATAGTATGCGAGATTATTTTGCCGACAAAGCGAATATTTTTAAATATCAAAAAAGCAGAGATGTATTAATAGTTAGACCTCACGTCAAGAAAATTATCTCTAAAAAGATAAAAAGTAAATTGATAGTTGCTGACGTAAAAAATATTACTGACTATAAATTTATTGTACCAGGAGAACACCAGAGGGAAAATTTGGCTTGCGCGATAGAAGTGGCCAAGCAATTTAAAATTCCAACTTCCAACATAAAACGAGCCGTCAAAAACTTCAAAGGGCTGGAGGGCAGATTGCAGTATGTAAAAACAATAAAAGGAGTGAAAATATATAACGATAACAATGCCACAACGCCCGAAGCGACTATCGCAGGTGTCCGGGCGCTCTCGGAAAACAAGAAGGAGGGCAAGATAATTTTAATTGGAGGGGGAGCAGACAAAAACCTGGACCTTGGTTTATATGTAAATGTCGTTAATACTTTTTGCAAAGCAATTATTTTGATCCCCGGGACGGGAACAAATAAACTATTAAAAAAGTATAAAATAAAAATTCCAAATGAAATTGGCAAGGATTTAAAAGATGTAGTTCAAAGGGCCATTAAATGTGCAAAAAGGGGAGACATAATTCTATTTTCCCCGGCTTTCGCTTCTTTCGGTATGTTTAGTAATGAATACGAGAGGAATGATTTATTTATGAAAATAATAAAGGGAATAAATTAATTAATATGCAAGATTTAGATTTGTCTAAAATCAAAAAAGTATTTTTTATCGGGATTGGCGGGATAGGGATTTCTGCTCTGGCGAAGATGGCTATTTCTCGCGGGATGGAAGTCTCTGGGGTAAACGATGAAGATACGCCGAAGACCCTTGATTCGCTCCGGGAAGCAGGCGTAAAAGTCATTTTTCAAACAGAGATGCAAGATTTGCCCGAGGCGGACTTGTATGTGTACAGCGATGCTTGGCTTTATCGCGGACCGGAGATTATTGAAAAAGCGAAGAATACAGGGAAGCCGGTGATGAATTATTTTGAAGCTCTTGGGTGTTTTGCGAAAGAATATAAAGTGATAGCCATTGCCGGCACTCACGGGAAGACCACGACGACGGCGATGTTGGCGGAAATTTTGATTGACGCTGGATTGGACCCGACGGTGGTTGTGGGTTCCTTTGTAAAAAAATTTAATAGTAATTTCAGAATGGGTAAGGGCGAATATTTAGTAGTGGAGGCAGATGAATACAACAGGCACTTTTTAAATTTTAATCCGTTTATTGCGGTGGTTACGAATATTGAAGCAGATCACTTGGACTGCTTTAAAGACTTAGAAGACGTGAAGAGTGCTTTTGATAAATTTATTTTGCAGAGCAAAAATATAATTAAAAATTACTCTGAATTTTTACAAAAAGTGCCGAAACTTTCCGTGCCCGGGGTTCATAATAGAATGAATGCGGCGGCGGCGCTCGCGGTGGCAGATTTTCTAAGTATTAATCAGGAAACAGCGCAGAAATCCCTAGTAGGGTTTACTGGCACCTGGCGCAGGCTGGAGAAGAAGGGAGAGACCAAAGAAGGGACTATTATTTACGACGACTATGCTCATCATCCGACAGAGATTAAGGCAAGTCTGGAAGGTTTACGGGAGCTCTACCCAAAAGATGAGAAAAAAATAACGGTATTGTTTCAACCGCACCTATATAGCCGGACCAAAGCTCTTTTTGACGACTTTGCAAAAAGTTTCAAGGATGCGGACCGGGTTTTGCTTTTACCCATTTATTTCGCCAGAGAAGCCAAAGACGAAAGCATTTCCAGTGAAAAATTAGCGGAAGCAATTAACCTCACCCCTAACCCCTCTCCTGAAAGGAGAGGGGGAGCTCAAGCTTTTTCAAGTTTTGAACTGGCGGAGGACTATGTGAGGAGCCTAAATCTTGGCCCCGAAGACGTTTTTGTCACGATGGGGGCAGGGGAGGCTTACAAGGTAGCTGATAAAATATTCAAAATAGTCTAAATCTTGTCCACAAGTGCTTTATTAGTCTATTTTTAACCTTACTTGTCAATAGCAGTACTACAAAAGAACCTTATAATATAAGGTTCTTTTGGGTTGACATATGATAAAAATGTTGTCTAACTATTGACTTTTGAAACGGAATATGCTATCATATTAGAGTATCCTTATTAATAGGCGTAAGTCTTATGAAATAAGGATTTTTTAGTTTTTAGCCAAAATGGCTGATAAGACAGTACCGAAGTTGGCGGAGCATATACCGCTCAAATATGAAAAACAACAATCTAATACGTTTCGTGCAGTCTTTGGTGTTTATCCCGGCTTTAACCATGTCGTTCACTATGCCAGGTGTTAACAACCTTGAGACTTCACAAAATATATTGGTCAAAAAAGTAAATATTGAGGCTAAAGGTTTAGTAACTTTTAACAAAGCTACTGACCCGGAAGCCGGCTCAAACCCTCAAGTATTGAAAGCTAGAGCGGAAGCCATTGATGCTTATTTCGCGGAACGCGGCATGCCACTTAAAGGTATGGGTGAGAAAATGGTGGAAGAAGCGATCAAAAACGACCTTGACTGGCGCTTATTGCCCGCTATCGCTGTACGCGAATCTACGGGTGGAAAGCATGAATGTAAAAGAGTTCCCAATAACGCTTTCGGATGGGGTTCTTGTAAGATTAGTTTTAAATCAAACGAACAAGCCATTGAAACCGTTGCCCGCAACTTGGGCGGAAACAATCCGAATACCGCTCGCCATTATGACGAGAAAACAGTTATTGAGATACTCCGCGCCTATAACCCTCCGTCTATCGTTCCCAAATATGCCGAACAAGTTATGGCAATAATGGATGTGATTGGAGATGAAAATTTAACAGCCTCTCTGGCTGTCGCAGATTAAACTAAAAATCCCGCTTCTGGCGGGATTTTTAGTTTCTAGTTTTTATTCCAAATGAATCAACGTCATCTTCTGGTCCTTTGGTTCAAATAGGGTAATCTGGAAATTGTAGTTTTTTCCGAGTTCCAATTTTGCGCGGAGCGCTGCTTCAGAAGGGAAAGTGGAATTGTGTACCAATCCAGCCACACCTTCCTTGATGGATACCAAGGCGCCGTGCTTGTTGTATTTGATAACTACGCCTTTGATAATATCTCCTTTCTTTAATTTTCCTTCAAATTCCTTCCAAGGATTTTCTTTAAGAGCCTTGAGAGAAAGAGAAATTTTGCCATCTTTTATTTCTATTACTTTGGCTTTCACCTTATCTCCTACTTTAAACATACTCCTAGGGTCTTCTACCAATCCCCAATCAAGTTCAGAAATGTGCACTAGTCCTTCCAGTCCGTCTTCCAATTTGAGGAATATGCCGAAGTCAACAATGCCAGCGACGACGCAATCCAGATTGTCCCCGATGGTGTATTTGCTTAAGATTTCCTTCTTCTCTTCAGGATTGTTATCTTTCTCGGAGAAAATCAGTTTTCCTTCTTTGGGAAGGGTGGAAATAATCATCACTGAAATCTTTTCTCCGACGAGTTTTTTCAATTCTTTTAATATTTTGTCTTTATCAGAATCAAGTACACGAGGGTAATGGTCCGCTTTGAGCTGAGAAGCCGGTAAGAATCCGGCGATACCTTGCCATTCCAATATCAAGCCTCCTTTGTTGGCGTCTTTTACCTCCAAGTTCAAGATAGTCTTCGCCTTGATTGCCTTTTCCGCCTCACTCCAAGCGAGAGCTTGTTTGGCTTCTTTTAGGGAGAGTTCTATATAACCATCTTCATTTTCTGCGTCAACAATCTTGGCTTTGATGATGTCACCCAAGCTTATTTTGTTTATGACGTCTTTCGCATTGATAAATTCTCGTCCGTAAATGATACCGGTGCCGAAGGGTGCCAAGTCCACATAGACTGAAGATTTTTCAACCAAGATTACTGGACCTTCCACCAAAGCATCCACTTCCGGCTTATTCACACTGCGCTCGGTGATGGAACTTAGGATTAAATTTTCTTCTACAATTTCTTCTTCCTTATGCATAATGATTTTTGACTTAAAATTAAAACATCCGCACTAAAGCGGATATAAGGCTTAGGTTTCACGTCTTTCGCCGAAGCGATATCAGTGAGGTTACCCTAAATCCATGCTTTTAATATAAAATTAAGTTGTATGGATATAGTACTATAAAACTATAAAATTGCAAGTGCAGAAGTCTGTTTTTTACTTTGTTTTTCTTTAACTTTTTGCTATAATAGTAGTAATGATAATCACATATTTCGGCAAACAGTTTTTCAAAATACAGCAAGGGGATTTGGCTTTGGCCTTTAATCCAGTCAGCAAAAGTTCTAAAACTGGCATAACTGCTCATTTCGGCACTGATATTGCTCTCCAAACGACCAATCATCCGGACTACAACGGCATTGAACAACTTTCTCATGGAGAGCGAGAACCTTTTGTTATTAGTGGTCCTGGGGACTATGAGATAAAAGAAATTTTCATCAAGGGTGCGTTGTCGGAGGCGATGATTGCTGGCAAAAAATATATCAATACAATCTATTTATTTACTTTGGATGGCATAAACATCGCTTTCCTTGGTGCGTTGTCGGATTCGGAACTTTCTAAAGAATCACACGAAGCCCTAAACAGTCCCGACATTCTTTTTATTCCAGTCGGGGGAGATGGAATGCTAGACGCAAAGGCAGCAGCCAAGTTTGCCTCATCCCTTGAACCCAGATTGATTATTCCGATGGACTATGATGCCGGCACGCTGAAAGCATTTTTGAAAGAAATTGGAGAAGAAAAAGCAGAAGTGGTGGATAAGCTTACTCTTAAGAGAAAGGATTTAGATAACAAAGAAGGGGAAGTGGTCGTATTGCAAGCGATTTAGTAAAGTAATAGAGTTGAAATAATATGAGAAAAATAATTCATCACATTAGAAGACAGCCCGAACACGTCAAGAAACACATACTGCATGTTCTCACGGCGGTGTTCGCAGTAGTTTTAGTTTTGTTGTGGGTGTATTCTTTGGGAACGAATTTTACCGATACAAGTACGCAAGCCAAGATGGACCAGGATCTGAAACCATTTTCCGCATTAAAAGCAAATCTGATAGACGGATATAACAGCCTGGGAGAACCACAATAATCACTCTCTAAGCAATCAAGATTATGACAAAAAGATCCAAAGAAGAACCAGAAAAAGAAACAGGTATAGACACAATCCTACCAGTGGATATTGTGAAAGAAATGAAAGAATCGTACATAGCCTACGCTATGACGGTCATCACTTCGCGCGCCTTGCCTGATGTAAGAGATGGATTGAAACCTGTGCATCGCAGAATCTTATTCGGTATGAACGAAATGGGGCTCACTTCTTCCGCGCGTTTCAGAAAATCTGCCGCGATAGTCGGAGATGTTCTCGGGAAATATCATCCGCACGGAGACTCGGCGGTTTATGATTCTATGGTTGGTATGGCGCAAGAATTTTCTTATCGTTATCCACTTGTGCTTGGGCAAGGTAACTTCGGTTCCATTGACGGAGACAATGCCGCTGCGATGCGTTATACCGAAGCCAAGATGTCTAAGATTTCTTCGGAGCTTTTACGCGACCTGGAAAAAGAAACGGTTGATTTTCGTCCAAACTACGATCAGACCCGTAAGGAGCCGATAGTTTTCCCCACGGCTGTGCCATCACTTCTTTTGAACGGCACTCTCGGTATCGCTGTCGGTATGGCCACCAACATTCCTTCGCACAACTTGGGGGAAGTATTGGATGCAACCAACCATTTAATTGAACACGACGAAGCGACGACAGAAGACTTGATGCAATTTGTTAAAGGTCCGGATTTCCCGACTGGTGGCATCGCTTATGGCTACAAAGATATGCTTCACGCCTATGGTTCAGGACGAGGTGGGGTGGTCTGCCGAGGTGAAGCGGAAATAGTGGAACAAAAGGACGGGAACTTTTCAATAATTATTACCTCCATTCCTTTTAGAGTAAATAAATCAAATTTGATTATCAGCATCGCGGAATTAGTCCAGGAGAAGAAACTAGACGGCATAAAAGCTCTCCGGGATGAATCTACCAAGGATATCAGGGTTGTTATTGATTTAAAGAGCAGCGCTCATCCAGAAAAAGTTCTGAATTATATTTACAAAAACACTCAACTGGAATCCAACTTCAATTTTAATATGGTGGCGCTGGTGGACGGCGTGCCGAAGACATTATCGCTCAAATCAATCCTTGCCTTGTTCATTGAACACAGAAAAGACGTGGTGAAGCGCAGATCTGCTTACGATTTGAGAAGGGCCGAAGAACGCGAGCACATCTTGCTCGGTTTGAAAAAGGCGCTGGACAAGATAGACCGTGTTATTACTGTCATCCGCGGGTCTAAAGATTCTCAAATTGCCAAAATAAATTTGATAAAAGAATTTAAGTTCTCCGACTTGCAGGCCGCGGCTATTCTGGAAATGAAACTGGCGAAACTGGCCGGACTGGAGCGTAGGGCAGTAGAAGATGAATTGGCAGAAAAACAAAAGTTTATTGCGGAGATGAAAGATTTATTGGCGAGCCCGAAGAAAATTTTAAAAACAATAGCCACCGAGCTGAAAGAAATTCGTGATAAATATGCGGATGAACGAAGAACCAGGATAGTGAAAGGCGGAGTGAAAGAAATTTCCGATGAAGACTTGGTGCCGGAAAAAGAAACCATGCTGGTCTTAACCGCCGGTGGATATGTGAAGTGCACAGACCCAGCTGAATATCATTCCCAGAAACGCGGAGGAGTGGGGGTAATAGACCTGGAAACAAAAGAAGAAGACTTCGTGACTATGCTGGTTTCAGGTTCTACCCACAGCAATCTGCTTTTCTTCACCAATCTCGGGAAAGTTTATCAAATGAAAATGTATGATATCCCGGAGGGCCGTCGGGCGACCCGGGGCAAATCCATTATGAATTTCCTGGCTCTCTCCGGGGAAGAAAAAGTAACTTCCATCCTTGCTATGCCGAAGGACATGGGAAAAATCTCCTCTTCACTTATGTTGGTCACTAAACACGGCACTGCCAAGAAAATGTCTTCCGAGAGTTTCAAGGATGTACGTAGGAGCGGTATTATTGCCATTCGCTTGGATAAAGATGATCAGCTCATTTCTGCGTTGGTGGTAGAAAAGGGCAATGAAATTATGATTGCGACCGCAGAAGGGCAGTCAATAAGATTTAAAGAATCCGATGTGCGAGAAATGGGTAGAACGGCCGGAGGAGTAAGTGGAATCAGATTGGGTAAAAATGACGAAGTTATCGGAGTGGATGTCATAAAAAAATCTTCCGAAAAAGCAGCTTTCTTGACTATGAGTGCCAACGGTTTCGGCAAGAAGACCGACTTAAAAGAATATAAAGTGCAAAAACGTGGCGGTTCCGGGGTAAAAACAGCAAAAGTCACATCTAAAACAGGCAAACTCATCGTGGCGAAAGTATTAGGAGGAGAAGAACAAGAATTGATTGCAATGTCCAAGAAAGGGCAAGTCATTCGCACGGCGCTCAAG
>MFWB01000012.1:16739-22590 GCA_001787205.1 Candidatus Nomurabacteria bacterium RIFOXYB1_FULL_39_16
TCGCCTGTATATAGTGTATAATATAAAGTATGTTTACCGACCCATTAAAAAATTTGAAAACTCTTGGCTTAAGAGAGGATAATATAGTGGCGGATTTGGGCGCGGGCACAGGGCATTATTCTGTGATGTTGGGGGTGTTCGTTCCGAGGGGCAAGGTGTACGCAGTTGAATTACAGAAAGATTATCTTGAAACTATCAAAAACAAAGTCAAAGAAGCTCATCTAGGCAATGTGGAGATTATTTGGGGAAATGTGGAGAAAATAGGCGGTACAAAAATAGGCGAGGCTATCGTGGATGTGGCTATCGCTTCCAATATTCTTTCTCAGGTTGAAGATAAAGAGAAGTTCCTTTTGGAGATAAAAAGAATCTTAAAACCGCAAGGCAGAGTATTTTTGATTGATTGGTCCGACCCGTCGGTTATCGGAGTGACCAATATTATTTCAAAAAATAAGGCAAAAGAAATGTTTGAACAAAAAGGCTTTATTGTAGAGCAAGAAATTGACGCGGGTAGCCATCATTATGGTATGATATTAAGAAAGAGTTAATATGAAAGTAAATTTTCAACTTATTATTTTAATTATATTCATTGCCGCCGCCATTTTAGGTGTTTTAGTTTTCTCTGGCGCAATTCCCTTAGGGGGGGGTGATAAAGTCGGTGCGCTCGGCTCTGTCACCCTGTGGGGAACTATACCATCTAATATTTTATCTTCTGCTCTGAAAGAATTTAATGATGCCAACCAGACTTTCGTTGTGAAATATGTCCAAAAGTCCCCTGAAACCTTTGACAGGGACCTACTTGAAGCGTTAGCTTCGGGTGCGGGACCTGATATGTTCTTTTTGCCCGACAACCTTGTGTTTCAATACACCAATAAAATTTTTACCATTCCATATGGGAGCTTTCCACTCACTACTTTCAAAAATACTTTCGCTGGAGCGGGAGAAGTATTTCTGACTAGCTCGGGAATCTCCGCCTTTCCAATGTCCATAGATCCCCTGATGATGTATTACAACAGAAGCATTCTGGATGCGAATGGAGTCGTTTATCCGCCAGCCACCTGGGATGATTTGACCGGTATGGTGCCGAGTCTCACCAAGAAAGATGAATCAAATAAAATAATAAAAAGCGCGGTGGCGCTGGGGCACTCCGGCAATATCATTCATGCTAAGGACATTCTGTCCGCTTTGTTCGTACAGGCCGGGAATCCAATCGTACAAGAGAAAGACGGAATTTTCAGTTCGGTTTTAGACAGGTCCGTTGGAAATTTCAATCTTCCTTCAATTTTAAAGTTTTACACGGATTTTGCGGACCCGAACAGCGCGATGTATTCTTGGAATAAATCATTTCCAAACTCGGAGGACGCATTTTCCAAAGAAGACTTGGCATTTTACTTCGGTTATGCAAGCGAGCTTCAGTCTCTCATAAATAGAAATCCGAATCAGAATTTCTTTGTGTCCGGAATGCCTCAGATTAAAAATGGAACTTTTAAATCAACCGGCGCCCAGGTAACCGGAATTGCCATTTCTTCTTTCTCAAAAAACTTAAATACCGCTTTCACGGCAGCGAACTTAATGGCGTCGGGGGATTTTGCTTCCAAGTTCGCGGTGGCGACGGGGGTGGCTCCGGCGCGCAGAGACTTGCTTGCGGTAAAACCGTCAGACGCATATTTCCCCATTTTTTATGGTTCCGCTCTTTATGCCAGGAGTTGGCTCGATCCATCACCCAGAGATACGGCTAATATTTTTAGCGGGATGATTAATTCCGTGCTTTCCGGCAATTTGTCAACCGTAGATGCGATCAAAGACGCCAGCGCCAAATTACAGCTTTTATTATTCAAATAATTTTTATGAATAAAAAAATAAAATTCTTAGTTCGCAGTTGTTCATTCGTAATTGTTTTTCTTGTGCTTATAATTCCGGTTATTTTATTAGCTCAAGAGGCGCCGACTGGTCTCGTCACCTGTGGCACTGCAGACACCCCACCATGCGATTTTAATTCTTTTATGGCGCTTATAAACAAAGTTATTAATTTTATTTTATTTAAAATGGCTTTGCCGATTGCGGCAATAATGTTCGCTTATGCTGGGTTTGAACTTGTGTCTTCTGGCGGTAGCACGGAAAAGAGGGGAGTAGCGAAAAGTGTTTTTACCAATGCAGTGCTGGGTCTGATCATTGCCGTAGCCGCTTGGCTTATTATTAGCACGATATTATCCATATTGGGTTACGATGGAACTTGGATTGGACTTAAGGTTGGAGTATAATTAAAATATATGAATTTTATTAAAAAGAGTTACAGTAAATTTATTTTTTTCCTTCTGGTTTTTGTAGTTGCCCCTGTTTTTTCTCTGGCTCAAGTTGATAATTGTGATCCAACTAAGGGTGTAATCTGCAATCCACTAGCGAAAAATGGAGTAAACTCAATCCCAGAATTAATTAGAATTATTCTAGAGGGTGCATTGAAAATCGGCATACCGATAGTGGCGTTGGCTGTGATTTATTCTGGTTTTCTATTTGTTGCTGCCAGGGGAAATTCGGAAAAATTGACCAAGGCGAAAGATGCCCTGCTTTATACCTTGATTGGCGCGGCGATACTCCTAGGGTCGTGGGCTATTGCCAAGATGATATCAGTTACTATCACTGGGCTCGGGGCTTAAATTATAAATTAAATTTAAAAAATATTATGAATTCATGTTATTTTGTTGACGGATTAAGCGGGGTAGTATGCAGAATAGGCGCGATTTTGAGTACTGTTGTTCCTGTTTTAATTGTTTTAGGGGTGGTATATTTTGTTTGGGGTGTGGTGCGATATGTTATTGCGGACAGTGAAGAAGTAAAAGCCAAAGGGAAAGACACTATGATCTATGGCATTATCGGTTTGGCTGTTATCATAGGAATGTGGGGACTTGTCGGTATTGTTATCAGGACTTTCGGTATAAACAATGCAGCTCCTACGCAGTGGGAACTTCAAAACTTATTACCTCAATAATGTTAATAAAAATGAAAAAAAATTTACTACAACTTATCCCGGTAATTTTATTTGCAGCATTTGTCCCGACAGTTTTTGTGAAAGCAGTGTCTGACGGCGTGTGCACTGAAGTTCCTGGTTTAGGAAGTGTAATATGTCAAATAAACGAACTCCTGGGTTCAATTCTTCCAGCTTTGATAGCTTTTGGAGTAGTTTATTTTATTTGGGGTGTAGTGCGGTTTATGATTGCTGATGGCGAAGAAGCAAAGACAAAAGGCAAAGACCAGATTATATACGGCATTATCGGTTTGGCTGTCATTGTTGGCGTCTGGGGGCTTGTGAATATTGTGGTTGAAACTTTTGATCTTAGTGGACAAACACCCACACTTGATTCTCTGGTGGTAGAGGGGAGTGGTCAATGTAGCTTAGATGGCAACCCGAAATTCCAAGATTTGTTATGCTATGTCACCAAAATTATCAATGACGCGGTAATTCCTCTGATTTTTGCTATAGCTGTCGCTATGTTCATCTGGGGAGTAGTGAACTTCTTTATTATTAACGCTGATGAGGAGGGTAAAAGAGCGCAGGGCCGGCAATTTATGATTTGGGGAATTATTGCTCTAGCGGTGATGCTGTCTATTTGGGGATTAGTGGGAATACTCGGTGATACTTTTAATATTAACAGCTCAGTGCTTCCGCAGGTAAAGCCTCCCCAGTAGAATTTGCTTCATATTTTAGAAGGAGGTATAATTAAGAAACATTATTAGTTTATTATTAGGTCGCGTTTTCCGCCAAAGGCGGATAAAATTATTAGGAAGTTTTATAAGAGAAAATTATGAAAAAAAATTTAATGGTATTGTCAGGTTTGGTTTTAGGTTCTATGCCGCTTATGGCCCTAGCGCAAAATGCATCAGGTTGTGATGCTGCACGCCCTGGAACGATTCAAGCGGTAATCTGCACAATTGGGAATATTTTAGATACCATCATCCCAATTCTTGTGGTTTTGGGAATTGTGTACTTTGTGTGGGGAGTTGTCACTTATGTGATTTCCAGTGATGAAGAAGCAAAGAAGGCAGGAAGAGACCGAATGATTTTCGGTATTATCGGATTGGTAGTTATTGTGGCTATGTGGGGACTTGTCGGTATTGTTGTCAGGACTTTCGGTTTGAAAGATAGCTCAGTGGATGTTTCTACTCCGACAGTTAACTTCTAGTTTCCAGTAATTAAAGTTTATGGATTTAGATAAGTTTATCGCCAACGTAGACAATATGATTATAAATCCGCTTATAGGGTTTCTGTTTGCTTTGGCGATAGCTTTTTTCCTCTATGGTGTTCTTGAATTTTTTATGAATCAAGAAAACGAAGAGAAAAAAACGACAGGCAAGAGTCATATGATCTGGGGTGTCGTCGGGATTACCATAATGTTGGGAGTTTGGACAATACTCAGTATCGTTCTCAACACTCTAGGTATAAGTAAGTCAGAGATAAATCCAGAAGAGGGAACAGTAAATTTAAGCGAATAAAAAAAGTTGAGTAAAAATGAGGATGGGCGGGTCCGTGAGGGCCCGCCCATTTCGTTTGATGTGTGTGTGCTGGCCAGGCGCGATTTTATCACCTCCTTTTGGCCTTTTATTAAAGAGCTAGTTCCAGATCTGGACCCCTGTGGCATGGGATCCAGGAGCACCACAGATTCGGTAGTTTCCAGGATAGAGCGAAGAGCCACGCTTCTTCGCTCCCTGTTCCAAGACCTTCCTCCCATGCTGGTCAAAGAACTGGATCTCTGTGTTGAGGGGCTGGGGATAGCTCGTCCAGTTGCCCTCGAGCCAGACCATGACACACCCGTTGGAGCCGAACTGATGAGTCGTCGGCTCCCTTCCGATCTTAACGATCGGCGGAAGTGTGGCGATGACGGCGGGGACGGGATGAGTTGCCGCGTACGAAGCGGCAGTAGCTTTCTTGTCCTTCGCTTCCTCTTCCTTCTCCTTCTTGTGGTCCTTGTAGTAGCTTTTCAGCTGCATGATTACGAGGACTAACGCAATAAGGAGGAGAACAGTCTTGAGTAGGCCGCTCTCCGTTGAGGGGGCGGAGGGAGGGGTGTGAGATTCGGAAGCGTGGGTGCTCACTTCTTGCCTACCTTTCCAAGCCCCCCAAGCATGGTTACGTCGTGAAGGTTCTCAAGGCCCTTAGCGTCGACGCTGATGATGAACTCCTGGACCCCAGGGACGTTCAGCATTCTGACAATCTTCTCTGCATCGGGGCGGTTCATGCCGCTTGCAATGAGCTTGTTGATTGCATCGTCGATTGAAGTGGCCTTAGAGACTATGTCCCTCGCCTTCTGAGTTTCTTCGTCATAGTCGACGTCCTCAAGACTCGCGTGAGCTTCAACCCCATACTTGTCTTGGAACGCCTTGATCCTCTTCTCCCCATCGGGGGACTCAAAGACGGCCTTGTTGACTTCCGTCTTCTTAAGAAGATTCTCGGGTTCTTCGCAGATCCCAAAGTGGTCAGAGAGCATGACAGTGAAGAGGTTTCTCGCAGCTGTCTTCACCGTATCCTGGGTAAAGCTAGCATAGGCGAGAACATCTTTCTCTGTTGCCCTAGGATGCAAGATGTATACATACTTTGCATCCATGGATGTGCCCTGTTTGGTAGACCACGTCTCTTGAAGGATTTCCTTAAGTTCCGAGCGAAGGTCAACGAGAGTGCCGGCTTGTTCCCAAGGAAGTTTACCGGTTCTTCCTTGAAATAGGGCTCTTTGTGTCCCGGCGGGTTTGTTGAGGATAGTCATCCCGTTGAATTCCGGGACTTCCTGAGTCCAAGCCCTCGTGGAGAGTGCGGTAACGACAAGAGTGACGATGAAACCCCAGAATTTGTCTTCAAGGGTCCAGG
>MFWB01000012.1:22615-38280 GCA_001787205.1 Candidatus Nomurabacteria bacterium RIFOXYB1_FULL_39_16
TATTCAGTTCGCTCACTGTCTTTCCTTTGCACCTCTAGGGGCGCTGCTAAGCGCCCGCGGGCGCGGGTTTGGACTTCATTCACTGAGGTTTTCACCTCAGTTATTCTTTTTTCAGAGATCAGGATACTAACAAATTGTATCACAAAATACCAAAAAAGTCAACCCCTTTGGGCTGACTTTTTTGTGGAAATTCTCCTCTTGAGGAGTACCCTTTAGGGGGAGGTGGACAAATTCTTCCACCCCGGCGCAAGCGCCACCCCTCAAGGAGGGGAATAGTATTACGCGTGTTTCATTGGCGCTTGGTCGTAATTTTCTTTTGCGCCGAAAATCTTTCTAGCTAAGATGACTATGATTAGAATCAAGATAGCGAAGAGTATCCATTGTACCAATCCGGAAGGTAGGAAACTACCTGACCCGAAAATAGCATTTGAAGCGAGGTTGCTGTAGTTATCCGTTCCGTTTTCTGTTTCAACTGTTTCGGAATAAGTGTCGGGAGAGATGTTGTTGACGTTATCTGCATTCTCATTAGTAGTGGAAGAACCCATACTCTCCACAGTCAAGAAAGCGCCATTGGAATATCCTCCGCCGGGAGCTCCGTTGTAGACAGTGATGAAGAATCCACCGTTTGTTTTATATGTGTATACATCGTTACCACTGATTTGAACCAAGAGGTGAGTGCTATCTATGAAAGTAGTCGGACGGCTGGAATTGTTTACTCTGGCGACAGAACTCGGAGCAAAACCGCTACCAGTAATGGTTATGGTCTTAGTCCCCATTCCTAAATTAATAGACTTCGGACTAATCAAGCTGATGGCTGGTTTCGGGTTGGCTGTCGGAGTTGTTCTGACAACTACATCGTCATAATCTACCGCATTATTAAAGCCGTTGTTTCTAGCGTAATAAGCGGAAGTGCTAGAGGGTATAATTAACAAGCTAAAGGCTAAAATAGATAGTATTTTCAAGCCGAAAAATATTGATTTGTTGTTTAATTTACTCATACCAGTAGTATAGCATAAAGTAAAATAAAAGTCAAGTACCAGAGGGCTTATTTACTCTAGTCCACCCGGGAGGGCAAATATACCATAAGCCCATAAACGAAGATCCACATAGCGAATTCTAGTAGGCTCATTACACCGCCGATGCTGATTTCTGCCAAAGTCCCGATGATTCCGAAATATAGAAAAGACTTTTGAGGATTTAATTTGAAAAATTTTATAAACAGGCTGAAAATTACAAGAATAGGGATAAAGATAACCACGCTGTGTTGGCTGATAACTTCCCAATAATTCGTGGAGGCTGTAAGCACAACTGCCCCTTTCGTTATTGGATAGAAATAATTGTTGATGCTGACAGCTATGAATTCTTCTATTAGGAAAAAAATAGTGGCAAATATCGTAAATTTAATGGCGAAAGGCCAACTGATTTTTAGATAATATTTCCAAAATAAATTTCTAAAAAGATAAATAAGGCTACCGCAAACAAAGACCCAAAATATTATCAGGCACCATAACATTTTTACGGCTGTAAATTGCAGTAAATTATCCCGAACGAAAAAAGTCAGTACGGACGTACTTAATACAAGCCACATACCTAGCCACATTATTAATTTCTTCATATCTTTGTGCTGGAGGAGGGACTCGAACCCTCAAGCCTTGCGGCACTAGTTCCTAAGACTAGCGCGTATACCAATTCCGCCACTCCAGCATTGTGCCCGAGGTGGGAATCGAACCCACATCCCTTACGAGACACGATTTTAAGTCGTGCGCGTATACCAGTTCCGCCACTCGGGCAATGCAAGCTTGTTTGTACTTTGTGGTCACAAGTATTTTTCTACTGAAAAATCTCGCAACCCCGCCTCGGCACCGTCGTGCCTGCGGCTCGCACAAAGCATAACATGCTTTGTGCGCCCAGCAGGGATCGAACCTGCGACATTCTCCTTAAGAGGGAGCTACTCTACCAGCTGAGTTATGGGCGCAAAAATTTTATTTTTCAAATCCTAAAATATTTTAACACATTTCAGGGAGGCCTGGGGCGGAATTGAACCGCCGTATATTCCTTTTGCAGAGGAATGCCTTACCACTTGGCTACCAGGCCGAATAAATGTAAACGCAGTTTTCCATCAAACTCCCCCTGCGAAGGGGGAGAATCAAAGAGGGGGTCTTATCCATACTACTTTTCTCTAAGCAGTTCGTCAATTTTTTGTCTGTTCTTTTCACCCAGGTCTACGGCTACATCCAGGAAGGGAATCGTTTTAATTTCCAGGTTCTTTTTCAAAAATTCCCGTAAGTCACCCAGATTTCTTTTTATAAAGAGAAGGGCGCTCGCTTCCTTGGAGTTGGGGAGTACGGTGATAAATATGGTTGCTCTCTTAAGGTCGGGAGAAGCAGAGCAGGAAGTTACAGTGATGAGTGAAGTTCTATTGTTCTCGCGTCCTAAAAATGAAGCTGCGAGCTCTTTAATAGCATTTGCCACCTTGTCATTTCTATTCGTCATTTTTGTATTACGGCGAATGACTCTAAGATGTCACCCGCGACTATTTCTATCTTTGACTCAATCATCATACCGAATTCGGTGCCCTCGGACACTTCACTTGTTTTTGCTTTGCTTTTTTCCAGATTAACAATTTTCCCGCGTCCTATTTCAAAGTCTCGGCGCATTATCCTGACAGTGCTGTTTAGATTGATTTGACCGTTCGTAACTTTTCCGCCGACTATTTGGCGTTCCTTGGTGCGGCTGAAAGCTCGGATGATTTTCGCTCGCCCAGTCGTCTCTATGGTTTCAATTTTTGGTCTTTTCTCTTCCATTTGCAGGAGGAGCCACTCGGTCATCTTATAAATTATTTCAAAGAAGGAAATAGTGATATTTCTCTTTTGCGCGATTTCAATGGCGCTTTTATCAGCCTTCACGTTGAATCCGATGACGATGGCGTCATCGCAGGAGGTTATCCCTTTTATGTCCGATTCGGTGATGGGGCCGATACCTTTGCCGATAATTCTGAATTCAGCACCGGCATCTTTAATCTTGGCGATTTCTTTTTCAATAGCTTCTATGGAACCAGAAACATCAGCCTTCAAGATTATTGGAATTATTTTTTTACCGGTTTCTTTTTCTTCTTCTTTTTTATTTTTACAAATTTCAGATTTCTTTTTTTCTTGCCATTCTTCCACATATTTGAGGGCTTCTGCTTTTTTCTCAAAGGACATAAACGGCGCTCCGACTCTGGGCATCTTGTCAAAACCCATAATGCGTATCGGGGAAGAGAAGCAGGCTTCATTTATCATTTCTCCTTTGAAGTTTTCTATTATTCTGGTGGAGCAGGTCGTGTCTTCCACGGCGACGGTCATCCCTTTTTTGATTGACCCGTTTTTTATAATAAGCGTGGCCAAGATTCCGCGTCTTTGGTCTAAATTCACTTCAATAACGAAACCGGAAGCATTATCCATAACGTTGCCGGAGAAGTTTTCCATTTCAGCTAAAATCAAAATGAGCGAAAGGAGGCTGTCTATGCCTGTGCCGTCCTTGGCAGAAATTTCTGCATATGGAATCTTTCCTCCGTAATTCTCTAAATAGATTTCGTTTTCTGCCAGCTCTGTTTTTGTTTTTTCCACATTGGCTCCCGGTCTATCTATCTTATTTATTGCCACTATAGAGGGGATGCCGCTCTCCACTATGGTTTTCCAAGCTTCAATGGTTTGAGGCTTGACTCCGTCTTCGGCGGAAACGACTAAGATAGCAATATCCGCTATCTCTGCGCCCCGCTCCCGCATCTTGGAAAAGGCTTCGTGTCCCGGAGTATCCAGAAAGGTTATCTTTTTCTCATCTCCGTTTTCATCTTTGTGTACAACTTCATAAGCGGAAATTCTCTGAGTGATGCCTCCAGTTTCACCCTCTACGACGTTAGTTTTCCTTATATAGTCAAGAAGCGTTGACTTCCCATGGTCAATATGGCCCATAACCGCCACGATGGGCGCGCGAGTTACCGTATTTGGTTTTGTGATGTTTTCAGCCATAATTGTTTTGTAAGACTTACGAGACTACACTTTTGCCTTTTCTAACGCTTCCTTTTCTTCCGCTGATAATTCATATTCTGATTTACCCTTTTTAACCGGTTTAGCAAAGATGCTCATTCGTTCGCGAGAATATAAACTTGAAATTACCAAACCATCTCCTTCTTCGTTCAACATTCCAATGGCAAAACTTTGATTGCTGCCTTGGTCGGGGAATGGATTGAAGCGTATGGTATTGAGCCCCCTGATGCTTTTCTTCAGCTTGGCATTCATCAAGGCAATATCTTTTTCCATACTTTCTTTTGCTTTTTTAATTTGGGAGATATCATTTTCAAGCGCAATGATGGTGTCTTCTAAATCTTTTGCCTTTTTACCTAGGAAAAATCTTTTTAAGCGTTTTTCGGTAATGAAAGCCCAAACTATGCCTATTAAAATAGCTATTCCGGCAAAAACAAAAAATGCCAAAGAAAAAATATTGTCGAGCTTTATATTCATACGAATTCAATATATACTATTTTTATGCTCAAATCAAATAAAAATCAGCTGAAAAGAAGGAAAGTCGTATATCTTGATTATGCTTCAGGCGCGCTTTCGGCAGAAGCAAATCCGGGAGGCATTCATGAAATTAGCATGAAAGAGAAAAACAAACTTGAAAACGCAAGGGCAACCATCACGCGAATTTTAGGGGCACACAGTTATGAGATAATTTTCACGTCCGGAGCTACGGAGGCGAACAATCTGGCCATACAAGGTATAGTCTTAAAGTTTTGGGAGCTTAGCTCCCAAGTGGGAGCTAAGCTCCCAAAACTTCCGCACATAATAACTACGAATATAGAACACGCATCAGTGCTGGAGGTTTGTAGACATTTAGAAGAAACGAAACAAGCGGAGGTGACTTATGTAGAAGTGGAAAGAAATGGCATAGTTGACCCTAAAAAAATTAAAAAAGCTATAAAACCGAATACCGTGCTGGTATCCGTAATGTATGCCAACAATGAAATTGGTACTATCCAGCCTATCTCGGAAATAGCGAAGGAAGTCAGGCATTTTAATAAAATGAATTCCCTCGGCCATAGACCTACGGGCGAGGCTCAAAAAGTATTTTTTCACACCGACGCCACCCAGGCGATAAATTATTTGCCGATAAGGGTTGAAAAGCTTGGGGTTGATTTGATGTCTTTTAACGGCGCAAAAATTTATGGACCGAAAGGAGTTGGGATTTTATATGTTAAAAAAAACACGCCAATTAAGAAAATTATGTTTGGCGGGAATCAAGAATTTGGTTTACGCCCAGGCACAGAGAATGTGGCTTTTGCTACCAGTATCGCTAAAGCACTACAAGAAGTAGAGAAAATAAAAAACAAAGAGTTTGCGCGGCTAACCAAACTTCGTGATTACTTTTTTGAACAACTCGCCCAAATTTTCTTTTTCTCAGGATTTCCTGCTACGCAACGTCAATCCCTTAAAAAAGGAAATTTGGGCGAGCTTGCAATTAACGGTGATTTAAAAAACAGGTTGCCGAATAATATAAACATTACAATACCAGGAATTCCGAGTGACCTTTTGGTGATAGAGTTATCAGCCAGGGGAATAATGGCGGCAGCGAAAAGCGCTTGCAAATCCGGCGACGGTAAAGCCTCACATGTCATAGAGGCAATAAATAAAGATATAAAAGATACTGACGGGTCGCTACGTTTTTCTTTGGGCAGAAGCACAACAAAAAAGGATATTGAATATACTGTGAAGTCTTTATCTGAAATTTTGCAAAAATTAAAAAGGTGGTATAATTGATGTATGGATGTAAAAGATTTAAATAAATCGCAGTTGATATTGTTGGCTATTTTACTTAGCTTCGTCACTTCTATTGCGACAGGCATAACTACTGTGACTCTGATGCAACAGGCGCCGGCATCCTTTACTGTGCCAGTTACGCGTATTGTAAGGGAGACAGTGGAGAAAATTGTTCCAGCTGAGAGCATTAAAACCCAAGCATTGTCAGCGGAAGAAAAAAAGCTTCTGGCGGATTTGAAAGCCATAAAACCGCTTACGGTCACTTTATTTTTAAAAGGTACACTTTCAGAATCAGGGGAAATTATTTCCGAAGATAAAGTTTTGGGAACGGGGTTATTTCTAGGTGACAATAAAGTTGTGATAGCTTCCATAATACCGGAACCCAAAGAAGGAGAGACTTATATTGTGAAAAGTGTTTTAGGTGAACAAAAAGTTCTTAAAACAACAATGGAAAAAGATTTTACTATTGTTGAATTAGTTCAACCAGAAGAGACTATTGTGCCTGTCACCCCAGATGGCACCAATACGTCATCAGCTGAAACAACTCAATAAAATTTCTTATTTTTTAGTTTTATTCTCATAAACTAATTTTTATGCCACCACTTAATAAATTTACAACTAAAGCCAAAGAAGCAATAAAAAGATCTCACGAGCTGGCTATTGAGCGCGGGGTAAATCATGTCTCTTCACTTCATTTACTCGCCGCTCTGCTCCTCGCTGAGGAGTCTATGGTGAATTCCATCTTAGACAAGCTCGGAGTGGATACGATGCTTTTAACTGATTCGGTTTTGGAATTAATTGAATTGCCCGAATCGCGTAGCACTCTTTCACCGTCGTATCAGATTTATCTCAATCCCGACCTGGCGCAAGTCATTGAGCAATCGGTAAAACTGGCGGAATACATGAAGGATGATTTCGTCTCAACGGAGCACCTGTTCATCGCGATTTTAGAAGTTGCAAGCGAAGCGCGGGAGACTCTGGCTCGTTTTAGAATTCACAAAGACCAAGTGGTGAAAGTACTAGGAGAACTTCGTAGTCAAAACATTACAGATGTTTCCGAACCAAAGAAATTTAAATTGTTAATAAAATATACCCGCAACCTGACCAAGTTGGCAAAAGAAGATAAATTGGACCCGGTCATTGGTCGCGACAGTGAGATAACTCGCATTATGCAGATATTGTCGCGCAGAACCAAGAACAATCCGATTTTAATAGGGGAGGCGGGTACCGGCAAAACCGCCGTAGTGGAAGGACTCGCTCAGATGATTGCGAAAAATAACGTTCCGGAATCTCTGAAAGACAAAGAACTTGTTTCGCTTGATTTAGGAATGCTGGTTGCCGGCACAAAATATCGCGGAGAATTTGAAGAAAGACTTAAAGGCATAATGAAAGAAATTGAGCGTTCTGATGGAAAGATAATTCTTTTTATTGATGAGATTCATACTATCGTCGGCGCAGGAGGCGCAGAGGGTACTATGGATGCGTCAAATATGCTAAAACCAGCGCTTTCTCGCGGAGAATTGCGGGCTATCGGAGCGACGACTCTACGGGAGTATCAGAAACATATTGAAAAGGATCCCGCCCTGGCTCGCCGTTTCCAGCCGGTTTATATTGATGAGCCAAGCGTAGAAGATACTATCGCCATTTTGCGTGGACTTAAAGAACGCTATGAACTTTTTCACGGCATCCGTATTACCGATGACTCTATCGTAGCGGCGGTGAATCTTTCTTCTCGTTATATCACCAATAGATTCTTGCCAGATAAAGCGGTGGATTTGATTGATGAGGCCTCTTCGTCATTGAAAATAATGTTGGAAAACAAACCACCGATTCTGGAAGACGCGCACAGGAAAAAGATGCGTCTAGAAATTGAAAAAGAAGCGCTCAAGAAAGAAATCGCTTCTGGGGTGGGAGAAGAAAAGGAGAAACATAGAGCGAAAGAAAAAAATAGCGAGATGAAGAGCAGAATTAAAGAGATAGACAGAGAGATAAGCAACCTTTCCGAGAAAACCAAAGAAATTGAATTAAAATGGCAGAATGAAAAAGAAACAGTCTCGGAGATTCGCGCCATTAAAAAGAATTTGGAGAGTATCCGCCTGGAAGCCGAAGATGCCGAGATGAAGTCCGATCTTTCTTTGGCGGCGGAAATACGATATGGGAAAATACCGACGTTGAAAAAAGAACTGGAAGTGAAATTGGCGCGACTGAAAAAACTGCAAAAGTCTCGCAGGATACTAAAAGAAGAAATAACCGCTGAAGATATCGCAGAGGTGGTAGCTCGCTGGACCGGAATACCACTTACCAAGATGCTAGAAGAAGAACGCGCAAAACTGGAAAAAATGGAAATGGAGTTGAACAAGAGGGTTATCGGTCAGGACCAAGCTATTAAGCGGGTGGCGGATGTGATTCGTCGTTCTCGCGCTGGTATCGGAGATCCCAACAGACCCATTGGTTCATTTATTTTTTTGGGTCCTACGGGAGTAGGGAAGACTGAGCTTACTAAAGCCCTTGGGCAGTTTATGTTTAACGATGATAGTGCGATTATTCGTGTGGATATGTCTGAATATATGGAGCGACATTCTATGTCCAAACTCATCGGTTCTCCTCCGGGATATGTGGGTTATGATGAATCAGGACAACTTACCGAAGCGGTCAGGCATAGACCATACGCGGTGATACTTTTTGACGAAATTGAAAAAGCGCATCCAGAAGTTTTCAACGTGCTTCTGCAGGTGATTGATGAAGGCCGATTGACTGATGGAAAGGGAAGAGTGGTTAATTTTAAAAACACTATCATTATCCTCACTTCCAATATCGGTTCACAATTTGTGGAAAAAATGGAATCAATTGGATTTTCCAATAACGGAAAACTGCAGGATTACAGCAATATGAAAGAAAAGGTTATGGAAGCGCTGAAAGACAATTTCCGTCCAGAATTTCTGAACCGTCTGGATGAAGTTATAGTATTTGATATCCTCTCCGAAGAAGCTCTCAAAGAAATAGTGAATTTGAGAATTAAAACTGTACGGGAGCGTCTTTCTGGTAAGGGGATTGATTTGGAAATTTCTGATGAGGCGCTATCATACCTAGCGAAAGCTGGTTACGACCCACACTACGGCGCTCGTCCACTAAATCGCTTAATTCAAAACAAAATTTTAAACCCGATTGCTTCGCATATCATCTCAAGCAGTTTCAAAAAAGGCGACTCTGTTTATGTTTCCGTTAAGGGAGACGAGCTCTCTATTGAAACCAAAAAAGGCCATACCGAAGGAAGGACAAGCAGAACCAGAAGTCCAATACGCGTAAAATCCAAGTCTTCGGCTTAGGTATAATTTTTGGTGCGCCGGGTAGGATTCGAACCTACGAAGCCCAAGGGCGGGAGATTTACAGTCTCCTGTGATAGACCACTCCACCACCGACGCATGTGTCTAAAATAACACAAAATCATATTTTTTGCACCTTTTTTGTTAAAAAACTTGTTGTTTTTTAAAAGCTATGTTATTATGATAGTATATTTAGAAGGGCCTTAGGGCTTTTTTGTTTGAATTTACAATATGGAAATTAGAAATATAGCAATAATAGCTCACGTGGACCACGGCAAGACAACCTTGACTGATGCTTTAATGAAACAAAATGGTGGGCTCCAAGATGAAGGAATATCAATGGATTCAAATGACCTAGAGAAGGAGCGTGGCATTACGATTTATTCCAAGAACACTTCAATCTACTATAAGGATACAAAAATAAACATTGTAGATACTCCCGGACACGCTGATTTCGGTTCGGAAGTAGAGCGAGTTTTGCGCGCCATTGATTCCGTGCTTCTCCTCGTAGATGCAGCAGAAGGTCCGATGCCTCAGACCAGATTTGTTTTGAAGAAATCTTTAGAGCTAGGGTTGAAGCCTATTGTGGTTATAAATAAAATTGATAAGCCTGCAGCCGACCCGCACAAGGTGCACGAGGAAGTGCTGGATTTATTTTTTGAACTGGGCGCTAGTGAAGAACAGGCAAATTTTGAAACAGTTTATGCTATTGGTCGCACCGGAATGGCCTTCAGACATTTGGACGATAAATCCACGGACCTCTCTCCTCTTTTGGATGTGATTTTAGAAAAAGTTCCACCCGCTTCCAGCGGGTCCGCCGACCAAAAAATGTCCGCGCAGGTTTTTAATTTAGGTTACGATAATTTTCTCGGTAGAATGGCGGTGGCGCGAATTTACTCTGGAAAAATTTATTCCGGAAGCCAGATTTTTATCAAAGGCAATGTTGATGGTCAACATGGTGTGCGCAAAGGGAAAATCACTAAACTGTTTTCTTTTGAAGGAATAAACAGAAAAGAAACAGACTCTGCCATCTCCGGAGACATCGTGCTCATCGCCGGCATTCCAGACATTTATATCGGAGAAACAATATGTGAAGATGATAGTGTAGAACCAATGCCTCACATCGCTATTGATGAGCCGACACTGTCGCTTAATTTTTTAGTGAATGATTCTCCATTTGCTGGACGAGAAGGGAAATTTGTTACCTCCAGACAGATAAAAGAAAGATTGGAAAAAGAATTGGAAATCAACGTGGGCCTTAAGGTTGATTTTTCTCCCGACCAAGGGGTGAATAAAATGGGACCGTCCTTTTTTAAAGTGTACGGCCGGGGAGAATTACACATTGCCATCTTGCTTGAAAATATGCGAAGAGAAGGTTTTGAAATGCAGGTTTCCCAGCCGGAAGTAATCATCAAAGAAGAGGGCGGAGTTAAGACAGAGCCGTACGAAGAATTGGTGATTGATGTGCCGATGGAATATTCTGGCTCGGTAATTGAAAAGATAGGCAAGAGGCGGGGAATCATGAAAGATATGGTGGAAAAAGAAGGTATTGCAAGGGTTATTTTTGATATACCTACCCGCGGACTACTCGGATATCGTGGTGAATTTATTATAGACACAAAAGGAGAGGGAATAATGAGTTCCAGGGTCACGGGCTTCAAAGAATACGCCGGGGAGATAAAAAAAAGAGAGTACGGTTCTATGACTTCCATGGTGGATGGGAAGGCAGTGGCCTTTTCTCTTGCAAATTTACAGGAACGTGGTATATTATACATAGGTCACGGTGCGGAGGTGTATGAGGGGATGGTGGTTGGTAATGTTTTGAAGGGAGATGATATGTCTGTGAACCCCACGAAAGGGAAACAGCTTACCAACATGAGAGCTTCGGGTACGGATGAAGCGATAACCTTAAACCCTGTGTTCACTTTGAATATAGAGCGGGGACTGGAAGTAATGAATCACGATGAATATCTGGAAGTTACCCCTAAATCCGTAAGACTTAGAAAAAAATATTTGACTGAGCTTGACCGGGTCAAAGCAAAGAGATAAAAATATTCTTTATAAAACTTTTACAACTTTTAATAAAATAATTATGCCAACAATATCATTCAAGCCCCAAAAGATAACCAAAAAGATTACCGCTCATCTCCACGAGCGTTCTTCGGATGTGATAATGAATCGTTTTGGTTTAACTTCGGATGGGAAGAGGAAAACGCTTGAAGAAATTGGTAAAAAATACAACATCACCAGAGAGCGTGTTCGTCAGGTGGAAGATGCTGCCCTAAGGCTCATTAAGAAATCTGATGCGTACAAAGCGGAGCAAGCTATTTTTGAAGAAATAAAACAATTAATGCACAAAATGGGTTCAATCGTCGCTGAGCACGACCTTTTGCCATATATAGCTAAAGACAAAGCCACTCAAAATCACATTCATTTTTTCTTGGTACTTTCCGACCTTTTTAAAAATCACAAGGAAGACGAACATTTTCATACTCGCTGGAGTGTGGATGACGCTATGACCGAAAAGGTGCACGATGCCTTGAAAAAACTTTTTGCCACTCTGAAAGACGAAGACCTTATTCCTGAAACCGAAATGATAAAAAAGTTTTTTGACCATATGAAAGAAACTTCCGAACAATACCGAGATGAAGAAATAGTAAAAAGATGGCTTTCTATGTCTAAAAGCGTTGCTAAGAATCCGCTCGGCGAATGGGGGAAAGCTTCTTCACCAAACATTTCCACTCGTGGGGTGAAGGATTACGCTTTCTTGGTTATGAGACGTCACGGCTCTCCAATGCATTTCAAGGAAGTCGCTGATTCTATCACTAAAACTTTCAACAAGAAGACGCACTATGCCACTTGCCACAACGAGCTTATTAAAGACCCTCGTTTCGTGTTGGTGGGACGCGGAATGTATGCTCTATCTGAATGGGGCTATAAAGCTGGCATCGCCCGTGAAGTTATCCAAGATATTCTTAAAAGAGAAGGGGAATCCCTCTCTAAGGATGCTATTGTGGAGAAGGTAATGAAAGAAAGATATTTCAAGAAAAACACTATTCTAGTCAATTTGGCTAATCCTAAGTATTTCAAAAAGAACAAAGACGGGCTCTATGAGGCGGTCTAACTGTATTTTTTTCTGTGTTTGTATTAAAATAGAAGAATGGCTGAGAAAAAAGGAGAAAGTAAAGGAGGCCTAGACGGTTTTCTGGACTCTGCCGAAGAAGTAATAAAAGAAAATTGGCTTTGGATTATTATTCTAATAATCGGCTATTTTATTTTTCGCTATGATTTTCAATATACTGTACTAAAAGTGATTTTGCCCGTAGCTGGGGTGGCACTCCTCGGACGTATTGCCTGGGCTCTCTGGGTTCATTATGTACAACAAGATTTCATTTCCGGAATTGATTTTGTTCTGCTTGAAATAGTACCTCCGCGCGACGTCCTCCGTTCGCCAAAAGCGATGGAACTTTTTATTACCAATGCCCTCTATCATTTTAGTTTTAAAGGAGGTAAAGAAGAGTGGTGGCAAGGAGCGGTGTGGTTCTGGTTTTCTCTGGAGATTGCCTCTATTGATGGGCAAGTGCACTTTTATATAAGAACCCCGACACGTGTCAGGGGATTGATTGAGACACAGATGTATGCGCAATACCCACAGGCGCAAGTGAAGGCGGTAGAGGATTATACTTTAGCGGTTGATAAAATTACCCCTGATAGTGCTTGGAATGCCTGGGGGTGCGAATTAAAATTAGAAAAGCCGGAAGCATATCCTATCAAGACTTATGTGGATTTCGGCTTGGATAAAGATCCAAAAGAAGAATTTAAGGTTGACCCCATTTCTCCCGTGATAGAACTCTTCGGCTCTTTGAAAAAGGGAGAACAGATGTGGATGCAAATTGTTGTTACTCCATCCAAGAAAGCATATCGCACTCACGGTACTTGGTTCGGTACTCATGATTGGGTGGCAGAGTCTAAATTGCAATTGGATAAATTATTAATACCTTACACTTCTAAAAGAGAAGAACAAGTGGGTGCGGCTGTAATTAAAGTGGCCAGAATTGAAGTCCGTGTTCCTGATTCTTTAAGGAAAACAGTGGAAGTTGTGATTGGTAAAACCAAAAAGCTTGGTTTTGATACTGGTATTCGGCTTATGTATGTGGCTAAAAAAGAAGTATATAATTTGGAAAGTAGAAGGAACATTCGTTTAGCCTGGCGTCAATATGCCGCTCCAGACATAAATGGTCTGACGCGTGTAAATTCGACCCAAGCGGATGCTTACAATACATCATTCTTTTCTATCCCCCCCGACAAGGTTATGATTTTAGCCGACAGAATGCTCCACGAATATCGCGAGCGAGGTTTTTTCCATCTACCACTTCGCCATATTTTTAACAATCACAACATTTCCGGGATTCCTTTGTTTTTTGTAAAACAGTTTTGGATGCCATATTTCCACCCACCGACCTTTGTCCTAAACACTGAAGAGCTGGCAACCCTATGGCACTTCCCAGGACAGATATTGAAAGTGCCTACACTTGAGCGTATTGAATCTAAAGAGGCTTCTCCTCCCACTAACTTGCCGATATAATTTACTTGTCCCGTTAGAAATTCTACGGGCATACTATAATAACTATGTTTAATAATTTTAAAATTTCTAATGGGATGGATAATCCACCCGAAAACAACGAGCTTGGATATAGAGTGTCCAAGCTGAATAAAAAAAGTGTTGTTTATACGCTTGGTTTTGTATTATTTGTAATAATTTTTTATTCGTTCTTTTTGAGCGCACCCAAAGATTTCCCGGTTGGGGCTGTGGTCCGAATAGAACCGGGAATGGGTTTGCGGAGTGTTTCCTCTCTCTTAAAAAAGCAACACGTTATACGTTCTAGGGTGATATTTGAATCCTTTATGATAATTTTTGGGGCGGAATTACATATCATATCCACCGACTATTTTTTTGAAAACAAGTTATCTGCCTGGTCTGTGGCCAGGCGCATCGGGAGGGGAGAGCACAATATGGCGCCGATTTCTGTTACCATTCCAGAAGGTTTTGACCGTAAACAGATTGGAGACACTTTCTCTTTAAAATTAACATATTTTGACAAAGTTAAATTTTTATCAAAAACGGAAGGGATGGAAGGTTATCTTTTCCCCGATACCTATTTTTTTCTGACCGATTCCAACGAAACAGATGTGATTAACTCAATGAACGGCAATTTTAAGAAAAAAATAATGCCATTGCTTCCAGACATTACCGCTTTTGGAAAAACAGAAAAAGAAATTATCACCATGGCCTCTATTATTGAGAGAGAAGCGAAAGGTGATACAGACCGAGAGATAATTTCCGGAATTTTATGGAAGAGAATAAAAATAGGAATGCCTCTTCAAGTGGATGCCGCCCCAGAAACTTATAAAATAAAAGAGTTACCGAAGAACCCAATAAGTAATCCTGGGCTCCTATCAATTAAAGCAGCCATTCATCCTGTTTCTTCATCATATCTTTATTATCTTCATGATAAAAATGGTTATATACACTATGCAAAAAGCTTTACAGAGCATCAGGCGAACATAAGAAAATATTTAACCCGGTAGGTGATTTTGTTAAATCAAATAAAACTATGAGAAAACATAATTTTGCTTTTATTGATATAGAAACCACTGGTCTCAATCTGGAAAAGAATGAGGTGATTGAGATTGGTTGCGTTCTTGCCACACCCCTATTAGAAGTGATTGAAGAATTTGAATTAAAAATAAAACCGGAACATATTGAAAATGCCGACCCTGTTGCTCTCAAAGTCAACCACTATAACGAAAAAGATTGGGAGAACTCTTACGGCTTAGAAGAAGCTATGAAAATTTTTTCAGAAAAAGTAAAAGATTGCATTATGGTTGGGCACAATGTCGCTTTTGATGCTGGGTTTCTTGAATATGCTTTTAATAAAATGAAGATAATGAACACCATGCATTATCACAAACTAGACACCGTATCCATCGCTTGGGCTAAATTACACAGAGAGCCAGATTTGGACCATTTTTCTTTGCGAGAATTGTGTGAACGTTTTGATATAAAAAATGAACGCGCCCATTCGGCCCTACCTGATGTGCGCGCAACATATCTTCTTTACAAAAAGATGATGGCTCTGTAGAATCAAAAAAGTTATGAAAAAGAAAGTTTACAGTGAACAAAGCCGAACTGTATTTGTAGGCTTGTCCGGTGGAGTAGATTCTGCTGTTTCAGCGGCTCTGCTTAAAAAACAAGGTTATGAAGTCGTGGGAGTATTTATTAAAACTTGGCACCCGGATTTTTTAGTTTGTAACGAAGAAGAAGAAAGGCGAGACGCTATGCGGGTGGCGGCCTTTTTAGACATTCCATTTCTGACTTTCGATCTTGAAGATGTGTATAAAAAGGAAGTTGCTGATTATATGATTCGTGAATACAAGGCAGGCAGAACACCGAATCCTGATGTGATGTGCAATAAAGAAGTAAAATTTGGAGCATTTCTCAAAAGGGCATTCTCTATGGGGGCTAACTTTGTAGCTACTGGTC
>MFWB01000012.1:38304-44164 GCA_001787205.1 Candidatus Nomurabacteria bacterium RIFOXYB1_FULL_39_16
GCGAAGGGGGAGTGCCTGAAGGGCGAGGGGGTCTTTTAAAGGGCGTTGACCCGGCCAAAGACCAAAGCTATTTTCTTTGGACTCTCAAACAAGAACAACTAAAGAAGATTTTATTTCCGATTGGTAATTTAAAAAAGACAGAAGTAAGAAAACTTGCCAAGAAATTTAATTTACCGGTGGCAGAGAAGAAAGACAGTCAGGGTATTTGCTTTTTGGGCGCGGTGGATTTGAAAGAATTTTTAAAGCATTATATTAAATCTAAACGAGGAAAAGTAGTTAATGTGGAAGGAAAAGAAATAGGTGTCCACGACGGAGCGGTTTTCTATACTTTGGGCGAGAGGCACGGTTTTACTATTACTAAGAAAAATTCTACAGACGGGCCGTATTATATAGTGGCGAAAGATGTAAAAAAGAATATTTTAATAGTCTCACAGAATCCAGACGTTCCACGTCAAAATTTCCCCGACGTCCAACGTCTGGAACACACAAATTGGATAAACAACATTCCAGAACTAAACAAAA
Source organism: Candidatus Nomurabacteria bacterium RIFOXYB1_FULL_39_16 (assembly GCA_001787205.1). Taxonomy (GTDB): domain Bacteria; phylum Patescibacteriota; class Minisyncoccia; order Phycocordibacterales; family UBA9973; genus UBA9973. Next base: position 38,827 of record MFWB01000012.1, read on the forward strand.
ATTACACAGCACAAATCAGATACCATGGAGAGTTTTTACCCTGTCGAATTAAATCTATTTCTAAAGATAAAGCAGAAATAATTTTAGAGAAGAAGATTTTAGTAGCTTCTGGACAGTCCTGTGTTATTTATGATGGCGATGTTTGCCTGGGTGGCGGGATTGTTGTATGATTTATCTATGTCTCAATTTTTAGCGCAAAATAGTGAAATAATTTTAAGATTAACTGTAGCTGTGGGTCTCGGTCTTTTAGTGGGAGCAGAAAGGCTCTTGGTACACAAAGACGCAGGGATGAAAACACATGCGCTTGTTTCTTTGGGTTCGGCTGTGTTTGTGTTGATTTCAGAAATGATGGTGCAAAAATACATAAATCTTCCTGGGCTTAGTCCAACTATGATTCCGGCTCAGATTATAGTCGGTATCGGCTTCCTTGGCGCTGGGATGATAATGTTTCGGGATTCTCGCACGAGAGGTCTTACCACGGCTGGCGGACTCTGGGTCACTGCTGGTATCGGTATGGCGTCAGGGGCAGGATTTTATAGCATGGCCACAATTGTTACTATATTGGTTCTCGGAATATTGACCATAGTGAACATTCTGGAAAGACCGATTAGAAAAATTTCGCAAGATATTGATGAGTATAAAAATTAGTCAAAAGCATGAATTCAGAAGAAATAAGATCTAGGTTTTTAAAATTTTTTGAAAACAGGGGACATAAAATAATTCCTTCTTCTTCTTTGGTGCCGAATGATCCATCGGTTCTTTTTACTACTGCCGGTATGCAACAATTTAAGCCGTATTATACCAGTCCAGAAAGTGCGGATAAAGATTTCAATAATAGAAATATCGCCACTGTGCAGAAATGTATTCGCACGGGAGACATTGGAGAGGTGGGCGATGCGACCCATCTGACATTTTTTGAAATGCTTGGCAACTTTTCTTTTGGCGGTTATGGCAGGAGAGAAGCCATAACTTACGCGCACGACTTTATAATAAAGGAGCTAGGTTTGGAAATTTCTTATGTGACTGTTTATAAAGGAGAAGGAATAGTGCCTAAGGACGAAGAATCCTTCGCTATTTGGCAAGAGCTGGGGGTAAAAGATATTCGTATGGATGGTAGTGATGTTTTCTGGGGACCGACAGGGGATTCGGGGCCTTGTGGACCAACTACGGAAATTTATTGTAAAAATGCGAATGGAGAAGATGTGGAAATTTGGAATGTAGTTTTTAATGAATATTTCTGTGATAATTCTCGTGAAAAATTAGATAAAGGTGAAGCGAGTCTGAAAAAATTGGACATCCTGGGCATTGACACCGGCATGGGTTTGGAAAGATTACTCGCCACGGTTCAAAAAAAGAAAAATGTTTACGAGACGGATGTTTTCAATAATGAAGAGACCAAAGAAGAACGAATTGTTGCCGACCACATAAAGGCCTCTCTTTTTATGATTTCAGACGGAGTGGTTCCTTCAAATTCCGGTGCTGGATATGTCTTGAGAAGGTTAATTAGAAGAGCTGTGAGGTTTTCTAAAATACCATTACTTGGGGAGATTGAAAAAATAAAAAAAATTTACAAAGATGTATATCTGCTTGATGATAAGGGGGAGATAGAAAAAGAAGAAAATAAATTTCGTCAAACCCTTGAAAAGGGTCTAAAGGAATTTGAAAAGGGCATTGACCCATTTATTTTGGCAACCACTTATGGTTTCCCGATAGAGCTCACTTTGGAACTCGCGAAAGAAAAAGGAATTGAAATTGACTTGGAAAAATTTAAAGAAAAAATGGCGGAACATCAGAAGCTCTCTCAGACTTCTTCAGCTGGGATGTTTAAGGGTGGGCTGGCCAATCACAACGAAAAGACTGTCAGGCTCCACACTGCGCACCACCTGCTCTTGGCAGGGCTTCAGGCGGTCGTGGATAAAAACATTAAACAGAGAGGCAGCAACATAACAGAAGAACGTTTAAGGATGGATTTTCTTTGTGACCATAAATTAACCGATGAAGAAAAGAAAAAAGTGGAAGATTGGGTGAATGATAGAATTAAAGAAAATCTCAACGTAGTTCGCCGTGAGATGTCTCTAGTAGAGGCTGAAAAGCTTGGCGCAGAAATGGAATTTGGAGCTAAATACCCAGACACTGTATCACTTTATTTTGTGGAAGATAAAAATGGAGATACCGTTTCCAAAGAATTTTGTGGAGGACCGCACGTTACAAACACTGGCGAACTAGGTCAATTTAAAATTCAAAAAGAAGAAGCGGTTGCGCAAGGCATACGAAGAATAAAAGCGGTGCTGGAGTAGCTTTTTTGTGTGTGGGGGTTATAATTAACATGTTTAAAATTATTAATAAAAAAGTAGAAAAATTTTATGTCTAAAAAAGTATTAAGTATTTTTGTTTTGGTTTTAACTTTAGCATTTAGCACTCAAGCTTTTGCATCTCTGACCTTTACAACTGACGCAATCACAGGCACAACAACTTCTAGCATAGATTTAGGTTCTGGAAATGCTTTATCTTTACAAACTACAGGTAATGGAGCAATTAATTTAGGTTCTGGGCTTTTGACTTCTTTGGGTGGTGCTACTTTTAGTGGGACAGTGAAGGGGTTAAATGTTTATGAAAATGTAGGTAATTTAGCATTAGGAAGTGAGGCTTTAAATAGAACAACCACTGGTAGTGAGAATACAGTAATTGGATTTCAGACACTTTTTTCTAATACAAGTGGGTCTTCTAATACAGCAAACGGCGCGTATGCTCTTTATAGTAATACTACAGGTGGAAGTAATACAGCTATCGGTTGGAGTTCTCTTGGATATAGTACAACTGGATCGAGCAATACAGCAATTGGAAGCAATAGTCTTGGAGTAGGGACGGTGACTGGTAATTATAATACAGCTAATGGAGCTCTTGCTTTAGGTGGCAATACAACTGGATCGAGCAATACAGCAATAGGAGCAAGTGCGGGTTGGAAATCTGGTGCTACACCAGCTACTGCAAATGCAGTAACCATAGGTTCAAATTTAACTTTTCTTGGTTATCAGTCAGGATTAGGTTCTACAACACAAAGAACAAATTCAACAGCTATAGGTAATGAAGCTTATGTAGACGCAGACAATACTGTAGTATTGGGAGATGAGAATGTGGTAGATGTTTTTGCTGGAAGTACAAAACAAGCAAAAGTTTCAGCAAAGGGTATTCAATTAACAACAGGAACAAAGCCAACTTGTGATGCTACTACTCGTGGAACTGTCTGGTATGTTGCAGGGGGTACAGGGGTAGCTGATACCAGTGAAATGTGTCGTAAAGATGCAGGGGATGCTTATGCTTGGGTGGCATTGTATTAATATAAAATAATAATAACAATACATGCAGAATAAAAAATTTTATATATTAATAATTTTGGTTTTAACTTTCTTTTTTAGTACTCAGGTTTTTGCTTCTTTAACTTTTACCACTGATGCAATTACAGGTACAACTGATTCTAGTATAGATTTAGGAGCAGGCAATAATTTATTTTTACAAACTTCGGGTGGTAAAATTGGTATTGGTACAGCAACACCCCTTACTTCTTTTCATGTTTCAGGAACTCCCATTCAGGATTCTACTTCAAGTTTATTTTTATTAGGCAATAATTTATTATCTGGAATTGGTAGTAATACTTCTGGTACATTTTTAGGTATTAATTCTTTAGATAGCTATACTGGAGATTTTTTGAATTTTCAAAATAATGGCGTTAATGTTTTTCGTATATCAAATGAAGGAGGATTTCTTGCTGGAAATGGAGGTTCAGTATCTATGCTTCAAGATTATTTTCCACTTACTATAATGAATGGGGTAATATCTTCTATTAATAATGCGCGTATCAATCAAGCAGCAGTATATAATGTTCTTGATTTTTTTGATATGGTTGCTCACTATTCTCCCTCCACAAACTACACAGAAATGATATTAAATGGTCCAGCTGTGGGTTCTATTTTGACAGCAGAATCATCTGGTGCAATTAAACAAATGAATGGATTTAGTTCTGTTGCTTATAATTTAGGAAATACAAATCTTACAGAAGCAAAAGCATTAGTAGGTTCAGCACATAATGGTGCATATGGTGGTGGAGGATCTGGAAACGTTACTTCTTTAAAAGCAGGGGAATTTGTTTATGCTAATCTTGGTTCTGGTAGTATAACAAATGCATATGGTATTTTCATTGAATCTCCAGGCAATGATGGGAATGGTATTGGAACTAATAATATTACTAATGCATATGGTTTGTATATTGAAAATCAAGATAAGGGTACAAATAAATGGAATATATATTCAGCTGGAGCAAGTTCACGGAATGTTTTTGAAGGAAGTATAAAGGTTGATAGTGCTCTAAACAAGGGTACAGTTGCACTCACTGGTGGAACTGCGACGGTTACAGTAAATAGTGGAGCTGTGTGTGTGGTTAGTGAAACGACAGATGAAACAAAAACAGTAAAGGGTGTAGTTTCCGGAACTACTTTGACTATTACAGGCACTGGTACAGATACTATCGCATATGTTTGTTTGTAATTAAATTGGTGGGAACCTTCTTCTTGTTTTTCTGATTTATTTTTATGCTATAATTATATTATGGGTATTTTCTTCGGACACAAGAATAAAGAAGAATTAATGCTTGTTTTCAATATTGGATCTTCTTCGGTCGGAGGAGCGCTTTTTTTAGCGCAAAAATCGGGTATTCCTAAGATAATTTTTTCTACTAGAGAACCGATACCAATAGAAGAGCAGGTGGAAATTGACCGTTTCTTGTCTCTTACGACCCAATCATTAGAAATAGTGGCCAAGAAGATTCTAGGAGCTGGTATGGGCGCACCCAAGCGAATTTTCTGTGTTCTTTCATCGCCCTTATATGTATCGCAGACACGAGTTATAAGTTATAAGAAAAATACCCCGTTTGTCTTTACGACTAAATTAGCTGATGCTTTGATTCAAAAAGAAATTAAAATTTTCCAAGAGGAGCATTTGGCGAAATATACGACTGTCGGTGGAGAAGTTCGCTCTATTGAGTTGAAAAATATCAAGACGATGCTAAATGGTTATGAAACAGCCAATCCCTTAGACCAGAGCGCGAAGGAATTAGAAATGATCATTTTTATTTCCATGAGCGGAGAACAAATTCTAAAAAAGATAGAAAACACGATAGAGAAGTATTTTCATTTTAATCAGATTAAATTTTCTTCTTTTACGATGTCGTTCTTTACGGCGGTTCGCGATGTTTTTAAACAGAAGGACAACTTTCTGTTGGTTGATATCGGCGGGGAAGTAACGGATATTTCTATGACGAAGAAGAACGTTCTTCGTGAGTCAA
>MFWB01000012.1:44171-80170 GCA_001787205.1 Candidatus Nomurabacteria bacterium RIFOXYB1_FULL_39_16
CCCTTTGGGTCGCAATTTTTTAACCCGAGGAGTCGCCTCCGGCTTGAATTGCACCATGGACGAAGCGAACTCCCTCATTTCTCTTTTTAAAGATGGACACGCGGAAAAGAGAGTAGCCAAAAAGCTCACCTTGATTATGAAAGAGCTTCAGAAGAAGTGGCTCGAAAAATTCCAAGAATCGTTGGCTAATCTTTCTCACGATATTTCTATTCCATCCACTATTTATATCGCGATAGATAAAGATTTGGCGGATTTTTTCTCCGAAACGATTAAAAGCGAGCAATTTAGCCAATACACTCTGGCGGAATCAAAATTTGAGGTTGTTTTTTTAAGTACGGAACTACTTCATGGCATAGCCACCTTTAAAGAGCCGATAATCCGTGAGCCATTTCTCATCATTGATTCCATTTACATTAACCGCTTTTTAATTGAAACATAAATATGCCTAAATACCTTTTTGAAGATATGGTAAGGAACAAACGTCTCAAGCAAGGGGCGGGGAAAGAAATTCGGGAAGAAAAAAAAGAACCGGAACCCAAAAAAGAACCTATCTCAGAGATAATATACAAAGTGTCGGAAACAAAAGAGGCTAGAGTTATTTATTCTAAAAGCAGGGGAAGATATATGCTCTGGACTATTGCGGGTATTTCCATAACTTTTTTTCTCTTTGCGCTTTCCTTTTTATTTTCAAACGCAGAAATTGTGGTGGATCCCAAGACAAGAGAAGTGGTTTTAAATGAAAATTTATCCGCTAACTTAAACTCAAACAGTGGTTTGCCTTTTAACCTGGTAGTTTTTGACGACACAGAAAGTAAAACCATAAAAGCAACAGGAGAAAAAGATGTGGCTGAAAAAGCAGTGGGTACCGTTATAATTTACAATACTTTCAGCTCCGCCCCTCAGACACTCAGTATAGATACAAGGCTGGAAGGTTCCAACGGTAAGATGTATAAGACAGAAACGAAGACTGTAGTGCCGGGGATGAAAAAGGGAAGTACTACTCCCGGTTCGGTTGAAGTGAAGATTTATGCGGCAGAGGCCGGGGAGGAATACAATAGCGTTCCGCTTGATTTTAAGATTTTTGGATTCAAGGGCACACCGAAATATTCCAAGTTCTACGGCAGGTCTAAGACGGGGACACAGATAACAGGTGGGTTTAAAGGTAGGGTTCCTTCTGTTTCAGAAGAGGAGAAAACAGTCGCTATGACCGAAATGGAAACAACTCTAAAAGCGAAACTACTTAAAAAGGTAGCTACGCCCGGGTTTGTTTTGTTTAAAGATGCGGTGTTTTTCAATATAGGTGATGCAGATATTCCATCTGCTACTCTGGAAAACAATCTTGCGACTATTACGCTTAAAGGCACAATTCACGGTATTTTATTTAATGAAGAAAAACTAACCAAGAAGATAGCGGAGGATAATATTGAGGAATATGATGGTGCCGAAGTTTATATTCCGAATATCAAAGATTTAGTCTTTACCCCCGGCAACAATCTTACCTTTGAAGATTTAAAAAGTATAAATTTCAATTTGTCTGGTCCAGTGAAAATTGTCTCCAGGTTGGATGAAGATAAATTCACCACCGACCTTCTCGGTATATCAAAAAAGAATTTTATTCAAATCTTGTCTCAATATCCAAATATTGAATCTGCTATCTTAAAACTAAGGTTCCCATGGATGCAATCCATCCCAGACGAAGCGGAAAATATAAAAGTCATTGTAAATTATCCAAAGTAACCCCTTGACGTCGTTGGGTAATTTTATTATAGTTATAGTACATATACATGAGTGATTCAAAAAATGAAAAAATTGTGACGGCCAGAGGAGTTGTTACCGAAGCGTTGCCTTCTACTTTATTCCGAGTGAAAATGAAAGACAGTAATGCAGAAAATGGGGAGGATGAGAAAGAAATTCTGGCGTATCTGGGAGGTAAAATGCGTATGCATAGAATCAAGGTTTTAATAGGAGATTCGGTGGAGGTCGTGCTCGATTCTTATGGTGGCAAAGGTAGAATAGTAAAAAGGTTGTAATTTTTTTGATAATGGTGTATTATACTCAGTACGGTTTGTAAAAGGTTATAACGCTGAAAAAATAAGGGTTTTTCCTTGTTTTTCTTCTGTTATGTAGTCTTTTTGAACAAAAGAGTGTGAAAAGAAATTTTTTATGAAAATAAAATCATCCGTAAAAAAAATTTGTGATAATTGTAAAATGGTCAGACGAGCCAGGCATTTAAGAATAATTTGTACTAACCCTAAACACAAACAAAAACAATAATTTATGAGAATTCTAGGAATCACAGTACCAAACGAAAAAAGACTTGAGATTGGCTTGACCTGTCTGTATGGTATAGGCATTTCGTCTGCCCGCAAGATCTTGGACCAAGTCGGCATTGACCGCGGAAAGAAAGCCAAGGATTTAACTCCAGATGAGGAAAACAAAATTCGTCTTCTTGTGGAGAAAATTCCGATTGAAGGAAATTTGAAACGAGAAACAGCCGCTAACATAAAAAGATTGAAAGATATTAAAAGTTACAGAGGTGTCCGTCATATGAAGAGATTGCCTGTTCGCGGACAGCGCACCAAGACAAATTCCAGAACGGTAAGGGGTAACGTCAGAAAGACGATGGCCTCAGGTAAGAGAAAGGAAAGCAAGACATAATTTTATGGCAAAGACCAAAACAACAACTGAAGAAGAGAAAAAAGTGGAAGGAGCACCGGAAGAGATGACAGGAGAAGAAAAAAAGGCTCCATCCAAGACACCAAAGAAGAAAATAGTCTCAGGTGTTTTGCACGTTGAAGCGACCTTCAATAATACGAAAGTTCTTTTTTCAGACAAAATAGGCAACACCTTGTTCTGGGGAAGTGCTGGTGCAATGGGTTTCAGAGGAGCTAAAAAGGGAACCCCGTTTGCCGCTTCCAAGGTGGGTGATGTGATTGGCGGTAAGGCTGCAGCCCTAGGGGTGAAAGATGCGGATGTGGTCATTCTGGGAGTCGGTTCTGGACGCGAACCCGCAGTCAGAGCATTTATGGCTCATGGCATTGAAGTCACTTCCATATTAGACGCTACACCGGTGCCTCACAACGGACCGAAGGCCAAGAAGCCAAGAAGAGTATAAAGATAAATTACGAATTAAAAATTACGAATTACGAATTCAAGTATGATAAGTAAACCAAAATTTAAAATTTGCAGAAGGTTGGGTCCAGGAGTTTATGACAAATGTCAGACTTCCAAGTTTGCCGCAGCTTCCACCAAGACTCTACCGGGAGGAAAGAGACCGAAAGCTCCCACTGAGTACGGAGCTCAACTCATAGAAAAGCAGAAGACACGTTTTTCATACGGGATATCGGAACGTCAACTATCCAACTACGTCAAGAAAGTTTCTCATATCAAGGGCGCAGGCACCGCGGAAAAATTATATGAAAATCTTGAATCTCGCCTCGATAACGCCGTTTATAGAATGGGGCTCGGGGTAAGCAGGCGCGCCACCAGACAAATGGTTTCTCATGGACATTTTATTGTGAATAATCACAGAGTGACTATCCCTTCTTACGAACTAAAGACTGGAGATGTTGTGAAAATCCGCGAGGGAAGTAAAGTCAAGAAAATTTTCGCTAATTTGGCGGACAGGTTGAAAGACTACAGTGCTCCGACTTGGGTGGCGTTTGATTTGAATACTATGGAAGGGCGCATTTTAGCCAAACCAAAAAACATTGAAACATTTTTAGACCTTAACGCCGTACTTGAATTTTACAGCCGTTAAATTTACTTGTTTGTATTATTAAAATTAAAAGCTAACTTTTTTAAAATTATGCCTGAATATAAAATAATTATGCCTTCCAAGCCTCGTGTAGTTGAGGAAAACGGCAATAAAGGAGTATTTGAAATAGACGGCCTATACCCTGGATACGGGCACACTCTCGGCAACAGTCTAAGAAGAATAATTCTTTCTTCTTTACCTGGAGCGAGCGTCACTTCTATTAAGATTGACGGTGTTTCGCATGAATTTCAGACAATGGATGGCATTAAAGAAGACGTAATTGTAATGATTTTAAATCTGAAGAAAACTCGTTTCAAAATGATATCCGACGAACCACAGACAGTAACTCTTTCCATTAAAGGACCGAAGGAAATCTTGGCGGGAGACATCAAGACCGGAGGACAAGTGGAAATATTGAATCCAGAGCTTCATATTGCTGAAGTTACCGGCAAGGTAAATTTAAATATAGAAATGAAGATTGAGAAGGGTCTGGGCTTCATCGCGAAAGAAGTTTTCCAAAAAGAAAAAGTGGATGTCGGTACTATTGCGGTGGATGCGATCTTTACTCCGATTCGCCGAGTGGCTTATGAAGTTGAAAATATGCGCGTTGGCGATAAGACCAACCACAACCGTCTCCGAATTTCTATTGAAACCGATGGCACCCTCACTCCTCGTGAAGCATTGTCTCGCTCTATTGAAATTATGATCAACCAGCTGAAAGCTATTGTTGATTTTAAAGAACCGGAAGAAGAAATAAAGATAAGTAAAAAAGTTTCCAAGGAAGAAGAAGAGGAAAAAGACGAGAAGAAGGGGGAAGACTTCGCGGATGTGTTAAAGACTCGCACAGACAGTCTGGACCTCTCCACCAGGACATTGAATGCTTTGACTTCCGCCAACATCAGAACTCTGGGAGGACTTGCTCGCAAGAAAAGAGAAGATTTACTTGAGGTAGAGGGTATCGGTGAAAAAGGAATTACAGAAATTAAAAAAGTTTTGAATAAATTTGGCCTGAATTTAAAAGAGTAATTATGCATTTGAAAGAATAATTTTATGCGACACCACAACAATACAAGAAAATTCGGCAGAGACAAGACCCAAAAGCGCGCATTGCTTAATTCATTAGCGCTCAACTTGATAGTGCGTGAAAAAATCAAGACCACCGAACCGAAAGCTAAAGAGTTGCGACCTTTCATAGAAAAGCTGGTCACTCGCGCTAAAAAGAATGATTTGGCTACTCGCAGAACCATCATCGCTAAACTATCCAGTAGTAATAAGGGAGTAAAAAAGCTTTTTGAAGTTCTGGCGCCCAAATACGCTGACAAAAAGGGGGGATATACCAGAGTTTTGAAATTGGGAGCCCGAAAGTCGGACGGCGCCAAGATGGCGATTATAGAATTTGTTTAATTTTCAATAATAGTTTAGTATGAAAAACGCAATGAAAAAAACAGAAGTAAAAGAAATGAAAACGATAGACGCAAGCGGAATGGCGCTCGGTAGGGTGGCAAGTACTGTGGCTATGTCCTTGATGGGTAAGACCAAGGCGACTTTTGAACGCAACAAGTATTCCGGTTTCCCAGTGAAAGTCATCAATGCTTCCAAGCTTCGCATCACAGCCAAGAAATTAGATGAAATTTTCCATACTAGATATTCAGGAATGAGAGGCGGACTTCGTGTCTTAAAAGGCACAGAAACGGCGGAGAAAAAGGGTTTAAAAGAATTAATCAAGCTCGCGACATTTCAGATGCTTCCGGATAACAAATTACGCAGAGTGATGATGAAACATTTAACAATTGAAGACTAGCGCCAAGCGTAATTTTACTAAATTATATGGATAAAGACAAAAAAGAAGTACAGACAAAAGATAAATACATAGAAGCGATTGGAAGACGTAAAACTTCCACAGCTAGAGTGCGTATCAAGCAGTCCGCGAAGACTCATTTTATTGTAAACGACAAAGAGGCGAAAGAATTTTTCAAAACAGAAGTAGAACGCCGTTTGATACTGGATCCAATAATGAAAGGTATTCCGGCGAGCGGGACCAAGTCCGATACGAAATGGAGTGTGGAAGCGCATGTTTCGGGTGGAGGATTTCATTCCCAAGCTGAAGCGGTTCGCCATGGATTGGCTAGAGCTCTTATCTTGTCAGACATAGCTTTACGTGGAAGTATGAAGACTTTAGGATATCTAAAACGTGACCCAAGAGCAAAAGAACGAAGAAAATTCGGTCTCAAGAAAGCAAGGAAGGCACCACAATGGTCCAAACGTTAAAAAACTAGAAAAATACCCCTTGAAAATAGGGGTATTTTTTGTTAGTATGGATATATGAGCGATGAAGAAGAAAAGAAAGATATTGAAAACAAACCCCTCGAGGCTGCTCGGGGTGATTCTGCTGAATCAGAAGCAGAAGTTCTTGAATTTGAATTTAACGAAGACGGGGAAGAGGATTTGAAGAAAACTCTAAAAAAATTCAGGGCTGATTTAAAGCAGTTAAAGAAAGAAAAAGAAGAATACCTTACCGGTTGGCAGAAAGAGCGGGCAGACTTTGCCAATTATCGCAAACAAGAAGAAGAAAGGAGGGCAAACTTTTCGGAAAGTGTGCGAGAGCGAATTCTCACTCGTTTTTTAACAGTCGTTGATAGTTTCAATATGGCCTTTGCGAACAAAGAAGCTTGGGAAAAAGTTGATGCTAATTGGCGCAGAGGAGTGGAGTATATTTATTCCCAGATGAATACAATTTTTGAAGAATACGGGGTGAAGCCTGTCGGAGAAGAAGGAGAAATCTTTGACCCAAATATTCATCAATCCATAGAAATGATAGAAACTGACAAAAAAGAACAAGATCACAAAGTGGCGAAAGTAATTCAAAAAGGATATAAACTAGGCGAACGCATTATGCGTCCCGCTCGAGTTAACGTGTATGAATACAAAGAATCCGCCAACTAGAGTCTGTGAACACTGTCAACAAAACTTCACAATATCAGATGAAGAGCTAGCTTTGTATAAAAAAGTCGGTTTAAAAGTTCCTGGGTTGTGTTGTGAATGTCGGTGGAAAAAATATCTTTCGTTTGCTCCTTTTGGTAAATTTAGAAAAGGAAAATCTGATCTCTCGGGGGAAAATTTTATTACAGTTTTACCAGTCAATGCTCGTTTCCCGATCTATGCTTCTCACGAATGGTGGGGAGACGGCTGGGATCCAATATCTTTTGGACAGGAGTATAATTCGCAAAAATCGTTTTTTACACAGTTGAAAGAATTACAGGAAAAGGTTCCTCGTCCACACCAAGGTGGCAAAAATAACTTTAACTGTGACTGGTGTGAGGATGTATGGGAGTCAAAAAATTGCTATTTATCAAGAGCCCTTTTTAAATGTGAAAATCTTAGTTATGGTTACCGAGTTTTAACAAGTAAAGATTCTTTTGATTTAGTTTACTGTTTTGATCTTCAGAGGTCTTATAATTGTCTTTTTTGCCACAATTCTTTTAATTTAAATTTTTCCGAAAATTCCAAAGATTGTGTTGATTCTAACTTTCTTTTTGATTGTCGCAATTGCCAAAATTGTACTATGAGCTGGAATCTTAGGAATAAACGTTATTGTATAAGAAATGTGCAATATACTAAAGAAGAGTATGAAAAAGAACTGGCAAAGTTTAATTTTGGTTCATACAAAAATATAGTTATATTAAAGGAAGAATTTAAAAGAATTTTAAAAAATGAAGCAGTTCATCGAGAAAATTTTAATATTAAAACTACTAATTCTACAGGGAATTATATGACTAATTGCGACAAATGCATAAATGTTTTTTCCTGGGAAAATTCGCAAAATTGTCAGAATTGTATAAGGGGTTTAAACTCTAAAGATTCTATTGATCAAGCTTTTACCTGGAATACTGAAAATTCTGGCAATAACGGAACTGTCGATGGTGGTTACCAAATAAAACACTCCGCGCATTCTGTGGGTAGGTATTCTGAGTATATAGATAACTGTCTTGAGGTAGAATATTGTTTTGGGTGTGTTGGTTTAAGAAAAAAGAAATATTGTATTTTAAACAAACAATACACAAAAGAAGAATATGAAAAATTGAAAGCAAAAATTGTTTTAGATATGGGGGAAGAATATGGAGAATTTTTTCCATATTCTATGGGTATTTGCGACTATAATTTTTCGGCAAGTATACTTTATTTTCCCCAAACAACTAAAGAAGAAATATTGAGGGAAGGTGGCTATTGGTCCGAAGAGGATTTTTCTTCTGAAGATGGAATTTCATCTCTAGAACTCCCCGATGCAATTAAGGACACTGATTTGGGTATTTGTAATCAGGCCTTGATTTGCCCACAAACTCATTATAGATTTAATATCTCACAATCAGAATTTGAATTTCATAAAAACAATAATTTTGCTTTGCCACGCGAACATTTTGACAGGAGAATGTTAGAACCCGCGCGCAAGATGGTAGTATCAAAAAGTTATCCATATAAATGTTTTTATTGTCAAAAGGATATTGAGGCGTATTATTTACCGGAATGGCATTATCAAAAAATAGCCTGTGAGGAATGCTATAAACAAAATATTGCCTAATACATATATCAGCGATAGCGTAAATATGTAAATTAAAATTATGGAGTATAAACAAGAAACAAAAAACTGCCAGAATTGCAAACAAGACTTTACGATAGAGCCGGATGATTTTAATTTTTACGAAAAAATAAAAGTCCCCCCACCTACTTTTTGTCCTGAGTGTAGATTTCAAAGAAGAATGGTCTGGCGCAACGAAAGAACTCTTTTTAAAAGAAAATGTGATTTATGTCAGAAAAATATTATTGCTATGTATCGTGAATCCGTGCCCTTTCCGGTGTATTGTCGGGAGTGCTGGTATGGAGACGGATGGGATGCGACATCTTTCGGCAGAGAATACGATTTTAATAAAACATTTTTTGAACAGTATAAGGAACTAATGGATCTAGTACCACGTTTCGCTATTTGGCATAGAGATGCAATTAATTGTCCATATTCAAACTTAGTACGGGAGTCAAAAAATGTTTATCTTTCAGCTTCAATACTTGGTTCAGAAAATGTTTTTTACTCTAAAACTATTGATAATTCCTTTAATGTTTTTGATAGTTATAATCTCAAAAATTCTCATGAATGCTATGAAAACATAGACAGCGACAGAAATTACAATTCACAGTATCTTTTTTTATCCCGAAACTGTGTTGATTGTTGTTATTTGATTGATTGTACCAATTGCAGTAATTGTTTTATGTCTTCCAATTTACGCAACAAGCAATTTTATGTAAGGAACAAGAGATACACAAAGGAGGGCTATTTAAAAGAAATAGAGAAGCTTAATCTTGGCAGTAAAATTATACGAAGTAATCTTATAGATGAATTCCAAACTCTGCGTGCAAACACAATTTATCGCTATGCGGATATCACCCAATCTAACAACTCTACGGGAAATGAACTTACAAACACCAAAAATTGTAAAAAATGTTTTAGTGTTTATGATGCCGAAAATTTAAAATACTGCCATCGCTTTTTAAAAGCAAAAGATTGTTTTGACTCTGACCATGGGGGAATCAATACTGAACTTTTATATGAATGTAACACAGGAGCCAGGAATGATTATAATGTTAAATTTTCTTATTCTCCAATAGATCAAGTCAGAGACGTAGACTACACGGATTCTTGCATGTCATCGAAAAATCTTTTTGGATGTGTTGGGATGAAAAATCAAGAAAATGTAATTTTAAACAAAGTTTATTCAAAAGAAGAATTTGAGATACTACGAGAGCAAATTATAAAACAAATGGATGATGCGCCATTTATAGACAAAGCGGGCAGAGTTTATAGATATGGAGAATTTTTTCCAATTGAGCTTTCTCCCTGGGCTTATAATGAAACCCTTTCCCAGGAATTCTTTCCTCTCTCTAAAGAGGAAGTAGAAAAAAACGGTTATTCTTGGTGTGTTCCGGAAGTAAAAAATTTTGAAATTACAATTCAAGCCGAAAACATAAAGGATAATATAGATGAAGTAGACGAAGGTATCCTGAAAGAAGTTTTGGGATGCGCTCATAAAGGCAAATGTGATCATCAGTGCAGTGTTGCTTTTCGCATCACTGAAACCGAATTTAAATTTTATAAAAAACACAATATCCCCATACCTGATAAATGCGCAAATTGTAGATACGGAGAGCGTTTTATGCAGGTACCTCTGCCCAGGCTCTACAAACGTCAGTGTATGAAAAAGGGTTGCTCTAATGAGTTTGAGACTCCTTATGCTTCAGACAGACCCGAAATAATCTATTGTGAGAGGTGTTATCAGCAGGAAATATATTAGTTATCCACACCCGTACTCCCGGGGTATGGGAAGAGGAATATAATATAAGCAAAGGTCGGACTATTGTGATTTAGGTAACATCTCTATTTTTATGGTATTCATTCACACAACTTGTGCCACCGTAAAAGAAGCGGAAACGCTGGGGAAACTCATTATTGATAATAAAATGGGCGCGTGCGTGCATTCTTGGCCAATCAAGTCCATGTATAAGTGGGAGGGGGAGCTGAAGGCAACTGAGGAGGTGATGATAGTTATCGTTACTTTTGAATCCAAACTGGAAGATGTAAATGACTTGATTTCCAAACATCATAGCTACTCCACTCCTATGATTGCCGGCGTGGATATTCGCAGGATTAACAGGTCCTATAAAGAATGGATGACGCAAAATATTTCCTAGCGGTTTTCGTTTTTTTATTTTCCGAAAGTTTCAAACAAAACTTTCTTGGTTTCGTCGTCTATGAATTCCGTGACGATAATCATCATCTCGGTGGTGAGGCCCAAATCCTTTTTTATATTCATAAATAAATTTTCAAAAGGAAAGGGAGAAATCCAAGCAGAATTTTTCAGACACACGAAGCCGGCTTTTTTCAGAAGGTAGCGCAGACTTTCGCGTTCGCTTTTTCTATTCTCCGGAAGGTCCAGGAGAATAATTCTCCAAAGTCCATCCCAAGAAGTGGGGACTAAAGCATCTTCGCCTTCAAGACGTAAAGCATTTAGTTTGGATTTTCCTTCTTTGGTGATGCGTACGAATTTTCGACTGGAAGAATTGAACATTTCAGCGCATCCAGAATCTATGAGATTTTTTATAGAACGAGTTATGGCATAAGAAGCCCTGGAGTCGCTCTCATCTTTAAAAGATTCAAGTGGAATAGCCGGTTTGTCTCCTAATATTTTCAGTATTTTATTAGAATATTTGGATTTGCTTGACATAGATATATATTATCATATATACTACTTTTATACAAATAATTAGTGGTCGCGAAATATAAGTTAAATTATAAAATAATCATAAATCATATGAGTAAAATAATAGGTATAGATTTAGGTACGACAAATTCGGCAGTAGCTATAATTGAAGGTGGTGCTCCGAAAATTGTAGAGAACGTAGAAGGTAATCGTACGACTCCTTCAGTCGTAGCTGTGGCGAAAAATGGCGATAGAATCGTCGGTCTTCTAGGCAAGAGACAAGCGGTGACAAATCCCGAAAATACCGTTTATGGCATCAAGCGTTTTATGGGGCACAATTTTGACGACCCGGAAGTGCAAAAAGATTTAAAGAATGCTTCTTTTAAAATACAAAAATCTACTAACGGTGGAGTAGAGATAAAAATCGGAGACAAGTGGATGCGTCCGGAAGAAATTTCCGCGATGATTCTGTCAAAAATAAAATCAGACGTGGAAGCCAAGCTCGGGGAAAAAATTACTGAAGCGGTGATCACCGTGCCGGCGTATTTCAACGATGCGCAAAGAAAAGCCACAAAGGATGCGGGACAAATTGCCGGGCTGGATGTGAAGCGTATCATCAATGAACCGACGGCTGCGGCGCTTGCTTATGGATTTAATAAAAAGAAAAATGAAAAAATTGTGGTTTACGATTTCGGTGGCGGAACCTTTGACGTGTCTGTGCTTGAAATAGGTGATGATGTCATAGAAGTGAAGTCTACCGATGGCGACAGCCACCTGGGTGGACGTGATATTGACCACAAGATTATTAATTGGATAGCTGAAGAATTCAAGAAAACTTCCGGCGTGGATGTGCGTGGAGATAAGCTTGCCTTGCAACGCTTGGATGAGGCGGCAGAAAAAGCAAAGATAGAGCTTTCTACCGCTGTTGAAAGTGAAATCAATATTCCTTTCATTACTTCTACCACAGAGGGTCCTCAGCACTTACTCCTTAAAATGACTCGCGCTCAATTGGAATCAATTGCTGACGAATACATCACCCGTTCTATTGAAATCACCAAACGCGCCATGGCTGCTTCCGGTTTCAAGATGGAAGATATGAATGAAATAATAATGGTCGGAGGACAAACCAGAATGCCGAAAATTGTTGAGGAAGTGAAAAAAGTCTTCGGCAAGACTCCAAACCTCTCCATTAACCCAGATGAAGTTGTAGCTCTCGGTGCTGCCGTGCAGGCTGGAGTTCTTCAAGGAGATGTGCGTGATGTTCTCCTCCTGGACGTTATTCCTCTATCTCTCGGTATTGAGACGTTGGGAGGAGTAGCAACAAAATTAATTGAACGCAATACCACTATTCCATCAAATAAATCCCAAGTATTTTCTACCGCTGCGGACAATCAAACTTCTGTGGAAATCCATATCGTGCAAGGAGAGCGTCCGATGGCATCCGATAACAAATCGCTCGGACGATTTATTCTGGACGGTGTTCCACCAGCTCCTCGCGGGATGCCACAGATTGAGGTTGCCTTTGATGTGGACGTTAATGGTATCTTGAACGTGACAGCAAAAGATAAGGCTTCCGGCAAGACTCAGTCCATCAGGATTGAAGCAAGTTCAGGATTGAAAGAAGAAGATATAAAGAAAATGCAAGCGGATGCCGAACTGCATGCGGAAGAAGACAAGAAGAAAAAAGAAGTGGTGGATGTGAAAAACACCGCTGAAATGATTATTTATACCGCGGAAAAAGCGTTGAAAGACAATGAAGCGAAAATTCCGGCGGAATTGAAAGATAGCGTAAATGCGAAAATAACCGCGCTTCGTGGCGTAAAAGACGGCACTGACGGGGAAGCAATCAAAAAGGCGACCGAAGAGCTTTCTTCTGAAATGTCCAAGATTGGTGAGGCTCTAAACAAAGCCGGTGCCGAAACCCCTCCAGCTTCTACTCCGGAAGAACAAAACGAAGAAGTAAAAGAAGCAGAAATTAAAAAAGAAGGAGAAGAACCAAAAGCCTAGTTTTTCACTAAAAAGCCCTAAATAGGGCTTTTTAGTTTAATAATTCTCTGGTATAATTTATCCGTATGGAACTTCCAGAAATACCCGTAAATAAAGACATTACTTATCTTGGACTCACTACCTATAGAGACAAGAACCAGCTTTTTGGCATCAAGCGTAAAGACAGGCGCCAACATGTTTATATTCTCGGAAAGTCTGGTACCGGTAAATCTGTGCTGATGTTCAATATGATTATTCAGAACATCCAGAACGGCGAAGGGGTCTGTATGGTTGACCCGCACGGAGAAAACGTGGAAGCTGTCTTGTCCGCCATTCCTCCACACCGAATGAAAGATGTGATTTATTTCAATCCCGCCGATGCTGATTACCATATTGGTTTCAATGTGCTGGAGCTCGTGGACCCGCAATACAAACATCTCGTGGCGTCAGGACTGATGGGCATCTTTACGAAAATCTGGGCGAACGCTTGGAGCGCCCGCATGGAATATATTTTAAACAACACCATCCTTGCGTTGCTTGATACTCCCGGCACCACGCTTCTCGGAATTCCGAGAATGCTAGTGGACAAAGATTATCGTCAGAAAATAATTTCTAATTTGAAAGATCCCGTTATCAAGGCCTTCTGGGTTCACGAATATGAGGCTTGGCAGGATAAATTCCGAAACGAAGCCATCGCCCCGATTCAAAACAAAGTCGGACAATTTCTCTCCACCTCTATCATCCGAAATGTCGTTGGTCAATCTAAGAGTACCATCAATATTTTTGATATGATGAACGACGGGAAAATTTTCTTGGTGAATGTTTCTAAAGGGCGCATCGGAGAAGACAACTCGGGGCTCTTGGGGGGAATGATTATTACGAAAATTCAGCTTGCTGCGATGGAGCGTGTGCGTATTCCAGAAGATCACCGAAGAGACTTCTATCTCTATGTGGACGAATTCCAAAATTTCGTGACGGATGCTTTCGCCGGGATTCTGTCCGAGGCTCGTAAATACAGATTGAATCTCACTGTGGCGCACCAATACACCGCCCAGCTGGTGGTGGACAAGAGCTCTGCCGTGCGTGACGCTGTTTTCGGCAACGTCGGAACGATGATAGTTTTCCGAGTCGGCTCCGATGACGCGGATTTCTTGGAAAAAGAATTTGACCCGGAATTTACTCCGCAAGACATAGTCAACTTGCCGAACTATAAAGTTTATATGAAATTGATGATAGATGGTGTTACTTCTAGACCATTTTCCGCAAAGACGCTTCCACAAATGGTAAAGTCTGGTGATAGAAAAATAGAAGAGGAAGTCATAAAGATTTCTCGAGAACTTTATTGCAGACCGAGGGGAGTTGTAGAGAGGGAAATCAATGAGTGGAGCGAAATGTCCTTGGGGGGTAGTGAGTACTCTTCTTCTGGGGGTGGAGGAAACCTGGAAAAATTCCCGATTATTTGTTCGCTTTGCGGACTGGAGAAGACTGTGCCTTTCAAGCCGGAACCGGGCAGGCCGGCGTATTGTAAAGAATGCATCGCTAAAATAAAATCCGGAGAAGTAAAAGTGGAGAAAAAAGGAAAGGACCAGATAGCCTATGATGAATCCAAATTTTATAAACCTCTGGCAGACCTCGGGATAGAATTTGAACAAAAAGACAGAGGGAAAGTGGAAGAAGAAAACAGGTCTCCCGAAAGAGGAGCGAGTGATTTTGCGGAAGTGGGCAAGACTGTTCCTCCAATACAAAAGCCACCTATTCCGGCAAGTAAACCAAGTGTTTTCGGAGCTATTAAAAAAGTATTTACCAAACCTATTCACACGAGCGAAAATAAAACAAAAGAGAATTTAGCACTCAAAGAGGTTCTGAACAAATCTCTACCGGACAGACAGGTAAGTCCCGAAGTAAAACCAGTCTCGACACCGATCTCGGCCCCTGTCTCCTTGGATTCTTTAAAAAACAAAGAAGCTTCGCCCATAGGTCTACAGCCGAGGGAGATTAAAAAACCTATTCATTCCAGCGGGGATCGAGCAGCTACTGCTGAAGATATGAATAAATTGAAAGATTTGATTGCAGAAAAAACTACCACCCCGGCTAAAGCCACCCCTCCTTCACAAGGAGGGGAAGAAACTTCTCAAAATAAAGCAAAAGCTTCGCCCGTAGACGGGCTACAGCCGAGGGAAGTGCCAGAAGATGTATTGAAGAAAATTTTAGAATAAATGGAAGTTAAAACACCAAAAACTGACGCCTTGATTAATGAAATTTTAGAAAATCTCGTTCCACACGAGCGTACTTGTAAGTGGAAAGGGGAGCACTCATATTGTGAAGGAAAATTTGAAATAACAGAAGAAGATATTACTTTTTTAAAGATGCTTCGTGTGCCGACTCCAAATTATTGCCCAACTTGTAGACGGATGAGGCGTCTTGTTCATATGAATATGATTCGTCTTTTTAAAATACCTTGTAAGGCGCCAAATCATAATGAAAGTATGATTTCTATTTTGCCCGAAGAATGCCCTTTCCCCGTATATGATTATTTATATTTTATTTCTGATGAATTTGACCCATTTTCTTTTGGAGTTAAGTATGAGGAAGGAATGGACCCCATGGAAACACTTTTTAATTTACGTAAAAAGTTTCCAATGCCCTCTTTTTTAAATCGTGGTCTTTCAAGTATAAATAGTGACTATTCAAACGGGGGAAAAGACAACAAAAATTGTTATTACGCGATGGCTTGTTATAAAGCGGAGGACGTCTGGTATTCCAGCATGGTAAACAGAAGCAGGAGCATTATGGATTCTAATGATATAGAAGATTCTGAGTTGTTGTACGGGGGTTTATCTTCAGATCATATTTATAAATCTTCCTTTATTTATTTTTCTAATAATTGCACGGATAGTTTTCTTCTTTTTGATTGTAAAAATTGTGATAGCTGTTTCGGATGTATCAATCTACGCAACAAAAAATACTGTGTTTGGAATGAACAATTATCAAAAGAAGACTACGAAACTTTTATTGAATCCATAAATCCCATATCAATAAAATCGCTAGCGCTTTATAAAGAAAAATTTTGGAATGTTGTCGCTAGTTTGCCAATGAATGCTTCCCATAATGTCGGATCAGAAAACGCAGTGGGTGTTCATATAATGCGCAGTCGCAATGTGTTTGACATTGGGGACTCAGACAATAGTGAACATATAAGGCACGCAGACGGAGCTATGTCTCACAAAGATTCTATGGATTTTCTTTTTTCCGGAGGAAATTCCAGTAAACTTTATGGAACTATAAATATTGGCTCACAATCGAGCGGGGTAAGGTTTTCTGTATCTTCTAAATTTTGTGTTGATTGTGAGTTTGTGTTTAATTCCAAGAATCTTACAAATTGTTTTATGTGTTTTGGGTTACAGGACAAATCATATTGTATTTTAAATGTACAATATCAACCCGAAGAATATTTTGAGATTGTCGATAAAATAAAATTTGAAATGATAAAAAAGGGGGAATATGAAGATCCGCTCGGTCTTGAATTTTCCGCACAGGCCTATAATTTTTCCATGGCGCAAATCGCTTATCCTTTAAACAATGCTGAGATAATAAAATTGGGTGGTTATGTTGCCAAAGAATCTGAAACCAATGTTGGTGACACTGAAAAATTAACAGTGAATGAATTGCCAGAGACCATTACGGAAGCAACTGATGAGATATTAAAGAAGGCTATATGTTGTGAAGTCACGGGGCGTCCGTTTAGGATTGTCAGTTCAGAATTGGAATTTTATAGAAGAATGAAATTACCATTACCGACTCTACACCCATCTTATCGTATGGAAACACTGTTTCAACTAATTCATATAGGGAAGAAATATGAGACTACTTGTGTTAAATGCGGTAAAGCTATAAATTCTATTTTTGACCCCAGGTCAAATTTCATTCTGTATTGTGAAAAGTGTTATCAGCAGGAAGTTTACTAAATTTTGTGCTAAAATATCCAATATATGCCTAAACCGAATCGAGTACAAATAATCAAATACGCTCCGCCACCGCCAGAATTGCCTGTATTCGGTAAGGTGAAGCCCGAAGAGGTTTCTTTCATTGGACGGACGAATTATGTGGCTTCATTGGAGGAGAAAAAGTTTGTTTTCGGCATTAAGCGCATAGACCGCCGAAGGCATTTATACATCATCGGGAAGTCCGGCGTAGGGAAAAGCAAACTGCTTGAACTTTTTATGCGTCAAGATATATCTTATGGTCACGGAATTTGTCTGATTGACCCGCACGGCGATGAGATAGAAGCAATTTTAAAATTCATCCCGAAAGAGCGCATTGAGGATGTCTGTATTATTGACCCTACGGATTTGGACTATCCGGCTTCTTTCAATCCACTGGCTAATGTTGACCCGTTGTTTAAATTCCAATTGACTCAAGGCTTGATAGAAGTTTTCCAAAAGCAGTTCGGGGCGAATTGGACTCCTCGTTTGGAGCACGTTTTTCGCTTTACTTGTCTGGCGCTTCTGGACTATCCGCATGCCACGATGCGCGGAATGATTTCAATGTTGACGGACAGAAATTATAGGCAGAAGGTTGTGGAATACATCACGGATGATATGGTGAAAAGATTCTTCGCTATTGAGTTCGCCGACTGGTCCGAGAAATTTGATACGGACGCTATCATCCCGCTCGTAAACAAGCTGGGGCAATTTCTCTCCGATCCGTTGCTCCGAAATATCTTCGGGCAAAAACAAAACAAAATAGACATCAGTGAGTTGATGAATCAGCAGAAAATTATTTTAATAAATCTGTCCAAGGGTCGTCTCGGAGAGGAGAACTCCTCTTTCTTGGGGTCAATGTTTTTAACAAAGATAAAACAAGCGGGAATGGAGCGCGCCGCTATACCGGAGAAAGACCGCAAAGACTTTTATTTGTACGTAGATGAGTTCCAAAATGTCGTTACCCAAACCTTTGAAAATATTTTATCGGAGGCCAGAAAGTATGCTTTGAACTTGACCATTGCTCATCAGTACGTCGGGCAGATTTTACCGAAAGTTCACCAGGCCGTGCTTGGTAACTGCGGAAGCGTTATCACTTTCCGTATTGGGGGTGAAGATGCGGTAAAAATGAAACCGGAATTCGCGCCGGTCTTTGACGTGAAAGATATGATTAACCTGGCAGTGACCGAATTTTTCGTCAAAATGACCATTGATGGAGAATCTTATGACCCATTTTCAGCTGAAACTTTGCGGGTGCTTCCACCGACTCATCCTTCATATAGAGATGAGATTATAGAAGCCTCCCGCAGGAAATATTCAATACCGAAAGATGATGCCGCGAAGCTTATTGCCGAAGAAGAAGCGACAATAATAAGAAGCGCGGAAGAAAAGGCAATAATAGAAGGAAGGGCAAAGAGGCTTGGTCGCAAGATTGAACCTGAAGAAAAAGAAGGAGGAAATGAAGAGGGTGATGAAAATAAGGCAGAGGAAATAGAAGAAAAAGATCCAAAAAAGAAAACTTCACAAGAAGCCGAACCCATGATATAAAAGATACAGGCTCTAGGAAACTAGGCCCTAGGCATTAGTTAAATTAATATGCAAAAAGATTATTACAATATATTAGGTGTAAATAAAGGTGCTTCTAAAGAAGAAATTAAGAAGGCTTTTTATAAGTTAGCGCACAAGCATCATCCTGATAAAAAGGGAGGCAATGAAGCCACATTTAAACAAGTAAACGAAGCTTATCAAGTGCTCTCTGACGACGCCAAACGTTCTAAATACGACCAATACGGCGCCGGCTTTGAAAATATGGGTCAACAGCAAGGTGGGTACGGGCGAGGCTTTGGTGGCTTTGAAGGATTTGATTTTAGTGGGTTTCAAAATGGTGGAGCGGAATTTGACTTTGGGAATCTCAATGATATTTTTAGTGATTTCTTCGGCGGGGGAATGGGTGGCTTTCGAACGACACGAACACCTCGTGGACGAAATATGCAAACGGAAATAAATATTTCCATGGTAGATTCTATTTTAGGAGTGGAGAAAAAAATGATATTGGGCGGACATAAAGAAATAACAATCAAAATTCCCGCCGGAATTCAAAATGGTCAGACTCTTAAAATGACCGGGTATGGTGAAGAAATTAAAAATGGTAAACCGGGAGATTTGCTTATAAGAGTAAATGTAAAATTTACCCACAAAATTTCCCCAAAAGCCCGCGAGCTTCTAGAACAGCTCAAAAAAGAGGGGATATAAGGTTACAGGTATCGGATACCTGTAATAAAACATCATGTTACCTGAAAAAATAATTTATATTACGGTCATCATAAGCTTAATAGGTTATTTGGTGATGTTTAAAGACATCTTTAGGGGAAAAACTAAGCCTAATCTTGTGTCTTGGTTTCTTTGGATGTTGGGGCCTTTTATTGGTGTATTTTTTCAACTTAAGGCGGGAGCTGGGCTTTCGGTGATTCCAGTTTTTTTGGCTGGCTTTGGTCCATTGATTGTCATAATTGTGTCTATTTTTAATAAAAAAGCATATTGGAAAATTACCAAGCTCGATGTTTTTTGTGGAATATTTGCACTCATTGCTTTAATTCTTTATATTTTTACTCACAATTTGGGTATATCTATTATGTTTGCGATTTTAGGTGATGGATTCGCGGCAATCCCCACATTGGTAAAGTCTTGGAATTTTCCAGATACTGAAACAGCTGTAGTATATTTGCCGGGCGTCATAAGTAATATTCTTGGATTGTTAATAATAAAAGATTGGATTTTTACTATTTACTCTTTCAGTTTTTATTTTATATTTGTAAACTTAGCAATAATATTATGTATCTATCGCAAGAAGATATTAAATATGCTATATTTCAGAAATGACCAATAAAACGAAAAACAAATTTGTTACAATTGCTGCGATTCAGAATTCTGTTTCGCCCGATTTGAAAGCTAACTTGGTAAAAACAGCAAAGTTGGTGGAACAGGCTGCAAAGAAGGGCGCCCAGGTTATTTGTCTGCAAGAACTCTATAGGACCATATATTTTCCGCAGTATAAGAATGCGAAGAAAGGTGATTTTTCAGAAACAATCCCAGGCGAGTCTACGAGGGTTTTTTCTGTAATCGCCAAAAAATATAAGGCAGTGATTATTGTGCCAATTTTTGAAAAAGATGAAACAGGGCATTTTCATAACTCTGCAGTGGTGATAAATACTGATGGGAAACTAATGCCGACTTACAGAAAGATTCATATCCCGCAAGACCCTCTTTTTTACGAGAAAAATTATTTTGAAGATGGTAATGGTGGATATAAAATATATAAAACAAAATATGGTACATTTGCTGTTTTGATATGTTATGACCAATGGTTCCCCGAGGCGGCTCGTGCAGTAAAGCTTGCCGGAGCGGACGTCGTCTTTTATCCGACCGCAATAGGAACTATTGTCGGAGAAAAACAAAAAGAAGGGGACTGGCATAATGCTTGGGAGACGATTATGCGTGGGCATGCTGTTGCTAATAGTCTATACGTCGTGGCTGTAAACCGCGTAGGTAAAGAAGATAAATTGAATTTCTGGGGGCAATCTTTTATTTGCGATGCTTTCGGTAAAATAATTAAAAAAGCGGGAAAATTGAAGGATGAAGTTCTAATTTCTAAAGTTGATTTATCTAACAACAAAGTCATTGAAGAAGAATGGGGTTTTATGAGAAATCGTCGTACAGATACCTATAAAAAACTTTTATGATGCCGGGAGAATGGGAACAACACAAGGCGACCTGGCTCGCGTGGCCAAATGATGACGACTTTTTCCAAGGCAAAATGGAAAAAGTAAAAGGCGTATATTTAAAAATAATTCTTGCGCTTCATAAGGACGAGATAATAAAGATCCTGGTTCTAAACCAGAACATAGAAGACGAAGTACGTAATATATTACGTAATAGTAATGTTGATGTTTCTAAAATCGTTTTTTACCAAACGGAATATGTGGATGTGTGGATACGAGACTATGGTCCGACCTTCATAAAAAATGCGGGAAATTTAAAATGGATAAAATGGAATTATGATGGATATGGCGGCAAGTTCCCAGAACTTTTCCCGGATAATGAGGTTTTTAATAATTTAAAAAAAGAAGTTTCTGGTGAAAAAATAGATATAGATATTGCTATGGAGGGCGGAGCAATAGACAGTAATGGGCAAGGTGTTGTTTTGACCACAGAAGAATGCTTGGCGCTTAATCGTAATAAAGACAAGTCAAAAATTGAAACAGAAGAAATTCTTAAAAATAGTTTAGGCGCCAAAAGGGTAATTTGGCTCAAGAAGGGAATCTTTAATGACCATACGGACGGGCATGTAGACGAAGTGGCGCGATTTATAAATCCGAATAAAATTTTGCTTGCGTATGAAGAAAATATAACAGATGAAAATTACGAAAGGCTGAAAGAAAATTTGGAAATTCTAGAAGAGTCCACTGATCAAAACGGAAATAAATTTGAAATAATTAAACTGCCGATGCCTCACATGAAGTACGATGATGACAAAAAGGCTCCGGTTTCTTACGCGAATTTCTATATTGGCAACAGAACAGTTTTAGTTTCTCTATTTAATGATGAAAATGATGAAAAAGCTATTTCAATAATAAAATCTTGTTTCCCCGACAGGGAAGTTGTCGGAATAGATTGTACGGATCTTATATATGGAGGAGGAGCTCTTCACTGTATCACTCAACAAGAACCCGAATAAAATTTAAATTTTATTAATCTTTTGCCCCTCCGAAGTATCTTTCACTTCATAGCCCAAGGAATTTATTTTATCTCGCAATTCATCGGACTTTTGGAAATCTTTATTTTTACGAGCTTCTTCGCGTTCATCTTTTAGTTTTAAAATTTCTGTGGGGATTATTTCTTCTTTCAAGTTTTCAAAACCGAGTCCTAGTATTTTATCAAAGTCCAAGATTGTCGCTTTTTTGTCGGCATCTGACATATTTTCGTCTTTGACGACATCCCAGAGAAGGGAAAGGGCTCGGGGGGTATCCAGGTCGTCTTCCATGTATTCTTTGAACTTATTTTGGTATTCCTGGTGCGCTTGTCCAGTGTCGTTTCCTAAGCCTAAATAAAGCCCATAAAGGCGTTTTAAGGCTGTTTCTGCCCCTTCTAGTGCCTCATAGTTAAAGTTCATTTTAGTCCTATAGTGGCCCATTAAAAGCCAAAAACGATAGGCCAGGGGATTAATGCCTTTTTCTATTAAGGTGCGTAAGGTTATGAATTCATCTCCTGATTTTGCCATTTTTGCCCCACCCATATCAATATGTTCATTATGCATCCAGATACGCACGAATGGTTTTTTGCCGGTAGCACATTCTGATTGAGCAATTTCATTTGTATGGTGTACCGGGATATGATCAATGCCTCCGGTGTGAATATCAAACTGTTCACCTAAATATTTTATACTCATCGCTGAGCATTCTATATGCCAACCAGGGAATCCTTTGCCGAGTTTTGTTTCATAACCTAAACCGTCTTTATCGGCAAATTTCCAAAGCACAAAGTCTGCTTGATTTTTTTTCTCTTTATTTTCTCCAATCCTTGATTCGGTATTTTCCTCAGAACCAGTTTTCCTTCCGGATAATTTCCAATAATCTGGAAATTTTGCTATTTCAAAATAAATTCCATCGCTTGTTTTGTACGCGAAATCTTTCTCTAAAAGTTTTTGAATTATTTCTACATCTTCCTTAATGTTGTCACTTGCATAATCTATAATGTTGGGACTTTTTATATTCATTGCCACCATATCTTCCATAAATTTTTCAGTATAAAAAACAGCTAGTTCCTTCATCCCCTCTATTGTGTAAGGTTTACCTTCGCGTTTCAAACCTTTTACCATCTTATCTTCTCCATCATCTGCGTCGCTTGTAAGGTGTCCCACATCCGTAAGATTCATTACCCGATTTACTTTATATCCTTCATATTCTAAAGTTTTTTGTAGAATGTCAGCAAAGACGTAAGCCCTTAAGTTTCCGATGTGCGCATAATTGTACACCGTCGGACCGCAGGAATAGAACCCAACGTTGGGCGGATTGATTGGAACAAAGATTTCTTTTTCCCGAGTAAGGGTATTATAAAATTTGATTTTGCTTGAATTCATTTCTGTATATTGAGATTAATGTATAGAGCAAGCTGACAGTAAGTGGTCCCATCAAGATACCCGCCGGACCCAAGAGGGAAATTCCCCCCAAAACTGAAAACAAAATTAGAAGCGGGGGGATGTTTGTTTTTCCACCAACTACCAATGGAGTCAAGAAATTATCAATTGTTCCCACTACGATTACCGCCCAAATCAGAAGGCCAATGGCTGAAGGAATATTTCCAGTTACAAAGAGAAAAATAATGGATGGTACGGACACGAAAGCGGTGCCGAAAGTCGGAATCAAAGAACAAATGGCGGCCACCACACCCCAAAGAGCGGGGTTGGGTACATTAAAGAACCAAAGTCCAAAGCCCATCAAAATACCCTGGATTAAGGCGATAAAAAGAGATCCCTTTACCACGCTGTTTACAGCTACAGTTAATCTTGAAATGATTTTTTCATCATCTTTATCGGAAAGCGGGGACAATATCACTACGGCTCTCTTCCATCTCTCTCCATCTTTCAAAAAATAGAAAATTATGAACAGCATTAGCATAAAAGAGAAGAAAGCTGAAACGACTGTACTGAATACATTGGCTACGTTGCTTGAAATGTACGAGATAAAACTAGACACCTTCTCATTGATGTCAAAAGTCACTCCGGAAGGCAGAAATTTGTTTACAGTATTTCCTATAGAGTCCATAAATGGTCCAGCGTTTCCGGCATTGTTTAAGACAGAGAGGTAGGCATCTTGGCTTTGGTTGAAAACGATGACCCCAATGCCTAAAATCGGCCCACAAAGCACGATGGTAAAGAGGAGAATAGTGATAGTGGCGGACAGCCAGCTCGGTAAGCGCTTTCTATTCAGCCACGCATATATCGGATAAAGCACGATGGAGAAAGAAGCTCCCAATACAAGCACGACCCAAAAGGGCTGAAAAATAAAAAAGGTGAAAACGAAGGTTAAAAATAATAGCCCAAAGAAAAAATACTTCTCTATAGTTTTTGATTGCATAGTGGAATTATAGCAGAAATTATGGCCTGTACCAAGCCTAGGGTTGCCTTTTTGCAAAATATCGTATAATATAGACAAATATGAAGAAAGAGGAATTTGCAGTTATAGCAACGGGCGGAAAGCAATATAAAGTCTCCGAGGGAGGCCTTGTTTCTGTTGAGAAAATAAAGACCACAGGAGTTGAATACAAAAAAGGGGATAAAATATCCTTTGACAAAGTTCTACTTGTAGATGACGGTAAAGACACGACTATCGGCACACCATATATCAAGGGAGCGAAAGTTGACGCGGAAATCGTAGAAATCGGCCGCGCTCGCAAGGTTATGGTTGTAAAGTATAAACAAAAGTCCCGCTACCTGAAACGCAACGGCCACCGTCAGCCATTTTTCAAAGTAAAAATCACTTCTATAAAATAAAAAGCTCTTAAAAACCACCGAAAGGTGGTTTTTTGTTTTTAAACTACTGTCTATTTTTTAGCGCGTTTTTGAGAGTGTCGTTGTCGGAATATTCTAACTCTGTGCCGGTGGAGAGGCCTTTACCCAAAGAAGATATTTTTATTTCTAATTTTTCTGTGAGCTCTTTTAATTGTTCGCGGACATATTGGTCTGTATGATCACCTTGGGGGCTGATACTAAAAGCTAAAATTATTTCTTGTAAATTGTTTTCTTTGAACCCCTGAGGTCTTGCCTCAGTGGTTGAAGTTTTTATTTTTTGTTTTAATTCCTCAATACGTACTCTACTTTTTGTATTTTTTTCAACGACAGGTACCAGTCCACCTAAAATAAAATATTTTCCATGATAAACCCTGCTTTTTTGTATACTCTCTAAATCAGAATCTTTTTCCACTATCATCAAGGTGGAGGAATCAATATTTTTATCCCCACATATATTACAAATCTTTTCTTTATTATTTGTCATTATAAAAAATCTAAAGCACTCTTTGCACTGGGTCACTTCTTTTTTTAATTCCAAAACAAGTTCGGATAGATTTTGCGCGTAAGATGGATTTCTAGCCATTAAAAAATAGACAAAACGCTTGGCTTGTCTTTCTCCGATACCCGGGAACTCTTTAAAGATTTCAGTCAGTTTATCTATGGTGTCCATATTATTTAGAATTCGTCTAAATCACCACTAGCCTTTGATGGAGCGAATTCGCTGATGTTGCTCTTTTCAAGGTTTAAGAAGGTTGTGGTCTTTTCGTCAAAGTAAAGTTCCACTTTTCCAACTGGACCATTGCGGTGTTTTTCAATCAAAATTTCTGCGATATTTGTTTTCTCCGATTCGTCTTTACCTTTATCTTCGCGATGAATGAACATCACCACATCCGCGTCTTGTTCAATAGAGCCGGAGTCTCGGAGGTCTGAGAGACGAGGCTTACCACCACGAGACTCTACTGCACGGTTAAGCTGGGATAGGGCAAGTACAGGTACATCTAATTCTTTTGCTAGGGCTTTGAGCGATCTAGAAATTTCTGTAACCTGGTTTACCATAGAATCATAATTTTTAGAGGTGGTCATAAGCTGTAAGTAGTCAACGATTATAAAATCAAGACTTTTTTCCGCTTTTATCCTGCGCGCAAGAGCTTTCATGCGGACGATTGAATTTCCCGGTGTATCATCAATGTAAATTTTAGCTTTTGCGAGTTTACCCAATGAATCACGTAATTGTGAAAATTCTCTATCAGAGGAGAGATTTCCTGTACGCAAATTCCAGGCATTTACACGTGACTCTGCTGAGAGCATCCTATCTACGAGTTGCTGAGAAGACATTTCCAGAGAAAATATCAAAATCGATTTTTCATGTATGACTCCAGCCATACGCGCCATATCTAGTGCGAGAGTGGTTTTACCCATACTTGGTCTTGCTGCTAGAATTATTAGGTCAGATTTTTGTAAGCCGGAAAGCATAGTATCTAAATCTTTGAAACCAGTCGGCAGTCCGCGGAGCATTCCTTTGTTCTCGTGCAACTTTTCCAATCGTTCATAAGCCTCGGGCAGGGCATCCTTCAAGTTTACAAATTTCTGATTTTTCGGAGAGGAGACGACGCTGAAAATTTTCTTCTCTGCCATATCCAAGATGTCGTCCATATGATCGTCGCCTTCTTCAAAAGCGAGTTCGGAAACATAATCGGCCGCTTCAATCAAACTTCGGAGAACATATTTTTTCTGTACAATGTCGGCGTAGTGTTTAACATTGGCGGAAGAGGGGACTACGTTTACGATTTCTGCCAGGTACTGGTTGCCTCCGACCGCCTCAAGGAGTTTCTGTTCACTTAATTTAGTAGAAAGGGAGAGCATATCTATCGGTTCGTTTTTCACCGATAGGTCAAGCATCGCTTGGAAAATTTTCTTATTCTTTTCCACATAAAAAGAATCAGACGTTATCATATCTTCCACCTCGTGCATAGCGTCTTTGCGGAGCATTAGGGAGCCGAGAACCGCTTGTTCGGAAGGGATGCTTTGCGGTGGAATACGTACATTGTTGTTCTTTACACTATTTTTCCCGGCTTTTATCATGAGGTCATTCTAGCACGATAGAAAAATTATCAAAGCTCGAAAGTGGGTTAAGGTGTTACTAAAATGTTAATAAATACCTGTGCTGAAAGATTGAAGTATGATAATATTAAAGTATGTCAAAAAAGGTATTTTCCAAAGTGTTTCTTTCGGGGGTTCAACCTTCTGGGAAACCCCATATAGGGAATTATTTCGGGGCGATGAAGCAGTTTGTAGATTTACAAAATGAACACGAAGGCTATGTTTTTATAGCTGATTATCATGCTTTGCATTCTCTCAGAAACCCCAAAGAAATGAATGCAAACATAAAAAGCATTTTGCTCGATTATTTGGCTATCGGGCTCGATCCAGAGAAAGTGACTTTTTTCAAACAAAGTGATGTTTCTGAACACACTGAACTTGCCTGGATTTTTGATACTGTTACCACTATGCCTTTTTTGATGCGTGCGCATGCTTTCAAAGATGCGCAAGCTAAGAATAAAGAAATAGATGTCGGCACCTTTAATTATCCTGTACTGATGGCGGCCGATATTCTGATGTATGGTCCAGATATGGTGCCGGTAGGAGCTGACCAAAAGCAACACGTGGAGATAGCTCGCGATATAGCCGAAAAATTCAATAATGTTTATGGACAGGGAGATCAGATCTTCAAATTGCCAGAGCCGATGATACTGAAAGATATGGCAATAGTTCCTGGCACAGACGGCAGAAAGATGAGCAAGAGCTACAACAACACCATTCCGCTTTTCGCCGAATATGAAGAAATAAAAAAGTGCGTGATGAGCATAGTGACTGACTCCAGTGGGGGAATACCACAAAATGTGTATGCTATACATAAACTTTTCCGCAGTGAAGATGAATTAAAGAAAATTTATGAAGAAAAATCAGGTAAATATAAAGAGCTGAAGGAAATGCTCGTAGAAGACATAGAGAAATTCATTGCTCCGCTCCGAGAAAAGAGAAAAGAATTTGAGAAAGATATCCCGGGGGCGTTAGCCATTCTGAAGGCCGGAGGTGAAAAAGCGAAAAAAATCGCAGGAGCAAAAATGGAAGAAGTGAGAGAAAAAATTGGGGTGAATGTTTATTAGAAATTGTCTTTTTAAAATTATGGGTTATACTATTCTCGTGAACAAAAATACACAGCAAAGCAAATATATTAAGTTTTTCTTCTTTAGCCACAACTTGGAAGGCTGATATTTGCGCTGTAAAAACTACTAAAAAACTTACAACTCAAATACCAACCTTCCAAGGTTGGTATTTTGTTCTTTGGAGGAAGAAAAATGGGAAAGAGGAGAGTTCTCAGCTGTGGTTCTCACAAGAAGGTAAGGCGTCTTGGGCCGAGGAAGAAGTCTACCTTCAAATGTCCTGACTGTGGAATGTCGGTATACAGAGACGCAAACTTACTCTCCGAGAAGAAGTGTGCCCCAGCCAAACTTCGTCGTCGGGAGAGGTACTACTTCGGTGAAGCAAGACACCCCTAGCAACGCGCTCGGCGTATCCGAGCAACTGGCGGCCGTTCCCTTGGATGGGACCGGTCGCCATTTTTTTATATTTATGCTAAAATATTTTTATGAAAAATCGTATTTATATTAAAGATTTAAAAGATCACATTGGTAAAGAAGTTGTTGTCGCCGGTTGGGTAGATGTCAGACGCGACCAGGGGAAAATGGCATTTTTTGATATGCGCGACATGACGGGTAAAGTGCAAGCGGTGGCCTTGCCGAACCACACAGATGTTATAGAAAAATCAAAAGAGGTAAGACTTGAGTGGGTGTTAAAAATTACCGGATTGGTAAACAAGCGACCGGAAAGAAATATCAAAGCTGGAGTTTTAAACGGAGAAATAGAACTTGAAATTTTAAATATTGAAATACTGAGCGAAGCTCTTCCGCTTCCCTTTGATATGTCTTTGGACGGATACAACCTTGAGCTGACCACGGAGCTTGATAATAGAGCCATTGTTTTAAGACAACCTAAAGTGCAGGCTGTATTCAAAGTGCAAGAAACAGTGATTGATTCCTTCCGAGAATTTATGAAAAAGAATATGTTCTTTGAATTTCAGGCACCCGCTATCACTCCGGCCACCGCGGAAGGCGGAGCAGAAGTTTTCCAAGTGGATTATTTCGGCAAGAAAGCATACCTAACTCAATCACCTCAGCTTTACAAACAAATTGTAATGTCCGCTTTTGAAAGATGTTTTTCTGTAAACAAAGTTTTCCGTGCCGAACCGTCTTCCACCACGAGACATCTGACGGAAATAGTTTCCCTTGATGCCGAGATGGGATTTATTGATTCATGGATGGATGTACGTGATATGGCAGAAGAAACAGTAAGATACATACTCAAACAAGTTGAAGCAAAAAATTCCGAGCACTTGAAAACACTAAACGCAACCTTGCCGGTAATGATAGACAAGACGCCGACTTTATCTCTCCGAGAAATTCAACAGAAAATTTTTGAAAAATACGGTCGGGATGTTCGCGGTGAGAAAGATACAAATCCGGAAGATGAAAGGCAGATTTGTGAGATAATCAAAGAAGAAACAGGTTCCGACTTTGTGTTCGTTTATGGATACCCAACCCGAAAGAAACCATTTTATATTTATCCAAACCCGGAAGAGCCCGAATACAACGAAGGGATGGATCTTTTGTGTAGGGGGGTTGAATGGCTTTCCGGAGGAAGAAGAATTAACGACTACAAACAACTTACAGAACATGTTGAACTTTGGAAAATGGACCCAAGTAAAGTTAAAATGTTTCTTGAGGCGTTTAAATACGGAGTTCCGCCTGAAGGAGGCTTTGCTTTCGGGGCAGAGCGTATAACTATGCAACTTCTTGGATTAAAAAATATTCGTGAAGCCTCAATGTTCCCGCGCGATATGAACAGAATTGATGAAAAATTGAATAGTGACGGATATTAATTTTAATGAACCACATAATTTCTGGTAGGGTGATGAGGGGCGATGGGTATGGTGGGAAGCTTGGATTTCCTACTGTAAATCTTGAACTGGAGAAAGAAGAAATTCTGCCGGCGGGGGTTTATGCTGGTATAGTAATTTTAGAAGATAAAGAATACCGAGCCGGAATCGCGGTTGACCAAAATAATAAAATAGATGCGCATCTTTTAGGATACAGTGGGGACGCTTATGGGAAAAAAGTAATTTTTAAAATAAATAAATTTTTAAGAGAGTATAGAAAGTTTGATACTGAAGAAGAATTAATTTCTCAAATTAAAAAAGATTTAGACAAATGTTAAATACAGCGTTAAAAAATTATACCGGATCTATCTTGATAATCATTGCGGCGTTGTTGTGGGCCTTCGACGGGCTCATCCGCCAACATCTTTACACTCTTCCGCCCATAATCATAATTTTCTTTGAGCATTTAATCGGTTTGATTATTCTAGCTCCGTTCGTTCTTCGCTATGTACTTAGGACCAAACTTGCCTCACGTGAATGGTGGCTTATTGTTTTAGTGTCAGCCTTAAGTGGTCTGTTGGGCACACTTTGGTTTACCACAGCGCTCGGCAAGGTGCATTTCATTTCTATTTCAGTGGTATTTCTTTTACAGAAACTCCAGCCCCTCTTCGCCATTTCTTCGGCTCGTGTTTTTTTGAAAGAAAAATTAGACAGTAGATATATAAAATGGGCTTTACTTGCAGTTGTTTCCGCGTATTTTGTGACTTTTCCGAATGGTGTAGTAAATTTACAAACAGGCGAGGGGACAATCATCGCAGCTCTTTACGCTCTCGGCGCAGCCTTTGCTTGGGGCTCGTCTACCACGTTCTCAAAGATGCTTTTAGGAAAAGTGGACCCCGTTAGAGACCGCGAGGGCTCGCAGCGGCCCCCTGTCTCTAATGGGGTGGATTTCAAAGTTAGCACTTTTTATAGATTTTTGTTTACGGTATTAATTTCTTTGCCGGTGTTGCTACTGTTTGGTTCCGGTGCCAATGCTGGCTTTATTGTTCCGACTCTTTCGCAACTTGGTTTCTTGTTGGTTATCGCTTTATCTACCGGTATGGTTGCGCTCCTTATTTATTACAAAGGACTCGCGAAAACCCCGGTGCACATTTCCACCATTTTAGAATTAACTTTTCCGTTTATTGCCATTTTGTTGGATTTTGTCGTTAACCACACAGTTTTATCTGTTTCTCAGTGGATAGCGGCATTTGTTCTGGTATTTGCGATTTATAAAATAGCCCGATTGCGCGAGGACATAGCAGGTATATAATATGACTTTATGAAAGATAACTTACTAAACAAAAAATGTGTTCCATGCGAAGGGGGTGCAAAGCCTCTAAATCACGAAGAAATTGTGGTATATATGGAACAAATAGTTGACTGGACATTGGTTGAGGGGCAAAATTCCAATGTGCGGGAGTCCGGCTTGGGCGCAAAAATTTCCAGAGAATACAAATTCAAAGATTTCATCGGGGCGATAAATTTTGTGAACAATGTAGCCGAAATAGCCGAAGGAGAAGGCCATCACCCAGACATAAAAATAAATTATAATAAAGTAATATTGGAGCTTTCCACTCATGCCGTAGGCGGACTTTCAGAAAATGATTTTATTTTAGCAGCTAAAATAGACGCGCGAAATTAACATGAAAATAACTTTTAAGAACAACACAAAAGACTTACCAAGAGAGACTCTTTTTATCTCGGTTGGAGCCAAAAATGAGGATGAAGTTATAAAAGAGAGTGGGGTTAAAACTCTCTATTTGAAATGTGACAAAACGGAAAAGATGAGTTTAAGAAAACTATTTTTGCTCGTGCGCAAGATGGTCATAATGGGCAAGAGCGCAAAGGTGGAGAAAATAGCTTTCAACTTTGATGATTTTAAATTTAGGAATTTTAAGCTCACAGACACAGAGCTCGGGGAGATTATCGGCTCTCAGCTTGATTTCGCAAACTATGAATTTAATAAATATAAGACTCCGCCAAAAGAAGGCTTCCCCCTCATTAAAGAAATTTTTATTTTAGGGGCATCTAAGGAAACACAGAAAGCAATTTTGAAAGGGAACATTGTCGCCGACGAGGTCAACAAAACTCGTTCGCTTTCCAATATGCCCGGCGGAGATATGACGCCTTCAATTTTAGCTGCCAAGGCGAAAGAAGCGGTGAAGGGTCTGCCTGTCGTGGTCACAGTGTTGGGTGAGAAAGAAATGGAGAAACAGAAGATGTTGGCGATAACTTCCGTCGGGCGGGGCTCGGAAGAAGAATCAAAATTTATAATTATGAAATATGAAGGTGGAAAAAAGGGAGGAAGACCGATGGTGCTCGTCGGCAAGGGTGTGACTTTTGACACTGGAGGAATTAACCTTAAACCAAGCAACAGTCTGCTTGGAATGAATATGGATATGTCGGGAGGAGCAGCCGTGATTCATACTATTGCCCTGGCCGCAAAAATGAAATTAAAGAAAAATATAATCGGGCTCATTCCGTCTGTAGAGAATATGGCTTCGGGGAAAAGTTACAGACCCGGGGATGTTATTCGTTCTATGTCCGGTCAGACGATTGAAGTGTTGAACACCGA
Source organism: Candidatus Nomurabacteria bacterium RIFOXYB1_FULL_39_16 (assembly GCA_001787205.1). Classification (GTDB taxonomy): domain Bacteria; phylum Patescibacteriota; class Minisyncoccia; order Phycocordibacterales; family UBA9973; genus UBA9973. The sequence continues at coordinate 76,319 of MFWB01000012.1, forward strand.
TGCCGAAGGGCGTGTAATTTTAGCGGATGCTTTGACTTATGCGCAAAAATATAATCCGGAGGTGGTGGTTGATGTGGCGACTTTGACCGGCGCGGCTATGGTTGCCTTGGGCGAGAGAGCGTCGGCTATTTTTACCGATGATGATAAACTGGCGGAAATGATTGAAAAGGTGGGAGAGAAAACAGGGGATTATGTCTGGCGTTTGCCAATGTGGGAAGAGTACGAGAATGAAATAAAGGGGTCTGTCGGAGACTTTACTAACGTCCATAACAAAGATTCTCGTTACGGTGGAGCTATCTACGGAGCGATTTTCCTGCATCAATTCATCAAAGGCTATAGATGGGTACATATAGACATGGCTCCTCGTATGGTCGCAATGGCAGGTGAAAACCTGGGAGGGGGCGCCACAGGCTCTCCAGTAAGGCTTCTGTATAAGTTTATTGAAGAATATAAATAAATGGAGAAGGATACTTATCAAATAAAAACATCTGGTTTTGAGGGGCCGTTCGGTCTGCTTTTGAGTTTGGTGGAAAAGCGGAAGCTCTTTATCAACGACGTATCGCTTGCGCAAGTGACCGAAGATTACTTGGAATATATAAATAAACTGGGTGGTTTGCCTCCATCCGAAATTTCCAGTTTTGTTCTGGTGGCTTCTACTCTGCTTTTAATTAAATCAAAATCACTCTTGCCAAACTTGGACCTTACCTCCGAAGAAGAGGGAGACATTCGTGATTTAGAAGAAAGGTTGCGTTTGTATGAAATTTTCACAAAACTCGGCGGAAAAGTAAAAAATACTTTTGGTAAGAAAATAATCTTCGCTCCGTTAGAGAGAAAGAACGACGTTTTGGTATTTCTGCCGGATGACCAAATCACCAGAGAATCTATGATGACCTTCGCTCGGAATACGCTTGATGGAATGCCGAAAAAGGTATTTTTGCCGAATGTGGAAGTAAAAACAGTGATAAGTATTGAAGAAATGATAGATAAATTGACCGAAAGGATACAGAATTCACTCAAAATGAATTTCAAAGATTTGCACGGACACAACGGTAGTATCACCACGCGCGAAGAAAAAGTGGTTGTTATTGTGGGATTTCTTGCTATGCTAGAACTTGTGAGGCAGGGGATGATAGATGCTATGCAGGAAAATGATGGAGGGGATATTTTAATAGAAAAGACCGAAGTAATTATAAAAAACAATGAACAATAATTTAGAACAGAAAATTGAAGCAATACTCTTTTTTAAGGGCGAACCTATTTCTAGAAAAAAACTCTCAGAAGTTTTGGGAGTCGGACAAATAGAAATAAACGAAGGAATAGAAAAACTCAAAGAAAATTTGCAGAATAGGGGAATAGTGCTTGTTGAAAATGATAATGATATTACTTTAGGCACCGCGCCGGAGCTTTCCAAGCTTATTGAAAATTTACAAAAAGAAGAATTAAATAAAGAACTTTCAAAAGCTGCTTTAGAGACATTATCCATCATTCTTTATAAAAATGGCGTGAGTCGAGCCGAGATTGACTATATCCGAGGGGTAAACTCTAGCTTTACTCTGCGCGCGTTGTCCATCCGCGGATTGATAGAAAAAACCACAGACTCGAAAGACAACAGACGTTTTATCTACAATCCAAGCTTTGAATTATTGTCTTATATGGGAGTGAAATCCACGGCAGAATTGCCGGACTGGGAAGAGGTAAATAATTCTGTAAATGTAGCGGTAAAAAATATGGAAGCGGAAAAGAGAGAAGGAGATGGAATATAAAAGTGAAAATAAAATATGTCAAAATTGCAAACAAGACTTCACCATAGAGCCGGAAGATTTTAATTTTTATGAAAAGATAAAGGTTCCTTCGCCCACGTTCTGTCCGCTTTGTCGTGCACAAAGGAGGCTTGTTTTCAGAAATGAAAGAAAGCTTTTTAAAGTTAAAGATGCTTTTACGGGGGAAAGTATTTTTTCTACTTACCCACAAGAAAGCGGAAAAAAAATTATTACCAGAGAAGAATGGTTTGGGGATGATTGGGATGCCATGGAATACGGGCAAGATTATGATTTCTCCAGTTCTTTTTTGAAACAATTTTTTGAACTCGAAAAACAAATACCCATGTATGGTTTGAATGCAAAAATGATGTCAAATAGTCCATATTCTGCGAATGCTACTAATTTGAAAAATTGCTACCTTTGTTTTAGTTCGAATAATTCACAAGATTGTATGTATAGTAGCGCTATAGATTTTAGTAAAGATTGTGTAGATAATTCTCATGTAAATCACTCTGAAAGATCTTACGAAAATTTTTGGTTACAGAATTGTTACCAGTGCCATTTTTCTATTAGGTCTATGGAATCGAGAAATTTGTGGTTCTGTCGGGGCTGTGTGGGGTGCAATGATTGTTTTGGAAGTGCAAATTTGAGAAAGGCATCTTATTGTATTTTTAATAAACAATATACGAAAGAAGAATATAAAAAGGAAATTAAAAAATTAAATCTAGACACTATTTCTGGACTAAAGGAAGCAAGAGAAAAAGCTAGAGCCTTTTGGTATACTCAACCCGCTAAATACCACCAAGGTTTAAAGAACTTAGATTGCACGGGTTCTTATGTAACTCATAGTAAAAATGTAAACGATAGTTATTTAATTAGAGAAAGTGAAAATCTACGATATTGTCAGTATTTACAAGTTCCAGAAAGTAAAGATTGTTATGACATAAATAATTGGGGAGCAAATACAGAACTTGGCTATGAGACAATGGAATGTGGTGATAATTCTTATAATAATAAATTTTCCAGAAATTGTTGGCCTGCTTGTAAAAACCTTGAGTACTGTATGCATATGTTTAGCTCGTCTGATTGTTTTGGTTGTGTTGGACTTAAGAAAAAGCAGTATTGCATTTTAAATAAACAATACACAAAAGAAGAATATTATGATTTGGTAAAAAAAATTAAGGAACATATGGATGAGATGCCTTATGTTGATTCACAAGGACTCATTTATAAATATGGAGAATTCTTCCCGATAGAATTTTCCCAACTTGGGTATAATAATACTGTTGCAATTCAACATTTTCCCTTAACAGAAAAAGAAGCAAAAGAAAAAGGGTATTTATGGATAAATATACCCCATGGTGAATACAAAATAACTATAAAAGTTGGGAAATTACCAGATTCAATTTTTGATGTTACAGACAATATTTTAAAAGAAGTCATAGAATGTGAAAATTGTAAAAAAGCCTATAAAATTTTAGAAAATGAACTGATTTTTTTAAAAAAAGAAAAACTTCCTTTACCGACAATGTGTTATGACTGTAGGTACGAGAGAAGGATTAGTGACAGATTAAAAATTCAATTGTACAAAAGATATTGTATGTGTAACGGAGAAAAAGATGTTACTGGAATTTATAAAAATACAGTAAAACACATACACGGAGATGAACCATGTGGTGAAGAATTTAAAACCGGTTATCCACCCGAACATCCAGAAATAGTCTACTGCGAAAAGTGTTATCAGCAGGAGGTGTATTAGGTACTAAATTCTGCTATCGCAGAAAATGATACCTTTTAGGGACTTTAAAGACACTCTTGATTGATGCCGAGGACGTAGTTGTTTATCAAATCTTGCTCGAGCGCATTTTCATCTCCTAAAAACCCACTAATGTCTTCTTTTTGAATCAGATTTATATATTTTTGTGTTAAGTTTCTAGCAATGGGTAAATAAGACCAGTGCCATTTCTCTTCGTTGTAACCCGTAGGTCTGTCGGGGCCTTTCGCATTGTACGGCTGGCAAAAGCCGAAGAGGGGAGCATTCTTATTCAGCCATTCGTATACCAAAGCACCCTTGGGGGTCTTGAAATATTCC
>MFWB01000012.1:80272-80945 GCA_001787205.1 Candidatus Nomurabacteria bacterium RIFOXYB1_FULL_39_16
ATAGTGAGCGCGTTCCATTTATTGTTCCAAAGATTTTTTTGATAATCAAAATTTCTGGCAGCGGAAGCTATCTTTAAATCTATTTTATCTAGGAGCGCTGCTTCCCGCATTTTAGAAAAAGCGTCCAGGGCTTCTATACTTAAATACATTTTATATCCGCCGACATTGTATGCCTCAGGCACAGGAGTAAAATCTTCTCTCGCGCTCGGGTCAAACTTGCCCATTAGATAAATTTTCTGCTCAGCTTTCTTTTGAGCTTCTTCCAATGCCTTCTGTTCTGCTACGATTCTCTCCATAAGGGCCTCCTTCTCTCTTTTTTTCTCAAAATTTAAAAACAGGGCGAAAAGAATCAGCACTAGCGAGATGCCAAATACAGCCACGGGGAAAATATATTTAAAAGCTGATTTTTCCATCCTATACGAAATATTTAATAAATTTGGTTTATCCTTAAATACGAATTTTTGTGATATTTCGTACGGGACATGCTTACGAAGGATAACACATGGGTGCATTTTAATCAAAAAAGAATAGTGCTATAATCCCTATATGCTTATAGATTTAGTTAAAATATCCATTCCGACGGCTTTTGCCTTTTTTTTAGGTTTACTTCTTACCCCATTTGCCACCCACTTTTTCTATAAATACAAGATGTGGAAGAAGAAAGTAAGGAGTG
>MFWB01000013.1:0-427 GCA_001787205.1 Candidatus Nomurabacteria bacterium RIFOXYB1_FULL_39_16
TAACTTAAGATCACTTTAGGGATGCATCCCAAAATACTGTGACCTGATCAGTCCGAGAATTGCTTGATAGAGAAATTCCTTGTATTCCAAAAAGCTGACAAGCTACAGCCTGTTGGGCTAAGAAATCATTGGGTCCAACAGTAATAAAGTATCTCCTTGAAGGTTTGTCAAAAGAAATAACTCCTTTTTGAGTATTTCTCAATCTTTTTACCTCAGCCAAAAATTCACTTTTTGCTCTTTCTGCTGGTGTTTCTTGGGAAGTATTTTTCTCTTTCATTTTTTATCCTTAAATTACACGCTTTAGTGCCTCCGAGAAGAATCGAACTTCTACAATCGGTTCCGAAGACCGATGGTCTATCCGTTAGCCTACGGAGGCAAGTTTTTTGTAAGCAACTAGCGCTCACTAATCTTGTATTCTATCAAATTT
>MFWB01000013.1:453-1503 GCA_001787205.1 Candidatus Nomurabacteria bacterium RIFOXYB1_FULL_39_16
CCTATGAGGATTTAATTTCAAAGTTCATGACTACGCTTCGGTTGCGCGATGCATCTCCTGAGACTGCAAAAGCTCACAAAAAGAGCGCGTTCATTGATTCCTTTCCTGATCCTTTTATCACAATTTCTCGCGATCCTGGGAGTGGTGGAAAGCTTGTTGGTCAGGAAGTAGCTCGAGAGCTTGGATTTGCATTTTATGACCAAGAACTCATTGAGGAGATTGCAAAATCAACCAAGATGCGAAAAAGCGTCTTAAACAAGATTGATGAAAAAGCCCGAACCGCACTTCAAGATCTTATCCAAGGTCTCATGAACCCGAACTATGTGTCTGATGTCACCTATTTTTCTCAACTTTGTAGGGTAATTTTGTCGCTAGCCTACAAAGGAAAGGTTGTGATCTTGGGGAGAGGGGCAAACTTTATCACACCAGCAGCAAAAGGCCTTCATGTGCGCATTACTGCTCCACTTCAAGTTTGCGTGCAGCGCGCAATTGACTACGAAGGACATCCGCCTGATGTTGCAAAAGAAATAGTGAAAAAATATGAGACAGACAGAAGAGAGTTTGTGCGCCAGTACTTTGATAAAGACATCCGAAAGAGCGACTACTATGATCTTATCATTAACACTACGTTTTATACCCCTAAAGAAGCTGCGGCTGTTGTGATAAAAGCCTTCAAAAAGAAATTCTCCCTGGAGTAAAGTGGGAAAACGAAGAAATGCTGTCGAGAGTGTGGTTCTAGAACAAATGCGCAAGAGATTTCAAGAATGGTTAGACCTCGATTTTTCTCTAAAAGAAGTTGAGTTGCCTTATTGCTTAGGAGAAAAGAAACTTAGCTCTAAGGCAGTCAAAATTCAGATTCTTCCACTACGAGAGCAAAGCAATGGGGTAATCACTGATCTTGACGATACACTTCGAGTAACCTCCCTTCTTAAGTATTTTTTTTCTGATGAGTTGGAGAAGTTGTATATTCCGAAAAAATTGGCTCAAGAGATTGAAAAAAAGAAACTTTCCCAAAAATATACAGCAGAGTTCAGGGCTGCATATTTGAGG
>MFWB01000013.1:1514-2283 GCA_001787205.1 Candidatus Nomurabacteria bacterium RIFOXYB1_FULL_39_16
GGCTAGAATTTTACATCACTCAACATTAGCAGAGGTCTACATTCCCTTACTCGAGCTTCATCTTCTTATGAAGTTCAAAATAGAGCTTGCTAGGTGTGATTCTCTAAATGACTTAGATTTGTTGCTAAGCAACTGGAATAAGTCTAGCAATGTTCAGAAAAAGCTTGAAGAGGTTCTTCAGTCTTTATCCCCAGAAATGCTTCGGATTGCAAAACGCACAAAAAAAACTGAGGATCAGTTTTTTTCAGCAGATCCCGACATTTGGCAGCCTAATTTCTTCTCTCAAGAACCTCCAAAAGGAATCGAGAAACAGTTGTGGGAACTATACAAACAATTCCATGTTGCGGCAAATGTTGAAGCTGAGGAGTATCTATTTAAAGTACATAAGGACACAAACTGGATTCTGATCACTTGTGGAGAAAAGAACTTTACCTTTGCAAAAGTTATTCATTTTCTAAATTTTCTACGAACTGCGCACTTCAGATTACCAAATCAGATTATTGTGGTTTTTCGGGGTCAAAAACTTCCTTTTGTTGAAGAGTATGTGAAAAAATACCATGGTCCTAAAGACACCCTTGTTCTTTTGCATGTTCGAAGAGAGGGTGCAAAAAGAAACGGAGTAATCCTAGAGGGATTTCGTCAAATAGCATTTCCTGATTGTCAAATGAGTCTTCAAGAACTTCTGGAACTTGAACAACAGAAATACGGAGCCGATGGCATAACAACAGTTGTGTTTGATGATAATGTTCGCGGTGAACTTGAGCCCATG
>MFWB01000013.1:2418-4478 GCA_001787205.1 Candidatus Nomurabacteria bacterium RIFOXYB1_FULL_39_16
TCTATTTGACATCTAAAGATATAGAACTGATTCGAACTTTTTCCAACATATTAAACTTGAAAAACAAGATAGGTACTAAATAGACTATCCTTAAAGGATTGCAGATGCCTCCTACTGGAAAAGAGATAGCGATTAATTCTAACAATTACCTTATTACAGAGGCAAAAAGAGTTGCTGCAAGGTTGTTAAGGAGCGAACTTTTTTGTAAAAGAAAATATGGAGAGGATCTCTGCACAGTTCTTTTGGAGTTACGTAAATGCCGAACTGAAGAGGAAAGAATGGCGCTTATGAGCGAACTTTTCCTTATATATGAAATCATTACTAATTGCCATTATCTTGAGTTGTGTATGTATGAAATGAATGCAGAAGGTGAGATTATCTCGACAATTTGGTAGCAGGCGCAAAGAGGTTGTTTCATAAGGCGATCTGATTTATAATCACCTTTGCAAGAAATTGGTTATGCCCAGGTGGCGAAATTGGTATACGCGCACGTTCGAGGGGCGTGTGGAGCAATCCGTGGAGGTTCAACTCCTCTCCTGGGCACAAGAAGAGATAGCACCGTTATCAAAGGTGCAAATTGATTGATATAACGGGCTAATCTCGCGGTTCAATGTACCATTTTGGCTCCAAGCCAGTCCTGAGGGGAAGATTGAACCCAAGAGTACTTTGATCTGACTAATACTCGATCTTTTGTAGGCTTCTCCCAAATCAGCAAGTAAAGTTCTGATAAAAGTTGTCACGTCGTCGATGTTGTATCTATCAATCGTGGCATCGTTTTTAACTACTTGAGCCTTTACCATTCGATCTTCTACTACTGCGTTTTGTTCCTTAAATACTTCGTCCGAATACACGCCCGCAAGGTTCTTTTCCACTAGTGTTTGCCTAAGCGCTTTTAGGGTAGCAATTTCCTGATCTGCTTGGCCTTTAATCTTCTGTAACCTTGCCAGACGCGTATGGTAGGTGCGATACAGAAAAGCAATAAACAGATCGAGGCACTCTTTCTTAGGTGTTACCGTTTTGAGCGACTCTATAAGTGATTCCTCTAGTACTTCAGCTTTAGCTGCAACACCCTTACAAACTCCACCACAACGATAGTATGCGTACTTTGCATGGCGACCTTTACTCCAGCCTCCAGTCATCCCTATACCGCATTCCTTACACCTAACTATTCGTCGTAATGGAAAATCAGGATTAGAGTGAACTCTTTTAGCAAGAGCTACTTTGTTGGGGTTCCTGCCATCTAAAATTGCTTGTACTCGGTAAAATTGCTCCTCTGTAATCATCGGCACATGCTGAGCCTTAACTTCCTCACGATACGTTTTTGAAGTTAAGAGTCCTAAATAAAACTTACTTCGGAATAATACGTTAACTCGTTGCGCTCTGATGTTATATTCTCTTTTTCCATGGTGCTCTTTCATGCCCCAAGTGTTCATTAGATCAGCCATCTCTTGGAGGCTTTTGCTGCCAGTTGCCATAAGACCCCAGGCCTTCTTCATCAAATCATAGGTTTTAGGATCTTTGATAGCATATCCAGCTTGAACTAAATACCCGAGTGGTACTTGACCAGTCACGATCATTCCAGACAAGAATCTTGCCTTTAAGCCATTTCGCGATCTTTCACTTCGGATGTCATTATCTAGCTGAGCAAATCCAGCTAGTATTGTCTCAACTAACTTTTCAGTAGGACTATCACCAGTTGGTTCGGTAGCAGAGACAATTGTGACTCCATTTTCAGTGAGTTTCTTCCTAATCGCCAAGTAATCTGCCGTAATTCTAGAAACTCTATCAAGACGGTAAACAAACACCGCTTGTACCCGATGTTTTTGCTTTCGGCAAAATTCAAGGAGCTGGATTAGTACGGGTCTACCAGTTATTGTTTTTGCTGAACGACCTTCTTCTCGAAATACTTCCGTAATCTGATATCCTCGTTTTTCTGCTTCTTTACGACAAATTTCTTCTTGAGTATCAAGTGAAAAGTTATCGACTTGTTCTTCTGTTGAAACTCGAAGGTAAAGAACCGCCTTTTTACCATCTGCATATATTGCATTTGTTGTATTCAT
>MFWB01000013.1:4498-10698 GCA_001787205.1 Candidatus Nomurabacteria bacterium RIFOXYB1_FULL_39_16
TCATCTTGCTCCTTTCTCATGTAATAACTCTTGGAGTGTTAATCCATCAAAAATATTTCGCTCGTATTCATCTAGCCAAGATTCTGTTAAATCCTCGACCTCTGTAATTACGTCATTAAGTTCCGTTTCGGTAAACTGGACAGCCAATGATCCTAAAGCGTCTTTGGCCAGTTTGATTCGTTTATCTGCCTGCTTTTGCTCTGGGAATATTGCTTCTAGTGACTGGGAAATTGTCGGTGTTTGATTGTACTTAAAAGTTGATTGACCGACAGGTTGAAGATATGGCTGAACGATTTCCTGTCTGGTATATTGTTGTTGGATGTGTACTAATTCTAGGCTCATGGGCATGTATCAACTATAAATATATTTATAGTTTATATCATTATATTTTTAGTGTCAAGCCAGATGTAGGGAGTATCCTTTTGCCAAAAACGACCTCTAGGAGTATCATTCAAACAATATCAAATACTGTTAGTACTTGATGTTAACTGCCCACCTTGGGTAGTTATGTTGAAAAACAATATCATCCTCACAATTTTACAGAAAGAACTTTTAACGCTTTTTGGTTATCTAAATCCCTATATTGAGACTGCTTCACGTCTTTTCAATATTTATAATCCATATCTGGTATTTAGTATTTTAGCTATCGTTGTAGTCTGGGGGATCTATCAGGGCATAAAGCTCTATTTATCTTGGAAAGAAGCTAATAAGCCTGCCACCATATTAGAAGTAGCACCTCCAACACTTACAGAGCAAAGCTCTTTTACCACCACTCAGTTATTTACCTCTGTACACGGTCTACTACGCCAACGATCTTGGCTGCTCAGGCTATTTGACGTTACAAAATCTTACTCTTTTGAAATTGCCTCCACAAAAGAAAAAGGTATTCGCTATATCCTGAGACTTTCAACCGAAGATGCCCAAATTATCAAAAAGAATTTGATAGCCTATCTTCCTGGCATACAGGTAAAAGAAACTAGTGATTACCTCAATGTAAGCGATCAAGGGCATGTCATCGATATTGGCCTGACAAATCACTTCGCTTTTCCACTGAAGAAACAAGACAATCTGGCAGAATACGACCCGATTGCCTATATAACTGGAACCATGACCAAGCTGGCTGAGAATGAGTTGGTAGCTGTGCAAATGGTTGTGTCGCCTGTTAGCAGATCTACAGCTCAATTTGTTGGACGACTACGGTCACTATTTTTAGGGAAGAAGGATGTTCTATCGGAATTAAAAGGATCTAATGTAGCGGGTTCTATTTTTCTAACGATTATTTATATCGCCTTACAAATTCTTTTATTTCCCCTTGGACTGACAATCTGGATATTAACAGGTGGCAGAGAGGGGCCAATACTATCTATTAATTCTTTAACAGCTCAACTACCAGACAGTACATATAGAGATATTGTAGAAACCCAGATTAAACAAAAAATTGATCAGCAATTATTTACCGTTTCTTTGAGGTATCTGACTGTTTCAAGTGTTTACTCGAGTCGATCAAGAATTGAAAAGGGTTTTATCGCTGCTCTCAGCCCGTTTACTAATGCAGGCTACCAAAACTTACGACCGAAGCGGTATTTCCGAATAAAAACAATCAATGATTTATTGCTATGGTTTTACAGACGTCGATTGCTTGGTTTTATGGGTAATTTGATTCTCTCAACGTCTGAATTGTCTGATCTCTACCACTTTCCCTATACGAGTATCACCAAAACCGAAAACTTATCAAAGTTACATAGTAAAGAATTGCCAGCTCCATTGTCGTTAAAGCAAAAGACCGAGCTCGATATCTATTTTGCCAACAATACCTATGGTGGCACTGTAACCAAAATAGGCTTAACTGCTGATGAACGTCGTCGCCATGTCTATATTCTGGGAGCAACTGGCACAGGTAAGTCCACCATGCTTTTATCGATGATTGAACAGGATATTAAAAATAATAAGGGACTGAGTATTATCGACCCACACGGTGATCTAATCGATCAAATTATCTCGGTTATTCCAAAAGAACGAATACAGGATGTCGTTTATTTTAATCCAGATGATATTGGCTACCCAATGGGGATAAATTTACTGGAACTTACCCCTGGACTAAATGAAGAAGACGCAATCCGCGAGAAAGAATTCATTGCTGAAAGTATTATCTCGGTTTTTAACAAAATATATACCGACAAATACTCAGGGCCAAGAATGGAATACATTCTTCGCAACACTATTCACACGGCCTTTACCATCCCTGATGCCTCCCTTTTTACCGTCTATAAACTTCTAATCAATACCTCATTCAGAAAGTCGGTAGTCCGTAACCTAAAAGATGAAAACCTCTTGGACTTTTGGAAGTATGAATTTGCCAAGGCTGGCGACTATCAAAAAGTAAAAATGATCTCACCTATTACCAACAAGATCGGGCGTTTTCTATTTTCTCCTACAGCTAAGCGTATCTTGGAACAGGGTAAATCCACAATAAACTTTGACACGATTATGAATGAGGGGAAAATATTGCTTTGTAACTTAGCCAAGGGAAAGATAGGAGAAGACAACTCGAGTGTCTTTGGTGTGTTAATTATGGCCAAGATACAACTAGCTGCCCTAAAACGTGCCAGAATGAAGCCTGAAGAGAGAAAAGACTTCTACCTATACGTCGATGAGTTCCAAAACTTTGCGACACCTGCATTTGCCCAAATCCTCTCAGAAGCTCGTAAATACAAATTAAACGCTATTCTGGCTCACCAGACTACCTCGCAACTTGAAGATATTTCACTGGTCAATATTACACTTGCGAATACTGGAACGGTGATTTGTTTTAGAACGGCTAACCCAGAAGATGAACGGATGATCTTGCCACAGTTCCAGCCCTACATATCTCAAGGTGAGATTGCTAGTCTTCCGTCATACCACTTTTATATGAGGCTTGGAGCGCTCAATCCTGAAGAACCATTCTCGGGAGTGACTGTTCCAGTAATGATTGAATATAGTCAAAATAGAGTTGATGAGGTGATCGAGTCATCTAGAAAACTGTATACAAAAAAATACACTGGGTCATCTGACACATCTATTAAACCAAAAGAAAAGCAGGCATCGAAAAGGGTGTACTCAGCACTTCCTTGATTTCCTACCGGTAGGTAATGGATAATTATGATTTAGGTTGATAGTGCGGTCTTTTATATTTTTCTATTACCCTCTTATTCCTTATATATAAGGGAGAGGAATGATACAATCATTCCAAACTGCCACAACTTAACTACTATGGACAGCCAATTACTACCAACAGCACAACTCGACATTCTCCAATATCTCTATAGATTCCGTTTCTTAAATAGCTCACAACTTCAACGACTACTAACTCACAACAATATCCGCCTAACAAATTACCATCTTAAAAATCTCATCACACACAACTACATCGGTAAACACTACTCACGATCTTTAGGACTAGCAAATATTCCCGCCGTTTATTACCTATCATCTGGAAGTATCAAAGTATTGTCGGATAGTCCAAATTTTGATAAGAGAGCACTTAAACGTATTTATCGGGAAAAAATCAGATCCCAGCAGTTTATAACTCACTGCTCATTTGTTGCTGAATACTTCCTCTATTTACGAGGTGAATCAGAAAAATCAAAACACACACTACATTTTTTCACTAAAACTGATCTACTAGCTCACCCGTACCTGATTCACCCCTTACCAGATGCTTACTTTGCTAGGGTAGATATTACCGACAATACAAAAAGATATTTTGTTGAAGTAGTCGAAGACAGTTCTCCGCGCTTTGCTCTGCGCAAACGAATCGAACAATATTGTGACTATATCGATGATGGTAAATTCACAGAAGCCACTGGCCATGATTTTCCAACCCTTCTATTTATCTGCCCAGGTTATGCTAGTCTGATCTATCTCAAAAAACATATTGCCCGCATATATGAAGAGACCTCACTCGATCAAATAGAGATTTACATTGCCACCAAAGAGCAAGCTTTTGCTGGTAGTTGGGAAAAGATAGAGGCCGAAGACGACTAGTAGTCGTCTAGTCGTCTTCCCAAGACATATGCAATTTCTTTTCGACCTTCCTCCGTTTGCCTAAACTCATTAAATAGTCGTGCACCCTTATCGCTTAAGAGTGGGACAAACTCTGGTAAGTCGTTAAGCGGGACTTTGCGAAATTCCTGCAATCGTAAATCTACTGTGTAACCTTTAAAAACTGGTAATCTTCTAATCATATATTTTCCTTTCTTTGATACCCATCCGCGGGGTTGGGGCCCCGCGGTGGATACAACTTTTATAATTTCGCACTTGGTACAACCTCACTAATTCTCTTCTCGTCAAAATACAAATCTCGCTCAATCCCTACGCCAAAGTTGCCGCGATAACTTTCGAGATCAGCGAGAGAAAAAGAACCCCATTCGTCGTTCCAATCCCCAAAGATGGAAACGAACCCGAAAAACTCTCTCGATGCTGGATCGTACTCGGTTGCGTACCATGTACCCGCGCCTGTCGGGTTAAAAAACTTCGCTACCACAACAGGATCAGTACTGTCCTCCTGTCTGCCTAGCTTGGCGAATCTGGCTAGTAGCTCCTTGGTTAATAGTTTCATAATTTCTCACCTCCTTCTTTTGGCTCTTCCCGAAAATTAATGGTTGGGAAGTATGGCCATACTTCCCATACCAGGGAATCCTGCCAGCGGGGTGAATTTAGCAAGGGCAAACGAAGTGCAGTTTATTGAAGCGAAGCGGAAACCCTTGCGAAATGAGGGGCAAGGCCCCTATGTAGAACTCTAAAAAAAGCTATAATCCGATTAATGAAAATTAACTTAAAAACAAAACAGCATATTGTTGATGAACTCAAATCACGACATGTAATATGGTTTGGAAAATTAGATGAGCAAGACTTTGTTGCAAAATTAGTTGATATGAATAACTTGCCATCGAACGATCCTAGATACGAGAACATGCAGGGTGACTTTTGGCAACATAGGATCAACAACCCCAATGACTGGGATGATGACTGGATATATAGTGATGAACGAATAGGACTAATGAAAAATGATCAGCTATTTTCTGATTTTCTAATCGAACTACTTCACCCCTCCACAAGAGAAGGTTCAGATTCAAAAAGTTTGAAAGATATGATCAACTATTATCTTAAGAAGGATGGATATCAGATCGTTGAAGACGAAGAATATTACGAAGAAAATACAAGCACTTATAAAATCGTCGAAATTAATCCAACTCAGATTGAGAAGAGCTTTAAAACCACGGATAGCTTTGTTCATGAAGCCTACGAGAAGATTGATAAGCGATTAAGAGATGAAGACTATAGCGGTGCAGTTACAAGCTCTCGAACATTGCTTGAGTACACAATAAAAGACATTTACTCCCAGATAACCGGTGACACCATTGATAAAATTGATGACTTACAAGAGGGATTTAAAAAAGTACAAAAACTTCTTAAATTGGATTTTGATAAAACAATTGATGATAACAAGAAAAAAATCTTGAGAAGCTTTGTAACAATCATAAATTCGCTCGCTCCGTTATTTAACAGTCTTGGTGATCGTCATGGTTCAAAATCTTCAGCTGGTCGAAATACGGCATTATTTTGTACAGATTCAACAAAAATATTCGTGAACTTTTTATATGGACGACTTCAAGATATTCATGGATTGTATCCATCGTTATTCGAAAAATTAATAAAATGTCTGAATTCAGATTTACGACTTAAAACTAAAAAAGAATTGTTAGCAGATAAGAGTATTAATGAAATTATAAGCCTTTGTGATGAATACCTTATTAGCTTTTTGATAAATAAACATATAGACGAGACGACCATAGATTCATTTAGAGAGAGTGATGTATTTTTTGCATTTTTAAGAATATTTTCAAACTCTCTGAAAGAGGCTCAGCTAATCACGGCACTAAATAAGCACAGTAACAATGGTCAAGCTGTCGGTTGGGAAAATTTTCTTAAGGAATTATTTAGTGAGCACAGAGATTTATTTACAAAATCAGTTTTGAAATTAATTTCTGAATCTAGAGATTTATCAGAAATCATTTTAGACTGACAGGACAACTCATCTTCTTGACTTTTAGCCTGGTTAGGATAATAATTCCCTCAAGTTTACAAGAGCTGCCCCTCCGATAGGGGCTTTTTTGTAGCTAGACCTGCCTAAAGTTATAAATTATTGATTTATATGG
>MFWB01000014.1:0-6047 GCA_001787205.1 Candidatus Nomurabacteria bacterium RIFOXYB1_FULL_39_16
CGGGCTCTTCTTTTTGCCTTTTTTTATCTTTTGCTTAATAAAATTTTTAAATAGTATATAATAAAATAATTATGGGAGATCCCAAACCAAACAAAATGAAAAATGTCTTAATCCCTGAAATAATAGACCCCGGAAATAGTAAAAAGAAACACAAAGAGAAAGCGCTTAAAACTGATCCTTTGATTGAAGTCGTGCTAAAAAAACAAGAAACTCCAAATGAAGACGTGTTAGAAATCCCCTTTGACAGGGCCACGAGAAAAAATCTTCTTGACTTAGGACAGAGTAAAGAAAAAATAGAAGAAAGTTTAGATTTAATGAACTCAATTTTTGAGAACGACTTTGAGGAAGTAGAAGAAAGTAAAGAAACGCCATATAATTTACCTAAATTGAGTTCTGTAACTGAAAAGAAAATTGCATACTTAGAAGAAGAATTAGAGAGACAAAAAAGAGCATTGACACACTTAGAATCATTGGGAGATGTAACAGAAGAAGGACGAAATAAGCTGAAAAAAAATATTGAGTTAACCCAACAAACCATTGATAATTTAAAATATGTCGGAGATGTACCAATAAACACAAGCCCTGAAACAATACCACCAACTACACCAATACCCGTAGTTTCTGGATATTCCTATGCAGATGGAGGCAAACCAGAAATACCAACACCAACACCCGAGACCAAGCCGACTACCACCCCAGAGCCAACACCAAACCCAGAACCTGCACCCGCAGTAGAACCTATACCAACTCCAGAAATTTTACCCACAACACCAGAAGCAACACCCACACTTACATTAGAAGACATAGAATATAAATTAAATGAAGCTAGGGCAAAATATGCGGAAGAATACAAGAAATTTTTGGCAAGCGCTGGGAGGATTACTCGCGCTAAAAGGTTTATTTTTGGGGCAAAAATTAAAGAAATTCCTATTGAGTTAAAAGTCTTAGAACAAGAATACGAAAAAGCTACGGTGGAGTATGGAAACATGATGTTTCAAGAAAAAAAGACTTCTCTAGAAAACTTCTCACAAACCATGGGTCAAGCTTTTAATATTCCTCTTTCTCCACTAGCGATAGAACGCGAATTAGATAAGTATAAACAGAATGAAATTTTTACCAGAGTCATTATTGAAGAACAAATTAGGTTAAATGCCCTCAAAGCAGAAAGCCTTCCGCCAAAAGAAAAAGGAATACTAAAAAAAGGTTTGGGGTGGTATTTAAATCCAGAAACTCCAAGATGGAAAAAACTTCTTGTTTCCACAGCGCTAGGAACAGCAGTAATTGCGACAGTCTCTGGTGGAACAGTAGTAGCTGCAGGTGGAATAACATATTATGTTGGTTTAAGATTAACGCGATCCGCAGTAGGAGCAGTAATGGGACAAGGCGCAAACAAAATTTTTGATAAGCTTGTCAAAGAAAAATCAACCGCCAAAAGAGCAGATGAAGAAAAAAAATTAGCTGAAATGTTTAAAGAAGAAACTTTTGATGTAAGCCTTGCGAAAAGCAAAAAGGAATACGCCGAAATCCTGGAACGCGAACAAAAAGCAAAAAGGAATAGATTAATTACAAAAGCTGTGCTTGGACTGGCTGTGGGAGCGGGAACATCTATGGGAATGAGTTATGGAATAGGCCATCTGGCACACAATGCTTCAGACCAACTTCATACTACTGGGACAAGTGAAGGTCATCAACCCGATTCCATTGATGAAGTGTTACACAAAGCTAATGTAAAACTACAAGGGGCACGCCTGAAAGCAGGAATTGACACTAAAGCATTAGAAGATATAAAGACAGCTGCTCCCACAACACCCACAAGTACTCCTGTTCCAGAAATGCCAGCAGCAGAGACTATCAAACTAGATGAGGCAGCAATTATACAAAAGGGGGAGGGGATAGAACATGCATTTAGAAGACAAATTGATAACAATCCCGAATTAGCAAAAAGTTTAGGGTTTAAGGGAGATGTGGGTGATATAAAAGCTTTGCATGAATTTTCTGGTGGAGCAGCACATAAAGTAGCTATGGAACATGGTTACGTAAATAAGGTTACGGGTGAAGAAATACGAATAAGACCAGCAAATGATGTAGCATACCAGCTTAAGTTGGAAAATGGAAAATTGAAAGTTGATGAACTAAAATTCGGAGATGGTCTCATAGAAGAACACGGTCCTGGATCACAATTTGAGAAAGATATCGAAAAATATGAGTATAAACACATAAAACCTTCTGTTGCTAAAGATACCACCATATCAGAAACCATACCCTCTTCTGATCTTAAAATTAATGCTGAAGACTTGAAAGCAAAGATAGAAGCTCAGATGGATGCAAGTGAAGGCAGTCTAAATAGTGCGGAAGAAAATGCAAACATGGAACAATTGTCTCAAACTTTAAGAAAACAAGGGTACACAGGAGACCCAACAGACAGAAAAGCCGTAGATGAATTTTTCAAAAAATTACGAGATGATTCTGCCAAACCTGAACAACCCAGCTATCTTAGGGGTCCAAAAGTTTGGGGGAATCCTGACCTTACGCCAGAACAAAATGATTTCACACAGCATCATGCTGATTTTATTGGAAAAAATCCTTCTGATTTAGATATAGATGAATTAATGCAAGCTTACGAAACAAGACAAAAAGATATAGAGTTTATTTTTAAAGACAGTCCGCATGAACCATCAGAAATATGGAATGGACTGAAATCTGAAAAAGCATTCAAAATTATTGACCAAACAGAGAGCCAAAATCCTGAAACCAGAAATATGGCTGAATACCTGATAAAAATCAGAAATTTCACAGGACTTGAGCCAAAAAATTCTTTTTTCTTATTCGGGAAAGCAAAGACTGTAGACGACTATGTAGCCCAGGGGTTGCAAAAAATAGTAGAAAAGGGACAAATTGAAGAATTTAAGGCAAGTTTGAGAGAATAATAAATTATTAATAAATTAAAAAATTTATGAATCCCATCCAAAAAAATATCGCTAATATACTTGAACTTGAAAACCTTCTTCCAGAAGAACGTCAAGAGATTTTCCTTCGTGTGGGAGCCTTGATTTACCAAAATGTTTTAATGCGTGCAATGGAAATAATGACAGAGGCAGATCAAGATGAGTTTGAAAAACTTTTAGACAAAAATGCAGGGCCGGAAGATATTTTTATGTTTTTAAAAGATAAAGTAAAAGACTTTGAAAAAATAATAGAAGAAGAAGCTTTAAAATTTAAAAATAAAGCCTCTGGAATAATGAGTCAAATAGGAAACTAAATCTGTGTTATATTTGATAAGTGAATACTGAAGAGCACTTGGTGGGACTAAATAGCGAACAAAGAGAAGCGGCGCTCCATATGGAGGGCCCGCTTCTTATTGTCGCCGGAGCAGGGGCGGGGAAAACCAAGACTATTACGCATAGAATCGTGAACTTGATAAAAAACGGAGTTGCCCCCGAGAAAATTTTAGCTGTAACCTTCACCAACAAAGCAGCGAAGGAAATGCGTGAAAGAATTATTGCGGAAATCCAAAAAAATGCCAAAGGACAGGATAAAGTCCCTTTCGTTAGCACCTTTCACTCGCTGGGAGTCTATATAATAAAGGAAAATGCGCGATTGTTGGGACTGACTAAATATTTCACCATCCTAGACGAAGGCGATGCGACAACTTTGATAAAAAATATTTTGAAAGAGCTCGGCATAGACCCGAAACAATATGACCCGAAGAAAATAAAAAATATAATTTCACGCGAGAAAGGGAAGTTTGTGCACCTGGCAGATTATGAAGAGCAAGAAGGGAATGGGGCAAGCACTCTGGGTAAAATAGTGGCTCAGGTGTGGAATCTGTACGAGAAACAAAAGATGAAAGAGAATTCATTAGACTTTGATGACTTGCTTCTAAAAGCGACAAAATTGTTAAAGGAAAACGTGGAAATCAGGAAAATTTACCAAGAAAAATGGGATTATATTCATATAGATGAGTACCAGGATACCAATGAAGTGCAATATTTGATGTCTAAACTTCTCTCCGAGAACAACAAAAACATCTGTGTAGTGGGGGACTACGATCAATGTCTTATAGAAAACACAAAAATAAAAATGTCCGACAATACTCTCAAAAATATTGAAGATATAAAAAAGGGAGATTTGGTGTTGTCTAATTATGGAAGTGGTGATTTTCGTGAAGCAAAAGTTATTAAAAAAAGAAATTTATCATTTAAAGGTAACTTAATCAAAATCGAAACAATAAAGGGTAAAATTTTAACCAGCACAGAAGACCATGTTCATTTTGCTGGATATCGTATCGGGATAACACCACAAACATATTTAAACTACCTTATGTATAAAAAAGGCGTCGGTTTTAGAATTGGAACCACTTCAATTTATACAAAAGGAAGAAAAAAATCTATCGTGGGGTTTATGCAAAGATCAAACCAAGAACACGCAGATGCTGTATGGGTGATAGCTACCCACAAAACAGAAAAACAATCTCGAATCCAAGAATATATATTCTCATTAAAATATCAGATACCAACTATCCCATTTACCCCACGCAAAGGATTTAGTATAAATGGATATGTAAATGATACTGATTCTTTAAAAGAAATTTTCTCTTTTTTTAATACGAAAAATTCCGCTTTAAAATTACTTTCCGATTTGGGACTTTCAGAAAGTTATCCACACCATCAGCCACAAAACCACAATTCAAAAAGAAGAAATATAAATATTACTTTATGTGCAGACAAACGTAGCAAAACACCCATGCATCTAGTTTCAACTTTTGGCAACGACGAAGTTGGAAGAAAAAAACTTGAGTCTCTTGGTTTGTCGGTTCGTGTTGCTAAAAAAAATACAAAAAATTGGCGTTTTGAAACTGTCCGTGCTGATTATGGAGAGGCTTGTTTATTAGCTACAAAAATAGCTTCAGTTTTTGGAGATGTTAACCTTGTTTTTAGCGCCAGGCTTGGTGGAATGAAAACTAATCCAAAAGATGGTAACTCCTTACCGTGCTTACCAGCAAGCTCTGTAATGCCAGGTATGGTTCTTTTTACTGAAAATGGTTACGATGTTGTTGAAAAAATTTCACGAATTTATACACCTAAAACAAAAGTGTACGATCTTGATGTTGAAAAAACTCATAATTTTATAGCAAATGATATTTTAACTCATAATTGTATTTATTCCTGGCGTGGGGCAAATTTGAAAAACATTTTAAGCTTTGAAAAAGATTATCCGAACGCAAAAATAATTTTATTGGAGCAAAATTACCGTTCCACGAAGAACATCCTGGAAGCAGCTAACGAAATAATCAAGAAAAATAAGTACCGCCCGGATAAAAATTTATTTACCGACAACGTAGTGGGGGAAAAGATAGGACTCTATGAAGCGCTGGATGAAACCGATGAAGCGGAATTCGTAGCGACAAAAATCTTGGAAATTATGGATGGTTCCACTGGAAGTGCTTTTTCTGAGGTGGCCGTTCTCTACAGAGCAAACTTTCAATCCCGTGCGCTAGAAGAAGCGATGCTCCGTTACAACATCCCATATCAAGTCTTGGGTGTGAAATTTTTTGAAAGAAAAGAAATCAAAGATACCCTTGCGTACCTCCGCGCCGCCTTGAACCCCGACAGCCTTTCGGATATAAAAAGAATAATAAATTTTCCTGTGCGAGGAATAGGTAAAGTCACTTTGGTGAAAATTTTTGCTTCACCCCGCCATGGCGGGGCAAGTGAGACTGAGAGCCTGCCGATAAAAGTCCGAGTGAAGGTTAACAACTTTTATCAAATTCTAGAAGAAATAAAGGAAAAAATTAAAACCGCCAAGGCAAGCGAGGTGATAAAGTTCGTGGTAAAGAAGTCTGGGATTGAGCAAGAACTTCTAAACGGGGGAGAGGAAGATATCGAGAGACTGGAGAACATTAAAGAGCTCGCCACTCTGGCCCTCAAATATGATAATCTAGAAAATGGCACAGGGATAGAAAAGCTTTTAGAAGATGGCGCCCTAGCTTCAGACCAAGATTCGTTAATGATAAATACACCTCACCCCAACCCTCTCCTTGGCAAGGA
>MFWB01000014.1:6073-7800 GCA_001787205.1 Candidatus Nomurabacteria bacterium RIFOXYB1_FULL_39_16
TCTTCCCACACGAAAGACAAAATGAGAGACAAACAGGCGAGGACAGAGAGGAAGAGCGCCGACTTTTCTACGTGGCGCTCACCCGCGCAAAAGAAAAATTATTTCTATCCTTTGCGAATTTCCGCACCATTTTCGGCTCACGCCAAATAAATGCTCCATCAGAATTCATTTCCGACATCCCGGCGGATTTATTAGAAAAGGAAGGAGAAACTAGCGGAATAAAGACAATTTACTTATAATAAACACATGGAGAAAATAAAAAATCTTATAAGTGGTTCTATAGAGAAAATAGAAAATATCAATCTATCTTTTTGGGAGATCATCTTTTTAATATATACGGCAATTTTTTTTAGAACTTTTCTCGAAAACTACGCTAACTCCAGTAATTTACACCATATGACTGGGTTTATCGATACCTTTTGGGGATATCCAGCTTGGTTTTCTGTAGTTTTTCTGTCAATTTTTATAATTGCAAAAATATTAACTAGAGAAAAAATAGAGAAAATAGCTAAGGTTATCACTTTTTTTTCTTTTGTCATACTAACCCCACCTATTGTTGATCTGATTGTAAATAAAGGTGATCAAATACGGTATATGTTTATAACTGGCACTTATTCTCAAATATTCACTTCATTTATTACTTATTTTGGTGGTGGTGATATAGGAATTGGGATAAGAACAGAGGTATTTATTGTTTTAGTGGGTTTTGGTTTTTATATCTTTCATAAAACAAAAGAGATCAAGCGTTCTCTTTTAGGAATGTTTTTTTTATACTCAACAATATTCATCACACTAATATTTCCAACTTTAATCTTTGGTATCCAAAATACTATTACAAAAGAATATAAGGAAATAAATAAAGATTCCAGTATTGACTTTTATTACCGAAACGAACCACAAAGAACAGTAACATCGAGTAGGACTTTTGTATTAGAGATAGTAAATGATGACAATTTTTACTCTTTTCCAAATCAAAAAATGATAAATCAATATTCAATAACCTTTGCAATTATTTTTTTATTTATCAACACAATTTTAATGGCATGGTATTTATTTTTATATTCTCCAAAAAAGTTCTTTGTGGTATTTAAAAATTTTCGTTATTTACGAATCCTTCATTATTTTTTGATGGTATCTGTCGGTGTTTATTTTGGGATAAATATGTTGGGAAAAAGTGTGGTCGGTTCGTTGTTTGATCTTGTCTCATTTATTTCTTTATACCTAGCCCTCTTTTTTGCCTGGCTTTTTGCAGTTTGGGAAAATGACGAAGTTGATATAGAAATAGACAAAATATCAAACGAAGGTCGCCCATTGGTAGATAAAAAAATATCTTTTTCAATTATAGAGTGGAAGAATTTAAAATTTTTATTTTTAGGATACTCCTTGTCTTTTGCATTTTTAAGTGGATTTTATTCTTTTATGTTTATAATAATGTTTATTCTTATTTATCATATTTACTCCGCACCACCACTTCATCTAAAAAGATTTTTAGGCATCTCTTCATTGTTGATTGCAATAAACGCACTACTTGCAGTATGGATGGGATTTTTCATGTCATCAGGAACAGCAAATTTAAATGCTTTTCCTAGTAAATACACTTTTGGTATTTTAGGACTTTTCTTTTTGGTCGAAAATGTAAAAAATATCAAAGATATTGATGGGGACAGAAGAGAGGGTATAAAAACAATTCCGGTTATTTTTGGAGAAAAAAGGGGGAAACTGATTAT
>MFWB01000015.1:0-20119 GCA_001787205.1 Candidatus Nomurabacteria bacterium RIFOXYB1_FULL_39_16
TTTAATAACCTGTGAGAAAGTATTGGCTTCTTCCCATCCGGTTTTACTTATTGGCACTCCGCCGTTTTTATCTATTCCAGAGGGAAACCTCGGCACCATAATCTTGGAACACGAAAGTTCCAGCGCTTACAAAACAGTCGGCGGGTCCCATTTGGATTTAAGGGTGTTCGCTGAAATTTACGCTTCTAAGATAAACGCGAAGTTTATCTTGGCTGACGAAATGCTCCGATACGAAACGATAGGTAGAAAAGATACGGATAATCTGATCCCCTTGCACCCGCTTTCTTTCAGAATTGATTTTATCGGAGATATTGAAATTTTAGGGAAAAATGAAAAATTTAAAATCTTAAAAGAAGAAAGTGTGGAAGAAATAAGGTCCGCAATCTCAAACAAAAAAAATGTTTTTATTTTTTCTTTAAGAAAGGGATTAGCTACCATGACTATCTGCCGAGAATGCGGTGAGACTATAAGCTGTGAAGACTGCGGAGCGCCCCAGGTGCTTTATACTTCACACCAAGGCAAAAAAAGGATATTTGTATGCAATAGATGTCAAAAAGATAAAGACGGAGATACTGTCTGCCCATCTTGCGGAAGCTGGAACTTGATGCCTCTCGGCATCGGCACGGATACTGTATACGAAGAAGTGAAAAGATTATTTCCCCTCGGGCATAGCCCTACGGGCGAGCCAAAAATTAAGATTTTTAAACTAGACAAAGAATCCGCGAAGACAGCAAAGGGTGCAGAAAAAATCGTAAAAGAATTTGAAAGTAGCTCTGGCGCCATACTCATCGGCACAGAAATGGCATTTTCTTATTTGAAAGAAAAAGTCCCTCTATCCATCATTGCTTCTTTTGACTCGCTTTGGAGTATTCCAAATTTTAAAATGAGTGAAAAAATAATTCAGATTATTCTTTCCATAATCAACAGCGCTAAAAAGAAAGTCATCATACAAACCAAGAATGAAAAAGATAAAGCGCTTATGGCAATTAAATCGGCCAATTTGCTTTCATTCGTGCGGGAAGAATTAGAAGACAGAAAAAATCTTGATTACCCGCCGTATAAACGTTTTATAAAAATCACCCACTTGGGCGACAAGGACCAGACTCTGAAAGCCAGGAAAATGCTTGAAGAAATGTTTAAAGAATATTCTCCGGAAATTTTCAGCGGATTCGTGGCGCGACTTCAGGGTAAATATGCGACCAACGCGCTCTTAAAAATAGAACCAAAAAAATGGTCTCTACCCGAAATATCCACCAATTCCTCCATAGATGATAGTTTACTTAATAAATTACACTCTCTCCAACCAACCTTTGAAATCTACGTGGATCCCGAAGATCTCCTCTAGCTATTGACATTACCCCCCAAAGGGTGTATAATACTATAGAATCGAACATTGGCTAGGCTTCGCGCCTATAGAGGAAGAAGGAGACCCACGATGGCAAACGACGAATTGGACCAGCTGGCCACACCACTTCCGCTCGAGAAGTGGCTCAGGATCCTCTGGCTCATCGACGCAGATGGGCACAGGGTCCCCACGACATTCGTCCTTCCCCAAAGGGGAGGAGACGAATACGTCAGCTGGGAGGGACTTTCCCCTTCCGACTGACTAGAGAAGGACATCGGTCGGGGCGAGCTTGGAAACAAGCTCGCCCCACAACTTTTTATTGACATTATTAATTAATCTTATAAAATATAAATATGGATGGAATAAATAAATTTAATGTACCCCTAGATCCTGAGGAAGTACGTAAAATACAAGCAGGAAGGAAACCTCAGACTGAGGCACCTAAAAAAAATATTACTGAAGAAGTTTCTGCTATGATTGATGAAATCCCTCTTAATGAATCGGGAAAAAACACAAAAGAATACCACGGGGTAACAATAATTGGGGATGAGAAAATTTTAATAAAAAGACAAACAGAAATCTATCAATTAATAGATGAAATACTACCACAAGAAATAAAAAAAGAGGCCAGGGGTGAAATCCCAAAAAAACTTTTGTCTATTTTAGTAACAGATGATAAAGCCACATTTATATCAGATTATTTTGATGTAATTGTGCATAGAGAATACGACTTTATAAAAGGAGAATGGGGAGAGGAATTAAAAACCCATAAACCCGAATTTAACCAATCAGCACAGTAAATTCCCCTCTTTGTTTATCTTTATTCTTATTAAAATATTCTAAAATTTCAGCCGGAGAGCCGGTTTGAAATTCTTCGTAAATCTTCGTCAGCTCACGAGCGACGCAGACTTTTTTATCTGGGCAAAATTTAACTAAAGCCTCTAATGTTTTTAAAATTCTATGCGGAGATTCATAAAAGACCATCGTCCTCTTCGCTTGCGCTATTTCTTTGAACAACGTTTCTCTCCCCTTTTTGTGTGGTAGAAACCCCAAGAAGGTAAATTCGTGTGTAGGTAATCCAGATGCTGACAATGCGGTAATGACAGCCGAAGCTCCGGGAATTGGAATCACATTTACGCGATCGCGCATATGTGTATCCTCTTTTATTTTAGAAATGAGCATTGCTCCCGGGTCTGAGATCCCCGGAGTACCTGCATCTGACACCAAAGCTAGATTCTTACCGGCTTCCAATAATTCAAAAATTTTATCCGTTTTAGAAAGTTTGCTCTGAGCGTGGTAACTCATCGTGGGTTTGTTGATACCATATTTATCCAAAATTTTTTTAGTCTCGCGGGTATCTTCACACAATATTAAGTCCACGCTTTTAAGTGTCTCAATAGCCCTGAGAGTGATATCTCCCATATTCCCTATCGGCGTCGCAATGACATAAAATTTAGACATTTATTTTCTATACTTCTTTGTCCTCCACTTATCTGCAATCCTTACTCTAGTGAGTGAACGTTCGAGCTCGGCTTCGAAATGTTCAAAGTCTACGTGTTCTTTATTTTCCATTAATTTACTTAGTTCTTCTGCGCGAGCTTTAGCTTTTTCTATTTTATCATCAGAAATTTCTGTTAAGTGTTCAGCAAAATCAGCCAAAACAGCAACTTCGGTAATATTTTCTTCATTATATTTAACTTCAATAAAACCACCCACTACAGCCATAGGCACATATTCACCATTTACATAAGCGACCACATCTCCAGACGCAAGCTCTGTAATAAGTGGGATATGATCAGGTAAGACTGTGATCTCTCCGAGAGTCGTCGGTAAACTAACTTGATCTACCATCTCTTCCAAGATTAATCTTTCTGGTGTAACTATTTTTAATTTTAATTTCTTTTGCATAATTTTTATATTGCACCTTTCATGTAAAAATCATTTTCTGACTTGTCGTCGTGTTTACCATCCAAGATTTCTCTAAATGAACGAATGGTTTCAGAAAGTGGTACGTATTCTCCTTTGGTTCCAGTAAATTGTTCTGCAACGAAAAATGGTTGAGAAAGGAATTTTTGTATTTTTCTTGCGCGAGCAACCAATTCTTTGTCAGCTTCGGAAAGCTCTTCCATACCCAAGATAGCAATGATGTCTTGTAAATCTTTGTAACGTTGAAGGACTCGTTGTACTTCACGAGCAACTTCATAATGTTCCTTACCTACGATGTTTGGGTCAAGAATTGTAGAAGATGAGTCGAGCGGGTCCACAGCTGGGTAAATACCTATTTCAGTAAGTGAACGGTTTAAGTTCACAGTAGAATCTAAGTGGGCAAAAGTCGTAGCTGGAGCTGGATCAGTCAAGTCATCTGCAGGCACATACACAGCTTGGACAGCCGTCACCGAACCTTTATCGGTAGAAGTGATGCGTTCTTGTAATATTCCCATTTCTGTCGCAAGTGTTGGCTGATAACCCACAGCAGAAGGAATACGTCCGAGCAAAGCAGATACTTCGGATCCAGCTTGAGTAAAACGGAAAATATTATCAACGAATAAAAGGACATCTTTACCTTCTGCATCACGGAAATGTTCAGCCATTGTCAAAGCTGAAAGTGCTACACGGAGACGAGCTCCTGGCGGTTCATTCATTTGTCCGAAGACCATGGCCACTTTTGGAAGCACGCCGGACTCTTTCATTTCATGATATAAGTCATTTCCTTCACGAGTACGTTCACCGACTCCAGCAAAAACAGAATATCCTCCGTGATTTGAAGCAATGTTGTGAATAAGCTCTTGAATGACGACAGTCTTACCGACTCCTGCTCCTCCGAAAAGTCCGACTTTTCCTCCTTTCAAAACAGGACAGATAAGATCAATAACTTTAATACCTGTTTCTAGAATTTCAACTTTGGTTGCCTGAACTACGTATTCTGGAGCCTTGCGATGAATTGGTAATCTCTTACCGACTGCCACAGAAGCACCATCATCTATAGCTTCACCTAAAACATTAAAAATACGCCCGAGTGTAGGAGCTCCAACAGGTACAGAAATAGGACCACCGGTGTCAATTACTTCCATCCCACGGGAAAGACCATCAGTCGTATCCATAGCGACAGACCTGACAAGCCCACCACCTAGATGCTGTTCTACCTCAAGGACAATTTTCTTATTATCCTTCATTACTTCTAGGGCATTGTAAATCTCTGGTAAATTTTGATTCTCACCACCAAAATCTACATCTACGACTGGTCCAATTATTCTTTTGATTATACCTGTTGTCTTCATATGTTGTTTATAATTTATTAATAATATTTGATTTTGCGAAATCATGTCGCGCAATCGTCCTTTTAGCGCGACGCTTATAATTTGTTAATCTGCCGTCACCATTCCCGCACTTATCTCTGATATTTCCCTAGTGATGTTTGCTTGTCTGGCTTTGTTAAACATTAGAGTTAAATCATCAATCATCTCCCCCGAAGCTTCACTTGCATTCTTCATGGCCATCATGCGGGAGGATTGTTCTGAAGCATTGGACTCAAGAAGCATTTGATATATTTGCATTCTAGTGAGTTTCAGAGCTAGGGATGCAATCAAATCTTTTGTATCTCCCTCAACAAGATAATCTATCTTCCTATCTTGTTTACTATTTTCTTCTTGATTATTTTTATTTTCTCCCAAGTTTTCTATCAATTCTTTTAAGCTCCTTTTTGAAACTGGTAAAATTTGTTTTATATTTGGTTTTTGGTTTAAAGCAGAAATAAAATCAGTATAAGCGACAAGAACTTTATCATAATTTCCTAAAGAAAATTCATCAATAGAAAGTTTAGAAATAGGGACCACATCCCTGAGAGATACGTAATCTGGAAGCTCAAAAAAACTAGCTATAATGTTTTTATTAATCCTGCGCATTGCCACATCTCCCTTTTTACCTATTGTTAGAATGTGAATGTTTGTATTCTCATTTTCTTTTTTTATCAAAAAAAGTGCCCTTTTTATAATTTGAGCATTGTATGCACCGCAAAGTCCCCTGTTTGAAGTAATAAGTATTAATAATACATTTTTTACTTCTCGTTCTGTAAATAAAGGGCTAGAAATCTTTTCAATGTTTTTAGCGACAGAAGTAAGAATACTAGAAGAATATTCAGCATAAAGACGTGATGCAAGCGTAGCAGATACAGCACGCTTCATCTTGGAAGCAGCCACAAGCTCCATCGCTTTTGTGATTTTCTTTGTGCTCTTTACACTTTTTATTCTTCTTTTAATTTCTTTTGTACCGGCCATTTGATTGTTGCCCAGATAGAGCTTTAGACTCTATCTAAAGTCTAAAGCTCTATCTGGTAAAATTATTTTTAAAATCAGCAATAACTTTTTTTAATTCCTCTTCACCTTTTTCATCCCACATTTTTTTCTCTAAAACTTGTTTATAAAAAACTTTTGCATTGTTTTCACTATAAGAAGCTAAACCTAGCTCAAATTCTTTAATTCTATCGATAGCTATGTCATCCATAAAACCTTTCGTCAAAGCATACAGAGTGACGACTTGATGTTCTGTCTTTACAGGAGAATATTGAAGTTGTTTTAATACTTCCACAGCTCTCTTGCCTCTCTCGAGCTGGCGCTTGGTGGATTCATCAAGGTCAGAACCGAATTGAGCAAATGCTTCGAGCTCTCGAAATTGTGCCAAGTCTAATTTTAGAGTTCCTGCCACTTTTTTCATTGCTTTTATTTGAGCACTAGAACCCACACGAGATACGGAAAGACCAACGTTTACAGCAGGGCGGATACCTTTATAGAAAAGATCTGTCTCTAAGAAAATCTGTCCATCGGTGATAGAAATAACGTTTGTAGGAATATAAGCAGACACGTCACCAGCTTGAGTTTCCACTATAGGTAAAGCAGTGATAGATCCACCTCCGTATTCTTTATTTCTTCGGCAAGCACGTTCGAGCAAACGAGAGTGTAGATAGAAAACATCTCCAGGATATGCTTCACGACCTGGTGGACGACGCAAAAGAAGAGAAATTTCGCGGTAAGCTACTGCATGTTTAGACAAATCATCATAAATAATGAGGACGTCTTTACCTTGATCCATAAAGTATTCTGCGATAGAGACACCGGTGTACGGTGCTATATAAGAAAGGGCTGCCGCTTCAGATGCACCAGCGGATACAATGACGGTGTAGCCCATAGCTCCACCTTCTTCTAAGCGTGCTTCTATTTTTCTAAGTTTAGAATCTTTCTGACCGATAGATACATAAACACAAATCATATTTTGACCTTTTTGGTTTAAAATAGTATCTATAGCAATAGCTGTCTTACCTGTCTGCCTGTCTCCAATTATAAGTTCACGCTGACCACGGCCTATTGGGATAATAGCATCAATAACTTTTATACCTGTAGCTACTGGTTGGTCTACAGATAGACGAGTGATGACTCCAGGAGCAACTTTTTCAATAGGATAAGTTTTGGTGGATTTGATTGCACCCTTACCGTCCATCGGTACACCGATAGCATTTACTACACGTCCCAAAATATCATCAGAAATTGGAATTTCTAAAATTTTTCCTGTTGATTTTACTTCATCACCCTCTTTTATTTTAGAAAAATCACCAAGAATAATGACACCGATAGCATCTTCTTCCAAGTTTAAAGCAACTCCAGTCTCACCTCCAGGAAATATGACCATTTCTGAAGATTTAATATCAGAAAGCCCGGAGACTTTTGCAATTCCGTCGAAAACTTCTAATACCTTACCTATCTTTTCAGCTTTTATCTGGGTGGAAAAATTCTCTATCTCTCTTTTTAAATTTTCGACAATGTTATTTGTATTCATACGTTACTTGTTACTTGTTAAATGTTCTTGTAATTTCTCTATCTTTTTCTTTAAAGTGAGATCAATGACTTCGTCGCCCACTTCCATCTTGAATCCCCCCAGCAACTTTTCATCTATTTTTTCGTTAAGGATAACTTCTTTTACAGAATATCGGTGAGCCAGGATTTGATTTATTTCTTTATTTTGTGTCTCTGTTATCTTTTCCTTACTAAATATTTTTCCCACTATCCTATTTTCATAATTATTTATTATCTTTCCTAAACGGAGAAGGATATCTGGGACTCTAGCAATTTTTTTCTTTTTTACTAAAAATTTTATGACATTTTTAAAAATTAAAGATTGTTCTTCTTTACTTTTATCTTTTGATGCTAAATAAATCGCATGCGCTATATCGTTGTTTGATATTATGGACATATTATAAATTATTGAATTCCTTTATCGTTTTTTCATTAAGTGACCCATCTATTTTTTCACCTAGAAGTTTCTTTGTGGCGCTAATAACCAAAGTGACAATTTCCTTCTTTGCCTCTTCTACCATTTTTGTTTTATCTGCTTCTAGTGTCTTCTTGCCATTTTCAATGATTAAAGCCACTTCATTTTTGGCTTCTTCCAACATTGCTGTCTTTTTAGTTTGAGCTTCCTTCTTTCCTTCTTGGAATATTTTATCTGCTTCACTTTTAGCTTTTATTAAAATCTCTTCATATTCTGCTTTAGATTTATCCAATATTTCTGCATTTGTCTTTGCGTCTTTTACACCTTTTTCTATCTTATCTCCTCTTTCTTTCATTATTTTCCCCAGAGGCTTGATGGCATAAAAATATAAAACAACAAAAACTATACCAAAATTTAACATTTGGGCAAGGATAATTTTATAATCTATGTGAAATGCGTTGATGATTGATTCCATTCTAAATTAATTTAAAAAATAATATTAAATGCACGCCAAGCAGGCAGTAGCAAAGATTCAAAACTTAAAAAATAAATTCTTAAATTTTAAATCTTCCAACTGCCAACTATATTGTGAATGCGATAACAAGCACGTAAATAGCGATAGCTTCTGCGAATGCGCAAGAAAGAAGCATAGGAACAAGAATCTTACTTGCTGATTCAGGGTTGCGACCGATTGATTCCATGGCTTGAGCACCGATTTTACCGATACTATAAGCTGGAAATGCTACTCCAATGGCCATTACTGCTGCTTTTGCAAAAGGGACTAATGATACTTCCATATAATATAACGATTAAATTAATTAATAATAACGACCTTATCATGCTCCTCTTCGTGCTTTACTTCATGGCCTTCTTCATGATCGTGATCTGAAGCACCAATGGTAAAGTACACAACGAGAAGTATTGAAAAAATAAATGCTTGAATCATGCCAACAAATATTTCTAGAAAAAGAAAAGGTATCGGTATAAAAAACGCTACCAACGCTGCTATGGACGCCAATAAAACTTCTCCTGCAAACACATTACCAAAAAGACGGAATGAGAGCGAAGCTATTTTGGCTACTTCTCCAATTATTTCAAACAAACCAACAAAGAACGTGATCGGAGCAACCAAGATGATTGTAGGGTCTTTTCTTATTTTTTTCCCTATTTGTCCGAGTGCTTTTAGATTAACATATTTATTAAAAGTTTTCCATATTCCTAGAGAAAAAGCACCAAAGATATTTGCACCAAAAACTGCCATCACAGCGAGGGCTAATGTCATATTTATATCTGCTGTACCTCCACGAAAAATAGGAATAAATGCTAAACCATGTGCCCCCTCTTCAATTAAACCAAAACCA
The DNA here is from genome assembly GCA_001787205.1 of Candidatus Nomurabacteria bacterium RIFOXYB1_FULL_39_16. GTDB lineage: Bacteria > Patescibacteriota > Minisyncoccia > Phycocordibacterales > UBA9973 > UBA9973. The sequence goes on from MFWB01000015.1 coordinate 8,965, forward strand.
CCGATAGGCATTATGCCAAGCCAGTTGTTTAAAAGGATAAAAAAGAAAACAGATATAGCAAAAGGGAAAATTTTCAAAGAAAGCTTTCTATTATTTGTGACTTGATCACATATAGAGACTGTCCCTTCGACAATAATTTCAAATAAGTTTTGAATCCCTTTTGGAATCTCACGAAGTTTTGAACGTAAAATTACAGAAATAGCTATAATTATAAAAACAACAACCCAACTAGAAAAAAGAGCGTTTGTGATTGTAAAATTTTCAAAATGCTTGATTGGCTCTGCGAAGATGGTAACTTCGTGAGAGACTTGTTCAGTTCCCTCTTGCGCTCCATTTTCTAAAATATTTTCTTGTGCTGTTTCTTTTATTGTCATTTTTATTTTTCTTTTTCTTTTTCTTTTTCTTTTTCTTCGTTTTTTATTTTATCAGCATATTTTTTCATTGAACGAACAAGGCCAACAGATGAAATCATAAAAGAAAGAACTACACATCCAATAAAAAACCATGGTTTTGTATTGTAGTGAGCATCTAAAGCTTTTCCACCTATCACAGCCAAGATTATTGGTACTGCAATCCAAGTAGAAATCTCACTGAAAATCTCAAATGCTGGCTTCCACCAAGGGCCCTTCCCCCACTCTTGTAAAGGATTTTTATTCAAATTTTGCTTTTCATTTTCCACAAAAATAAAGCCGTTTAAGGCTTTAAGGCATTATAAATGAAAAACCTACGAGATGCAAATAATGTTTCTTGTGGCTACAAATAATTCCTCGTCGCCACTCGGAATTTTCGCAGCCCGCCCCTCGTGGTTTTGCTTACTTGCAAAACATCACTGCGGTCCTCACAGCTAAAAGAAGCAAAACTGTTTGCTTCTTTCTTACGCTGTGAGCGTGGATGGGATCGAACCATCGACCTCTGTCTTATCAGGACAGCGTTCTACCACTGAACTACACGCTCAATATACATAAAAACACTATAAGAAATATAACAGAAAAAACAAACTTCAGCAAATACACCTCACCCCTGCCTGCCAGTAGGTAGGCCTTCCCCTCTCCATAATTTAATTATGGAGAGGGGTGGATGCAGTAGCAGCCGGGGTGAGGTAAAACAAAAAACCACCCTCACGGGTGATTTTTTGTCTAAATTAAGTTTAGTATTCTCGGCGTCCTCCGCCACTGTATCCTCCTCTATCACCCCCACTTCGTGGTGGACGAGCTTCCATAGGACGAGCTTCATTAACAGTTAGTTTGCGTCCTTCAAATTCTTGATCATTGAACATAGAGATAGCCTTTGCAGCTGCATCGGCACTATCCATTTCTACGAATCCAAAACCTTTTGAACGACCGGACATTTTGTCCATGATAATCACAGCGGAAACAACGTTTCCAGCTTGTGCGAAGAGCTCTTTAAGAGCGTCCTCTTGGGTGCTGTAAGGGAGTCCCCCTACATATAGCTTTGTAGCCATACTTTTACTTCTTCCCTTTTTAATAAAAGGGACAAAAAACTACTTAATAAACGTAGAAACTCGTTTCGCTAAATGAGACCTACATATTTAATTATAACACAAGCAAAATTAAAAGCAAAAAGTTATTCCTCCTCTTCATCCCCCACTGCACCAGATTCAATATCGGAAATAATGTCTCCTATATCCCCTTCCATTATTTTCGGTAGATTGTGCCAAGACTTTTTTATACGATGGTCAGTCACTCTATCTTGAGAATAATTGTAAGTACGGATTTTTTCAGAACGATCACCAGAGCCGATTTGTCCCTTGCGAATGCCGGCATGCTTGGCTGCTTCTTTGTCTTCTTCTAGCTGTTGAAGCTTGGCTGTCAAAATCATCATCGCTTTCTCGCGATTTGCGAGCTGACTTCTTTCATTTGTAGAACGTACATCCAAGCCTGTGGGGATGTGAATTATGCGTACTGCCGTCTCAACTTTATTCACATTCTGTCCACCCTTTCCTCCCGAACGGGAATATTCCATATCAAAGTCCGCTGGATTTATTTGGAAGGTCACTTTTTTTCTGATTGGCAACACTGCCACTGAAGCGGTAGAAGTATGCACTCGGCCGTTTTTTTCGGTCGCGGGAATTCTCTGTACTCTATGCACGCCCGTCTCATAACGCATCATCTTGTAAACATTTTTACTTGCCCCGTCCTTGGCGGGGCCTTTTATTTCAAAACTTGCTTCTTTATAGCCATTCAAATCACTCTTTGATTCATAGTTAGTCTTCCATTGCCAACCTTGTATTTCAGCAAACTTTTCATACATATGCGCAAGCTCCCAAGCGAAAAGCGACGCTTCGTCTCCTCCGGCGCCCGCCCGTACTTCCAATACTATTTCATTCGGAAATTCTTCTGCCTCTTTGTCTTTATTTAAAATATCTTCCACTTGTGCCTCTATTCTTTCTTTTTCTTCCTGAATAAATTTAAGCTCCTTCGCCGCCATTTCATGCAGAGTCTCATCACTATCCAGCATTTCTCGCACTTCCGCTTCTTCACGAACAAGTTTCTCTAAAACACTCGCCAAATAGCTAGTATTGTGATTCTTCTTAAGTTCTTCTAAGTCTAGAGTCATAAAATAATTATAACATTTAAATTACCACCTCGCCCTTCGGGCACTCCTCCTTCACCAAGGAGGAGAGGAGAACGCAAACTCCCCTCCTTGTTGAGGAGGGGTTAGGGGTGGTGATTTACTTTTTAGCTTTTCCAGTGGCAGCTGCTCGTTTCTTGAAACGTTCTACTCGTCCGGCAGTGTCCATTATCTTTTCATTTCCGGTGTAGAAAGGATGACATTGACTGCAAATTTCCATTTTTATTTCGGGCATAGTGGAACCAACTTCAAAAACCGCTCCGCAAGCGCAAGTAGCCTTCGTCTTTAAATCATATTTGGGATGTATATCTTTTTTCATTGCTTGATTACGTTATCACAATTTTTACCTTAAAGCAAATCTATGTTTGCCTGAATGTTAGTTTTTAGTTTCATAACACTATTACTATATGAACACGTAGCTCCACCAGTACCATAATACCTACAAGCTGCTTTGTGTTGCGCGCTAGGACTTGCGCCTACAGCACCAAGATCTGTCAGATACATAGACGAAGCCATAAACGCATCTTTCGGAGCCCAAGGACTAGCATCATATCCAAGTAATGTCTTTAAGCGATTTTCAAATAGTGTCCAAGTAGTTGGAATAAATTGTGCTGGGCCCATAGCTCCTCCATAACCCGCCACTCCTGCAATAGGACAAGAAACAGGTGTCTGATTCCAGGGGGTACCAAGCTTGGATGTTATTCTTAAGAAATCTTCTACGTCTCCCTTTCTGCCCGGCATCCCCATCGGTTTCATCACATTTACAAAAGGAGTTCCAGTATTTTTACCCACACCAGCTCCAGTAGTTTGATTTGTTAGATAACATTGTCCGACGTTTGAACCCAAATTACTTTCCTGGGTAAGTATTGCGAGGAGAAATGCTGGCTCTATGCCTGTTAACTTTTGAGCTTCATTTGCGTATAGAAGTGCTGTCCCGAAATCTATCTTCGTTGAAGTGTTTGCTAGTGGAAATAATGCTGCCCGTATCTTGTCAGCTTGAGCTTTCTTTTCAGCAGCAAGCATCTGATAGGCGGCTTCTGTCTGCTGACTAATGGATAAAAGTTTTTTCTTCTCGGCTTCCGAGACCGCTACTTTTTGTTGCGCACTTTCTAAATCCGCTTTGGCATCGGTTTCTGCATCCTGCTTTTTCTCCAAGTCTTGCTTGGCGACTTCGGTCTCCACCTTTACTCCATTTATGACATCAATGGAATCTTTTACCGCCTCCTTGATAGAATTGTAAGATTCCAAATCGCTATAAAAGCTTGAAATGCTATCGTCGGACAAAATCAATCCAACTAAATTTTCGTTATCAAATTCGTTCGTGTTGCGAAGGAGCTGAGAGAGAGATTCGTGTTCTCTTTCTATCTTACTAGATAGAGACTTTATCTTGCTTGCCTTCTCTGCAATATTCACTTTCAATTGAGCAATAGCTAAGGCTCTCGCTTTTATTTTTGCCTTCAGGGCATTAATCTGACTCGTCAGATAATCCACATCCCCTTTTATCGTCCCTGTTTGTTTCTGTTGTTCTTTTTGTTTTTCAAGCAAACTCGCCAACTCCGCCTCTATCTGCGCTAGCTCATTTTTGCAATAATCTTTATCTTTCTCGCTAGAAGAAGTCGTAAGGGTAAGACAGTTAAAAGCAGCGCGTGTTTCTGGCGTCCTTAAACTTGTAAACACCATTGATATTAAAACAAAAAAGGCTATGACCGTATTCCGCTTCATAACCTTTATTGTAACATATTTAGTTTGATATTTAAAATTATTTTTTATCAGTTTTTTCTTCTTGAGCGGGAGCAGCTTCAGTTCCAGCTTCACCTCCCTCTTCTTCTTTCTTACCTTTCTTCTCCACTTCAATTGCGGACAAATCAACCGGCACTACTACTTCTTCTTTTTCTTCCACTTGTTCAATAATAGAAGCAACCACGTCGGAAGGATTACTGATGAGTGTCACTTCGGCAGGAATTTCCACATCGTAAACGAAAATTTGGTCTTTCAAAGTCTCCAATTTAGAAATATCCACGGTCAAGCTGTGTGGCAAGTCGGCAGGCAGAGCTTCAACTTCAAGCTCGTGAATAGATTTGACCAAATTTCCAATTCCACTCTTTACTGCGTTTGATACTCCCGTAAATTCTAGTGATACGTTAACACGGATTTTCTTCTTCATATCTATCGCCAAAAAATCCACGTGAATAGGCTCGTCCGTTACTGGATCTACCTGCACTTCGTGAATCAAGGCGTCAATGATCCCATCCGGAGTTGTAATTTTCACAGCGGAAGATTCTCCCGCTTCTCTCCAAACCTTTTTGAAGTCAACCATTCCAACGGAAATTGAGGTGGTGTCTTTCCCTGCTCCATAAAAAACAGCCGGAACTTCTCCAGACTTTCTTAGGGCATCCAACTTAACACTAACGTCTCTTGTTTTAGCTTTAATTGCAAACATAAAAATGATTATACACGAAAAAGACTTAAAAGCAAATCTAGACTTTATGTATAGCCTTATGTTCTTTAGCTATGTGCGAGGCTATATATTCTTTGGTGCCACCCTGATTTTCTGTGACAATTTTTTTACCGGGATTGAAAATGTTTTTGGGATCAAAAATTTCCTTTATCTTTTCAAAGATTCCCGTGATTTTATCCCCATACATTTTACGTAAATAAGGGGTGCGAATTAGTCCGTCGTTGTGTTCAGCAGTGATAGAGCCGTGATATTTCACCACCAAATCATAAACAGACTCTCCGAGTTCTATTATTATTTTAGCCGTATCAGGACGTTTGAAATCCATAAGTGGAATGATGTGAAAATTCCCATTCCCAGCATGGCCAGCAAGAGTATAAGTTAAATTATATTTACTTAAAATATCATTTAATTCAGGAAGAAATTTAGGCAAGAATTCCGGGCGCACAATAATATCATCTATAAAAGGAGCTGTGCGCATACCCTTCACGTGTTTGCGAAGCAAGGCAAAGCTTTCTCTTCTGATATCCCAATATTTATTTGCCTCTGTTTCGGACTCGGTGATGTGCACTTTTAATTTAAACTCCTGAATTTTCTTCACCAGTTTTATGCATTTATCATTTACTGTTTTTTCATCTTCACCAGCAAATTCGGCTAGAAGAATTAATTTAGGGAGACCGTTGGTAAGCATCATAAAAAATTCTGGCAAAAAGCTCCACATAAATTTAAACATTCCAAAAAACCCTTTGTTTTTAAGGAAATCCGGGAAAAATTTCACCGCCAATTTCATCGTCTTATCATCGTAGGTTTCCAGCGTTTCCGGATTTTGCGTCAAAATTTCATCCACCAAACGACCGAGTGGAGCAAGGTCATTCATAAAAATAACAACGAGTTTAGAATGCTTGTTTTCTGGAATTAATTTTAAAGTCATCTCTGTGACAATGCCGAGCGTCCCCTGTGAACCAACAAGAAACTTATTTAAATCAAACACGACCCCTCCCAACCTCCCCTTCGCAGGGGAGGAAAAATCACTTATGGTGTTCCAAATATAATATCCCGCGGAGTTTTTACTGACTTTCGGTTTGGCTTGTTTAATGTCTTCTTCGTTTTGTTTGATTAAATCAAAAACTTTTATATATATTTCTTCTTGCCCGGAAATTTCTTTCACGGGAAAAGGTTTTACTGTTCGCTCAACTCCATCCGCGAAAACAACTTTGGCGGATAATATATAATCTTCCATTTTCCCATATTTTAGAGTTCTTTCGCCTGCGGAATTATTACCATACATCCCGCCAAGCGCGTTTAAACTTTTGGACGCCGTATAACAAGGTAAAATCAAACCCTTTTCTAAAGTTATCTTCTCAAAATCACGATAAAACATTCCCGGTTGTACCGCGATTTCCCATTTTGATATATCATCCATGGGCAACGGCCCGCCAATCAGTTTATTCATATACCTTGTAAAGTCCAGAATGATGGATTCTCCTATCGCTCCACCTGACATATCCGTCCCCGCACATCTGCAAGTAATAGATAAGTTGGGATATTTTTCTTTATTTTGCTTGTTCTCATTGACCCAGTTCACTAAATTCTGCACATCTTCCGAATCTCTCGGGAAAAGCACAATTTCCGGACGCACTTCAAGTAAGCTCGCATCGTGCGAATATTTTATGAGTGCTCCTTCATCATCTTCTGCATCACCCTTAAAAAATTTTAAGATTTCTTCTTTCAAGTTTTTTAAAAAATTATTTTATTCCACTGAAAAGTTTTAATCTTTCTTCCACTACTTTCTCTACGTCTTCTTTCGCCAATTCTAGAACTTTATACGGCACCACTTCGTCTTTATTTTTTAAAATGGATTCTTTCAATCCTTCCACATAAGCCACACGAATTTCTGTATTGATATGCACCACATTGATACCAGATGATATGGCATCCGTGAAATCTACATCTCGTAACCCTGAGCCTCCATGGAGCACTAGGGGCACTCCAGTGGCCCTTTTTATCTCTGCCACAAGGTTTGTATCAATATGTGGTTTACCGCTTTTTATAAGTCCATGGATACTGCCGACAGACGGCGCAAACATATCTACTCCCGTTTGTTCCACAAACCTTTTCGCTTCATCTCTACTAGTTAAAATCCCAGCGCCCTCGGGAATGGTATCTTTAATATTTGAACCTTCGCCGATATAACCCAATTCCGCTTCCACCAAAACATCCCGACCAGTAGCTTCCTTGAAGGTATGAGCATAGTCTACACATTCTTTTGTAATTTTTACATTTTCTTCAAAACTCAATTTTGCCCCGTCAAAAATCACAGAATCAAACCCCGCATCAATGCATTCCTTCACCGATTTAAAACTATGATGATGGTCAGCGTTTAGAAATATCGGATAATCGTCCCGTTCCCTTATGGCGCGCACTAGGGCCACCGCTTCTTCTAGCCCGACGAAATTTTCTTCTCCTTCCGACAATCCAATAATCACCGGCACATTTAATTTCCTGGCGGCATTATAAATAGCATGTAAACTTTCCAAGTTTGAAATATTGAAATGCCCGATGGCTACCTTTTTTTCTTCAGCTTCTTTGATATATTCTCTTAGAGTCTTCATCCCTCAATTATAGCATTTCTTTCAAAAGTTTTATAACAATTTGAGGATTGGCGGAGCCATTTGATTCTTTAATAATTTTACCTACCAAAGACATAATGGCGTTTTCCTTTCCGCTCTTATATACAGCCACAACGTCAGGATTTTCTGCTATAGCTTTTTCTACCAATACTTTTACTGCTCCTTCGTCATTTTTTTGAATTAGTCCTTTTTCTCTTGCATATTTAAGAATGGTTTGTCCTTTTTCAAAACCATCAGCAACCATTAATAAATCTTTTATAACTCTAGAACTAAGTTCTCCCCTGTGAACAGCATCAATTGCATCAACAAATGAATCAATGTTAAGAAAATTTTTAAAGTCTTTTCCAGAACCCACTAAATCATTAGTTATTAAATTTGAGGCTATTTTTATCTTTTCTTTTTCTGGCATTAAGCGATAAGCGATATCTTCAAACCATGCACCGAGAACAGGGTCATTAATATAAACTTCTATATCTTCATCTTTAATACCGAAATCATTTTTGTATCTTAATCTTTTTACCTCTGGTAATTCTGGCAAATCTTGCTTCATTTTTTCCAAATCAAAGGCTTCATGAAGCTTCATTTTCGGTAAATCAGGGTCCGGGAAATATCTATAGTCTGCACTTCCCTCTTTTTTCCTCTGAGAAAAAGTCTGTTGTTTGGTCTCGTCCCATCCGCGAGTTTCTTGTACTATTTCATCCCCCTTTCCGCTTTCCATCAATTCAGTCATTCTGTCCACTTCATATTTTATGGCACGTTCAACACTTCTAAAGGAGTTCAAATTCTTTACTTCTACTTTCGTGCCTAACTTATTTTTATCTGCCGAGATTGAGATATTCGCCTCCACTCGCATTTCACCTTTCTCCATATTCGCCTCCGACACACCCAGATACCAAAGTATAAGTTGTAATTCTTTTGCAAATCTCGTGGCTTTTTTAGCTGTTTCTTCCGCGGTTTCAAAGGTGTGCGGTTCAGTGACGAGTTCCATCAAAGGCACTCCGGCTCGATTGAAATCAATTAAAGAAAAATTCCCGCGATCGTGTTTATTATTCGCGGTATCTTCTTCCAGGTGAATTCTAGTCACATCCATATCTGCTAAGCGCCCACCAGAAACTATTGGATATTTATATTGAGAAATCTGATAACCCTTAGGGATATCGGGATAAAAATAATTCTTACGATCAAATTCTGAAAAGTCTGCAATTTGCCCGTTTATCGCTAGTCCAACCTTAATCACGTTTTCTATCGCTTTTTTGTTAGCGACAGGCAATGCGCCAGGGTGCGCCATACATACAGGGCAGACATTAACGTTCGGCAACTCCTCATCGGGATCGTTCGAACAGCCACAAAACATTTTAGTTTGTGTTTTTAACTCCGCATGTATTTCAAGTCCAATTGTCGGAAAATATTTATTTGCCATTCTTTTTTAAAATTTTTGCCACATCGTCACTAAACTTTTTTATCATTTTATCATCAAACAAGGACAAAACAAAAACCTTTTTACATACTTTTTTGAATTCTTTAACTATTTTATCTAAGATTTTGGAATCTTCTACGACATCCGTCTTGGTTAAAATTATTATTTCTTCTTTAGAAGACAAACCTTCATCACCCAGGTTTAATTTTTTATCATACCTTTCCAATTCTCTTCTAACCTCTTTGTATGCTTTTATCATTCCCGCAGCACTGGTAGATTTTAGATTCTCAAAAGAAACGAGATGCGCGAGCATCTTGGTTCGCTTGATGTGCCGTAAAAATTTCACTCCGAGTCCTTTGCCTTCCGAAGCTCCTTCAATGATTCCTGGAATATCGGCAATTATATAGCCATAAAAATCACCCAAATTGGGGTCTAGGGTGGTGAAAGCATAATCTCCAACCTTCGCCTCTGCGTTGGTAAGTGTGTTAAGGAGAGAACTCTTGCCCGCATTCGGCAAACCAATCAATCCTATATCAGCAAAAAGTTCCAGTTCAATTTTAAAATCTCCCCTTTCTCCCTCTTGCCCTTCCCGTGATTCTTTCGGAGTGGTGTTGGTGGAACTTTTAAAATGCTCATTGCCGAAGCCTCCGTATCCGCCCCTTAAAATCAAAAATTTCTGCCCGGGTTCTGAGAGTTGCCACGTTTCGTCAGTTCCGAGATTGGTGACGATAGAACCTACGGGTAATTCCAGGTTAAAGTCTTCACCATTCTTACCATGAAGGCTTTTATTCCCGCCGTCTTCTCCACGCGAAGCGGTAAAACTTTTCTTCGCTTTGTATTTCGAAAGAATGTGCACATCGCGCACCGCCATAATATAAAAATCTCCTCCGCGTCCGCCGTCTCCCCCCGAGGGGCCACCCTTCGGCACAAATTTCTCCTGGCGCCAGCGCACTACGCCGTCGCCACCGCGTCCAGCTTCCGCATAAATCTTCATTTCATCAATAAATGCCATACCTTTATGATTCTAACGCAATTTGCGCCAATTTGATAGCTCCTTCTTTAGATTTAGCAACCGCCAAAAATAATCCGCGATGACAAAACACCGCCTCCTTTACTCCTGTGACTTTTTGCAATTCTTCATTTCGCAGACCCGCCCAAGCTTGAGGAAATTTTTTACGCCTCTCAAAAGACGGAAAGTCGGCAAAGACTCCTTCTGAGCTCCAGAGCCCGTCGTTGAGTCTGGGAAAAATGACAAAGACCGGTTCTTCATATTTATACAATTGTTCTTCCCATGGATATTTTCGGTCCAAAATGATAATTCTTTTATCTTCCGAATTTTTATAACAATCCTCAATCTTTCCTTCTGCTTCAATGCCATCTTGAATAAGCGCTATCTCCCGCCCCAAGAGACTCTTCGCTATCTCCACTGATTGCATAAACCCGGAAAATAGAGTTTCATCATTTGCGTTTTTCCAACTTGGACGGAAAGACCTGAATAATGTCTGGATAAAATACGGCTTGGCTTCGTTTATAAATTCAACCAAATCAATACCATTGTCTCCCGCGTCAATCGGCTCTGTGATTTTCTTATCTATGAGTAGAGCCGCTTCCTTTGACCCCGCAATTTTTTCTCCGAATTTTTTCCAGACAAGACCGAAAGAAGAATATTCTATACCTCCTTGCCTCTTGCCCGCTCCACCTATCTGGTGATGGTCAAAACGATTGAGATTCTCGTCGTAAATTCCCCCGACATCAAAAACATAGTCTCCCGTCTTGATGATTTCTTCGTCTCTGGTGCGAATCACTTCAAATTTTTCCCCCGCCTTTTCAAGCATCAAACTCAAGGTAGCGCAAGCGAAAATATCATCCGCATGAAAAGACCCGTTGTGAGTTATTAATTTTTTATTGTTTGTTTCCATCCCATTAAAAATTTTAATTAATAATATTTATCTTAACGTGTTATTTAGTGAATTTCTAACGGGACCCGTGATAATATTCTTCAAATAATTCAAAAACCCAACTAATAAACTTGTCAAAAATAACAAAGATTATAAACATAAT
>MFWB01000015.1:20126-44449 GCA_001787205.1 Candidatus Nomurabacteria bacterium RIFOXYB1_FULL_39_16
ATATGAAGCGCTGTGTAACCGAAGAAATAACCGACAGACAACATAAGCGGGGCCCAGATTAGAGTGGACGAGACTTCTGCTTTTATAAATTTCTTGTAATCTACATTTTCATAACCGGCGAAAATCACCACCAGATAATTCGCCCCCATTATAAACTTTGAAATAAAAATGGACCAGAATGGCTTGACCTTAAACCTGGGCAGGACGGCGTACACCCTTTTTTGAATATAATTAAAAACTCTGTGATGGTTGAATTTTTTATACAAGAATTTACCTAAAGTATAACCCAAAATAGTCTTGGAAAAACCACCCAAAAGAATAAACAGGAGAGAAAACCAGACATTCAGCGCTCCTAATTGCGCCAAGATGCCCGTGGAAATAATAAAAATCTCCCCTTCAAAAATTAACCCTAAATAAATCACCGCATAGGCCAAAACCTGATGATTCTCTACTAGGCTGGTCAAAAGGTTTACAGTATGCATGGTAAATAATTAGAATACAAATTAAAACATAAGATCCACGACTTCTTTCACCACTGCGCCATCTGCTTTACCTTTCAAGTCTTTCATCAGGGCGGACATCAGCATTCCCTTCTTGGCTGGATCCGTGACCCCGAGCTCGTCCTTTTTCGCCTTGGCAATCTTTTCCACTTCGCCCTTATCCATCAATTTCGGCAAATATGTTTCAAGAATTGAAAGCTCGGCTTGCTCCTTGGCGACCAAGTCTTCTCGGTTCCCCTTTTTGAACTGTTCCATTGAGTCCTTGCGTTGTTTAGAAAGCCGGGTAATCACAGCGATAGCTTCTTCATCTCCAAGCATCTCATTCGGCTTCTTGCCCTTACTAACTAGTTCGTTGGTAAAAGAAGAAAGCATATTTCTATATGTCTCTAACCGTACATTATCCTTAGCCATCATGGCCTCTTTTATATTGTTTTTTATTTGTTCGTGAAGCATCCCAGTACTAAAATTTTAATTAATAATCTTTATCTTTATGTCCCGTAATCAAAAATTTAGTACGGGACAGGTACACACATTATATCATTTTATGTTAAAATAACACTATGTCTAAATTAATATTTTTTGACACAGAAACTACAGGCAACACGGAAAAAGATTTTCTGGTGCAAATCGCTTATAAAATCAATGACGAGACTTTCGTTGGTCTCTATAAGCCCGAAATTAAAATCCCCCCCGAAGCCTCCGCTGTGCACCACATCACCAACAAAATGGTGGCGGAAAAGCCGACTTTTAAAGAAAGCACCGACCAACCCATCATCAAGAAACTTTTTGAAGAGGAGAATTCTATTGTTGTAGCTCATAATGCTCCTTTTGATTTAATGATTGTAAAAAAAGAAGACATAAACCCAAGTAAATTTATCTGTACGCTCCGAGTCGCTAGAGAGTTAGATAAGGAAGGAAAAATAGACAGATATAATCTGCAATACTTGCGTTACTTACTAGACCTAGATGTTGAAGCGACAGCTCACGATGCATTGGGCGATGTTCTGGTTTTAGAAAAACTTTTTGAAAGGCTTTATAATAAAATTCAAGAAGAAACAAAAAAGGACCCCCTCGCCCCAAGGGGCACCCCTCCTTCGCAGGCGGGAGAGGATTCAGTAATAGCAAAAATGATAGAAATCTCTTCACATCCTTCCCTACTGAGAACCTTTAACTTCGGAAAACATTTAGGTAAAAAGATAGAGGACGTGCTTATGACTGATCGTGGATATTTGGAATGGCTACTCGCCCAAAAATTAGAAAGTGATCAGATTGACGAAGACTGGATTTATACCCTTAAGCATCATTTAAAAAAATAAATATATGGAAAATATTCTTTTTATATTATTGGGATTAATAACTGGAGGAATATTGGTGTATTTTATTTTCGGCAAAAAAAAGGAAGAAGAAAAAAAAGAAGATAGTCCAGCGCTACTAATGCTTCAGCAACAGATGGCAGATTTGACTCGTGAAGTAAATAAAAATCTGATTGAAGTAGCGCGCGAACAAACGAAAACTAACGAGGCCACTAGACAATTTATTACTATCGCCGACAAGTTGGGAGACTTAGAAAAAACTCTTAAACACCAAAAACAACGTGGCAATTGGGGCGAGGCATCGCTTGAGCTCATACTTTCAAATACCCTCGCGCCAGGACAATTCAAAATGCAGTATGAATTTAAAAATAAAGAAGTAGTAGACGCCGTCATCATCACCAAAGAAGGTATCATACCCATAGACGCGAAATTTTCTTTAGACAATTATGACCGAGTGGTGCATGCCATTGATGATCGTCAAAGAGAAGAACTTGAAAAGGAATTTAAAAATGATTTAAAGAAAAGGATAGACGAAACAGCAAAATATGTACGCCCAGAAGAAGGCACCTTGCCTTTTGCTTTTATGTATATTCCGGCAGAAGCTATTTATTATGATTTGCTCGTAAACGAAGTGGGTTCTATAAAAGTAAACACACGAAATCTCATAGACTACGCCTATAATGAAAAGAAGGTTATTGTCATTTCTCCTACGACTTTCATGGCATATTTACAATCTGTGCTCTATGGTTTTAAGGCTTTTAAGATAGAAGAATCCGCCAAAGAAATAATTAAAAAAGTGAGCGACTTAACAAAACATTTAAAATCATACGAGGAATATCATAACAAGCTAGGAAACGCTATAGGTACTGTAGTTAACCATTACCAAGCTTCCGGGAGAGAATATAAAAAAATAGACAAAGATGTTTTAAAAATTACTGGTACTTCGCCAGACATAAATCTTTTAGAGATAGAAAAACCAAAAATAGAAGACTAGAAACGAAAAGGCCCAGCGACTCCTCCTAGGTGTCGCTGGTGCCGTTTGGGCATGATTGCCCGGGTTGCACGATATTGGAAACAGCTACTTCGGCCTGAGACGTTCCACGTCCTGATAGAACGCCTCCAGGTTGTCGGCCTGTCCGGGGAAGAAATACTTTCCCCTCTTGGACATGTCCACCATCCGATCAAGAAGCTTGTTCACTTCTTTGGGATTGAAGTGTTTCCGGTTGAGTTCTCCAACAAGAACCACGTAGTAGTTCTCCCAGGGACCGGAGGGCTCTACCCCTCCGAACTCAACCGCGTCAAGTTCCTTGTAAAGCAGATTAAGCACAGAGCTTGAAATCTTGCGATTCAGTCTCTTCACTTCCGCTTCCGCCAGTGTCGCCCTTTTCTCGAGGGCTGCAAGTTCTTGAGATGCATCCGTCTCCGCCTCGGTGGACTTTTCCTTCGGGTCTGATGTGGGGAGAGCAAAAAAAAGCACCCCCAGCAGACCCAATACAAAGAGCGGCGGGGAGTTCTTTCTCGAGTTCATGACTTCCTCCTTCTACTCCAATAAGAGCATATCATATGCTATGTGTCAACTGGTTTTTTACGCAAAACCTGGGAAGAAATCTATCTTTATATTTTTCTTAGACACACCCATAGACTTGAGAATATCCTCAAATGAATCCACCATACTGTGTGTGCCGGATATATAAAATTGTTTGGCTAAATAGTCGGGAATTTCTTCTCTGATGGTCTGCGCGTCTACCCTGCCACTATGCAGAGATGCGTCAGGCAGTTTCTCTTTTTGATCGGTGACCATATAAATAGTTTTTATTCCGAGTTCGGCTTGCGCTCTATCAAAGACTTCCTTGTAGGCTATATCCGCGACTGTTTTATTGGAATAAAAAATAGTGATTTCTCTTTTTTCTTTTTTATCCAGTAAATATTGGACCATACTTCGGAATGGGGTAACACCAATTCCCCCTGCGAGGAATACGAGCTCTTGATTTTTATCTTCTGGCAGTACGAAATCTCCGGACTTTTGAGCAGCAATGATTTCCCCACCCGGAGCAAGCGCCAATAGGCGGTTTTTAAAACTGCTTGGTTCGGGATAAAATTTTACCCCCAAGTGTATTTCATCTTCTGTCGGTGATGACGCCAGGGTAAAATAACGGCGATTCCCTCTCGTGTCGGGACTGCGATGCTTCAAGGTCCACTCCATATATTGTCCCGGCTTAAAAGAAAAACTTTTGTCTTTTTGAAAAATAAAATCAAAAGTATCCGCGCCCACTTTGACACGCTCTTTCAATTTTAAAAATAATTTCTCCTTTGGACCCGTCATATAAGCGAAAACATTACCGACAACGAGCGCCAGCTCCGGGGTGGCATAAAACGCGCCGATATGGAGTGAGGGCGTAAACAAAAATCCAACTAAAATTCCATAGGCTATGCGCAGCCATTTCGTGGTGGGCGCGGTGAGCGGTTCGGTGAGCATTATAAAAGCAAAAAACAAGAAAGCGGAATCTCTGAAAGTAAAGAATAAAGTATTAGTGACATTTGAACCCCTGAATATCGCAAATATGGTTATGAACACCAAAGAGGAGATTATAAAACTAAACACCAAATCCGCCCGACGAATTTTCCTGACGAGCAACAAACCACCCACGACGACAAAGGGTAGCATATAGGGCGTTCCGATCCACCAACTGGCTGATTCATTGATGGTGAAAGCCACAAGCACCATAGCGAAGGCGGCTGGGTTAAAGATGTGTTTCTTTCCAATGGCAAAAATGTATTTTGAAGCCATGGCCCAGATGGATGCCCAGATAGCCAACGGAAGAAATTGCGCGTACACTCCGCCCTGGGCGGGAGTAATGAGGAAAAACAAAATTAAGGAGGTGATGTAAATGGACTCCGTATTGGTCGGCGCTTCAAATACAAAAGAAAAAATAACATTGAAGACGAAAGACACAGCCAATATAATCAGAAGCGAGGCTACCAGGTCCACTGGCGTATACGGTAGTAATTTAAAAATTGAAAGCGTAAAAGCGGAACCAAAAAAGAATAACAAAACGTACAGAGTTATTCTGTACATCGTTATCTTGTTTAAAAAATTATCTATATATTTGAGCATAAGTTCATTATATTATTTTTATGTAATTATCAAAACCCTTCGTCATAATAGCTTGCCCGTCCTTATCAATGGAATATCCTTCAAATCCTTCCAATTCTTCTATAAAAAATATACCCTTCTTCCCCATCGCAAAGGCGGCTGTTGCATATCTATCTGCTTCAAAGATGTTCGGCCCTATGACTGTGATGCTTACGATGTCTGCAAGTGAATCATTTTTATCTTTTGGATTGTAAATGTGGTTGCCTCGCACATAGTTTCCGGAAGTGGCTATCCCTTCATCCTTATGTAAGTAAACTTTTTTTATTACTTCTCTTTTTTCAGAAAAAGGATTCTGGATACCAACACACCACGGCTCACCACTTTCGTTTATTCCGGATGTCTGGATATCTCCACCAGCTTCTACAAAAAAGTTTTTAATGCCGTGATTTTTTAAAATATTGCTTGCGTTAAAAATGGCCCAGCCTTTTACCAAACCAGACGTGTCATACTTCCCCGCCTTCGTTACAATATCAAAATATCCATCCGTCAGTTTCTTGGTTTCTTCCGAAAGCTTAAAAACCAATTTTATATCGTCGCTCATTTCTTCTTTTTTTATTTTTCCTTCGTTAATAGCGGAAATTTCGCTGGTACTTTTGTAGGTGCTGAACTTGTCATCCACATACCTGAAGTAGTCAAAAACTTCATCAAAAAGTTCTTGCCTGCTTTCTCTGTCCGCAATTTCCACAATGACAGGAGTCCCCATGATAATTTGAATCTGTTTCATTGGAATTTATTTAAGATTGGCGAGCCTGAGCCAGGGCAGAAGATAGGGATTTACGATAAGCGGCACTGGTAAAAGACGCCCCCGAGACTGTGTCTACATTGGAATCTTGTATTGTGATAGCTTCACTGATCAGGTATGGCATCGCACGCTCATTGATACGCACGGAATTTTTCCTATCTTGCGGGTAGTCCAGGAACTGCACATCTACTATCTCACCTCCGGAGATGACAGTCCTGACCTGGATGTTGCCATAGTATGCGTCTATCACACTGCCTGTATAAGTTCCGTTTTTATACTTTCCGACATTCGCAACAACCGGCGCGGGAGCGGGGGCAGGAGTTGGATTGGAGGTTGGGATTGGGGTTGGGGTTGAAGAGGTGCCAGAGCTGGAGGTAGTCGTTGGTTTAGGGGTAGGTCCAGTTTTTGGGTTCCCGGTTGTTGTTTTATATTGCGGTAAAGACAGAGCTACTTTCTGCTTATTGGGTTCCGGCGTCAGCGCCACCGGAGCGCTAGCTCCCATTATACGCACATATAATGTATACGCGGAAAAAACAAATATTAAAGATATGGATAAAACCAACTTTTTCATATTTTTTATATTATCATGTATTTCTTAGTAGGAAAATTAGTCTTCTAGCTCAAATTCATCATCGTCGTCATCCTCTTCGTCTTCATCATCATCTCCATCGTCTTCTTCATCATCAAGTTCATCGTCATTAATATCATCATCGTCTTCTATTTCTTCTTCATCGTCGTCGTCATCCATATCGTCTTCTATGTTTCCTTTAATAACGTTTGAGAGCACAAGCAGTCTGGTAGAATTGGCTCCGCTTATGACCAATTGAAATTTACTAAACGCGTCTACATAGTCCGCAGAAACGATAAGGGCCTTACCTTCCTGAAAGGCTGTTTCTACTAAGGCAAGCTTCCCATCAATCTGACTTTGAATGTTAGCTGATAGATTTATTTTTTCTCTTTGATATAAAAGTTTTACTGAATTCAATACATTCTCAGCCGCCGTTTGTTTCCCTAATGCGGATTCGTGATTTGCTGAGGCAGAAGAAGAAAGCAGAGTATCTTGCTCACTTGCTCCCAATTCCAGTTCAATATCTTCGTGGTTATCCTTTACCTTGTTTTTTGATTCTTTAAGAACTGAAACGAGCTTTTCTGTCTCCACTCTGGTGTCATCGCTGATGTTTGTTTTTCCTAATACCTTCTCAAGTACACCCTGATGAGCTCTTAATGAAGCTTGTAGTCTGATGTTTATCTCAGACAAATCTTCGGACTCGTCTTCGTCTTCTTTTAGTTCAATTAAATTTTCATTAAAATCATCAATCTGAGTCTTTATCTTTTCTTCTAAAATAATTCTAGTTGATTCATCGAGTACATCCCCAGAAACAACCTTCTGCGCTTCTTCCAGCCTACGCTCCACCAGCCTCTCCTTCCACTTGGTTTGAGCAATCTTTGAAAAAGCAAAGGCTCCAGCCGCTTTTTCATTTACCGATACTTTCACCCCATAGAGCATGTCTCCCGGCACGGCCTTCTCCGCGAAAGCAGAAGTGCCTCCTAAAAGAGCAATAACCAAAGCTATCGCTGTCGTTGATATAAGTTTGTTTTTATTCATCATAAAAATTTAATTTCTTAATAAACCTAATAATATAGATGGGTAGACGTCTCGACTACCCTATTTATTACATTGTTTTTATTATACCACACGAAATTTGATTGATAAAACTGCAAGTCGCCGGCGAGTCTCCCGAAGGAGCCCCGTCCGGCGATTGATCTCTACCTCCTTCACTTAATCATATCGCGCATGGCAAGAAGGTCGTCCCCCCTCTTGATCAGAGAAAAGGCTTCCCCTAAGCTCTTCCCCCTTACGACGGCATCATAATACTTTGTCGCCATTTCTGTCAGAAAAATGCGCTCCTCCTCTTTGCTGCGAGGCAGGGGGCTGGGAATCGACTGCGTCGGCATACGAACCTCCTGTTAATCGTAGACTTACAAAACTCAAACTAAATATAGCATACTACAAAATAAAATGTTATATTCTTCCCTGTATGGCCCCCTGTCGTCCCTCCATGGAAGACGATAGAGGCCAACAAATTGGCCCTATCGTCTAACGGTTAGGACGGATCCTTCTCAAGGATTAAATTCGGGTTCGATTCCCGGTAGGGTCACAAAGCACTTACGAGAAAAAGAGCACACTGCTGTGCTCTTTTTTTGTGCTTTGTGAAGACGGAAGTATGTTTTTCTTGCAAGAAAAATAACTGAGTCCGGGGCTGGAAAATTTGCTTTCGACGGAAAGCAAATTATTGTGGCTCACATAAACTATGAATGCGAAGCATACAAATTGAACTATTTGAAAAGGTGTACTGAACCTGTAAGGTTCGATAAGTGTACTCACGGTCCCGGTAGATTTTAGTAACTTGTGACCACATAAATATAGAATGCAAAGCATACAAAATAGTATCTGTCGGGTGTTGGACACCCGAAGCTAAAAGAAAATAACCTACTTCTTTAGTATGACAGTGACAGACCTATCTTCATTTATATGTGTAAAAGATTTTGTTGAATCATTTTTTGTTGGACCATCTGAAAAATATTTTCGGCTTACCGTGTTAAATTGTGTTTCAATTTTTTTAATCTCAAAATAGTCTTCATTTCCAGGAGACTCCATATGATCCATTAATTCTAGACGTACTTCTTCGCTTTTAAGTATACCAAAGGGAATACTCATAGTCTGATTAGTGTCTTTACCAAACATGCGTTTAGTGTAATTAACATCAGCTTGAACATCAATCGCGGTAACACCACCGATGTTCTCGATTAATATAAAAAGCATGTCCCTTTTTTGATGGTCTTCTTTTTTAAAATCATCAATCAATCTTTTTACTTGTTCATTAATAACTAGACCAGGATATTTTTTCAAAAACTCTTCACCGATAATACTTGCAAGTATGAATTTAGCATTTATGTAAGGCAGGACCTCGTTTTGCCTGGTCTGTCGCAGGGTCTCATAAGTTAAATACACGAACATCAAAGTGGTTAGTATTCCAGCCAGATCAGAATAACTTAAAAAAATTATTGGTTCCCATATTTTTGAATATACCAAAAATAGAATTGCTGCTACAAATACTATCATTGGTATCCATTTTGCTTTATTGAAGTTCATAAAAATTAGATTTTAATCTCATCTTTGCTGCTGAAATCATCTTTACGCTCTTTTAAAACTTTTACAGCAGATTTTATTCTTTCAGTAATAGAATTACTAAAATTAGTAGCTGCTGCCTCGTTATCAAATTGAAAACTGTAATTCATGCCATGTAAGGGTAGAGAATTAACGAACTGACCGTTTAAGAACATAGATTTAGGAGATATGGAAATTTGAGGGGCGCCAAAGGTCTTTATTTTTTCTATTTCTTCAGCAGTATAATCTGATACGTTGATGCTGACAAAATATTTTCCATTTTCAATTTTTTTCTCAAGTATTACCTTCATAATTACCTGGATTGTATCAAAAAACCTTTTAAAAGTAAATGTGTTAGAGCAACTGAGAAGAGAACAAGGAGTTGCTATAAATAGAAATAATAACCTTAATTTCTATATCTAAGCTGTAAAACCCTTAACTTGATTGAAAATCTGGTTCCAACCTCGTACAATTATGGTCACAAATTTATTTTTATGCTAAACTTTAATTGATGTGGTAGCCAAACGGTAAGGCATACTCCCGCAAGGGGTAATCGTAGGTTCAACTCCTACCCACATCTCTATGAATGCACAAGAATTTATTAAAAAAAGACTAGAGGACCTAAAAGTTACTCAAAAAGTGGGGCAATTTAAATCAAACAAAGAACTTGCTGATTTTATATTTAAAACCCTTATGTCTAAAAAATTCAGAAAATTTGCCGTAACTCCAGAATATATCCCTCACATTCACGAAGCAATAGAAAATAATATAAAAAATAATTTACCGATAAAGTTACTCTTCCCGTTTGGCGGTTACAAACTGTGGCGGTTAGAAGAAACCCCAGAAGCAGATTGGGCAGAACTTTTCAGTATGATGTATTTCGCAAAATGGATAAAACCAATATCAGAAGCATATAGCCCCGGAGTAGAGTTTGACTTTAGTTCGGATGAAATTATTGTTGAAAGAATGAATAATATCCCAAAAGCTGACACTGATGCATACGCAAAAAGTTTTTATATGATTATAGATTTTCTTAAAGACTATCTACCAACAAACCTAAAGTTTTCCATGACACCCGTAAGTTCATACTATACACCTGAAGAATTTGAAAAAGACTTAAAAGAAAAAATATTATTGATGGAAGAAGAGCTCGGCGGACTTCCCTCTTTAGACGACCACCATAGACGTATGGTGGAATTAAATGTACACCTGAAACCCGGTCAAGATAAAGACCCTTTGTGGAGAGAAAAAACTGAATTATTGCACCAATCATATTACACAATTCCCAAAAGACGTGCTTATAATCGAGCAAAAGAAAAAATAATAGTTTTTTGTATAAATATGGAAAATTGTATTCCCGTAGGGACAACCAAAACTTCTATCGCCAAATTCTGGCCAGGAGCAGGAGCATTGAAAAAAGTTGGAGATAGTTTTTTGGAATATGTGCTTTCCCCATCACAATTAGAATCAAACCATTTCACAAAAGAAGAAACGGCAATTAAAGGACTAGATTCAAAAAACTTTAAAAGTATACGTGTAATTGATTAAACCTCCCTATCTGATTAAAAATCTGGTTCCAATTCCGTATAATTAGGCTCACAAAATTTTTTAATAAAAATTATTTTTTCTTTTACTAGTGGTTTGTGTTAGAGTAAGGGAGAAGGGGGGGGTTGAACATTGAAAAGGTTCGTAGTAGAAGAACACCATCGACGCCCCAGATCGTTGGGTGGGGCTGACAAACCACCCAACATCTCCTTCGTTCCCCACCGACTTCACCGACACTGGCATACCCTATTCGGGAACCTCAACGCCGAGCAAATATGCAACAAGATCAACTTGTCTCCGTGGAAGCCACGAGGGGTGACGCTAGTGTGCCATTTCATAAACGGCACGGAGGTTGCGATAAGAGGCAAACACGATTCGGTGCAAGTTTCTAAGTGCCAACTAGCCTGG
The DNA here is from genome assembly GCA_001787205.1 of Candidatus Nomurabacteria bacterium RIFOXYB1_FULL_39_16. Lineage (GTDB taxonomy): Bacteria > Patescibacteriota > Minisyncoccia > Phycocordibacterales > UBA9973 > UBA9973. The sequence goes on from MFWB01000015.1 coordinate 30,958, forward strand.
TATCGGCTCTTTGGTAGACTGGCCTTCAGAGAAACAATCAACTATATAAACAATGTGTGGCTCGACCCAAGCTACCATTTCTATATAGTAAGATAAACCCGTTACACCAACCCGGACATAAGCCCGCTTGGAGGACGGGTTTTGTGTTGTCTAATACTCCTCCAGACCCCAATGCCTGTAAATAAACAAGCAAGAACAATTCTAGGTATGATATATTTATTATATGCACTTAGAAGAAAAAACAATAAATGCTCTTCGTTGGATTGTAGATATTCTAGATAAGCATAAAATTAATTATCAAATTTCTGGTGGTTTTGCTGGTAAAATTTTTGGATGCAAAAGAGAATTAAATGATATTGATATAGATATCTCTAAAAAAGATTTTGATAAAATCCTGCCAGAAATTTCTACTTATATAATATATGGTCCAAGTCATTATATAGACGCTAAGTGGGATTTAGAATTAATAACACTTAACTACCACGGACAAGAAATTGATATCGGCGATTGTGATAATATTTTAATAAGTAATAAAGAAAGAACAAAATGGATTTCTTTTGCAACTAATTTTTCAAAAACATTAGACATAAATTTAAATGGAATAAAAATAAAAGTAATTAATCCTAAAGATTTTATAGAATATAAAAAAGAGCTTGATGGAGAACATCAACTTGAAGATATAGAAGCAGCTAAATGCTATTTAATCAAAAATAATCATTAATTAACGATTTACCCGTCTGTCGGGTGTTGGACACCCGACGAAAAACGCTAATTTGACAGCGATTTACAAATATGGTTTTATCTACCAGAAAGCTCTTCCTAGAAAGGCAGCCACCGCCTCAAGGTGGCAGAGAGGCGAAACAATGTCCGACCAAAGCGCATCCTTCCACGTCTCCGAGGCTCGCGAGAAGATCCAGAGATACCTGGAAGAGTTACGTCGACCCAATTCGGGCGAGTTTTGTGTTTCTAAATTTTTAGATATTAGATTTTTTATTATTTTCCTTGTGTTCCTTTTTGATATTTCTATAAAGAGAAATCAAATCGGTAGCTATATTTTTACTACAAAACTTTTCCGCTGTTCGTTTCGCTTCAACGGCCATAGCTAGACGTCTTGTATTATCACTCAGTAGCTCTCTCGCTCGTTCTTCTGCTTCTTTTTCCGTTGAAACTATAAATCCATTCTCTCCATTTCGTATAATTTCTGGAGCGATTCCAACGGGAAATGATATAGGAACCAAGCCCTGAGACATACCCTCCACCAAACTCAAAGAAAACCCTTCATATCTGGAAGAAATGAAAAGTATACTTCCAAAAAGCGGAGCGAGGGCGCCGGGAATTAAGTCTTTTCGGAGATTGACATACATATAATGTTTAGGAAAAGAAACCTTTAACCACTCTTTTAATTTAAGATTTGTGGTCATACATATTGTGGTTTTAGGAATCTCGGGAAAGGCGCGATAAAAATTCACTAATCGAGAAAGTCCTTTCAATTTAAGAGTAAAAACGTCATTACCAAGCCTCCCTAAAAACACCAAGTGTGGAGCTTTTATTTCCGTAGTTCTCGGTGGTAGAAACCAATAGTCCTCAATAGCGTTATAAATAATGAATACTTTCTCTTTTGGCACTCCAGCATTTACTAGTTCATCTTTTACTTTCTTTGATGTTGCGATGCAGGCAGTTGCGCGAGATGCGGCTATCATTTCTATGTCTGCGATATCTTCCATTGGACGGAATGTTTTCAGGTCAAATTCAGGAATAATTTTTAATTTAACTAATTCCCTATAGACTTGTTGCTCTTTTAAGGGTAACTTTTTACTAAAAGGCACAGCCGTAAGAAAACCATGGGTCGTGGACCCAAAATGACACACTACCGGCGTATTGAAAGTTAAAAAAGGTAAGGGTGTATATGAAGTTCCTTGAATAATGTCAAATTTTAAAATATCTTTTTTATGTTCAAGCATTGAATAAAAAAAGAGGATGTTTGCAATTCCTCGCAAGTGTGTTGGCGGATCAGAAAGTTGTAATTTGGGATAAAAGTGTCTAACTTGAACTCCGAAAGCTACGAGGGCTCGAGCCATAAAACGATTAATTTGAGCTGCTCCAGTATGCATACCGGTATGAATGCGCTTCTCGTTGTGGATAAATGCAACCTTGATCCCAATCTTTTTTAATGTCTTAGGAAGAGACTCTACTTTTTCAGAGTGGAACATTTTCAAAATAGAGCGTGTAAAATAAAAAGCGCGTCTCTGTAAACCTTGTTTATTGTTTTGCATTATACTTTCCATTATAAAACATTTTTCAAAAAATAGCCCTGTAGTGGACTGTTTTTGTTTTTATTTGTTTAGAGTATAATTTAATTTATGAAAAAAATTATCTTAATAATTATTATTCTTGCGATTGTCATAGTGGTAATAACGTGGAAACCGCAGAATATAAATACAGACATTATAGAAGAGACTGATCCGGTGTTACAAGCCGAGATAGAGAGCAAAGCGGATTTGATTCGCCTAGAAACTCCCCTACCCAATAGCACCTTTACTAGTCCACTCAATATAAAAGGAGAAGCGCGAGGAGTGTGGTTCTTTGAAGCGAGCTTCCCTATATATTTGACTAACTGGGACGGGCTGATAATCGCCGAAGGATACGCCACTGCCCAAGGTGAATGGATGACGACAGAGTTCGTACCCTTTACCGCCACCCTCACGTTTGAAAATCCCACATACAAAAACAACGGGAGCTTGATACTAAAGAAAGACAATCCTTCAGGACTTCCCGAACACGACGACGCGCTAGAGATACCGATATTTTTCGGCCAGTAATTTATTTTTTATCTTTCCACTCGTCGTCCTGGCGGACTAGCAGTTTGCGTTTATTTTTCTGGTCAAGCAGTATGGCCTCCACCACACGCTCCATCCGCACACCTTGGGAACCTTTCACTAAAATCATATCTCCATTTTTTATAAAAGTTTTTATGAAGTCTCCCGCCTCGTACGAATCTAAAAATTCAAAAACATTTTCTCCATACATACCGGCGGAGATGGCGCCTTCTTTAATAGCTTTCGCCCTCTGTCCCACCACCATCAGTATATCCTCTTTCCTCCCCAAATTTTCCTTAGCAATTTTGCCTATATTTTTATGAGCTTCAATGGTGTGACGTCCGAGCTCCAACATATCTCCCAAGACAGCAACCTTTCTACCATCCCATTTTATTTCTCCCAGAGTCTTGAGAGCAGACTCACAGGCGAAAGGAGAAGAATTGTAAGTGTCGTCAATAATGAAACTTTCTTCTATGCCGTCAAGCAACCGCATCCTCCCGGGAGGAACGTCATAATTTTTTAATGAATTTGTCGCATCTAGCATATTAAATTTCAAACCGGAAGAAAGGGCCAGTGCCGCGAGAGACGCGTATATATGATTGCGTCCGAATACACCCTCAATGACCACGGGGAAGCTACTGCCTTTATCATCCACTCGGAAAATAATCCCCTCCGGTATATTCTTGTCGTTGAAAAAGATTTTATCATCAGAGCCTAGGATGTCGGCGCCTTCCATAAACCCGTAAGTGATTATCCGGCATTTGGTTTTAGTTTTCATCTCTAGCACTATTTTGTCATCGGCATTTAATACCAAGATGCCGTCTGGCTTTAGAGTTTTTATGAGTTGGCTCTTTTCTTCCACCAGATGTTTGTGAGAATTGAAAAATTCAATATGCGGAGGAGTTTCCCCTATCGCAGTGATGATGACCGCATCTGTGGAGAGCCAAGAGGCTGTCTTCTTTATATCGTCCGGCTTGCCTACTCCCACTTCCAGCACGAGCCACTCCGGATATTTATGAGGCCCAACAAAGAGCCACAAACCTTTCAAAATATTCGAAAGCCAGGCAAGCGGATTACTCCACCCATTCGGACATCCCAGGATGGTAAGGGGCAAACCTATCTCGCTGTTGAAACTTTTCTCGCTTTTACGAACATACGCAATCTTGGAAAGCACGGCATAAACCGCGTCCTTGGTGGAAGTTTTGCCGAGTGATCCGGTGATAGCGATAATCTTCGGCTTGTACTTGCGGATTACAAGCTGTGCTTCCGCTCTTATTATATAAGTTATTATTTTTTTGAAGCTCGTTTTCATTTGATTTCCCCCTCTCTGAAATTCGGAGAGGGCTAGGGTGAGGTGAATTTATCGGTCCGGCGGAACATTATAATAATTTAATAAAAACTTGGTGATGTCTAAAAACGGGTCCGTCCAGGTGGTGGCAGCATAGGACACACCTTTGGGATTTATCGCGTAAAGAAAAACTATAAACTCCGGGTCATACGCGGGGAAATAACCGAAAAATGAATGCGCATGCCTATCTGTATAATATCCTCCAGTGGTGTTGTCCGCAACCTGCGCTGTTCCCGTCTTTACCGCCACGCTGAAGTGTTCCAATTTCGCATTGCCTTCTTTTATCGCTTTATCCATCACGGTCACCAGCATTCGGGTTATCGTCTCGCTGGTCTCCTTTGTGATTTTGGTTGGCGTCGCCCTATAAGTAAGCTCCTTAGAAATACCATTGTCATATTTTATTTCCTTCACTACGTGCGGGACAACTAAATTTCCGCCATTGCCCAAGGACGCCAACGCTCGGACCAATTCAACAGGAGTGAGTGCTATTCCCTGTCCGAAAGCAGCATTGGCGTATTCAATCTCTCTAGGACTTTTCAATATACCCGAGACAAGCCCGCTCGTTTCGTTCGGCAGGTCAATTTCTGTTTTAGTGTTGATGCCGAAAGAGAGCAAATAGTCGCGCAAATTTTCTTTACCCAATCTCTGCTCTACGAAAACCATCCCCGTGTTAAGTGATTGATTTAACACTTCTTGCATACTGGTATTCGGCCCTCTGCCCTTTTTATCAAAGTTAAATATTTCTTTCTTTTCCACTATCACGGACCCCTTATCGTTATAGGTGGTCTCTGGTGTCACTACTCCCGCATTGAGAGCGGAGGCCATCACCAGTGGCTTGACCACTGAGCCGAACTCCAAGACATTTTCCACTAATGGATTAGAGAAAACAGAAACCTCTTCCACTTGGGAAAAATTATTCGGGTCAAAATCCGGCTTTACGGTAAGCGCATATATAGACCCGTCTTGCGGATTCATAATTATCCCGCCGATAGAATCAACCTGATACTTGTCCTTCACTTCTTTTAATTTTTTCTCTAAAAATCCCTGCACCTGAGGTTCAATGGTAGTCACTATAGAGCCTGGGAACGTTTCATTCTCAAATAAAGTTTTGCGAATATTGGAAAAGACTTCCGCGAAAAAATTAACGTATGGATTGTTGGCACTACGTGAAAGCACATCGTTATATTGTCTCTCTAATCCATAGCGTCCACCCAATTCATCGCCCTTGTATCCCACGAAACCGAGCGTGTGCGAGGCCAAACTTCCTCCCGGGTAGAAACGCCACTTCTCCTTAAAGATGTTTACCCCGGGCAGTTTCAAGCCAGAGATGGCGTCCGCCTGCTCCTTAGATAGATGATGTAAAATTTCTTCATAAGGGTCATTCTCTTTCTCCGCTTTGGCGATAAAATCACCATGAGCGATTTCTGTCACTTTGGATAATTTTTCATAAGTATCCTCGGGGTCAATAATTTTAGCTGTATTTATAGCCATCTTAAAACCGGAAACTTGCGTAGCGGCGGAGACGAGTTGTCCGTCTTTGCGTTCAAAATATATATTACCTCGTTCAAAAATATCGGAAGAAGCCGTAGCGTATTGTCTGTCGGCGGCTTCCGAATAAGTCTTACCCTGCACTACCTGCACAAAAAAAAGCTTTGCGAGCAAGATGCCCGCAAAGAGAACCACACAAAAGAGGATAATTCTGGACCTTGTTAAAAAACTATATTTCATTTGTATCCAGCTTTAGACTGCCAAGAGCCTTGCGGGTGGCAAAGGTTGCTTTCGTTTCTTTGAATCCCATAGAAGATGACAAGGCTAAATCAATACTGTCGGAAATGGACAAATAAGAGAGTTCTAGATTTCCTATTTCGTTGGTAAGGGTAAGCGCTTCTTTTTCCAGAGCTCTTCTTTGCGCGATATCAAATACCATATTACCTATGATTAAAACATACCAGAACACCAGGGCAGCCAGCACAGCAAGCATCACATTCAAAACGACTTTCTTCACCTCAACATTATTGTTCGTAATGCTTGCGTTTTGTATGCGTGTTTTAAATTGTAGTGTTGCTTGCCTCATAATTTATTTTTTTCCCACCGCCTTGGCGGGGTTCCCGCTACAAGCGGGATAAAATTCTTAATTTTGCGCTTCTGGCTCTCGGATTATTTTTTAATTCTTTTTCACTTTCTAAAATCGGTTTCTTATTTATTAATATTACTTTCCCCTCTTTCTCTAATGCTTTAAAATATTTCTTCACTATCCTGTCTTCCAAACTATGAAATGTTATAACTGACATTCTGCCTCCCTCTTTTAACGCGCTAAAACCTTTTTCTAATCCCGTCTGCAAACTCCTCAATTCGTCGTTGACTGCTATCCGTAATGCCTGGAACGTCCTCGTGGCAAAATGGATTCTCCCCCTCCTGTATACTGCCGGTACCGAATCGCTGATTACCTTCACTAAGTCGGCGGTAGTCTCTATCTTTGCCTTCGCCCTCGCTTCCACTATCCCCTTGGCTATTCTTCTGCTGAATCTTTCTTCCCCGTATCCGTAAATGATGTCCGCTAAGTTCTTTTCTTCCCAGGTGTTTACAATCTCTTCCGCAGTCAGGTCTTCTTCATTTGGACTTTTCTTCATCGTCATAAGAAGCGGTTCATCCTTCTGGAAGGAAAATCCTCTCCCGGAATTTTCTAATTGGTCAGAAGAGAGTCCCAGGTCAAAGATAATTCCATCCACTTTTTCACCCCCCAAGACTTTATCCAAATCACGGAAGTTTTCATTATAAAAAGAAATTCTTTCACTTGTCTGCGCAGGCAGGTCGTTTCCCTGCCAGACGCTCTTGTCTTGGTCAAGCGCAACCACTTTCGCTTTCGGAAATCTCTTTAAAATTTCCTTACTGTGTCCGCCCCCTCCGAAGGTTGCATCCAAGACAACAAGGTTCTCATTCCCCTCGACTACGCTCGGGGCAAGCAAACCGTCTATTGTTTCATTTAAAAGAACTGTCTTGTGAACGCTATACATCCTACTTTCCTTCGTTTCCAAGCTTTTCCGCCAATTGATCCGCCTGCTTTTCCACGACTTCCTTATATTCCGACCACTTCTTTTCATTCCAAATTTCCAATCTATCTTGTACTCCGATAATTGCTGCGCTATCTTTCAAATTTATTCTGTCTTTTAGAAAATCTGGAATTAATATCCTGCCGATAGAATCTACTTCTACATCCACTGCGCGTCCAAACATAAATCTATTAAAACTTCTCTGGTCAGATTTCAAAAAGGATAAATCTGAATCTGTATCTGAAAGTCTCTTGCTCACCTTCGTCCATTCTTTCATTGTGAAAATAAACAAGCAGGAATCCAAACCGGGAGTGATGATAATTTTCTTGCCCATCTCTTTGCGGAATTTTACCGGCAAAGACATTCTGTTTTTTTCGTCTATCGTATGTATGTATTCGCCGATGAGCATGATTGATTCTTCACAAATTACTTATAAACAGTTTTCCCACCTTTTCCCACTTGATTAACATTATAAACCACATAGAAAACAACACCAAGCCCTCCCCTGTGGATAACTTTGATTAACTGTGTTACTTGACTGTTTTTGTAAAAAGTTGTAAAAAATGGGAGGAGGAGAACGCTGATGACTACCGTCGTTGGACTCATCTTCTTAGTAGCGATCGTCATTGTCGTCATTTCCTCTCTGGTGAGGAGAGGAAATTGTTGGCTGAAGGAGGCCAACCGAGAGGTGTTCGGTGACGGCCCTCTCTGAAACCTCGTGTACTCTGCCCCCGCTCCGACGTCGGAGCGGGGGCGCCAAGAGTTTGTTCTTTCACAACTATCAACACATCGGCGAGAAATCGCCACAAACAAAACGCCTCGGAGCTTCACGCCCGAGGTTGTGTCGTTTATGGAGAGTTTTTATATAAAAAATTTCTTAGTATACGATATATAATATATTAAGAAAGAAAAAAATTTTATTCTCTCGGTCGCATTAGTGGGAAGAGTTGTGTCTCGCGAAGAGGTTTGTCTACGAGGAAAGCAAAAAATCTTTCCCCCATACCGAGCCCATAGGCCGGGGGCATTCCGTGTTCTAGCATTTCCACAAATTCATCATCCGGCATCATCGCCTCTTCATCCCCTCCTTCAATTAATTTCTTTTGAATTAGAAATCGTTCGCCCTGGTCAATAGGGTCATTTAATTCAGAAAATCCATTCGTCATTTCCGCGCCGGCGAGAATGAGCTGCACACGCTCAGTTAATAACGGATTTTCCGGTTTAGCTTTAGAAAGCGGAGACACCAGCTTCGGCACATCTACAAGCCACGCCGGTCCGATGATTTGCTTTCGGCAATGCTTCCAGAGCGAGTCCGTCAAGCGCTCTTTATTGGTCCCATCATATTTAACTCCGAGCTCGTCCAGCTTTTTCATCATTTCTTTTTCGCTCGCAGAGAGCACATCAATACCTGTTACTTTTTTAACAGTATCTACGTAAGTGATGACTTCCCATTTCGGAGACAAATCAATCTTGTGCCCGTGGGTTTCAAATTGAAGAGAGCCGAGAGTTTCTTGTGTAATTTCTTTCAGCATCCTCTCCGTAAATTCCATCCCCTGTTTGTAATCCATATAACCGGCATAAAATTCCAAATTGGTAAATTCTTGCGTATGTTCCGGGCTAGAACCTTCATTCCTATACACTCTACCTATTTCAAAGACGCGTGGAAACCCGGCCGCGAGTAACCTCTTCTGCCATAATTCTCCGACGGAGATGCGCATGTATACGTCTATATCAAAATCATTATGGTGAGTTTTGAAAGGTCTTGCCTCCGCTCCGCCTGTCGTCACCTCCAAAGTCGGGGTCTCAACTTCCAGGAAATTTTCTTTCTTTAAGAAAATACGAGTAGCATTCCAAAATTTTGATTTCTTTTCAAAGATTTCTTTCACTTCCGGATTCATTAGAATGTCCAAATATCTTTTCCTGAATCGCTCTTCCACATCCACTAGCCCATGCCATTTCTCTGGCAAGGGTCTTAAGCTCTTGGACAACATCCGCCAATCTTTTATTTCTTGTGTTTTCTCTCCCCTATTTGTTACAAAAAATGTTCCCTGTGTTTCTATAAAATCTCCTATGTCTACAACCTCGCCCCAGAAATTAAATTTATCATCACCAATAACATCTTTTTTAAGAAGACCCTGAAAAGTACTCGTCCCGTCATTTAAAGTTATAAAAACAATAGCACCCTGACCACGGATAGACATTATCCTGCCCCCAATCCATTTTAAATTCCCCTCTTGAGGGGTGCCCTCTTGGGCGGGGTGGACAAGTTCATCAAAATTATTGGTTGCCTCTTTGAGGGTTAATTCCCTTTTTGAATCTGCCGGGTAAGGATTCACACCCCTATCCCGCAAGAGTTTAAGTTTGTTTATTCTGGCGTCCCTAATTTCATCAATTGAAGACATTTTAATTTATTTGTTCGCGCCTTCCGCGAAGACTAAGACACGTCTAGTATTTTGTAATCAACCAAACCGTTCGGTGTTTTAAAGGAAACTTTATCGTCTTTCTTTTTACCGAAAAGCGCTTTGCCGAAAGGAGACTTGTTGGAAATCTTTCCATTAACCATATCCGCCTCCTCAGAACCAACTATAACATATTTTTTCTCTTCCGCCTTGTCGGCGGACAGGCCTTTGGCATCTATTTTCTGCACCACCACCTTGGAACCGATTTCTATTACGTCTCCTCCACTGCCTTTCACTGTCTCAGAAGATTCTAAAATACGCGCAATCTTGACGATGCGTTCTTCTAGTTTGCCTTGTTCTTCGCGAACTTGATGATACTCCGCGTTCTCGGATAAATCCCCGAGAGACTTGGCATATTCCAAACTCTCAAGAATTTCTTTTCTTTTTGGGCCTTTCAAATCTTTCAACTCAGCTAGTAAAGCTTGCCTTTTTTCTTCGGTTATATAATTCCCATCCTGTTGCATAGATAATTATCTTATCTTTTTTTAGTAAAAAGTCAATAAAATAGGGTAAAATTTGCAAAAATATTATTTTATGATAATCTCTACTTATATGGCTAAAACAGTAATTGAGGTGAAGAAAAATCCAAACGAAAACAACGCAAGCGTTTTGCGTCGTTTTTCTCGCAGAATTCAAGAATCCGGCATTATCCGCAAGGTTAAGGGCGCCCGCTACAATGTCCGCAAAGAATCCAAACTTAAAATAAAGAAAAGTGCTCTCAAGAGAATGGACCGCAGAAAAGAAATAGAGAAACTCAAGAAGCTGGGCAAAATGGTAACCAAATAAAAACATGCAAGGTGAATTTTCTCTGATAAACAAAGCTAGGGGCAAACTCCCCTCTTTGCCGTTTCTAAAAATAAAAAATGACATCTTGGGTAAAAAATATTCTTTATCTATTGCTCTGATTGATGAAAAAACTTCTAAAGAAATAAATAAAAAATACAGAAATAAAAATAAACCCACAAATATTTTATCTTTTCCATTTTCAAAAAACACGGGAGAAATAATACTCTGTCCAACAGTTATCAAAAATGAAGTGAAAATAAAAAAATTCAACAAGACTTATCCCGAATTATTGGGTTTTTTAGTTATCCACGGTATGCTCCACTTGGAAGGAATGGAACATAGTAGTAGAATGGAAGAAGCAGAAAACAAATATGATCAGAAATATTTCGGTAGGCATAGACGTCGGCTCCTCCATGACGCGAATCGTGGTCGGAGAATTCTCAAAGGGAGAACAAAATCCTAAAATTATTGGCGTGGGAGAAAGCCCCACTCTGGGCTTGCGCCACGGCTACGTGGTCAACCCCGCTCTCGCCGTAAATTCCATAAAGGCTGCCGTAGCGGCAGCAGAGAAAACTTCCGGCATAAAAATCAAACGCGCTTTCGTCTCGCTCTCCGGTACAACTCTGCGCGGAGAAATAAGTTCCGGCGGAACCATAGTTTCTAAGGCTGACGGCGAAGTGACGGCACTTGATGCCAACAAAGCCCTTGCGGACTGCGAAGACAATTTAAGCTTGGGTAACAAGAAAATTATTCATTCTTTCCCTATTTCTTTCCGCCTTGATGGGAAAGAAGTCCTAGGTAGGCTGGAAGGATTGCGTGGAACCAAGCTGGAGGCTAAAGCGCTTTTTGTCACTTACTCTGTCGTGCATTTGGAAGATTTGCTCGGGGTGATAGCGGAAGCCGGAGTGGAAACCCTAGACGTAGTGGCTTCTCCTGTGGCTGAGAGCTCCTTATCCCTGTCCGAAAAACAAAAGATAGTCGGAGTGGCGCTCGTAGACATAGGAGACCAGACTACTTCCCTGTCTGTTTTTGAAAATGGATTGTTGATGTCCGTACATACCTTCTCCATAGGCTCCGCAGAAATCACCAACGACATCGCTTTAGGATTTAAAATTCCATTAGAGAAAGCGGAGGAGCTGAAACTCAGCAACGACGATGATGAAGAATTTTCAAAAAAGAAATTAGAAGAAATAATTGAAGCTCGGCTCTGTGATATTTTTGAATCAATAGAAAATAATTTAAAAAAACAAAAGCGATCGGAACTTCTGCCGGCGGGTATCGTATTTGTCGGTGGTGGAGCGAATACTTCCGGCCTCGTGGAATTGTCCAAGTCCATATTGAAACTTCCTTCAAGCTTGGGCTCCACAGAAATTTTCGGTAATACTAAAACCAAGTTCCGCGACCCGGCTTGGTTTAATGTTTTGGGTTTGCTTACTTCCAGCAAAGACACTTCGGGCTATCCGGAAGGTTCTTTCGGAAGTCTACTCAAAGACCTGAAAAATACAATAAAATCAAGCTTAAAACAGTTGCTTCCGTAAAAACTTCACCCCCACCACCTAATACCGTACACGAAATTAGGTGTGGGGGTTTACTTTTCCCTGCTTTCTGATAATGTATTATCTATATAAGTCCCGGTCCAGAATCGGGATCCCAAGCAAAGCTTAGGATTAATTTTTTAACAATAAAACTATGCCAAAAATAAATCAGGAGATAGAAAGTTTCGCCCGCATTATGGTCATCGGAATAGGAGGGTCAGGGAAAAACGCGGTTAACCACATGATAAATTCCAAGGTTAAGGGTGTCTCCTTTATTTGTATGAATACCGACACGCAAGATTTGCATCATTCCCTCGCAGATAAAAAAATTCACATCGGAAAAAATTTAACTAAGGGCCTCGGCGCAGGAATGGACCCAGAAGTCGGCAAGAAAGCGGCAGAAGAAACAAAATCAGAAATTCAAGACGTCGTAAAAGGCGCGGATATGATTTTCCTTGCTTGTGGAATGGGCGGAGGCACTGGCACGGGTGCAGCTCCTATTGTCGCTCGCGCCGCCAGAGAACAAGGCATTCTTACAGTGGCTGTCACCACCAAGCCTTTCTTCTTTGAAGGCAATCACCGAATGAAAATAGCAGAAAAAGGCATAGAAGATTTGGCCAAGGAAGTAGACGCAATAATCATTATTCCGAATGACAAACTGCTCCAATTAGCCGAGAAGGACACCAATTTTAAAGACGCTTTCGTCAGATGCGATGACGTCCTCCGCCAGGCGGTAGAAGGAATTTCCGACCTCATCACCACCCCAGGTATCATAAACGTGGACTTTGCGGACATTAAGGCCGTTATGGCCAATGCCGGTAGCGCCTTGATGGGTATAGGCACCGCTTCCGGAGAAAAACGCGCAGAGAAGGCAGCTCTGGCTGCCATTAATTCCCCCTTGCTTGAAATTTCCATTCATGGCGCCAAGGGTGTGCTCTTCGCTATTTCCGGCGGAGATGATTTGACTATCAACGAAATCCAAGAAGCAGCCAAGATAATCACAGAGTCCATAGACAAGGATGCAAAAGTTATTTTCGGCACAATCCGCGATGAAAAATTAAAAAAGGGAGAAATCAAAGTCACCGTCATCGCTACAAGCTTCCCTGCTGATATGCCTCGCAAAAGTCTTTTCAGTACAGCACCAACAGGACCACTAGTAAAAGATGAGTCACCAGCAGTGATAAAAAAGGAAATCCATAACGGTCTACAGAATGGCAACATCGGCAATAGCGATTTCATCAAAAAAGCAGACAATAATAATTTCAATACCAAAAAAGAAACAAAAGAAGAAATCATAGAAGATGACGGCGATGACTGGAGCGCTGTTCCAGCCTTCCTGAGACGAACAAAGAAATAAAAAAAACAATAAATACCAACCAAAAAAACTCCGAAAGGAGTTTTTTTGGTTTTATTGTTATCATTGCAGCAATAAGGTTTACACTTTAAGGATGAACACCTTTGATGCAAAATATATGCTTCTAAAAGAGCAAAAATTAAAAGA
>MFWB01000016.1:0-5621 GCA_001787205.1 Candidatus Nomurabacteria bacterium RIFOXYB1_FULL_39_16
AAGGGTTTTTGAAATCCAAAAGAAGCGAGCGGGACGCGAGGCGGGGGTTCGAGCCAAACTTTTTAAGAAAATCTCTTTTGGCTTCGAGATTTTCTTCGGAAGCGATAATTAAGGCTTGGTTACTGTCTAAAATGAATTGTTTAGAAAGTTCGAGCCAACGATTGCCTTTTCGTTCAAAATCCTACAATTTCTCTGAAAAATCAATCTTTTGGTTGAGGAGCTTTTGCTTCTTGCCGATATACTCCTCGCTCGTAATTGTGCTGTCCAAATGAGCGCCAAGAAGCCTATCTAGCGTCTCCTCAACACTTTTCATTTGATTTTTCAAATTTTGAACGAAAAGGGCGTCAGAGTGGAAACTGCTCGCTTGTTCCTTGTCCAGTTCAGCGAGCATGAATTCTTTCCACTCGGACGGCAAAGAAACTTTTTTGATAATGTCATTTGCTTGTTCGGCGAGGAATTCTTCGCGAATATATTTTTGTGTGCAGACACCTTTCTTTTTAGTACAGCGATAATAGGTATGCCCTTTTTGCACTTCGCTTGTGATACCACAACCGCATTCTTCACACAAAAATATTCCGCGAAAAATATGCTTGTTAATTCCTCGCTTCATTGGATGAGCATTCCTCGCCGATACTTCCGCGCACTTATCAAAAAGTTTCTTTGAAATCGCCGGCTCGTGCTTTCCTTGGTAAAGTTCTTTGTTGAATAAAAACATTCCATAATAAAAAGGATTTTTCAATATCATTTGCGTGTTTGAAACGGTAAGAACTTTACCATTTTTAGACACCAAGCCCTTTTGGGCGAGCAAATTCCTTGTATCTTTCAGAGAATAATTTCCAGTAGCGTAGACTTCGAACATTTTTCTAACGAGGCGAAATTTTTCCACATCGGGAATAATTTTCTTATTCAACTTATCATTTACATATCCCGTCGGAGCTTGACCGGACTGTTCGCCTCGTCTTACTTTTTGTCGAAGTCCGCGCTTCACATTCTCTGAAAGATTATCTACATAGTATTTGCTCTGCCCAAAAGCAATATTTAACATAAACTTACCTTGTGGCGTAGCATCGAACCAAAACGTCGGGAATTTTAACTCTTTAATTTTGCCAAGGTCGCACAGATAGATTATTTTTCCACCATCAATACTATTTCTCGCCAATCTATCGGGGTGCCAAGCTAAAATTCCTGACGCTTTGCCTTTTTCTATGAGCGAGAGCATATTGTTGAAAATAGGTCTGCCCGGCTCTTTAGCGGTCTGTGATTCAATAAAAGTTTCAACAATTTCTAACTGCTCTCGCTCGGCAAATTCTTTCAACTCGTCAATCTGCGATTCAATACTCAAAATCTGACGATCTGGTTCGTCGGTAGATTTACGAGCGTAGAGAAAGAATTTGTTCATAGAAAAAGGTTTATGTTAAATATTGATAATTATTCGCTTCCAGATTGGCTCGCAAAACGAAGTTTTGAATGATGTACTCATCATAAACCCCCGCCTCGCGTCCCGCTCGCTTCTTTTGGATTTCAAAAACCCTTGGCGAATTCTGGCGGAAACCCCAGTCGCGTCGCAGAGCGACGCTCCGCATTTTGGCGAAAACGGCGATTCTATTTTTTGGCTGCGAGACTTGGATTCGAACCAAGATACACGGTTCCAGAAACCGTAGTCCTACCATTAGACGATCTCGCAATCGTTGTCCTTACAATAGTACAAAATCGCCTTTTTATCAAATTAATTATAGATGTATTTGATATAGCCCATAAAGAAAGCCATTGATTCTGAAGCAAAAAAGGTGTATAATTAATGGTATGATTATACTTTTTATTATAGGAATTTTACTCGGTGCTGTTGCTGTAGTTTTCGCTCTACAAAATATTGCCGTTATCACGGTGACTTTCTTTTCTTGGGAGCTCACAGGCTCTCTCGCTCTCGTTTTATTGATAACAATCCTCTCAGGGATGCTTATCGCAATATTCCTTCTGCTCCCGCAATTTATTAAAAGTCATTTTAAATTAAAAAACTTACAAAAAGAAAATCAAAATCTTGCAGAAGAACTTAGGAAACAAAAAGAGCTCACTATTTTTGCTAAAAGACCGATAGAAGTACAGGCGACTGATGCGCTACAATAAATTACGTATTTAATTACGTAATTAAATTCTTACACAAATAACGCAAAAAATATCTATCACCTCCTAGTGTTCCGTAGTTCCACTATCCGCAAGTAGAATGAGCAATTCTTGGGCTTTGGCTTTTTCCTTTTCGTTCTTGGTTATATTTAAGACATACAAAAGACTGTTCGTGATGTCACTTTTTATTTTTGCCCAAATTTGAGGATGTTTGGAGAAAGAAGAATCCCCTAAAAAAGATGTGACTTCTTCCGGATTTATACTTACCACCACTTTTGGTATCGGAGTCTCTTCCCTCTTCATTTCTTCCAAGCGCACGAATGGGTTTTCTTTGAGTTGCATCAACTTTTTTCTTTGCACATCGGGGTCTCTAGCGGTGGTGATTTGGATACACATACCCGCCTTTCCGGCGATGTTCAACACGGCATCTATTTGTTTTCCTCCCTCGTCCTTGTGCCCGGAATCCTCGGTGGGGGTAGCCGGACGGACTTCTATATTTTTCCCCTTTAATTGTTCATTTAGACAACCGATGATTACTCCTTCCGCTTTTCTAGCGAGCTCCTCGCTTACCGCCTTGCGGGGAGGCAGGTTTCTATTATCTATGTTTCTGATATAACTATTTTCCGGGTTGCTAGACATACGACACATTATACACTAATTTTTTTCACATTTCTGCTATAATATATTTATTAGCAATAACTTATAAAAATATATGTCAAAAAAATTAATTGCATTGATTGTCGTAGTGGTAGTGATTGTGGGCGGATATTTTGTTTTTGGTGGAAGTAAAGAAGTAAAAAATGAAGAACTTGGAAATGTAAATGAGGAGCAGACAGCTGGCAAGAAAATGGCTTTCTCCCAATTCTTAAAACAAGGAGGAGCTTACAAATGCGAAGTCAAACAGTCTATGAGCGATTTTGAAAACAGTGGGACGATGTACATCAATGGGCAAAATATGAAAGGAGAATTCAGCACCGTGGCTGAGGGCAGGACGATGAACTCTTCATTTATGTCTCGCGATGGATATTCTTACACTTGGTCTTCCCTGACCCCTGGTATGGGCTTCAAGATAAAAGCGGAGGCTGAAACTTCAAACGAGGGTGCTGATGTAAGCGGAACGTATGCTTGGAACGCAGACCAAATCGGCGACTATAATTGCGAGAATTGGGTGGTGGACGCGACGAAATTTGAACTGCCGAAAGATGTCACTTTCCAAGAAATCCAATCAAACTAACCCGAAACATAACAACTGAGCGAGGACTACCCTCGCTCAATTTACTGTAATTATATATAATAAATATATGTATAGAAAAACATCCCTTGCTGTTGGTGAACATTATCATATTTATTCTCGTGGTGTAGAAAAACGTAAAATATTCATGAACACAAAAGACTACAATCGCTTTGTGGCTCTTTTGTATATTATGAATCAAGATGCGCCATTTACAATGGGAAATTTTCTTCGTGATAAAAATAAAAGTTTAGAAGACATATTCACAGAAAAAAGGGAAAAAACTCTTGTCTCTGTTTTAGGATATTGCCTCATGCCAAATCATTTTCATTTAATTTTATATGAAAACAGTGAAGGTGGAATAAGCAAATTTATGGGCAAACTTTTAACCGCATATTCTATGTACTTTAATACTAAGTATGAGAGAAGCGGTCCGTTATTCACACACCCCTTTAAATCTGAGCACATAAGCAACGAGTCGCAATACATGTATATCTTTTCTTATGTACACCTCAATCCAATTTCAATTATTGATAAAAAATGGAAGGAAAATGGAATAAAAAACAAAAAAGAGGCAGAAGAATTTCTAAAAAAATATCAATTCTCAAGTTATTTGGACTTTTTAAATAAAAATCGATTGGAGTCTGCTATTGTAGATTTTTCTATGATTCCCAGATATATAAAAGAAACAAAGTTGGATTTCAAGACACAAAAACAAGTATTTATAACAAATAAGCCCAAACTAGAACTCTGAGCGAGGACTACCCTCGCTCAATTCTTTTTCTGTTTCCCCATACAAGCTTTAATGAAAGCGGTGAAAAGCGGATGCGGAGCAAGCGGACGGGATTTGAATTCGGGGTGAAACTGGGTGCCTAAATAAAACGGATGATCTTTCTTGGGAAGTTCGGCTATTTCCATCAAGTCACCTTTAGGAGAAATTCCGGAAAATACAAGTCCCGCCTTTTCAAGCTGTTCAATATAAGAATTATTCACTTCGTATCGATGGCGATGCCTTTCGGAAATTTCTTTCTTGCCGTAAGCTTGGGCCGCTTGGGTACCAAGTTTCAAAACACACGGATAGGATCCTAAACGATTGGTGCCTCCGTAATTTTTATTTTTAATTTTTTCAACTTGATCAGCCATTGTGGCGATAACCGGATATTTGGTATCCGGATCCATCTCTACTGAATTAGCGCCATGAAAACCTAAAACGTTTCTAGCGTAAGAAATTGTTAAAATTTGCATACCAAAACACAAACCGAAATACGGGATTTTCTTTCTGCGAGTGTAATCAGCTACCAATATCATGCCTTCAGTTCCGCGTTTGCCGTACCCTCCCGGGACAATGATACCGTCCAAATCATCCAACTCTTTCAGTTTTGTTTTGTCATTTTCATACATTTCAACATCAATCCAAGTGATTTTCGGTTTGTAGTTCAGTGCCCAAGCGGCGTGGTTGACGGATTCAATTACCGAAATATAAGTATCTTTGCATGATTTAAAATTAAAATATTTTCCCACTATTCCGATGCGAACCTCTTTCTTTATTTTTTTGATTTTATTTGCCAAGGCTGTCCAGTCGGCTAGATCTTTATGGCGCAAAGGTAGACCTATGGTTTTAAGTAGGATGGAACCAAAATTTTCCTTTTCAAAATTAACCGGCACATCGTAAATAGAATAAACATCCGGCGCAGAGATTATCCTCTCAATGGGTAGACTACAGACGTTGCTGATGGTTCGCTTGATATCTGGCGTTGCTGGTTTATCTGCTCGGCAAAGCACGAAATCCGGCTGGAGTCCCACAGAATAAAGATCAGTCACGGCGTGTTGGGTGGGTTTGGATTTTTGTTCACCCAAGAGAGATGGTGTTGGTAGATAACTTATCAAAACAACAAAAACATCAGCGGGCTTTTTTGATTTCATCATTCTCGCCGCTTCTAGAAAAGGAAGAAGCTGATATTCGCCCACAGTACCGCCATATTCTATTATGGTAATTTCTGATTTGTTTTTTTCTTGGCAAGCTTCAATGCGTCTGATTATTTCTTTCGGTATATCGGGGTAAACTTCTACATCTTCTCCTTCGTATTCCAAATTGCGTTCTCGCCTGATAACTTCGGCGTAGATTTGTCCAGTAGTAATGTAATTAACGCGAGTGCTTACTTGGTTCGTAAAACGTTCGTAATTGCCAAGGTCTTGATCCGCTTCAACACCATCTTCTCCGACAAAAACTTCCCCATGTTCAGCGGGCCGAATAGTGCCTGCATCTAGA
>MFWB01000016.1:5631-20504 GCA_001787205.1 Candidatus Nomurabacteria bacterium RIFOXYB1_FULL_39_16
AATATTTTTCCGATAGAAGAGGCAGCTATTCCCTTTCCTACGGAAGACATGACGCCCCCCACCACGAAAATATATTTGGTATTCTTTTTCTGCATACTTTATAAACTTTCTACTTTATAACTACTTCTTTAAATATTTTCTAATCGCCAGCCAACTGGAGATAACACCCAGGATTATACCTGATAATAAAAGAATTGCAAAAATTTGAAAGAAGCTAGAGAGATAGTAGTCGTACATATTGATGCCGAGGAAATTCGTCATACTGCGTCCGAGCCAGGCGGTAACAGGCAAGAACAGCACCAGGGTAATCATAGTAGCGACGACACCATAAATCACACCCTCTATCATAAAGGGTCCGCGCACGTGCATCTTGGAAGCGCCGACTAGACGCATCACTCCGATTTCTTCTTTGGCGATGAAAATAGTCAGACGAATAGTATTGAAGGTGACAATAACGGTGATTATTACCGAGAGTAGAGTGAGGATGAATCCGAGCCTCTGCGCGCCCCCGATAATATTGTTCAATCTATCTATTACTAGTTTATTTTGGTGATAATTTACCTTATCCACGATGGACTCTCCGCCCGGTGTAAGTGAATTGTCGGACTTCATAAAGTTCGCGATGTCTTCGTATTGAGAAACCTCTTTGGCTTTGATATTTAGGTACGCCCCGAGCGGGTTGTCCCCTATCTCATCCAATGCCTGAATCGTAGGGTAATCGCTCTGGTGGCGTTCACGGAAAATTCTAAGCGCTTCCTCCGCGCTCGTATAAGATACAGTAGCTACTTCTGGCAATTTTTCCAGGGAAGATTTCAGTGTCATAATCTTTTCTTCCGAAGCGCCGATAGTGAAATAAATAGTCACATCAACCTTGTCTTTAATTTGATTGAGTGAAAAGTGCAGAACCGCTTGCAGGAGGATGATGGTAGTAATGACGGAAAGGGTGATGGTGACGACCAAGACGGCCGCCCAGGAAATAATCCCGCTTCTCTTAAAGTTTAGAAATCCGCCTTTAATTATTCTTTTGAATGTGGTCATTGCCATCCCATTAAAAAATTTAAATAATAAACCTCCAACTTTTTACAAGTCCGTTGATTTTCTAACGGGACAAGTAAACATATTATATCACACTACTTCCCGTGTTTCGTATCCCTCACAACTTTCCCGTTTTCCAATGTGATAACTCTCTTATCCACAGACTCAATGACTCCGCGATTGTGGGTGGTCAGGATCACCGTCGTGCCGAGGTCATTTATTTTTTTCAAAATTTGGACTATTTCGTATGTGTTGACTGGGTCCAAGCTACCTGTCGGCTCGTCGGCAATGATGAGCTCGGGCTGATTGATGATAGCTCGCGCTATGGCCAGGCGTTGTTGTTCGCCCCCCGACATCTGATGAGGAAAATGGTGCAATTTCTCACTCAAATCTACCAATTCCAATACATGTGGCACGTCACTCATTATTTCTTCTTCGGTTTTACCGACAGCCTCCATGGCGAAAGCGATATTTTCAAAAGCGGTTTTGTTGGGGAGTAGTTTGTAGTCCTGGAAAACCACTCCGATGCGGCGGCGAAGGTCGGTCAATTCTTTATTTTTCAATCTATGCACATTAATAGACTCAAAAAAGACGGTTCCGCCAGATGGAAATTCGTCCGCCAGAATCATCTTTACCAGTGTAGTCTTACCAGCGCCGGAATGCCCAACGATAGAGAGGAATTCTCCCGGTTCTACCGTAAAAGTAACACCATCAAGCGCTACCGCATCCTTATAATTCTTTGAAACATTGTTAAAGTAAATCACGTTCTTAATCTTACCACAAAAAGAAAATTTTTCGCACCTTTTAATTCCCTATCCAAGAATAACAATACCAATAACCCGTATCCATCTGTCCGGCATAATATCCGTTGCATTTATTGGCAAAGGCTCCCCCTTCTAGAGCATAAATAATATACGCCCCCGCAGGGCTCCCTCCTATTCCAGAGGAAGTAGGATAATACAAATATGAATCATAAGCATAATTTGCAGAGGAAGGATTTTGTGTTTTGGGAATTGTCGGCATATATGGAGCTAAAGCATTTCCAATAGTACTGTTTCCAGAGTAGCTACCTCTCCAACAAGTTCCGCTCGCTTTAAGACATTGCCAGTTTGCAATTCCAGGCCAACTATTGGTAGGACTTGCATCGCGCGCCATATTGAGCGCAAGGGTAACCTGACGCACATCCTCCAGGGTTCTGGCATCGCGCGCCTTTTTTCGCGCAGAATTGACCGAGGTCAAAACAATGGATGACAAAAGCCCGATTATTGCCACGACCACCAAAAGTTCTATGAGGGTGAAACCTTTTTTATTCATTTTAATCATTAGTTTTAATACTAACAATTATATAACTTTTAATAAAGAAACTACAAAATTTTCTCCGCTTGAATAAATAGTTCTATGTCTCCCTCCAACACTCCATTCACATCTGATGTCTCCACCTCGGTCCTGTGGTCTTTCACCATTTTATACGGATGCAGTACGTATGAGCGAATTTGATTTCCCCATTCTATCTCCGTATTTTTCATCTTCATACTCTCTTCTATACTTTTTTTCTCTTCTTCCGCTTTTTTGAAAATTTTCGCTCTTAGGATAGCCATCGCGCGTTCGCGATTGTTCTCTTGTGACCGTTCTTCAGAAGAATGCACTGCTATGCCCGAAGGTATATGCACTATTCTCACCGCCGTTTCTCTTTTATTCACATTTTGTCCTCCGGGACCGGATGAGCGAGAGAATTCTATCTTCAAATCTGCGGGTGGAATTATGAAATCTTTCTCTTCTAATTTTGAAAACTTGGGCAAAACTTCAACGAGCACGAAGGAAGTGTGACGCAATTTCTTTGCATCAAATGGAGATACACGGACGAGCCTATGAACCCCGGATTCATTTTTTAAATTTCCATAAACACCCCTACCTTGTATCTCAAAAGAAACATTTCTGTATCCTCCACTATTATTTTTATTCTCATGAATTAAAAAGACTTTCCAGCCTTTTTTGCTTGCATATTTCACATACATAGAGAAGAGTATCGCGCCGAAGTCTTCCGCATCTTCCCCGCCGGCGCCGGAAATTATCGTTACGATGGCATTGCCTTTGTCGTATTTATTCGCTCCCTCCTTTTTTGCTTTTAAATCCGCAAGCTCTCTTAGGACGCTCTGCGCCTTTTCTTTGTCATTCCAAAAGTCAGGAGCCTGCATCTCCCCTTCAAGTTTTTCTATTTCCTTGGTTATTTCATTCGTATCTTTTTCCATAATTTTATGAGCCGAAGGTGAGGATTGAACTCACGACCCCGTCTTTACGAAAGACGTGCTCTACCAACTGAGCTACTTCGGCTTGCTTCCTCCCCTCCTTGATGAGGAGGGGTTAGGGGGTGGTAATTAATTGGAAAGGAATTTCCTCCGGGAGCCGTCGAAGGGGATCGAACCCTTGGTCTCGTCATTACCAATGACGTGCTTTACCGCTAAGCTACGACGGCAAACAGGAACTACCCTGTTAATTATCCACATAATTTCTTTTATTGCAACGATATTATTGATATAATACCGTAGGTGCTCTGCATTGAAAAATGCGAACGTATAAGTGTTTTAATTTAATTTATGGTAGATAATTTAACTCGGAGAAAAGCGCTTTTTTTAGGAATTCTATTTTCTTTGGTTTTTTTCGTCTCACCCGCCCTTGCTTCCGAGACCAACGGGACCGTTGATGGAACATACAAGTACGCTTGGGGTGAAAATATCGGTTGGATAAATTTCGGTTGTAGCGGATGCGATGTGGAAATTACAGATGATGCCGTTACCGGGAACGCTTGGAGCAGTCAGTTTGGCTGGATAAATTTGAACCCTACGACTTCTGGAGTGGAGAATGACGGCACGGGTATACTCTCAGGCTTTGCCTGGAGCCCGAACTTGGGCTGGATAGATTTCACCGGAGTGACGATAAACACAAACGGAGAATTTCTAGGCTATGCGACTCTTAAATCCGACAGCAGTCAGATTAATTTCAATTGCGCAACCGGAGACTCTTGCGCTGAAGCTGATTTCAGAGTAAAGACAGACTGGAGAAGAGAGAGTATGCGAAACTCTGGCGGTTCTAGTGGTTCCGCCCCCCGCAACCCTCCGCCCCCGCCCGTTACTCCGCCCGTCATCCCGCCTTTTGTCATCCCGCCTACTCCGATAACCATCGTGGATAATATTTCTGATGTAATCAATTACGCTTCCGACTTTATTTCTTACTTATTCGGAGGGGACAAGCCCGCCACGGACACCTTGGCAGAAGTCCCAAAGATTGCACCCAAGTCATTTGGCCTCTTATGGAATCTGCTTCCAGTTAAAGCCATCAATTCTTTCGTCTTCGCTCCATTGCCTTATGATATCCGCATCCTCGCAAACAAATTCCCAGAACTGGACAAGACTCTAAAGAGCGTCGGAGTAGAAAGATTGAGCGACTTGGGGAAATTAACCGGCGTATCTCTAAATATTCCCGGGTTAGCTAATATTCTAAACAAAACGATTACGACCGTCGGACTGGAAAACTTGTCCGAGATTGATAAGTTGAGCGGAGTATCTATCAACATTCCGGGGCTTTCCAATTTAGACGGACAAATGATGAACAACGTGGGTGTCGGTAAAATAGCTTTGATAAAAGGTCTACCCATCGCGAAGTTCTCCCCTTCCGCCAAGAAAAATCTTCCGGCGGAATTCGTCTTCGCTCGCGCCAATCAAGAGCTCGTTGATCTGAACGTTGCCCTGTCCGTAGGAGAGCGGGGTGAAGTCTCGCAACAGATGTCCACTCTACCCGGCCAAACATTACGCTTAGTAGTCAAGCCTATCAGCAAGGCTAGTAGTGTGACGGGGTATTTCGTATTTAAAGCCTCCACCCCTAAAGTTTCCACCAACAGCATTCTTCGTTCTTCCCTTACCGCTTCCGCACTTTTTTCTATGAATGATTTTGTTGAACAGGCCCCTTCCCCTTTCCAGGGGAAGGCGGGGGATGAGGTAGAGAATAAACTCGTTCTATCCACGTTTGAATACACCGATCCGGACAATGACGGCATATACACCGCAGACGTCGTCTCCCCTGTCGTGCCGGGAGAATACGAAATCATCACCGTCATCAATTACATAGATCCGGTATTAGGTACCCGCCAGATGCGAATGACCACAGTCATTGACCCGGAGGGATACGTCTTTGAGAAAAATAATGGAAAGGAAACCCGTATTCCGTCCGCCATCGTCTCCCTTTATCATTTAAATACCGGCACTAAGAAATACGAGCTCTGGCCCGCTAAAGATTACCAGCAAGAAAATCCACAAGTGACGGATGTCCGGGGCACTTATTCGTTCCTCGTGCCCGAAGGTTCTTATTATTTTGAAGTGGAAGCACCAGGCTACCTCACCTACAGAGGGAAAGCATTCTTAGTCGCTGAAGGAAACGGCATCCACCAGAATATAGAGCTCGCATCCAGCACGAAATGGATAGAGAAAATTGATTTTCAAACAGTTCTTTTGATTGTTGTTTTATTATTATTAATGTATAATTACGTTAGAGGTCGCGCTCGCGACAAAGTCGTGAGTCCGTAGGACCGTGGCACGGCTACCTCTAACGTAATAGAATTTCTATCGTATATGCAAGAAAGTAAAAAACGCATTGTTCTCATAGCAGTCATCGGGGCGCTTGTCATCGGCAACGCATTTTTCGCCTTTAACTATTTTTTCCTTTACTTAGACCAGCAAGCAATAACTTCCGAAAAAAATAAAACAGAGTTGAACGGCCAAGTGCTCAATTTCGCTTCAATGTTCGTGAAGAAAGTACTGCAAGCGGACAGTGAAGTAGACTTTGAGACGAGGCTCTCGCTTGAAAACGCCGTACGTGATTTGAAAGACAAAGAAATTATGGAAGAATGGCAGAATTTCACAGGTAGTAAGACCGAAGCCGAGGCTCAAAATAGCGTAAAAAAACTCTTGGAGATTCTCATCAGCAAGATTCAGAGATAAATTTCCCTCTTCTAGGGTGGCTCGTCTACGAGACGGGGTGGAAAATGCATATTGCAAATAACGAAGTTTTATGAAAAAAAACATACCAAAAAACATTGTTTTGTTTGAACAAGCAGAAGTTAGAAGAGCTTGGCATGATGAACAATGGTTTTTTTCTATAAATGATGTTGTTAGAGCACTTACAAAAACACCAAATGTTTCAGATTATATAAAAAAAATGAGAATGCGAGATTCTGAGCTTAGCAAGGGATGGGGACAAATTGTCACCCCCCTTAAGATACAAACTATGGGAGGTATGCAGCCCATGAATTGCTCAAGCCTACAAGGTATTTTTCGTATTATTCAATCTATTCCATCACCCAAAGCTGAACCATTTAAACAATGGCTTGCGAGGGTGGGACAAGAAAGAATTGAAGAAATCCAAGACCCAGAACGAGCCATTATTCGCGCAAAGCATATTTATGAGCAAAAAGGTTACGAAGATGATTGGATTGCTAAGCGTATGCGAGGTATAAATGTACGCAATACTTTGACCGATGAATGGAAAGAAAGAGGAGCAAAAGAAGGCATTGATTTCGCTATATTGACCAATGAAATTTACAAAGGAGCTTTTGACTTGACTGCCAAAGGTATAAAAAATTATAAAAAACTTAATCATCCGGACAACCCTCGTGACCATATGAACGAACTTGAACTTATCCTTACTATGCTTGGAGAAGCGACGACTACCACATTTTCACGCGCTAGGGACTCTAAAGGATTTCCATTATTAAAAAAGGATGCAAAAGATGGTGGAACAGTTGCCGGGAATGCTCGAAAAGAAATTGAATTAAAATCTGGCAAAAAAGTGGTTAACAGAGAAAACTTTTTACCAAAAAGAAGGAAAATTGGCAATTAGACATTGTTTCAGTTATCCCCATTTCGTATACGTTATATCATACTTTTGTTGTATAATATGTATTGATATCTTTAATGAATTTTCCCCTCGCTAGTACTCTGGAGAGGGGCGAGGGGTGAGGTGAATTTATGAAATTTGTATTAAACAAAAAAACAATAATAATCTTTGCAGTTATCGTGACACTTTCCTTCTTCGCTCCGACGGTCTTCGCCGTCTGGAACGGTACTTTTTATGAGCCGGGAGACACCTTAAATCCAGAATGTCTGCCGACTGATGTTGACTGCGATGTGCGCTCTCCTCTCACTTCCATAAATATAGACGACACAATCTATGGAGCTTCTTGGGACACGGACACCACTCACGCTCCATCCAAAAATGCAGTCTATGATCAAATAGAAGCTCTGATAGTCGGCGGGCATAACCCCGTGACCATAGGCACAGCAAATGGTCTCTCTCTTGCGACACAAGTGTTGAGTCTGGCGTTGGCTTCCACTTCTACCACTGGTGCTCTTTCAGATACGGATTGGGATACTTTTAATAATAAACAAAATGCTTTAGGGTTTACCGCTGTACCAGATACTAGAACCGTAAATGGTCATGCTCTCAGCTCCGATGTGACAGTTACCGCAAGTGATGTAGGCTTGGGTAATGTCACAAACGAAAGCAAAGCTACGATGTTCACTTCTCCCACTTTCACTGGCACAGTTTCTGGATTTACAATGGGTGGAAATCTCGTTCTCGGTGCAAATACTTTGACCACTTCAAACACTGGACTCATTTCAAATTTAAATGCAGATCTCTTGGATGGACAAGAAGGAAGTTATTATGCTACTGCTTCAGGCTATGTCCCCTACACAGGAGCTACTGCTGATCTAGACCTGGGAACACACTCTTTAACCAGCCCTCTATTAATCGGAGGCTCTGCCGTAGACTCTAAAATAACTTACAAATCTACAACTGGAGCAGGGACAGCTTCAGCCATCGCTCATCAATGGCTTGGAGGTACAAATGGTGCAACTGTCATTGCTACGATTTTGAATAACGGCAACGTCGGTATTGGGACAACAGCACCGACTTACAAGTTACATGTTGCAGGTAATGCTGGTTTCGTAGGAACAACTGTAGGTAATATTTATGTTGTTTCTGCTGCTGGATATGGTTCAACACTTAATCTTGGTGATATTAATGATAGTGACAGAGGCAATATTACATATACAACAACTGATGAAATGACATTTACTGCTAATGCAAATGAAATAATGAGAATAACTTCTACGGGCAACGTCGGCATCGGGACGACTGCACCGAGTCAATTATTACAAGTACAAAAAGATTCAAATGCTTCTGCTGAAATAATTATTAAAAATGCAACGGCAGGATTATTAGCACAAGCATCTCTACATATAGAGTCAGATGCTGGATATACTGGATTCTTTAAATATTCAACCACTCGTACAGCTTATAAAACTGCAGGTGCGTCCGATTCAATTTTATATAACAGTGCGGGTGGTAACATTACTTTATTGAATGATAATGCTTCTGGTAATATAAACTTTACAGCTGGTGGTGCATCAACTGCACAAATGACAATATTAAGTGGTGGCAACGTCGGCATAGGGACGACGGCGCCACAGGGTAAGTTAAATGTGGTTATGAGTGGTGGAGTTTCTGGTGCAACAGCTAATAGTGATGGAAGTGGTTTGGTTGTAGATAGTCTCACAGCAAATACAGGAATCTCTGTTTTAAGTGCTGATGCTTTACAATCCAATTATATTTTAGGTTCACCAGCAAATGCTTTGGCGGGATTAATTAGATGGGATAATACTGCAAACTTAATGTCAGTTGGAACAAATGATGCTTCAGCTGGACTTCGTTTAATGAGTGGAGTTTATAGTGAAGCAGTTAGAATTTTAAGCACCGGCAATGTCGGCATCGGGACGACGGGGCCGACTCAAAAATTAGATATACAATCCAGCACAGCTAGTATTGGAGCTCAGATAAAAACTACTCTTCCCGGTGCAGATGTATATTTCAT
The DNA here is from genome assembly GCA_001787205.1 of Candidatus Nomurabacteria bacterium RIFOXYB1_FULL_39_16. GTDB lineage: Bacteria > Patescibacteriota > Minisyncoccia > Phycocordibacterales > UBA9973 > UBA9973. The sequence goes on from MFWB01000016.1 coordinate 14,591, forward strand.
ATTAGACCAAGCAACTGGTTCCAATAGAAGTTATATTTCACATAGGGACAATGGAACAACAAATTTTAATGTTGGAACAATAGTTTCCAATTCCACCTGGAGTGTAGCAACAGGACTCACCACAGCAACCAACTTATTGGTGGTTCAGTCAGGTGGCAACGTCGGCATCGGGACGACGGCGCCAGCTTCAAAACTAGACATTCTAGACACCACCCTTGCTGGTTCTGGTTCGCTCGCTGGTTCTCTTCTAAATCTTGCTCAGACTTGGAATACAACAGGCACACCAACGGGGTTAAAATTCACAATCACCGATACTGCTTCTAACGCCGCTTCTTTAGCAATGCAGATATTGGGTGGAGCGGCTGGGACGACAAATTTGTTTTCGGTAAGCAAGGGAGGGGCAATTGTTATCGCTTCTCAAATTTCATCTAATAATAATAATTTTTCTTTAACTACCAATGGATTAAGCGTATATGGTACCAATAGAATCGGCTTTGGAGCGGCTTTTACAGCTACCCCATTGTTAGATGTCAGCGGAACTAACGCATCAGGCGCTGGGGTGACTGCTATCGCCGCCAAAATAGTACCTACTTACAATCAAACAAGCACAGCGGGAGCTACCGATTTATTAATAAACAGAACCCAGACAGCTGTAGGTTCAGGGGCTCAACTTTTGATTGACGCACAAGTGGGAGGAGTAAGTAAGTTTAGTGTAAGTAATACGGGAGTGGGATACTTTTCTGGCAACGTCGGCATAGGGACGACGAGTCCAGCGGCTAAATTAGACATTCTAGACACTACCCTCTCAGGTTCTGGCTCTCTCGCTGGTTCTGTTTTAAATCTTGCTCAGACTTGGAATACAACAGGAACACCGACAGCTATTAAATTAGATGTTACGAATACTGCTTCAAATTCTGCTTCAAATTTGATAGATTTGCAGGTAGGAGGAGCAAGTATGTTCAGTGTGCGTAGGTCTGGATATATCACTGCGGCTGGTGGTGCAAACATTTTAGGAAATATTACTGCATCAAGTGGCTTTGCAATAACAAATTCAAATGGAGTATTTGGTAGTGGGGTATATAATTTTTACAAACCATATATGACAACTACTGTAAACAGTGAACTTTCTTCTTCAAAAAGTATTCTCTTTAACATAGATGCAGACAACAACGACACAGGAACATCTTTTGTCTGGGGTCATAATGCAAACGGCACATCTGCTACTGCGTTGATGACTCTTCTAGATACTGGTGAATTGGGGATTGGGACGAGCAGTCCAACTTCTCGCATTCATGGAGTCACTACCCTTTCAGCCGCTACGGGTGATGAAGTGGCATATAGATTAGAATACACTACCAACAAAGCAACTTCAGGAAATGATACGGGACTCGTTTTAAATATGACGGATACAGCAAGCCCAGGAACGAGCAAACTTTTGGATTTGACAATAAATGGGACAATAAGTCGTTTCACTGTACATAATAGCGGTAATGTATTTAATAATGGAGGCTCTTTTTATGTAAATACTGGACAGGCTTTTGATGGTTCAGCACCTAATGAAAGTATTAGTGTTCAGACAAGAGGTATGTCTACTGCTTCAAAATGGGCATTAACTCTTGCCAGTGGAACAAATGTTCAAACATCAGGTTCTGCTGGTGCTGTAAGGATTACCCCAACCTATAACCAAGCATCAGGAGACGCTTCAAACACCGACTTGCTCATCAGCAGAACTCAAACCGCTGTAGGTAGTGGCGCTCAACTTTTGATTGACGCTCAAGTTGGAGGGGTAAGTAAGTTTAATGTTACGAATGCGGGAGTTGTTCAACAAGCAGGATGTACTACAGCAGGGACACTTTCTGCTGACGTCTCAGGCAATATCATTTGTACTCCATCATCAGAACGTTTCAAAAACAATATAAATGATCTAGATAATAGTCTTTCTAATATTATGGCCTTACGTCCCGTCTCATATAATTTCAATTCGGATATGAATATGGGAGACAGAACATATTTTGGTTTTATTTCTGAAGAAGTAGCTCTTGCAAATCCCGAATTTGCCACTCATGACAAAGATGGCAATCCTTACGGATTAGACACCAATGCCATACTCGCAGGAACAGTCAAAGCTATTCAAGAAATGAATTTGAATTTAGAAGATGTGTTGTCACTCGATGTTTCCTCTCCTCCTTTGGAAGGAGGAGTACTCGCAGAAAGCGAGGGAGGTGGTTCTTTCTTCTCTCGCCTTCTCTCCAAGCTCACTACTTGGCTCGCAGATGCAGGTAATGGTATTGGAAATATCTTTGCCGGAGAAATTGAGACAAAAACATTATGCGTCTCAAACGAAAATGGAGAAAAGACGTGTATTACCAAAGAACAGCTTGATGCATTACTCATAAATGCGGGTACAACGGGAGCGCCTATCACCACCCCGCCCGCAACCTCTCCCAACCCTCCCCTGACAGGGGAGGGCGACTCCGATTCTTTAGACGGAGTGGGTGAGGTGATTCCCTCTCCTCCTTCTGAAGGAGGAGTCCCCGAAGGGGAAGGTGGTTCTTCTGAGCCTACCCCCTCTCCTCTGCCAGGAGAGGGCGGGGGTGAGGTAGTTAATTCTCCTCTTCCCGAGTCCCCGCAGGGGGAGGTGGACAATTCTGAACCTGTGGATAATTCTTCCACCCCGGCTGACGCCACACCAGAAGAAGAAATAACTCCTGAAGTTGCTCCCGAGCCCGAATCTACACCCGAGCCTATTCCGGAACCAAGTCCAGAAGAACCAACCCCTACACCATAATTTGCATTTACTTTTTTAATTATGATACAATACTCTCATGAAAAAAGGGGTGAAAAAAATAACTGAAAAATACGTAACAGAAAAGACTTTTGAAAGCAATATGACTAATATAGCCAAGTCTTTTGCACGAGTTGAAGAATCTTTAAAAAATCAGAATCTTATTACAGAAATGATATTGAAGGAAATTAGACAAATCCATGAAGATAATAAATATTTCAGGAGCAGTATTTCTAATTTAAATATTGATGGTTTATCTTACGATAGAAAAATTGAAGATTTAAAAAACCGCGTTGAACGCCTAGAAACAAAAATCAAATAAAAAACACCCCGAACTCGGGGTGTTTTTTATTATTTTTATTTATTTAATTCTTTTTCTGCTTTATTAGCCAAATCAATCATGATACCTATTTCTTTTACGGAAAGCTTTTTGGGTTTTGTATCTTTAACACAAAATACTCCTATAGGCTGACGAGTCTTGTGATCAAATAAGGCAATCCCGGCATAAAATCTTATGAACGGTTCTCCGATGACGGTCGGGTTATCGGCGAAGCGCGAGTCTTTTAAAGTGTCTTCAACAATAAAGATATTTGTAGCGAGTAGAGCGTGTCCGCAAAATGATTCTGCTCTGCCTCCTTCTTTCTTATTAAAACCGACACACGATTTATACCATTCTCGGTCGGAATCAAGAATAGAGACCATAGACATTGAGACTTTTAATTTTTCCGCCGCTTCTCTGGTCAAGACATCAAACCGTTCTTCCGGCTCGGTGTCTAAAAGCGCTAACCGATGTACGGCTTCTATTCTTTTATTTTCATCATTTGGTATGGGAGCATTTTGCATATCGTTTATTATAACACAAGGCACATTAATTACACCACAACAAAAAGAACCATATTTCTATGGTTCTTTTTACGCGGCGCGAGCGACCGGACTTGAACCGGCAACCTCTTCCGTGACAGGGAAGCGCTCTAACCAGTTGAGCTACGCCCGCAAACTCTTAAATTTTTCAAACTTTTCCTTTTTTCTCTTAAGAAATAAGGAACTTATACTATTATACATAATTTTGTATAAAATCAAAGTTCTTTTTTTGTGTCGGGGGTGGGTTACGATCCCACTACCTGGAGCTTATGAGTCTCCCGCTCTACCGATTGAGCTACCCCGACATAATATGAATATAACAGAAAACTTCAAAAAATAAAAGCTCTGAGATATAAATCTGCCAACCATGCTATAAGCCAAGTTTTGTGGTTATCATTCTGTGACGGCCGTCATAAAGTGATAACTTCATTTTAATGTTAAACACCGAGTGTTCAACATTTTAAAAACCAAAGACAACTTGCATGTTTTAATAAAATAATATAAAATATTTATATAGCGGGGTAGAGAAGAGGCATCTCGTAAGGCTCAGCGGTTATAAATATGGGCCCCCTCTCGGGAAACCTTGAGGTGCGCACTCGTCAAATTCGGAGAAATCCTCTCTGTCGATTGGCAGAAAGACAATTCCGAGCTAAATTCTTTGGCTAGTGTCAGAGATAAATGTGTAGAGACTAGATGACGGGCTCCTTAATTTATAAATTTATTTATAGAAAGGAGATGGTATAGTCCAGACCACAAACATTTTGGTAGTGAAAACTATAGTGGTAAAGCATAACCTTAAGACCCACGTTCGATTCGTGGCCCCGCAACAATATAACTTCCTCCCCTGCCAAGGGGAGGATTTGAGGAGGGGTCATATATACCCATAAGTATGAAATATCTGCTCGTATAGACCTATTACTCTTTTCGCTTCGTGCTGAGAGAGTTCAAAGGCCAGCCCGTCGTGCGCTATTTTATTTCTGATAGTATGAATTTCCCAAGCAGTGGTAAGTTGAGGGAAGTTTTCTTGATTGGCCATTTTCAATTTATCACCCAGACTTTCTCCATGAAACCCCAGGGTCTCCATTAGTCCATCTAGCATCGTATCTGATTCAATGATGGCGAGCTTCCAATCGCTTTTGTGTTGAGAAAATAGATAAGTGAGGACGACGCCCCAATGCTCATTCTTAGAACCCCCGACTTCTTCGTGTAATCTTCTTTCGTATTCGGCTTTATTATGCGCATATTCCTCTATCTCGTGGTGCAGGTGTTTGTGTTCCTTCGCTCTTATTTCCAGCATCCGGACAATCACATAACAAATTATCGTCATAAAAAATAAACCGAAGAAAAATAGAATCCCCTTTTCTATGCTTATAGCCTGGTCGCTTGTCACAAGGGCAATAAACTTTTTAATATACATCATCCCCTGGTCAAATAAATACTGGGGATTAAAATATTTGGAATTAAGGGCTGTGTCGCCGAGAAGATTATTTTGATTTGATGAATATGGGTCCATATGATGCTTCTCTCTATTATCCTATTTCTTCGAACTTTTTGCCAATGTTAAAAAGCGCTTCTTCGCAAAAGTGCGGCGCCATAAATTGAATAGATAACGGAAGGTTATCTTTGGTTTTGCCGGAAGGTAGCGCGATAGAAGGCACTCCTGCAAGGTTGGCTGGCGCAGAGAAAATGTCGCACAGATACATAGCCACCGGATCATCCATTTTTTCCCCTATTTTAAAGGCCGTTATGGGTACCGTCGGGGTTAAAATATAATCCACTGTTTCAAAAGCTCTCATAATTTCTTCTTTTATTTTTTCACGGACTTTGATGGCCTTGTTATAGTATGCGTCATAATAGCCGTGAGAGAGCACATAAGTACCTAGCAAGATACGCCTACGGGCTTCTTGCCCGAAACCGCGACCCCTGCTTTTCATATATACATCCCTCAAACTCTCTACCTCTTTATCCCCTCCCGTGCTATAGCCATAACGGATGCCGTCAAAGCGGGCGAGGTTGGTAGAAACTTCCGCCGGCATAATAATGTAATATGCCTCAAGTGAATATTTGGAAAATGGAAGTTCAATGTCCACAATTTCATAACCGGCATTTTTAAATTTTTTTATAGATTGTTTGAAGTTTTCCATTACCACCGGGTCTACTCCCTCTTTAAAAAGATGCCACGGCACACCAATCTTAGAAACCTTAGAATGGGAAGATTTTTGAGTAGTCTGGGGATTTTTTCCGAGGACTCGAGAAAATTTTCCCATT
>MFWB01000016.1:20511-26027 GCA_001787205.1 Candidatus Nomurabacteria bacterium RIFOXYB1_FULL_39_16
TTTCAGGTACTGAAGTGCTATCCAACGGATCATATTTTGATAAAAAATTAAAAATAATTTCCGCATCACGAACATTCTTGGCAAAAGGAGAAACCTGGTCTAGAGAGTTACCCATAGCGATTATCCCGTTTCTAGAGACGGCTCCATAAGTCGGTTTCAGCCCCACCAGTCCGCAAAAAGCCGCCGGCTCCCGTACCGATCCGCAGGTCTCCGTACCCAAGGCAACGAGTGTCATATCGGCAGCTACGGCAGCCGCTGAACCCCCAGACGAGCCTCCTGGCACTCTGGATGGATCAATGGGGTTCCGAGTCACTCCGTAAGCGCTGGTTTGAGTGGAAGACCCCATGGCAAATTCATCCATATTGGTACGGCCGAGGAGAACAGCCCCGGCATCTTTGAGCAGTTTTACCACATTAGCATCATATGAAGCGGTATAGTTTTCTAAAATTTTTGAACCGGCAGAAACGATGTGCCCCTCAAATAAAATATTATCTTTGAGGGCAAAGGGAATGCCCGTCAGGAGCGTGGCCGTGCCTAGAGCAAACTTCTTCTGCGCTTGCTCCGCCTGGTTTAAGACATCATCATAAATCTCAAGATAGGCGTTTAATTCTTTATTTTTTTCTTTTATAACTTTTAAATATTCTTCCACTAAATCTTTGCAAGTGAAAACGCCTTTTTCTAGGGCATCGTGCGCTTTTTCTATTGTCAGATTTTTTAAATCTATCATCTTATTTACAAAATTTTCTTAACTTTCAAAAAGCCATCCTGCGCATCAGGAAATTGGCTGGTAACGAGTTCTTTTTTGAATTCGCGCGACCCTGTCTCATCCTCTCGCCAAATATTATGCAATCCGTATTGAGCGGTAACATTTCCAACGTCCACCTCTTCAATGGCCTTAACATACGCCAGAATCCCATCCATATCTTTCAGAATGGTCTTCTTTTCTTCTTCAGAAAGTTCAATTTTTACCAATTCAGCCAGTTTTTCAACATCTTTAATTTCCATACCAAAAAATTATAGCATAAAACCTCTCCCCCGTCCCCTCTCCATTTACCCAAATGGAGAGGGGTGCCTGAAAGGCGGGGTGAGGTAATTATTTTCCAATAAGAGCAGTGATCCTCTCTTCCACTGGCGGATGAGTAGCGAAAAGACTGGAAATTTTTCCCGCCTTCGGCGGGACCCCGCCGAAGGCGGCGGCTTCCTTCAAACGAGAACCTTTCGGGTCAGAAATATACAGATGCGCGATGGCGCTTGATTGATGAGTCATAGGTTTACTATATTGAGAAATTTTACGTAGAGCATTCGCTAATCCTTCCGGATAGCGAGTCAGAAGCGCACCGGAGGCATCCGCCAGAAATTCTCGCTTCCTAGAGATAGCCAGTTGGATGAGCATAGCGAAAATAGGTGCCAAGATAGAAAAGACAATGCCGACAATCATCAGTATATTCCCCCCTCTATCATTATCTCTCCCCCTGCCGCCGCCAAAAAATAAATTACGTCTGAAAACATCGGCAACAATGGAGACAAAACCGACGAGTACCACAACCACAGTGGAAAGCAACATATCGCGGTTGCCTACGTGCGAGAGCTCGTGCGCGATGACGCCTTCCAATTCGGGTTTATCCAGGATTAAAAGGAGTCCGCTCGTCACCGCCACCACTGCGTGTTCTTTGTCCCTTCCGGTAGCGAAAGCATTCGGCGCCGGGTCTTCTATTATATACACCTTGGGCATTGGTAGTCCGGCCGTGATGGAAAGATTTTCTACTGTAGTATAAAGAGCGAAATGTTCTTCCCTTTTAGCCGCCTTGGCCCCAGAGAGCCTTAGAACAATTTTATCTGAAAACCAATAGGAAAAGACATTCATCAGAATGCTGAAAATAACAAAGAAATACAGAATGTCGGGGTTGTCGTAATAGAAGCTGAAGAACCAGCCTATCCCTATGACCACCACCAAAAACATGCTCATTAATAACCATGTTTTGGAAATATTTTTAGATTGTTCTGTATATAAAGTTGTCATGATTGATTTTAAAGGAATAAAATGACTATTAAAATCATCACCCAGTGAAATAAAAATCTTTTAGATTTTTCCTTGAGCAAAGCTCAAGTATTTCACGGGGTAGGAAAATTATAGTCGCGAAGCTCCTTAATTTTCACTAGAATTTCACTTCAACATTTTTTTGCGCTACATCGTCGTCAGCCAGGTCAAAGAATTCCATCTGAGAGAAATTAAATATTTTAGCAACGATATTGCCAGGGAAACTTTCTACCGAAGTGTTCAGGTCGCGGACATTGCTGTTATAAAATCTGCGCGCCGCTTGAATTTTGTTTTCCGTATCGGAGAGCTCATTTTGCAAGGCCAAGAAATTCTGATTGGCTTTCAAGTCCGGATACGCTTCCGCGATAGCAAAGACGGATTTAAGAGCGCCAGTAAGCATATTCTCAGCTCCCGCCTTGTCGGATAAATTATTCCCCGCCCCCATGGCTGCGCTGCGCGCCTTGGTAACATTTTCAAAAGCAGAACTCTCGTGTGTCGCATAGCCTTTGACGGTATTAACCAAGTTAGGAATCAAATCGTATCTTCGTTTCAACTGTACTTCAATATCCGCCCAGGCTTCCCTGGTACGATTGCGAAGAGAAATAAAACGATTAAACACATAAACAGCCCATAAAACTACCACTCCTAAAACGATAAAAAAGTATTTCATATAACTTTATTTAATTAAATAATAATCTGAGACTCCTTTAATTATAGCACAAAATCTCATCTTCCCCCTCTCCTTTCAGGAGAGGGTTGGGGTGAGGTTATTTTTTCTTCTGAGTCTCTTCCACAAGCACTAATAGCGGAGAAGCCAGGAATATTGAAGAATAAGTGCCGAAGAACATCCCGGCAGTAAGCATCAGAGCGAAATATTTAGTGGATTCCGGTCCGAAGAATACGAGAGCTAAGAGGACCAAGATAACGGTCATAGAAGTGGCGATAGACCTAACGAATGATTGGTCCAGACTACTACCGACTATTGTTTTGAAATCTGTCTGCCTGTTGTCGTTTTGTTCTTTGGAATTTTCTCTTATGCGGTCAAAAATAACAATCGTATCGGAAACAGAAAGACCCAAGATAGTGAGAACCGCCACCACGAAAAGCGTATCCAGCTCCGCGCCATAGAAGTGGGAAAGTAACGCAAAGATTCCGGAAGGAATAATGACATCGTGCAGTAAAGCCACCACCGCTATCAATCCATATTTCCAAGATGAAACTGGCTTACTCACTTTTCTGAAAGCAAAAGCGATAAAGCAAATGATAGCGAGAGATACCAGTATCACTGAGATAATGGCTTTCCTTGTAAGTTCTGCCCCCACAGATGGACCGATAGAATTAAAATTTGTTTCTTTGGCTTCATTTTTTTCACCACCGGAGAGCGCCTGCAATAGCAGAAGGTGTTCATTCTCATCCAAGTCGCGAGACTTTATGATGTATCCCTTATCCCCTGTTGGTTGAAGCAATACAGAACCGATGTTTAATTTTTCAATTACGGGCGCTAAATCTTCTTTGGCTGGTCTGTCGTTCTCATAGGCTACTTCCGTTAAGGCTCCACCCTTGAAATCAATACCGACGTTGAAACCGAAGTAAAACATTGAAATAATAGAAAGGAGAACCAGTACAGCTGATATGGAGAGAAATATTTTTTTGTATTTTACGATAAACATATAAATTATTTTACTTTACCGCTTGATAAACCGCTGGAAAACATAAATCTGGTAAACTTATTTTCTTTCATAAAGGACAACAGCGACAAGAACACCTTGCTGATAATAATGGCTGAAAACATTGAGATTACAACCCCAATACCTAAAGTCAAAGCGAAGCCTTTGATAAGCGAAGTTCCGAACCAGAATAAAATGATAGCGGTGATGATGGTGGATAAGTTAGAGTCGCGGATAGAAGACCAAGCCCGGGTGAAACCGGCAGATACTGCGTCAGCAATACTTCTACCTGCATGCAATTCTTCTTTTAAGCGTTCAAAAATAAGGACATTCGCATCCACAGCTATCCCCATAGAGATAATAAACCCAGCAATACCGGCGGTGGTCAGAGTAACAGGAATTAATTTAAATAAAGAAAGCACGATAATGGTAAAAATACTTAGAGACAAAACCGCCACCACACCCGGCAACCTGTACCACAAAATCAAGAATAGGGCGATTAGAGCAAACCCGACAATTCCCGCTTTTACTCCGGCGGAAGTAGCACTATCTCCCAAGCTCGCGCCGATGGTTTGCGTAGAGAGAAGAGATATTGGCACTGGTAGAGCGCCGGAATTAAGCCTGCCCACAAGCTGTTTCGCTTCAGTGGGAGTAAAGCTACCGGAAATCACAGCCTGACCGTTGGGAATTTCTTCTCGCACGACAGGAGTGGAGATGGGAGCGCCGTCCAGATAAATAGCCACCATTTTGCCGATGTTGCTTTTAGTGATTTGGGCGAAAAGTTTCGTTCCCGTGTCGTCAAACTGTAAGCTTACTTTCGGTTCGCGAGTATTTGTATCAAATTCCAAAGTTGCCTTTTTTAAATATCTCCCGGTGAGCTCAGTGGGGACGAACTGGGAATCCAAGCTCAGCGTCACTTGTCCATTTTTATCTACGGTCGCTTTCTGAGGGGTGCCTTCTGGGGCCTCAATTTTAAATTCCAAGAGAGGAGTCTTTCCTATCATATCTACCGCTTGTTTGACATCCGTCACTCCTGGCAGGTCAACTATCAGCTGTTCGTCTGCTCCGGAAACAAATCCGCTGTGCTGTACTTGCACTACCGGCTCGGAAACTCCGAAAATATTTATACGTCGTTCTATAACATCGCGAAGCGCATTCATAGAATCCCCCACTTGACCCGCTGGAACCGAAGAAATATCGGCTTTGTATGTCAGGTGAGTGCCTCCGGATAGATCTAAGCCCAAACGAAATGGATGAGTCTTAAAAAATGACCCCGCTCCTTCAAAATTTTTATTTAATTTAGGTTCTGATTTGAAAACAAAGAGAGCTACCGCCCCGCTCAAAACCAATATTGTTAAAGCTAAAATTATCTTTTTTGTCATACTGTGTCGGTATTGTATACGTTTTTTGCCAAATATGCAACTAAATAAGAAATCCCAGCGCCCAAGACAAACCCACCCAAAATATCAACCGGGAAGTGCACTCCGGCGACAATACGCGCCAGGCCAATCAGTAAAGCGAATATTATAAAGACATAGCCTGCCTGCGCAGGCAGGCCTGCTTTTTTGTGTATTAAAAAAATAGCTATAGCTAAAGCCATAAAGAAAGTCGCGTGCCCGGAAGGAAAGGCGAAGCCAGTAGCCGAACCAAGAACTTGGACATTGGAAAATTCCACGAATGGACGATTGGTATGAATTAAAATCTTTAATATTTTAGAAAAGACATAAGCAACTCCGGAGGAAGCAAAAACCAAAAATAATTCTCTCCAAGATTTGCGACCCGCCTGCGCGGGCAGGAAAAAAAGCAAAAAC
>MFWB01000017.1:0-3668 GCA_001787205.1 Candidatus Nomurabacteria bacterium RIFOXYB1_FULL_39_16
CTTCTCAAGCATGGCCTTCTTGGAGTACACCTGGAGTAAAACACGTATCTGTTACCAGTAATGGACAGACAGCAAATTGTACTACTGTTACGATAATAAGTGATTACAATCCACCACAAGTTTGCCAAGACCCAGCAGCAAACAATTATCATATTTCATATCCATGTACATATGACAATCCTCCTGTAAATTACAAATACACAGTCACAGCAAGCGCTGGACAAGGTGGAAGCATTTCTCCAAGCTCACGACAAGTAAATTCAGGTAGCACAGCAAGCTTTACAGTAAGTCCAAATTCTGGATATTCTATAAATTCAGTTACCAGTACTTGTGGTGGTAATTTATCTGGAAATACATTTACAACTGGACCAGTACGTTCAAACTGTAGTGTCTATGCCAGTTTTGACCAACACCAAGGACAAGGCCCAATTGTTATTCTAAATAGCAATAGCTCTAGTGTAGGTTCTGGAGAAACTGCTGTTCTTTACTGGAGCACAATAAACAATCCTACCTCTTGTGTAGCAAGTGGTGGATGGTCTGGTAGCAAAAGTCCTTCAGGTGGCAACCAAACAACTACTCCTCTTTACTCAAACACAACTTTCACTCTCACTTGTACTAATGCCTATGGATCAGATAGTGCTTCAACCACCGTAACTATAGAGAATACTAACGACAGTGAAGGTCCGGACGCAACCACCAGAAACGCGACAGACGTTGATACAGAAGACGCGGTCCTAAACGGCCTCGTGGACGGCAACGGCCTTTCCACTCGTGCCTGGTTTGAATATGGAACTAGTGCATCTAATCTAAACAGGTCAACTTCAAGTAGCACTTACGGTGCAGGCTCAACCAATTACGAAACGCACATTTATAATCTTGACGAAGACACCACTTATTATTTCCGCGCAGTCGCGGAAAACAGTGAGGGCACAGATCGCGGAAGCATCCTGTCGTTCACAACCGACGAAGAAGACAATAATGATAACAACGATGAAGGCCCGGATGTGACTACTAGAAACGCAACCAACGTTAGCTCTTCTGAAGCGACATTAAACGGTCGTGTAGATGGCAACGGACGCACTACCCGCGCTTGGTTTGAATACGGAACAAGCTCTAGTCTCGGATATTCCACAGCTAGAACTTCCTACGGATCAGGTTCAACAAATTACGAAAGAACAATCACTGGACTTATGCCAAATACAACTTACTACTTCCGCGCAATGGCAGAAAACAGTGAGGGCACAGATCGCGGAAGCATCCTGTCTTTCTACACAACTGGTGGTTATATTCCTCCCGTAAATAATCAGCCAACGGTAGTAATCTACGCTGACAGTACAAACTTGGCCTACAATGGTTCTACCACTGTGAGATGGAGCGCTGTTAACGCCACCTCCTGTATCGCCTCTGGCGGATCTGTCGGTTGGGCGGGAATAAAGAGTATGGGCCCTGGGTCTTTCTACACCGGGTCACTGACATCCACCCGAACTTATACGATAAGTTGTAGCAACAATTACGGCTCTTCTACCGACTCAGTGACTGTAAGAGTACGCGGACAAGTAATCAACGATCCCGTCATCCCTACTTCTTATGTGATTATTAATTCTTCTGTGGATAGAAACCAGCCTATCGTGCCTACAATAGACAACACCAGACCTCACCCAGGAGATGAAATAAATTACACCGTGACTTACCAAAACGTAGGAAATGCTTCAATCACTGGTTTGACTTTGAGACTTGACCTTCCTTATGAAGTTGATTATATGTTCTCAAATCCAAGCAATCCCACCAGATCTGGCAATACTTTGATTTTCAATCTGGGAACATTGAGAGCAAATGCTCAAGGTACGGTAACTGTAAGGGTGCGAGTACGAGACAACATCCCTGCCGGAACATACTTGAATTTCCCAGCTATTCTCTCTTATGTTGACCCTTCTGGTCATATGCAATCAGTAAATGCAAATGTCTCAGCTCAGATTTGGAGTGAGCCTATAAAAGAAGAAGCGGTACAGCTCGGAGCTAATGTCTTCGGAGCTGGATTCTTCCCGACAAATATTTTCGGATGGCTTCTACTCATAGTCTTGATACTGTTACTGGTATATTTAGCTAAATATACCTTTGGACAACCGGGACCACTTCTAGCTCCCTTCAGTAAGAAGACTACCACTACGACCATCCAACACTAAAATAACTAAAACTGCACACCGTGTGCTATACCCCCACACCTATTTGTTTGATTTGAAATAGGTGTGGGGGTATATTTGTTTTATGGGAGAAGAAAAAAGTGACAATGAAATAATAGAACTATATAAAAATGGAGAGAAAGAAGCCTTGAAATACCTGATAGAAAGATATGCCTCCCCTATTTTTAACTTCGTTGCACATCTAACGAATAGAAATGACGCGCCTGACATAGTGCAAGATATCTTTATAAAAACGTGGAAAAATATTAAAAGATATGACTCAAAAAAAGCGAGTTTCAAAACTTGGATTTTTACTATTGCCAGAAACTCTGTCACTGATTTTTGGAGAAAAAAGAAAAATATTTTATTTACTGAAATTGAAGAATCTTTTTCTGAAAATATACCAGATGAAAACCTGTTGCCAGATGAAGTTCTGCAGAAACTAGAAGATGCGGAACTTTTAAATAAAACATTGGAGAAATTACGCCCAGACTATCGGGAAGTCTTAGTACTCTACTACCAAGAAGAAATGACCTTTGAAGAGATAGGGGGAATTTTGAGCAAGCCCACCAACACCGTCAAAAGCCAACACCGCAGAGCGATAATAGAATTAAGAGAATTGCTTCATTTTTAATTAATGTACAACCATTATTGGATCTGGGTCAGCGCCTGTTCTGTATAAATCTCCAGCCACAAGTCCCCCTGCAACCGCCGCTGCGTTGTTTGCGTAAACAGTTAACTTTGCAAGATTAATATTAAGCAAAGCATTCACTGTGAGCTTCTGACCTGCGAGTGAACCAGCTGTGCCAGAAAAAGTTCCGTATAAAAGAGAGTATACTTTATCATTTGCCGTATTTGTTTGTGCAACATTGTTAACATAAAAAGAATTAGAACCTGTTTCGTATCTACCAGCAGCATATCCAATAGCAACATTATTTGAACCCGTGACAGAAGTAAGAGCTAATCTCCCAATTGCAGTATTGAAAGAACCTGTTGTATTAGAATAAATAGCAGAAACTCCAAAAGCAGAATTAGAAGAACCTGTCGTGTTAGAATAACTTGCCGCTTGTCCACTCGCAGTATTATAAGAACCTGTAGTATTAGAAACAAGAGAGACACTACCACTAGCAGTGTTATTACCACCAGTTGTATTTACTCTTAAAGCTTTAAAACCATTAGCGCTATTGTTGGAGCCAGTAGTGTTGGAATAAAGAGTCTCTCCTCCTATGCCTGTATTAAAATATCCCGCACTAGCATTATCCGTTGGTTGATTAAGACCAGCTTCCCTTCCAATATAAAGGTTATTCGCATTATAATGAGTAGCAACATCTGGATCACTCGCAAAAATTCTCAATATCTCTGTTCCCGCAGCATCTTTAATAAAGATGGCGGAGTTAGTTTGCGTATAGTTGCCTACTGATCCATTAGTTTTAATAATAAGTGGAGTGGTATCCGTACCACTAGCGTCTATAGATAACTTGGAGCCTA
>MFWB01000017.1:3689-12743 GCA_001787205.1 Candidatus Nomurabacteria bacterium RIFOXYB1_FULL_39_16
TTATATTACTTCCTGTAGTCTGCAAACTTAAATCATTCCCTGCTCCTAGATCTATAGTAGAGTCAGTGGTGCCTGTGATTGTATCTGTGGTAAAGGTGAGAGATGCAAATACTTGTGTAGCAAAAGAGAAGACTAATAACAAAACCAAGGTAACTAATATTTTTTTATTCATATTTATTTGATTAAATATTACTAATAATTAACTTATTTATTATAACACACAAAATAAATACAATTAATAAATAGGCCTCCACGCGTAAGCATTTGAACCATCTTTAGCACAAACCTCTACGTCATCTTTTACATCAGTAGCCCCTTGTGTCGCCCAGAACGTTCCACGAACGGTAACATCACAGGTGGGTTTAACGGTAACAGTATTTAAACGAACACCACCATTAACTTCAAGCTTCTGACTTGGACCTTCTGCTCCAATTCCAACATTTCCTTCAAAATAATTTTTAGAAGTAGCACCCTCGGAATATATATTATAACTTTCAGTAACCCCCTGTGTGTGTGGACCGAGATAAAGACCGTACAATTTATCAATAACACCACTTGAATTACCCACAGTTGCTTTGATGTTATACCATTCTTCTACCGTTCCACCCGAAGAATTATAAACTCCGACATCCAGACCCATTATAGACCTAACAGTAGAAGTAGCCAACGGATCATTGTGAGAAACAACAGGCTGAATCCAGACCCCCCTCACTTGATCTACCATTGCATCAATAACTTGTGGTCTTGCCCGTACGCTAGTTAGTTGACCATATGATTCAGTATAACCAAAATTAGCTATACCATTTTCATCTCCCCAAAATGAATACCCCGTCACGACAGCATTTGATGTTATATCAGTAATAGTTCCGTGAGTAGCAAATGGACTATAAAAACCTGTTTGACTATAAATACCATAATAATCTGGCGTTGAACTTATATCTCCTGTTGGGGAAATAAGATTTTCATTAACAAAACCAAAGTGCCAATCATGGACATGATTATCAACGCGTGTGCTTCTATTTAAAATCTGAAGCTTGGTTTCTCTTCCACCAGTACCACCGGGAATATCAAAAGGTGCATTATAATAAGAAAACTCATCTTCGGCATTATTTCCAATCAAGAGATTGCCATTTATGTCTATAGTTGAATATGGGGTTGCCGTTCCAATACCGATCTTGCCACCTGAGGTTTGTAAAAGTAAATCATTTTCTGATCCTAGGTCTATGGTGGAAGGAGCCGTGCCAGTAATAGCATCAGTAGTAAAAGTTAAGGAAGCTAATGCTTTGGCGGTAAAAGATAAAGTGAGTACTAAAACAATTACTATATAAAACTTTTTATTTTGCATAATATTTATATTCTTTGACGAAAAATACCACACGGCTATCGGTTAAAATACAACACCATTGTTAATACTCTTATGATATACCTTTTCACAACATTTTGCACCCA
Organism: Candidatus Nomurabacteria bacterium RIFOXYB1_FULL_39_16; assembly: GCA_001787205.1. GTDB lineage: Bacteria > Patescibacteriota > Minisyncoccia > Phycocordibacterales > UBA9973 > UBA9973. Next base: position 5,139 of record MFWB01000017.1, read on the forward strand.
AATCGCTTCCTGCTACGTATATACTATATATGCAGGACAAATTAACAAAAGTTTTTCAAAAGGCTAAATATAAAGAGAGTTCTATTTTAGCTCAAAATGTTTGGAACACTATAGTCGCGCGTGAAAAACGCAACACCCAAATTAAATTCTGGGCTTTTTCTTCGCTTGGTTTTACTTCACTTGCGAGTCTCGTGCCAGTTTTTAAAATATTATTAAATGATCTTACACAATCAGGCTTCTACGAGTACGCTTCTTTGGCTTTTTCTGATACTAGTTTAGTTTTATCTGCATGGAAAGAATTTGCCTTTTCTCTAGTAGAGTCACTACCTATCATGAGTATGATTTTCACCCTTTCTCTATTATTCACAATATTCTTATCAATAAAATACGTTTTCAAACAAATTATTAACAATAACTCTATGGGCGAAACCTATGGAATAGCATAAAAATTATGGTGAAAGAAAAAATAGCAAAAATGTTTGAGTCGAAGATTTTTGTCGGTATTTTGTACGGAATAGGTATTGTTATAATTCTGTTGCTTGTTTTGTCAGCAGGAATTTCAATCGGCTTCCGCAAGGCGTCTTTCGGCCGAGCCTGGGGAGAAAATTATGAACGCAACTTCGGCATGAGACCCGAACGTTCTATGTTGATGCTGGGTAAAGAAAATTTTCCCAATGCCCACGGCGCCATAGGCAAAATTATAAAAATTGAACTGCCGACCTTAATAGTGCAAGACAAAGACAGCACGGAAAAAGTCATCTTGGCGGCAAATGACACTCAAGTACAAAGAATGCGGGAAAATATTACCGCCAACGATTTGAAAATAAATGATTTTCTGGTGGTAATAGGCTCTCCCAACGAGCAGGGTCAAATAGAAGCAAAGCTCATTCGTCTGGTACCGTCACCGGAGCTAATGATGAGTACGGGATTCTAATATAAAAAAATATATGAAAGAACGCATTAATAAAATTAAGCTATATCTTCTGTCCCATAAAGTGGCAAGCGTCATCATTTTGATAGTGGTTTTACTCTTAGGATACTGGGGTTACGGGAAAATAACCGACACAACCGGAGAAGTTCGTTACATGATGGCAAAAGTTGCTAGAGGTAATATTGTTTCCTCGGTCGCGGGTAGCGGACAAGTGTCCGCCTTGAACCAAATTGACATCAAGCCGGATGTTTCAGGCACCATCACTTATATCGGTGTAGAGCCGGGAGACGAGGTCACAAGTGGCAAACTACTCTTCTCTATTGATAGTAAAACAGCGCAAAAAGCTGTCCGAGACGCGGAAATAAATTTGCAAAATGCAAAATTGTCTTTGCAAAAACTGCAAATCCAAAATTCAAATGAAAACACAAACGCTGACAAAACGGAAGTTTATTCGGATGGCTTCAATGCGGTTTCCACTGCTTTTCTAGACTTGCCTTCCACCCTTTCCGGGGTTAAGGACCTTCTCAGTGAAACAAATCTATCTGATGGCGCCGCCAGACAAAGCGGAAATACGGCCATAAATTACAGAGACATGGCGGAAAGCGCGTACTATGCCGCCGAAAGAGCTTACAATAAAAACAAAAAGAATTTCAGTGTCCTTTCTTATAATTCGGAACCGAAAGACATTGAAGCTTCCATTAATGAAACCTACAACACCACCCAACTTCTAGCCGGTGCCATAAAAAGCCTAAATGACTATGTAAATTATCTGGCGGAAGACACGGGACAATACGATAATTTTACTGCTTATCAAGACACTCTTTCTGAATACACAAACACAATAAACAGCGACAGCTCTACCCTGCTCGTAGCCAAAACAGACATCCAAGATTACAAAGATTTATTGCCAACCAATGATATTGATTTGGAAAGCGCCTTGATTACCGTCACTCAAAAAGAGAATGCTCTGATCGACGCTAAACAAGACTTGGCGGATTACTACATCCGCGCGCCCTTTGCTGGAATAATGGCTAGCGTGCCCGTGATAAAGGGAGACAACGCGAGTTCTGGCACAACCCTGGGTACAGTTATAACTAAGGAGCGAGTGGCAACCATTTCGCTCAATGAAATTGATATTGCAAGAGTGCAACTCGGACAAAAAGTCACCCTAACTTTTGACGCAATCACGGACCTTATCCTCGCCGGCAAAGTGGCAGAGATAGATTCCATCGGCACCGTATCTTCCGGAGTTGTAAATTACAACGTAAAAATAAGTTTTGACGGAAGCAACGAGAGAATCAAACCGGGAATGACTGTAGGCGCAGACATCATCACAGAGACAAAGGAAAATGTCCTCATCGTCCCTGGAAGCGCGATAAAAACATTAAATGATGAAAATTTTGTCCAAGTATTCAACCCGGAAATTTATCTGACGAACGGAAACCAAGGAATTACTTCGGACAGAACTCCCGAACAAAAGAAAGTCGTCGTTGGCGCGTCTGATGACACAAATGTGGAAATATTGTCCGGACTCAAAGAAGGCGAACAAATTGTGACTCGCGCAATTTCAGGCGCAGCTGCTATGACCAACGGGAGCGGAAGCGATCTCGGTAGTGGAGTACGCGTACGACAGCCATTTTAGTTAAATTAAAAAATAATGATAAAAATTACTGACATTACAAAGACATATGGCTCGGGCGATACGGCCTTTCAAGCCCTGAAGGGTGTTTCTTTTACGATTGAGGATGGAGAATTCATTGCCATCATGGGGCCTTCAGGCTCCGGTAAATCCACCCTAATGCACATGTTGGGATGTTTGGATACACCTACGACAGGAACATATTTTCTTGATGACAAAGATGTTTCCACTCTTACTGACGAGGAACTGGCTGATATTCGTAGACTCCACATCGGTTTCGTTTTTCAATCATTCAATCTCCTGCCCCGCACCACTGTTATGCGCAATGTGATGTTGCCTCTTGTTTACGCCGGAGTAGCCGAAGCGGAGAGAGAAAAACGTTCTAAAGATGCCCTCTTCTCGGCAGGAATGACCGAATCGCATTTTTCCCACATGAGCAATCAACTTTCTGGTGGACAGATCCAGCGTGTAGCTATTGCGCGGGCGCTAGTAAATAATCCCACCCTCATTCTGGCTGATGAACCGACTGGAAACTTGGATACCAAAACCGGAGAAATTGTATTGGGTACTTTTCAAAAATTAAACAAAGAACATGGCCGAACTATTATTTTAATCACGCATGAACACGACGTGGCGGAGTATGCGGAACGCATCATCACCCTGCGCGATGGGGTGATTGTTTCCGATTCAAAATCCCACGCGCAGAGATATGCAAAACATTATGAAATTTAACGACATTACGCATGAGACATACACTGCTTTAATGGCCAACAAGGTTCGTTCAGGACTCACTATCTTAGGCATTGTCATCGGTATATCTTCCGTTATCGCAATGGTATCCATCGGCACCGGAGCTTCAAACTCTATTTCTTCTTCCATTGAATCACTTGGGTCAAATCTTATTCAAATATCCCCCGGAGCCGAGCAGATGAGGGGCTTCGGCGCCACGAGTGGCCGTGGAAATGCGAAAACCCTTACGAATGATGACGCGAAGGCTATCGCCCTAGAGGTCCCTAATGTAAAAGCGGTAGATTCTCAAGTTTCAAGCAGATATCAAATCACCGCGAAGGGAACGAATACAAACACCAGTGTGACAGGAGTTACGGCTAACTATCCACAAATTCGCAACATAGAAGTAGCTGAAGGTTCTTTCATCTCCGATACACAAAATAATTCGGCGTTGCGAGTCGCTGTGCTTGGTCCCACGACTAGAGATGATTTGTTTGGAGAAAATGCATACGTCATTGGTAAATCCATTCGCATCAATAAATTGGAATTTAAAGTAGTAGGCGTAACAGTCGCTAAAGGTGGCACAGGTTTTCAAAATCAAGATGACATTATCTATATCCCCGTCAGAAGCGCACAACAATATCTCTCCGGTGATCAATATTTGACGACCATTGCAGTGCAGGCCTCAACTTCAGAAATGATGACGGAAGTCCAAGCCGACATCACTGCGCTCCTTTTAGACAGACATAAAATAAAAGACCCAACGCAAGCTGATTTTAGTGTGCTCAACCAAAACGATATTCTCTCCACCGCTTCAAGTGTCACTTCCACTCTGACGTATCTCTTGGCAGCGATCGGCGGAATCTCTCTCTTGGTAGGAGGTATCGGTATTATGAATATGATGCTTACAACTGTGACTGAGCGTACGAGAGAAATTGGTTTGCGTAAGGCCATAGGCGCGCGCAAAAGCGACATCTCAACGCAATTTTTAATTGAAGCGGTAGCATTGACTCTTATCGGAGGGGTTATAGGCATCGCTCTCGGGTGGCTCATTTCTTATATTGTGAATCTGACCGGGCTTCTAACCACCAGCGTTTCTCTTTCTTCCGTGCTCCTCGCATTTGGCGTCTCTGCCGTGACCGGAATTGTCTTCGGCTATTACCCGGCCCGTCGTGCCGCTTCTCTTAGTCCGATTGACGCTTTGCGATACGAATAAGAAACAATTGAAGATAAGTGTTCTTGACAGCCTGTGGCACAATTTGCTACACTTACGGAATGAGAACAACATTAAACATTTCAATACCACCCGGACTAAAACGCGAAGTGGAAAAAGAGGTTAAAGCTGGAAACTATGCTTCTATCAGCGAGTTTTTCAGAGACGCCCTAAGGAGTTGGAAGGAGGAACAACTCGTTAGGGAAATCCGTGAAAGCCAAGCGGAGATAGCTCGCGGGGAAGGCAAAGTTTTAAAATCGCTGGCTGATTTAGATTAATTTATGCAAATAATTTATTCTTCAAAGTTTGAACGGGAATATAGAAAACTAAGCCCCGAATTAAAATCAGTTGCCAAAAAGAAAGAAAAAATATTCAGAAAAAATCCTTTCAGTCCGGTATTAGAAACCCATAAATTACACGGAAAACTACATCCCAACTGGGCTTTTTCTATCTCACGTAGCCATAGAATTATTTTTGAATTTGCATCAGAGGAAATGGTCCATTTTCATTCTGTGGGTAATCATGATATTTACAAAAAATAATATGCGTATCAATAAATATTTAGCCGATAAAAAAATATCTACCAGGCGGGGCGCGGATGAACTCATTAAAAATAAGAAGGTTTTTATCAACGGCAAATTGGCAGAATTGGGTAGTCAGGTGAATGAGACCGACAAAATAGAAGTTCGGGGTGTTAAAAAAGTTGAATACAAATATTTCGCCTACAACAAGCCGATTGGCATTGAAACGGGTTCTCCCCAGGAAGACTTATTCCCTCTCGGCAGACTGGATAAAAATTCTCACGGACTTCTCATCCTCACCAATGACGGACGCATCACCGATCAGCTCTTAAATCCTAAATATTTTCACGAGAAGGAATATGTGGTGAAGACTTCCAACAAACTCCGTTCCAATTTCAAACAAAAAATGGAAGCGGGGGTGGATATTGAAGGTTATCAGACGAAGCCGTGTAAGGTGAAGATAATAAACGAAAATACTTTCAGGGTGATTCTAACCGAAGGCAAGAAACATCAAATCCGCCGAATGTGCTCCGCTCTTTTCCAAGAAATATCCGACCTTAAACGCGAAAGAATTATGAATATAAAATTAGGGAACCTAAAACCAAACGCTACAAGAGAAATAAAAGGCGAAGAACTGGCTATTTTTTTAAAGTCAGTGCTTTCTTAAGTTCATAAGCATCCCCATGCCCCAGCATCCCTAAATAAGATTGTCTCGTTTCTTCTTTTGGATTGTTTTTTAGTTTCTTCAACATCCTCCTCTTCGTACTCGTCCTCAAAACTCTGTGTTTTGGAAAAGATACCCATCCCAGAAAGTCCACTCCAGAAGCAATGGTTTTAATATAAACTTTATCTGGATGCATGTTTAATTTTAATTTGTTCTCTAGAAACTCTTTCATCTGTTCTAGGGTATTTTGTAAATATTCTTTATCTTGTGACAAAACCACAAAATCATCTGCATAACGTATATAATGTTTTACTTTCAATTTCCTTTTCACAAACTGATCAAATTCGTTCATGTAAATATTCACTAACAATTGTGAAGTTAAATTACCCAAAGGTAGCCCTTTACTTGTTTCAACCATGGTTGAAATTGGATTTTCTACTAGACAAGACTTATCCGTTCTAAAACTATCTATCACCTGCCCTAAGAGCCAGAGAATATCAGTGTCAAGGACGGTCCTTGACAGTATTTCTTTTAGAATTTTGTGGTCAATATTCGCAAAGAATTTTCGGATATCGCATTTTAATATCCAGCATGTCTTTGTATTGTTTTTTGAGACCTTCCTATGAAAATCCCGAAATCTGTCTATTGCTCTATGTGTTCCCTTCTCTAGTCTGCAGGAATATGAATCATGAATAAATTTGGAATCAAAATGTGGATATAGCACTCTGTATATAGCATGATGTAAAAGCCTATCTCGCACGGTTGCCTTACGGATATCTCGAGGTTTTGGATCGGATATTTTAAAAGCATAATACCCACCATGCACATATACTCTGTTTTTTAAATCTTGATGCAGAGAAATTATGTTAGTCATCAAGTTCCTTTGAAACTCTTGCACATCTTTACGAGATTTTTTACCAACAATAAATTCTTTCCATGCCATAAGCAGATTTTCTAAAGAAATGATATTATCGTATGTATGAATAAATTTAATTCTGGACATAATATCAATAATATTACCCCCCCCCCAACTTTTGCCAGTACTGTCAAAAGTTAAGAGCTGTTATTTAGTCTGGATTGGTTTTTACGAAACTCTCCCAAAACTGCATAAATATTCTCTAGGACAAAAGATTGATACTTTGTTTGTTGAAGTCATAGAAGTAATTTCTATCGCTACTTTTTTATCTCGGGAAGAAAAACATCCGTGGGTACGGCTAGCGATAAGAAAAGTTGATACAATAAAAATACTCTTGATGGTTTTATGGGAAACTAAATCAATTGATGACAAAAAATACATCGCGCTTTCGGAAAAAATGGATGAAATAGGAAAGATGCTGGGCGGTTGGAGCGGACAGCTCTTAAAGCAAAACTCTCCAGGCAAGAAGTCGGGAGAGAAATGAAAAGAGTTGCGGACGCCAGCGAACCACCAGTTGTCATTCCAGTCGTTGTCGTTGCGGTTGACGTTCACGTTGCGCTCGTCATTCCAGCGGTTGAACGTGGCATAGTTTGTATAGAATACCATCTGTTTCACTGCCAACTTGAGCATAAATTAATATCAAAAGTCGTGCTGTATTTTATTTCGCATAACAATGCGCTAATATTCTATACCAAGTATATTCATTTTTTTATGAAGTGCTACATACATCACTCTATTTGAAACCTTGATCGCAAATATTCTCAATGTATGGATACTGGTCTCGGTAGCGAGCAACCGTAATCACTCACATATTCACCTACTGCCATTTTTAGTATATCAAAATCAAAAAGGCCCTGCACGCGAATGCAGGGCCAAGGCCAAAGTGTCATAGAGAACACAGTGGCCAATGTCTAAGAACTTACTTGCGGACGCCAGCGAACCACCAGCTGTCATCCCAGTCGCGGTCGTAGCGGTAGACGTGCACGCGGCGC
>MFWB01000017.1:12753-19204 GCA_001787205.1 Candidatus Nomurabacteria bacterium RIFOXYB1_FULL_39_16
AGTGATCGAACGTGGCACAGCACGCCTTACCGTTCTGATCCCGCCACTGCGAACCGTTCGGGTGCTCGTCGGCGAACGAGGGGTCATCGGCATTGACCTGCGACTGTGCGTATGGGTCGGGCTTGAGGTTCCTCGACTCGTATTCGCGGTCGAGGTCGTCCACCGAGACGAAGCGACTGAGCTTGAAGAAGTGAACTTCCGCCTCGTCTCCTTCACCCTTGGGCATCGTCGCGACGACTTCCTTGTCGGTGTACTGCGTGCGACCCGTGGCGTCGAGGATCGCCTGCGGGGTACGCATGCGAAACACCTTTACGACACGGACGATGGTGTTGCTCTCGGCTTCGATGTGCTTACGCAACACGCCGAGCTGTTCACGGTGGAGAGCGGGGTTACCGAGCGCCCTCTGCGTTGGATCAGACGCGAACTCGTTTCGGTGCTTCTCGAGAAGAGTTCGGAAGTTGGCGACGGCCTTGTCGATCTGCCCGTCGGTCATGGTGGAGGTCGCGGATGGGGTCATGGTATTTTCCATGGCGTCATCCCTTTCTGCTTTTAGCGACTTCCTGTCGCCATAGCTCTAAAGAAACACCTGTATCAAACACCCGATGTTTGACAGTTTTATTTCCTTAAAGCTATGGCGAATTCGCAATTTAAAAGAACGTATAACCTATATATTATAGCACACTTTATACACAAAAGTCAACGCCTCCGTAATATCCCAATAGCTTGGAATCACTCTATATATTAAGCATCTAGATCAAGTACTTCATCAATCCTGATTTGACTGACAAACTCCGGCACGTGAGAGACAAGTATCATTGCGCCTTTATATTCGTCTAATGCTTTAGCGATTATTGGCAAATGGCGGAAATTTATATGGTTGGTCGGCTCATCTAAAATGAGAAGCCCGGGTTTTTGTAAAACAAGTCTGGCGAAAGCCACAAGCCCTTTTTGCCCTTCAGACAGATCCCCTATTTTCGTCCGAATAAATTCTCCGGTAATGAGGAACCCAGCGGCGATAGAACGCATATGTTCTTCATTCAACCTTTCTCCACCTTCCACCATCGCAGAAGCGAGAGATTGATAGACAGTATCCTCAAAGTTAAGCGTAGAGAAATCCTGCCTGTAATAACCAATACGTATTCCCTCTTTAACCTTTTCCCCGTCTGCTTTTCCACTAGCGAGCCTTTCTAACAAAGTAGTTTTTCCTATACCATTGGGTCCTTGTAAAAGTAAGTGGTTATTTTTGTTTAAAGAAATATGTGCTTTGTGTTTTACTATTTTTCCATTTTTCATTGTTGTGAAAGAAGAAATATTTAAAATTTCTCCTATCAAGTCTGGCTGAGCAGGGATGATAAATGGTCGGATAGATTTATCTTCTTTCCGCACATCCACAATCTCTTCTTCCAGTTCTTCCGCCTTCTCGCGCATTCTTTTTGCCACCAGTCTGAGTCTCCCGCCTTTATAGGCAAACACATTCGCTTGGTCCTTTTTCGCTTGAATTTCTTTCTGTAGTTGAGCATTCTTCATATTCTCTTTTTCCACTCGAGCGGTAATATCTTTCACCACGTTAAAATAGTTTCCCACATACTGCTCTATCTTTTTAGTATAAACATCCAAATACAGCACACCCTCCGTAAAAGCATTGAGGAATTCCGCATCGTGGGAAATTACAAGCACTGTCTTTTTATAAGTAATTAAAAATTTTGTTAAGTGTGCAATCCCTGCTTTATCTAGATTGTTTGTCGGCTCGTCCAACAAAAGCAAATCCGGATCCTGAATAATTGCTGAAGCAAGCAATAAGCGCGCTTGTTGCCCACCAGAAAAGGTCCTGACTATTCTATCGTGTGCTTTCGTATGCCCTTTCAAATTTACTACTTCTAACACGTCATCTATTCTGGGATCAATATCATACACTGTATGTTTAAAACATTTTGCAAAAAATTCTCTTACAGTTAAATCTAATTGATCACGTGGAATTACCTGTAACGACTGCGCGATACTTACTCCATTTACTATATTTATGGTTCCTGACTCTGGAACAGAGGCACCGGAAATCAAACCGAAAATAGTGCTCTTGCCGGCGCCATTTTGACCCATTAAAGTGAATTTAGTCCCCCTCCTTATAGTAAAACTAACCCCATCTAAAATGGGCATATTGATGCCCCATTCAAAAGAGACATTATCAAATCGGACTATAGTTTCTTGGGTTTTGGGGGTTTCCTTAGGTTCTTTTGACATCCATGTAGATTAGCTTATTTGGGCCAAAATAGCGAGTATTTCGCTTGACAAATGGGGTGTCTTTGTGATATACTTATTATACAAAGTACGTACGTAGGTTCATTTGAGCTTTAAGTTTGAGTGAACAAAAAATAGTCGATTTCGTAGAACACTTTTGTATTTAACAATTTAACTAAAAATATCAATGACTGGTACAATAAAAAGACTCACTGATAAAGGTTTCGGCTTTATAACCGGAGAAGGCCTTGCGAAAGATTTATTCTTTCACAGCAATTCTTTGGTTGGCGTAACCTTTGATGAGCTCAAAGAAGGTGATGCAGTTTCTTTCGAAACTGAGGAATCACCAAAAGGATTGAATGCTGTGAACGTACAACGCGCATAACATTCTCTCCATTAAAAAAGCCCCGTGTAAGGGGCTTTTTTAATTTGTCTTTTAATAACACCAATTCTGTTTTATGCAATAGTAATTATAAGTATCTGCGCAACCAAGATCCACTGCGCTGAAAGCTCCACCATCAGCATCACTTTGAAGAATATTGTGATTCTTTTCCAGTCGCGCCTTCAATAAATATCCCTGGTTGTTGGTACAATTATAAGAAAAATAATACGTCACACTATTGTCAGAAACATTGGGAGTTACGTCTTTAGGATCATTTGGCACATCTTTCATAACGGGCTCATATATCCCTGAGATGGTAAATCCACACCCCACTCCTGTCTCTAGACATGTTTGGAAATTCATCCAATGTCCATCCCAATATGAAGCACCCGCAGTAATCGGATAACGTCCATATGCGGAATAGAATAGTTCCAGAGCGGTACTTATATTTTTCATATCTGAAATTCTACGAGTATCCCGTGCGCTAATTCGTGCGCTATTTATACTGACGAGAACTACTGACGAAAGAACTCCAATTATAGCAACCACCACCAAAAGTTCTATGAGAGTGAACCCTTTGTTATTCTTGCGGGACAATATCATATTTTTATTATATAACACTACTCCCTAAAAAACACTGCATTATTTCCCTTGCGCCCAAGCTTTTAGATTTTCATAGCTATCACTTCCACAAATCCACTTTTCTGTTTTTGTATTATAGAAAAAAGGCACCCCTCCGCAAAAATCTTTATCCAAGGCAATCAAGCGCGCTTCATTTTCTTTATTGTGCCAGACCTCTACGGCTTCAATTTTTATCCCCTTTTCCTTTTCCAATCTTTCCACCAGCTCATGCATTGAAACACAGTGTGGACACTCAGTTCCATAAAATTCAAGTAAATGATTCATAATATTAAAAATAAAGATTGTGATTTAGAAAGCCTTGCGCAGACTGACGAGCCGAGCAGTTCGCTGGAATAACAATTCCAGATAGATTGCTTTATAAATTACAATCTTTATTTTGTTAATTTTGATAAACGAGACTTTTTGTTGGCAGCGTTGTTCTTTTTGATGACGCCTCTTTTAGCGGCTTTGTCTATCACCTGAAAGGCACCTGAGAGCATCTTTCGCGCCTCATCCTTGTCAGACTGTACGTTTGATTTCGCAATTTTTTCAATCTTTTTGATTATTTCTTTCATTGCCTTCTTGCGCTGGTCATTGAGAGCTTTCTTGCGAAGCGACCCGCGGATGGCTTTTTTGGCTGATTGTGTTATTGGCATATGTGTAATTTAACAGAAAAGCGGCAAAAACGCAACCCACCTGCCTCCTTTCAGAATATGATATAATCAGTCTATGATTGGAAGTATCAGGGGGAAAATAGGACTAAAAACAGAGAAATTCATACTGGTAGAGACTGGCGGGGTGGGATATAAAATAAGCATATCCCCGGACACCTTGTCTAAGACCTCAAAAATCGGAGACGAAATTTTTCTTTTCATCCATACTCACGTACGTGAAGACGCATTAGATTTATACGGATTTTTGAACCTTCGGGAATTGGAGTTTTTTGAAATGCTCATTAATGTTTCCGGCATCGGACCCAAAGGGGCGCTCACCATCTTGGGGATTGCTTCCATTGAAACATTGGAGCGAGCTATAGGCACCGGAGACACGAGCTACCTCACAAAAATATCCGGCATCGGTAAAAAAACAGCGGAAAAAATCGTAATTGAACTAAGAGATAAAATATCTGAAAAAATAAAAGATGAGAAGGGAGGAGCCTCAATGCAAGGAGAGCTTGATGTATTGGAAGCGTTAAAATCGCTCGGCTATTCCCAGAACGAGGCTCGGGAGGCGCTGAAAAAATGTTCTCCTGATTCAAACACTAATACAAAAATCCGCGAAGCATTAAAAATTCTAGGAGGTAAATAATATGCCAGAATTACCGGAAGTTGAAACTACCAAAAGAGGTCTAGAGAAGACCGTTCTGGGTTTGGCGATAAAAGATGTGTGGACTGATTTATCCACTAAAGATAAACGGAAAAGAGATACTGTCGCCAACCCAAGATATTTCAAGGTTTTTAAAAAAGAAATTTTGAATAAGAAGGTTATTTCAGTAGAAAGAAGAGCAAAGAATATTTTAATAAATTTATCCAGTGGAAAAACCGTGTTGGTTCATATGAAAATGACTGGGTACCTTTTTTATGGAAAAAATCCAAAAATTAAATTCGCGCACGTAATTTTTTCCCTTTCCAATAAATACTATTTGGTTTTCTCGGATATAAGAAAGTTTGGAAAAATAACTTTACTGGATACAAAAACAGCTCACGACACTAAACATTTAAACAATGTTGGTCCAGAACCATTAGAAAAGCAATTCACAATTACAAATTTAAAATTAGTAAAAGACCCAAGGGCAAGATTAAAACAGTTTTGATGGATCAAAGTGTTATTGCGGGCATTGGCAACATTTATTCCGACGAAATACTTTGGCGAACAGGAGTGCATCCTGAGCGAAAAGTTTCTAGCCTAAAAGGAACAGAAATTAAATTAATTTTTAAAGCGATAAAAGAAACATTAACAAAAGGTATAGATTTCGGCGGGGATTCTATGTCTGATTACCGAAATATTCATGGTTTACCTGGCAAATTTCAACTTCATCATGAAGTTTACAGGCGTACAGGAGAAAAATGTAACAAAAGAAGCTGCGCGGGAATTATAAAAAGAAAAATCGTGAATGGCCGTAGTGCGCACTTTTGCTCGGTACATCAGAAGTAGAAAAGTAAAATATAAAATTTATAAAGCCTTGCGCAGCCGGGTAGGCGAGCAGTTCGCTCCGCAAGCTTGCGGAGATAGATTGCTTTATAAATTTTGATATTCTACTTTTCTACAAATTTAAAATTCTAAACAATGCAATTCCTGTAGCCACAGAAACATTCAGGGATTCTTTCTTGCCGCGCATAGGAATTTCAGCAATAATATCGCACTTTTTTAAAATATTTTTCGGTATGCCTGTCACCTCAGTTCCAACAATAAACACATTTCCCCGCCCTGAGCGAAGTCGAAGGGTTTTGTAATCAACAGACTTTTTATCTTGTTCTATGCCGATAATTGAATATTTTTCTCTTTTTAATTTCGTAAGTAATTGTACAACATTTTTCTTCTGCTCCCATTTCACAAATTCTTCCGCACCTAAAGCAGACTTTGCCAAGTCTCCCCTCTTTCTCCCGAAACGGTCTAGTGGCGTGGGTGTGTACCCAGTCAAATAAATTTTATTTATCCCCGCCGCATCAGCAGTGCGAAACATCGCTCCGACATTTTCTACACTACGGATATCGTTTAGTATTAAAATATTTTGTTGTTTTCTTATATACGCCATGGCTGATATATGATTTATTTCAAAAAGTTTCTATTTCGCATGTTTTTATGATATGCGATGGCAAAACGGTGAGCTTCACTATTTGCGAGCAAAATTTCCTTTTTATATTTTAAACCAAATGCCTTATCGCCCATTATTGCTCGAGCTTTGTGGTGTTCGTCTTTCACCACTGAAACTATTGGAATATTAAGCTTTGAATTAGCTAAAATTTTCTTTACCACATTAATTTGAGCCACACTTCCATCCACCACTATCAAATCCGGGTAAGTCCATTCCGTATGAGCGAATCGCCTTTCTAAAACTTCTTTTAGTGCGCCCGTATCATTAGCATTATCTTGGGTTCTAATTTTGAATTTTTTATATTCGCTTTTCTCTACTTCCCCGTCTTCTACCACGACCATCACTCCAACCATATTTTTACCACCCATATGTGCAATGTCATAAGCCTCGATTCTACC
>MFWB01000017.1:19218-35966 GCA_001787205.1 Candidatus Nomurabacteria bacterium RIFOXYB1_FULL_39_16
TGGTGAATTTCTTATTAGTGCTACATCATTGATGTGCTGCAAAGCAAAGATTTGTCTTTTTATTTCTCCCGCCTTTTCAAATTCGCGCCTCTTTGCGTATTCTTTCATTTCTTTTTTTAGATTTTTTAAAATTTGCTGTTTTTTACCAGAAAAAAATAAAATTATATTTCTGATATTCTGAATATACAACTTTCTATCATCTAAATCGGGCACCAAATTTATTTGCCTATAAAACTCTAAATAATTCTTACTTTTGTCATCTAAAAAAGGAAAAATCTTTCGCACTATCTTCAGCGCCTCGCGTAGCTGCATACCATTCGGATATGGACCAAATACTTTTTTGTATAACTTTGGCTCTAAATTCTTTCCGCGCACAAGAATCACTTTGGGTAGCCCATCCCCATTTACGCCATGGCGTAAATGGGGCTTAGTAATGCAAACATAGTTAAAACTTTTATCTGATTTTTCTTTGGTATTGTATTTCGGCTGATGTTTTTTAATAAGTTCCGCCTCTAGAATAAGCGCCTCCAATACACTATCGGTAGTTTGCCACTTTATTTTATCCGCCCTAGAAATCATATCCACAAGAATTGGTCCGCGTGTCTCAATCAAATCTTTCCCGAGATAACTTTTTACCCTATCTCGCAATGACGTAGCCTTGCCAATGTAAATTATTTCTCTATTTTTCAAGAAAAAATAAACACCAGACTTATCAGGTAACTTTAATTTTTTGAAGATTTTACTATCCATATATTTATTATTTTCTTAAAACTTTTTTTAAATATTTACCAGTATAACTCTTCGCATTATTGGCAACGTCCTCGGGTGTACCCTTAGCAACAATATTTCCCCCTTTTACTCCGCCCTCCGGCCCGATGTCTATAATGTAATCCGAGCTTTTTACGATATCAAGGTTGTGCTCAATCAAGACAACTGTATTGCCCTTGGAAACCAATTTATTCAGAACTTCCAGAAGTTTCTGCACATCGTCGTAGTGCAATCCGACGGTCGGTTCGTCCAAAAGATAAATCGTCTTCTCCAAATGTGGGCGGTACAACTCACTTGAGATTTTTACTCGCTGAGCTTCCCCGCCGGATAGAGTCGTGGCTGGCTGTCCGATTTCAAGATATCTGAGACCCACGTCTATAAGTGTCTCTAATCTGTCAGAGACTGCAGGAATATCTTTGAAGAATTCCAAGCCCTTTTCCACAGTCAGATGCAGCACCTCGTAAATATTTTTCTTTTTGTATTTTATCGTCAGAGTCTCTTTATCAAAACGCTTGCCTCCACACACATCGCAAGTCACGTAAACCGTGGGCAAGAAATGCATCTCTACCGCGATTTCTCCGTTACCCTCACAAGCTTCACAGCGTCCGCCTTTCACGTTGAAAGAGAAGCGGTTGGCCTTCCAGCCTCGCAGTCGCGCTTCTTCAGTGGAAGCAAAAAGATCTCGGATATGGGTAAAGGCTCCAGTATACGTAGCAATATTTGAACGTGGAGTTCGGCCTATCGGCGACTGATCAATCAATATTGCGCGAGAAAGATATTCCGTGCCGGAAAATGAAGAACAGTTAAACGTTTGTGCCGTACGATATTTCCGCTCATAGCGAGCCTGTAAATTTTTATAAAGAATTTCATACATAAAAGAACTCTTGCCCGAACCGGAAACTCCGGTGATGGATGTCATCACTCCGATAGGCACTTCCACATTCATATTATTTATATTAAAAATTTTCCCTCCCACAACCCGAAGCACACCTTTCGCTTGGCGTCGCTTTTCTGGAATTTCTATTTTTAACTCTCCCCTTAGATAACCAAGTGTCCTAGATTTTGTATTCTTTCCTGCCCCGTAGGAAGCTGTGTTTTTATCTTGCTTTCCTTCGGGGTTTGCAGTTAATAAATCTTCAAGATAACCAGAGACAAGTACTTCTCCACCATGCACTCCCGCCTTGGGTCCGATATCTACGATATAATCCGAAGCATAAATAGTATCTTCGTCGTGCTCCACTATTAAAATCGTATTTCCTAAATCACGCAGATTTTGGAGGGTTTTTATTAATCTATCATTATCTCGTTGATGCAGCCCTATTGATGGCTCATCAAGTACATACAGTGCCCCCACAAGCCTAGAACCGAGTTGTGAAGCCAGGCGAATGCGTTGTGCTTCTCCACCAGAGAGAGTATTTGCTTTACGAGAAAGCTGTAGATAATCTAAGCCCACATCCAGCATAAATTGCAGTCTGGCCTCTATCTCCCGCACCACTGGCACAGATATTTCTTTCTCTTGATCTGATAATTTTAAATTCTTAAAAAAGTCATGTGCATCTTTTATGGAAAGCGAAGAAATATCTAAAATGTTTAGACCCCCCTTCTTTTCCCCCCTTAGCAGGGGGGAATGAGAACGCAAAAAAACATTTAAGGCTTCGGGACGTAGACGAGCCCCATGACAAGCATCACAAGGCTCGTCTCCCATAAAATACTTTGAACCCAAGCCGTTACATTCCGGGCAAGCCCCATACGGAGAATTGAAAGAAAACAGTCTCGGCTCAACTTCTGGAAAAGAAAACCCATCATTCTTGCAAGCAAACTTGGCCGACATAATAAACTCCTCATCGCCTATTTTTATAGTCACCAAGCCATCAGATTCAATAAGCGCTCGCTCAATAGCTTCTGCGAGACGCATCCTACTTCCTTCCTTATTATCAATAAATTCATGCACCGCAAAGTTATCTACTAAAATATCTATATTGTGGGCTTTATTTTTAGAAAGAGTAATTTGCTCACGCAACTTTTTCATTACGCCATCCAAACGAATCTCGGCGAAACCTTTTCCGAGCAAATCATAAAGCAATTGATAATATTCCCCTTTTCTTCCTCGCACTATCGGCGAAAAAATACTAATCTCCGTTTCATCAAACTCTACCCCCATCACCTTGCGGATTTTTTCTCCTCCTTTCTGAGGAGGAGTGCCCGAAGGGCGAGGTGGTTTTTTAGAATTACCACCCCCAACCCCCTCCTTCCCCAAGGAGGGGAGCTTTTCTAAAACAAAATTTAAAATTTCTTCATTAGAAAGTTTTTTAATTTCTTCTCCACATAAAGGACAGTGTGGGTGCCCGATACGCGCGTACATTACACGTAAGTAATCATAAATCTCTGTGATGGTCGCCACGGTAGAACGTGGATTATTGGAACGAGATTTTTGATCAATAGAAATTGCCGGTGAAAGACCAGTGATTTCATCCACATCTGGTTTGGGCATTTGGTTTAAAAATTGCCGCGCATAAGATGAGAGAGACTCCACATATCGCCTTTGTCCTTCTGCAAAGATAGTATCAAAAGCTAGAGATGATTTTCCAGATCCAGAGACACCGGTAATAACCACCATTTTGTTTCGTGGCATTTCTACATCTATATTCTTTAAATTATGGGTCCTCGCCCCCTTAACTACTATTTTATCTATGTTTTTTTCTTGTTTTGTCATACCTGTCCCGTAGTAGCCTTGCTCTACTGGGATAACGCAATCACACCCCGCTTTGTTCGTAGGGGGTGTCTATCAGACTAATTTAGCACATTACTACTTGTTTTCCAATTTTAATTTAAGCACTCCAATTTCGTCCCTCAAGATTGCCGCGGTTTCAAAGTCCAGTTCTTTTACCGCCTTACCCATCTCACGTTCTTTAATCTTTATTATTTTTTCGTAAACTAAATTACTTCTCTCTTCATCAGACATGTGTAATTTTACTTCTGTCATTCCGTCTTTTTTTGTAACCTTGCTTCTGTCTATTTTTAATTCTTTTGCGTAAGCATGCTTGAAAACTTCTAGATCAAGAGCGAGCTCTGCATTTACCACCTTGCCATGTTCGCTTTCCATTTCTTCAGTAATGTCTTTTATATTTTTAATTATTGTTTTTGGAGTAATGCCATGCTTTTTATTATAAGCAAGCTGAATATCTCTACGACGTTTTGTCTCTCCTAGCGCACTTTTCATCGCGTCCGTAATAATGTCAGCATATAAAATAACTTTCCCTTCACTATTGCGGGCCGCACGCCCAATCGTCTGAATAAGAGATGTTTCTGAACGTAAAAATCCTGCCTTGTCTGCATCTAAAATACCAATCAGTGCAACCTCTGGCAAATCGAGCCCTTCGCGAAGTAAATTTACTCCCACTAAAATATCTATTTCTCCTTTTCGAAATTGGGTAAGTATTTTTATTCTTTCCATCGTCTTTATATCACTGTGTAAATATTCTGCTTTGATTTTTTTATCCTTCAGGTACACAGACAAATCTTCCGCCATTTTTTTTGTTAGTGTCGTTGCTAAAACACGAAAACCTTTCTTAATTGTTTTCTCTGCTTCGGAAATAAAATCAAAAATCTGTCCTTTGTAATTTCCTTTTTCACTTACCCCCCGCACGATAGTCTCTGGGTCTACGAGCCCTGTCGGACGAATAATCTGTTCCACAATCTGCGCGCTTTCCTTTCGCTCCACTTCGCTCGGAGTAGCACTCGTATAAACCACAGGGCCGATACGTTCTTGAAATTCTCCATATTTAAGAGGCCTATTATCTTTTGCTGATGGTAAACGAAAACCATATTCTACAAGGGTATTTTTACGAGAAGCGTCCCCGGCGTACATACCGTTTAATTGAGGCAGGGTAACGTGCGATTCATCAATGATGGTTAAAAATCCTGTTTTCGGGAAATACGAAAGCAACGTCTCCGGAGGCTCACCTTCTTTCTTCCCCGACAAATGTCTGGAGTAATTTTCAATACCGTTGCAATAGCCAACTTCTTTTATCATCGCCAGATCGTAGTTTGTTCTCCTTTTTATTCTTTCCGCTTCCAGAAGCTTTTTTTCTTTTTCAAATTTTTTTAACTGAGTACTTAATTCTTTTTTAATTTCTACCAACGCTTTCTTTTTCTTTGTGTCTTCGGTAATAAAATGTTTGGCCGGAAAAATAAAAATTTTCTCTTCCTGTTTTATTATTTGTGAAGAAATCGGATCTATTTTTGTTATTTTTTCTATTTTAGGACCCTTAAACTCTACCTGATACATTATGCTTTCTGAGACAGGCATAAATTCTACTTGTGCACCGATAGAACGAAAAGTCCCTGGTATTAAATCTGCATTAGTACGCTCAAAATGAATTTCAATTAACTTTTTCATTAGAGTTAATCTGTCTAATTTCATTCCAATTTCTAGTTTTAAATTTACTTTTTCATATTCCTCTGGACTACCCAAACCATAAATACAAGATACCGAAGCGACAATAATAACATCAGGCCTTGTGAGTAGGGCTTGCGTACTGGCATGGCGAAGCATATCTATCTCTTTATTTATAGAAGCATCTTTTTCAATATAAGTATCTGAGGCGGGCATATAAGCTTCCGGTTGATAGTAGTCATAATAGGAAACAAAATAATGTACTGCAGACTCTGGAAAAAATAATCTGAACTCTTGGGCAAGCTGGGCAGCGAGAGTTTTATTGTGCGCTATTACCAATGTCGGTTTGTTATATCCCGCTATGACATTCGCCATAGTGAAAGTTTTCCCCGTGCCAGTCGCGCCAAGAAGAGTTTGTTTCTTCATTCCATCCTGCAACCCTTTCAAAAGAGCAGAAATAGCCGCCGGTTGGTCGCCCGCTGGGAGAAAGGGATTATATAATTTAAAAATTGGTTTACTCTGCGCCATTTATATAGCTTAACTCAAAAACGTCATCATAGGCGTTGACCACGATATAGAAAGCGGTGGCAGAGCTTATGGTCGTAAAGATAAATAAATATAAAAGAGAGTTATTTAGTTGTTTTATTACGGACATTGAAGCATTATACCATAAACAATTTTTCTGCTATACTAATAAAGCTATGGAAAATTTCAAATTTATATTAATTTCAATAATTATTATTGCAGGGATGAGTCTTTTGGGCTATTGGGCAGTACGTACGCTCGAGCCGGGAGATGCGTTTGTTAGTAAGCAAAAACAGATAGCGTTGGAAGAGAAAAATAAAGAATTGGAGAAAGAAGTAAGAACATTAAAAAACCAATTGGCAGCCCTACAGCCCAAAGAAGAAGAAAAACCCGTAGTAACTCCTACCACTCCTTCCACTCCGACGAAGCCCACAACCGTGACCTATAAACATCAAAGTTTAATAAGTGATTTGCAAAAGATCGTAACTGATAAAGTTTTTATGAAAGAGGGCTCGCAAGGCACTAGAGTGGGAACCGTGCAAACCTTTTTAAATATTTATAATAAAACTTCCAAAAAAGTAGACAACGATTTCGGAGCCGGCACCAAGACGGACCTCATAATCTTCCAAAAAGCGGAAAAGATAACCGCAGACGGAGAAGCCGGACCAACCACCTTCCAAAAGATGATAGATTGGCTCAAGAAACAATAAAAAAATATCCTTGATTTTTGAGGCTATTTCATATAGATTTATATAGTTCGTTCTTTGTAATCGACACTATGCGCCCGTAGCTCAGCTGGTAGAGCAGATCCCTTTTAAGGATAAGGTCCTCGGTTCGATCCCGAGCGGGCGCACATATGAACAAGCAAAAAAGTTTGGTAAATATTATTTTAATTGTAGTCGCTATTGCAATTGTGACTGTTGGTGGATATTTTGCTTTATCTAAAAAATCAACAACGATTGTCCCGGCTCAAACAAGTAGTCCTGTATCACTCCCGACAACAAGCGCAGAACAAATCAAGGAGTTTGAAGAGGCAGTAAATAATTCAGATTTTAATAATGCCAGTAAATATTTCGCAGATAACGTATATGTAGTACTTGAAGGATCTTCCTGTTGTGGTGAGGTTTCTGCAAGTCGCGCCAAGCAAGAATTAGAAAGAATCAGTGGACTCACTTTCACCTTCAACCTAAATGACCCTGTGGTAAAAGAATATATGGATTATATGGCTACGGAATATCCAAATCGACGATTTATAAAAAATATTCCCAATAAACTATATTTTGATGAATTAGTAATTGGTGTTGAGTCTGATATTTCACAGCTAAACAAAGCATCTATCGGATATAAAATATCTAACAACAAAATTACTAATTTGTTCGTAAATATTGGAAGAGACAGGTAAAGCTGTTTCAGCTAGAAAGCTTCAAGTAAAAATTGTTCGAAGGCGGATTCGGCATCCAGACCTTTTTTGCGGGCTTCCGGCAGAAGGTAAGAAATTTTAGAAACGTAATTTTTCAATTGTTCCTCGGAAAACTTGCTGAAATTTTTTTTCAACAACATATCCTTGATTTTCCAAAAAAGCACCCCAATGAGCTCCTCCATCACCACTCCCACATCCACAGCTTGGCGAAAATAAACCCAAGTATTTAACTTGTCTTTATTAGCAAAAGCGTTCGCTACCAAGAAATTATCAAACTTCTCTTTTTTTTCTTTGGGTAGTTCAAAGACATTGAGCTCCGCTCTAGCTTTCCTGAAAGTATCCAATATCGGCTTATTTAATCTTCCTTCCCAAAATACGAAGGTATTGCCAGACTTCCCCATCAGTTCCAACTTTTCTAAAATAAATTCTCGTGTCTCTTCGTATTCAAGAATGCCGGAAAAGACAACCGCGGACTTCGTGGAAAAGAGGCTGGAGCCGGAATAAAAACTTTCAATCTGAACCTGGTCAAAGTCGTTTCTGTTCACCCTAAAAACTTCCACATCTTTCGGTAGAGATTTTATAAACTTTTCATAGTTTATTATTTTGTTTTTTGCGTCATCGCCCGAAAAAAGATATAGCATAGTTTAAAATTTAACTGATTTTTCATATTCCAGATATGGTTCGCCGTATTTTTCCGCCAATACTTTTTCTTGTTTTTTTATAAAAACAAATTTAGAGACAACAAGAGAAATAAAAGAAGACAAAACTACAAAAAAAGCGTTGATGATGATTCCAAACCCGAGCGTCAAGAAAAAAAGACCGAAGTTGGTGGGCATCCTGGTAAAGTGATAAGGCCCGTGACGAAAAGTGTCCTTTGTTATATTTTCTTTGTTAAGGTTGCGTGAGGTGTATTGCGCCCAGATAACCAGGAACGTCCCGAAAACCAAAGAGGCGACACCGGTTTGCACGACAAAAGAATTATTAAAAATTCCAAAATTAAAAATAAAATCCAAACAAACGCCAATCAAGAAAAAAAACAAATAAGCGACATAGGAATGCGCCAGAATTTTGTGCACGCTTTGCTTGGGGGAACTTCCTTTATTAAAATCTTCCATTCCCTTATTATACCACTAATTTGCTATTTTACTTCCCCTAAATTGTCTCCAAATCCAGAGTGTACGAGGAGCGGAACGTCCGTCTTATAGCGCAAATATGATCGCAAAAGCACCCCCTCCATAGCCTCTTTTATTATTTTGTCGGCTTCCGGTAACACTTTTTCTTCTACCTCATAAACCAACTCGTCGTGAATTTGAAGCACTAAATGAACCTTGCCCAGTAAGTCCGCTTTCCCCAAATCTTCCTCCGCGTATCTGATGGCAAGTTTTATTATGTCAGCAGCGGTTCCTTGGATGGGGGCATTGGTAGCGGTGCGTTCGGCCATATTTTTTAAAAAAGGAATTCTGGAATTTATGTTCGGGAAATATCGTCTGCGTCCAAACAAGGTCTCCGTATAAGAATGTTCCCCAGTGAAAACTTTCACCCCCTCCAGATAATCTCGCACACCGGAAAATTGAGTAAAGTAATTATCATAAAATTTCTGCGCTTCCTCGCGAGTGCCTCCGAGATTTTTCCGTAGAGCGGAAACCCCCATACCATAAATAATTCCGAAGTTTATCACTTTCGCCTTGCGACGCATTTCACTATCCACCTTCTCTATCGGAACTCCGAAAACAAACGAGGCCACCCCAGCGTGAATATCCTTCCTCTCCCGGAAAACTTGAGTCATTTTTTTATCCAAAGAAAGCATCGCCGCCACCCGCAGTTCAATTTGGCTGTAATCAAAAGCGGTGAGCTTGTGTCCCTTTTGCGCGACAAAGCCGTCGCGAATTTTCTTACCCAATTCCGTTTTTATCGGCAAATTCTGCAAGTTTGGGTCTTGGGAAGAGAACCTTCCAGTAGTGGAACCGTTTTGGATAAACTTGGCATGTAAACGACCATCTTCTCCCGCCATTTTAGGGATAACATCAATGTACGTTGATAGCAGTTTCTGTAGTTCCCGATAAGCCATTATTTCTTTTATTATTTCATTCTCTTCTTCCAGTTCTTCTAAAACGGAAATCTTGGTGGAAAAACCTCCACTGGCATTTTTCTTCGTTTTATTTTTCCCGGGCAGTTTCATTCCCAATTTACCGAAAAGTATTTCGCCTAATTGCTTGGGGGAATTGATATTGAATTCGGTGCCGGCCTGGCTGTATATCTTTTTTGTTAAAATATCCAACTCTTTATGATATTCTTCCGATAATTTTTCAAAATATTTTTTATCTATCAAGATGCCGTGATTTTCCATTTCTTTTACAACAGGTATTATCGGTTTTTCTATCTCCTCATATACTTTTTCAAGACTTGCCCCGCCCTGGCGTGGGTTTTTCTCTTTCAGTTTGGCAAAAATAAAATTGTAGGCCGTTTCAAAGGACTCAGTGTGGGCAAAAAGCAAAATGTCTTCCAGTTTCGGATTGGACATCTCGGAATTTATAATCCATAGAGCAATGCTCACTTCTTGGAGCCTCTCGGGAGAAATTTGCAAAGGAGGATTTTGCTGACCGTCGTAGGGCGAAAAATCCTCCTTTGCAAATTTCTCTGTGTGGTTCTCAAAAAATCCCCGCAACCGCCCGAGCAAGCTCCTGAATTCAAATGTTGCGAAAACTTCTTCAATTTTCTTCAAATCCGCATTTTCCCAAAAAGTTTTTAACGGCAAGAAAAAGTTTATCGGCGCATCCGTGCGGATAGTTGCCAACGTCTTTGAAAACAGGGCTTCTTCTTCGTTGTTCTTAAGCAACTCAATCATTCTCGGAGAAATCCCTGCTTCGGTAAAAGCTTTTTCGTCTTTTTTAATTTTTTTGTATATTTCTTCTATGGTCCCAAAGTTTACAATCAAGGTTTCTGCTGTTTTTTCACCTATGCCCTTGATGCCGATAATGTTGTCCGAGGGGTCTCCACGTAATCCTTTATAGTCCGGCAAAAGCTTGGGTTTAAAATGAAAACGTTCCACCACCGCATCCTCGTCATATAGAATAGTATCGTTAATTCCTTTTTTTAAGGTATAAACTTGGACCTTTTTATCATCCACCAACTGCATCGTATCCATATCTCCGGAAGCAATGATGATTTGTAAATTTTTCTCTTTCTTATATTTCTCCACTATCGTTCCCAAGACATCATCCGCTTCAAAGCCCGGCGCATCGTAAATGGGAATATCAAAAGCTTCAAAAATTTGCCGAGAATTCTGCAGTTGTATGATTAGAGCTTCGTCAGCTTTCACCCGGCCGGCCTTATAACCATCATAAGCTTCGTGTCTGAAGGTCTTTTGCGGTAAATCATAACAAGCAACGATGTAGTCCGGTTTTAACTCGGTTATTATTTTCATCAACATACTGGAAAGCCCGTAGAGCGCCCCGGTGGGCTCTCCTTTCCCGGACAAAAATTCAGGCAAGGCGTGATAGGCGCGATGAATTATGGCGTGAGCATCCAGCAATACCAATTTTTTATTTTTCTGTTCTTCCTTTTTAGGCATCGGCTTAATTATACCACCTTAGACGAAACCAATCTTGCGGCTTTTTATTTGAGTTTAAAGTGTTTATGCTCGTTTTTATCAGTCAAAATATGAACGGTTTTAGAAGGGCGAGGGATGGCTCCAGCGACATTTTCCGGCCATTCAATAAAAACGAGATGCTTTTCGTCATTGATTATATCTTCCCATCCCAGGTGCAGTAATTCTTTTTCGTTTTTGAGACGGTAAGCATCCAGATGAAATAGAAATTTATGTTTTTTATTTTTAAGAGAGTACTTTTTTATTATCACAAAGGTCGGACTATTTACTTTATTTTTTACACCGAGATGTTGGGCTATAGCCTGGACGAAAGTCGTCTTGCCCGCGCCCAAATCCCCCGAGAGACCAACCACCAACGCCCCCTTCTGCTTCTTTTTTTCTCCGAGTATTTTATCCAGAAACATTTTTGCTATTTCTTTGGTTTCTTTGACGTTTTTTGAAATTTTTGTAGCATTTTTAAGCATATAGGTTATACTTTACCATAAATGGCCTCATTTGATGAAGAAAAACAAAATAAGCAACTGGATGAATTGCATAAACAGGAAGAAGAGCAGTTGGTGGCTACTTTGGCGGAATCTAAGTACGGCATTCCTTATATTAATTTATATCGTCTGGGTGTGGACAACGAAGCCTTGCGAGCAATCTCCGAACAGGATGCCAGAGAAATGAATGTGGCGCCTTTCAAGCTTTTCGGGAAAAATATTTTTATAGCGGTGCGCGCCCCCACGGACAGCCTTTTCGCCAGATTAAAAGAAGATATGGAAAGGAAAGCCCTTACCCCTGTTTTCTATATGGCTTCCTCCGCCAGTCTGAATAAAGTTTGGGACAGATACAAGGAAATCTCTATGGCGGAAAGCTCCCGAATCGGGGGTTTGGACATATCCGGCGAAGTTCTCCGAGATACAGCTAAACAAATAGAAAAAATGGAAGACATAGAAAAGTTGGTGAAAGAAGCCTTGGAGGGAAACAAAATCCATAAAATTTCCCGCCTACTTGAAATCATTTTAGCCGGCGCCATTTCCATCAAGGCTTCCGATATTCACATAGAACCGGAAAAGGACAGAGGCAGACTACGGTTGCGTTTGGATGGTGTATTGCAAGATGTGAACTTTTTTGGGACGGATGTGTATAAGTTGCTCAACTCGCGTATCAAACTTCTGTCGGGGATGAAATTAACCTCCACAGTAGCGCAAGATGGACGCTTCAACATTATAGAAGGAGATGAGGAAATCAGTATTCGTTGTTCTCTTATTCCTGGATCCTACGGCGAATCAATTGTGATGCGTATCTTGGACCCGAAATCCCTGCAAGTAGAAATGGAAGAACTTGGAATTGAAAACCGCCTCTTTGAAATTATAAAGGAAGAAATAATAAAACCAAACGGCCTAATCTTGGTTACAGGACCTACCGGCTCCGGGAAAACCACCACTCTCTACTCCTTCTTGAGAAGAATCTATTCACCGGAAATAAAAATAATAACCATTGAAGACCCGGTGGAATATCACCTGACGGGTATAACTCAAACTCAGGTAAATATGGAAAGAGGTTATACTTTCCCTGAAGGACTGCGTTCCGCGCTTCGTCAAGACCCGGATGTGATAATGGTCGGAGAAATCCGCGATGGAGACACGGCTTCTATCGCCGTGCAATCAGCCTTGACCGGACATATGGTCTTCTCTACCCTACACACCAACAATGCAGCGGGAGTTATCCCCCGCTTGATTGACCTTGGAGTCAATCCAAAAATTCTGGTATCTGCTCTGTCTATTTCCCTGGCTCAACGTCTGGTGCGCAAACTTTGCGCTTCTTGTAAAAAAGAAAGAGAGCTCTCTCCCGAAGAAATAAAAACAATGAAATTGATTATTGACGGAATGACGGCGGAAGGAAAACAAATTTCAAATTATAATTTGAACCCTGATGGACCTTTTAAAACTTTTGAAGCTGTTGGCTGTGATAAATGCAACAAGACCGGCTTTAAGGGACGCATAGGATTATTTGAAGCGATAAAGACAGACGAAGAAATAGAAAAAATAATCCCGGAAAATCCGAGCGAACGTGAAATCAAAAAAGTGGCGCGAACTCAAGGTGTCCTCTCTATGAGACAGGACGGATTGATAAAAATATTAAATGGAGTTACCTCCTTCGCAGAAGTGCAAAGTGTCGTGGACTTGAGCGAAGAATAAGTTTACTAACTTATTATTTTCCACCTAATTCCCCCTGCGAAGGGGGAACACCTCGATTTTTATCGAGGCAAGGGGGTAATGAGGAATAAGAAACACTAAATTCTTTCACCTTTCCGTCTCTGTGGTTACATAGAGCCACCTTTCCTTCACAGGAAAGGCAAATACTCCTTAAACATATGACTAGTGGTTTTTCCTCCCCTGCGAAGGGGAGGTGTTTTTTGTAATCAAAAAACGGAGGGGTGATGTATAATTATTCTAATGTACGAAGTATTTAATAAATCTAAATTTCTATCTCGCAGAAAAGAATTGAGAAAATCTTTAACTCCACAAGAACTTAAACTTTGGCATTATTTAAGAAATAAAAAATTAGGCGTAAAATTTAGGAGACAACACGGGATAGGCCCGTACGTTGTTGATTTTTATTGTAAGGAAAAAAATTTAATAATTGAATTAGATGGTTCACGACATTTAAACGAAAAAGAATACGACAAAGAAAGAGACAGCTATATAGAAACCTTGGAAATAAAGGTATTGAGACTTTGGAATAGTGAAATAGATAAAAATATTGAAAAAGCGTTAGTAAAAATTAAGGAGCATCTGCTCCCCTGCGAAGGGGAGCTGGCATAGAAATGCCTGAGGGGTGAAGTATTATGGTAAAGGGTGAAAATAAAAATAGAAAATAAAAAAAGCATTAATCTCTAAACAATCCTTTCGGGGCTGAGCCCCCAAAGTAACAAAGTATTATAGGATGGTACCAGTGAACTAATTAAAGTACCAGAACGTCCTATGCAAATTCGTATAACCTGTGGCTGATTGCTTAGAGATTAATGCCTTCTCTCTTCTTGAATTATACTATATGTAAAAGTGCGCCAGTGCTATAATGTTGATAGGTATGTGTATACCCTGTTGATAAATGCACCGTAAATACAGTATAGCATAATATAAATACAATGTCAAGCGAACAAAACGAAAAAATAGAAGAATCTGTTTTAGACCAAACCCTGCGCCCTAGTAGTTGGGAAGAGTATATTGGCCAAAAACACATAAAAGACAATGTGAAAATCTTGTTAAGAGCAGCCGAAGAACGCGGACATATCCCTGAACACATTTTATTTTACGGCCCTCCGGGATTGGGGAAAACAACCCTCGCGCACTTGATTGCGAAAGAAACCGGCAGACAGATGAAGGTAACTTCCGGTCCGGCGATAGAGAAAGTCGGCGACTTGGCTTCTATCCTTACTAATCTGGCGCCCGGCGATATCCTTTTTATAGACGAAATTCACAGACTCAATAAGATGGTTGAAGAAATACTTTATCCTGCTATGGAGTCTGGGGTATTGGATATCATCATCGGCAAAGGACCTTCGGCGCGCACTATCCAGCTTGATTTGCCACCCTTTACTTTGATTGCAGCAACCACTCGTGTAGCCCTCGTCTCTTCCCCACTTCGTTCCCGTTTCTCTGGTGGAGTCTTCCGCTTAGAATTCTACTCCAACGAAGAAATCGCAAAAATAATTGAACGCTCCAGTAAACTTTTAAAAACAAAATTGGAAGTGGGTGCATTGAAAGAAATCGCCAAGAGAAGCCGGTTCACCCCGCGTACCGCAAACTACTTTTTGAAACGCTGTAGAGATTTCGCCCAAGTACACAAGAAGGATTTGAACCAAAAGACAGTTCGAGAAGCGCTCAATATGCTCGCAATAGATGACATCGGACTAAACCCTTCCGACAGGAAATTCTTGGAAATATTGATAGATAAATTCAACGGCGGACCAGTGGGATTGAAGACGATAGCGGCGGCCATGTCGGAAGAAGAAGCCACGGTGGAAGAAGTGGTGGAACCATATTTGATACAGCTCGGACTACTTGAACGCTCCCCTCGCGGACGTGTAGCTACACCCAAAGCATATGAGCATATGGGATTTGATTTAAAGGAAGATACACAGAAAAAATTAAAAATATAATACCCCCTCCTTTCTCCTCCCCCTACGTAGGGGGAGGCTGGGTAGGGGTAAAGAATTATTTATGTCGGGACATAATAAATGGGCGCAGATAAAACACAAGAAAGCTATCACCGATGCCAAGAAAAGCAAAATATTTTCTAAACTTGTGCGTTTCATTTCTGTGGAAGCGAAACTATCGGGGGGCAAAGAGTCCCCTGGACTTCGTTCTGCAATTGAAAAAGCCAAAAAAGTAAATATGTCTAGTGATGTGATAGAACGGGCGGTCAAAAAAGCGAGTGAACCCTCTGCCCATATGGATGCCATAACTTATGAGACACACGGCCCGGGAGGAGCGGGAATAATTATTGAAACACTTACAGACAGTAAAAATAGAACAGCTCAAGACATAAAACACATACTTACAAAAAATGGTTTTGCTTTGGGAGGCATCGGCTCTGTCGCTTGGGCGTTTAAAAAAGAAAAAAGTCCGGAAGGACTTGTGTGGATACCGACTAACACTATTTCTCTTTCTGATACAGACTTGGAACTTTTAGATAAACTTGTGGAAGACTTGGAAGAAAATGATGATGTGCAGGAGGTTTATACTAATGCGGAATAAATAGAAAAAGCCGTCGTTGCTCTTTCGGAGTTTCGATCGGCTTTGATGTTTTGCCGATCGTTTTTGTGATCGGTTTGTAGTCTGGCGACTACGTGGGTGGCCGGGGGTCCCTTGGACCCCCGGCCGAACCCTTGCCTTACGCTGGCCTTCTTCGCTGGCTAGCGGTTGGCCGCCGTGCCGGCGACGTCGTTCTTCGTGTTTGCCATCGCATCGTTGCTCGTCGTGAAGTATTGTCGTCTCATTGGGACCTCCCTACCTGTTCGCTTGTTGTTGATGGCCGAGGGACCATCGCCTTTGACCAAAATGGTCGGAACTCTTGTCTATCCAGCAACATACCACACCATATTAAAAAAGTAAATGGAATTATGCACAGGGTATAAATTTAACACAACCCCCTAAATCCCCCTTATCAGGGGGACCTAATACTCACACGTATTTCGCCTCCCCTTATCAGGGGAGGCTGGGAGGGGTTGAATTATGTTAAACTTTACTTATGAATAGAATTTTAGGAATAGACCCAGGATATGAAAGGTTGGGGGTGGCTGTCTTGGACCCCGTCGCTCGCGAGCGACGGGGTGGAAAAGAACATGTTGTAATTTTTTCGGAATGTTTTAAAACTTCCGCAAAATTAGAATTTTCGGAACGTTTAAATTTAATAGGAGAGGAAGTCAGAACAATAATAAAAAAATTCAAGCCTGAAGTTCTCTCTATTGAAACTTTATTTCTAACCACGAACCATAAAACAGTGATGCGGGTAGCTGAAGCGCGTGGAGTGGTGATATATGAAGCCTCTCGCGCCGGACTTAAAATATTTGAAGCCTCTCCACCCCAAATAAAAATAGCTACCACAGGATACGGCAAATCGGACAAGGCGCAAATAATTAAAATGGTGAAAATGCTAGTGAAAATGGACAATTCTAAAACCTCTGATGACGAACTGGACGCTATCGCTATAGCCCTCACCGCTTTTGCACACTTAAAGTGTTGACAAGCTTTTTGTATTTTGATACAAAGGAGGCATTAATAGAGTATTTAGTAAAATATATCTTATATGCACGACGAAGATGAGGAAGTAGAAGAAGAGGGTTTCAAAATAGGAGACGAGGAAGAACTTGATTTACCTCCTGAAGGATTGGATGATTTTGGATTGGGGGA
Organism: Candidatus Nomurabacteria bacterium RIFOXYB1_FULL_39_16; assembly: GCA_001787205.1. Classification (GTDB taxonomy): domain Bacteria; phylum Patescibacteriota; class Minisyncoccia; order Phycocordibacterales; family UBA9973; genus UBA9973. Next base: position 35,835 of record MFWB01000017.1, read on the forward strand.
AGAAGACCCAGATAAAGACAGATAAAAACTAAAATCCCGCTGTAAGCGGGATTTTAGTTTTGTATTATTCTTTTATAATTTTTACAAATCTTTTCTTTCCGATTTTAAGCGTTAAATTTTCTGAAACTTTTA
>MFWB01000018.1:0-992 GCA_001787205.1 Candidatus Nomurabacteria bacterium RIFOXYB1_FULL_39_16
GCCATTGATATGGAGCACTTCCACCAAAAGCTTCGAACTTTACTCCTTTGTTTATTTTATGAGGTGAAGGTGTTGCGCCTGAGTCTAAAGTACAGGTTAGGGAAGTGGGAGGAGGATTTCCACCGCCACAGGAAAGAGTTTTAAAAGAAAAAGTATCACCATTCCAAGAACCTCTAGATCCATTAACAAATTTTGCTCTGTAATAATAAGTTGTATTTTCTGAAAGATTTGATGCTGTTACACTTATAGTTTCATAATTGTTATAAGTTTGAGGAGATGAAGAAAAGGTTCCTCCAGAAAAAGAAGAAGAGGTGCTCCACTGCATCCAGGCTGTGGTAGGAGACCCTTGGGGGTCTACCCAAGCGCTTACTACAGCGCTATTACAGGTAACTTCAGATGCCGCAGATGCTGGGGTCGCAAATGCAAAAAGCCCAAAAAGGGTTGTAATTCCTAATACTAATCCGACCAATGTCTTTATTCTGTTGTTTATAATTGTGTTCATATTGTTGTTTAAACTATAACTTATCTTATAAATTGTCAATACTTGTAATTGTCGATCTTTTAAGTGAAATTTCCTTCACTCTTTAAAACTATGACGTAAAAATGATGTTTTCATTTCATAACTTTAGAGAGTGCAGGAGGGAGAGGTCCTTCCGGCACTCTACAACCTCCTGACTAGATTAGGGGATAGTTATCCCCTCATTCGATGGTGTTACCGATCCCGTTGGTTTTGTGTCCGCCCCCACCCTTGAGAGCGAGACCGGTTCCTACGATGACGGCGACGTGGGCGAGGACAGCCGTAGTAGGGCTCTTCTTCCACCACTTCGTGTACCAGCTCCCTTCGGGAGCGGTGCCCTTTCCGGGGTCTGGGTTCACCACGACTGTGGTCGTTGTGTTGAAGCTCCCCACGATGTTGGTCGTGGGGGGCAGTCCCGCGAGTTCCTTCGTGGTGACGGGAGCCGGCGTCGGTGGGGTCGGATAAGCCCATGCGC
>MFWB01000018.1:1013-5005 GCA_001787205.1 Candidatus Nomurabacteria bacterium RIFOXYB1_FULL_39_16
CATGTGAGCTCGTCACCCGGAAAGTAGATTACCCATCTCCATCCGTGTGGGTGGGTGAAGAGCTCGGCCAAGATGGCAGTCTCCGTCTTCCTCTTCTCTCCCCTCACTGGGTTCTTGGCCTGTGTGAAGGGGGTATATTTGGCATAGTACCCAGAATGGAAAGTCGCGTCGGCTTCCATCTGGCTGTCGAAGGTCGCGACGTTCTCCGCGCCGAGGGCCGGTGTGGAGAGGATGATGGTCACGAGGGCCATCGTCAGGGCGAGGGTCGAGATGAGGTTTCTCATTGTCGTTTCTCCTTTTCCTCTCGTTTCCTTGAGTTGTCGGGGAACTCCAGAGGAATTCCCCTGGTTGGTGTCTATTTATATTGTATCATACCCACCCCAAAATGTCAAATGATTTCTGGACAATCATTTTTAGTGTGTTTTTATTAAAAATTACAGAAATTTATTTCGAAAGCAAGAACTTAACCTTTTTTGTATCAAAATTGTAGGTTGCACTCCTATCTTTTCCACTGGGATTTCCGATTGTGTGGATATTTTCTATTTTGAAAGAATCTTGATGTACTAAGTCAGAAGTTATTTCAGGGAGTGTCGTACTGTCTCCAAATATTATAAAAAATTCTGCAGGATTTTCTCTTATGTTTTTAAGTTCGGCGATGAACGCTTCTGTTGCTTCTCTTTCTTTAACATTTTTAAAATTATTTAAATCTGTGAGTTTTTTAAATCCCAGCTCTTCTATTCTTGATAGAGGTTGTGATGTTTGATCGTTTTTCATATTATTTTCTTTTATTTGTCTAGGGATAAAAAGATAAACAAGATAGATGATAATTAAAACCAATATTATAACGGAAATAGTGTATTTGGCTTTCATAATGTGCCCTCGGTAGGAATCGAACCTACATCACGACTTCCGCAAAGTCGTGTCCTATCCATTGAACGACGGGGGCAAGTGGCTAACATTGAAAGATTAGCAGTTTTTATTATTTACGTAAAGTATTACGTAATAGATTACGTAATTAAAATCCTAAAGCTTCCATAATTTTTTCTGAAGGATGTTCTTTCATTTCCACTTCAGCGATTTCCTTGTCTGTCATTATTGAATGAATGTCTTCGGCGATTTCTTCGTTTATGGGAATAGATAGGACAGGCATAAAGGCTCTCTCTGAATGGATGAAAAATATGGGTTTGACGTTTGAATCCGGGGTGAAGTCTATTTGAATCCAAAACGCCTTGATGCTTTCGTATGGATAGAGGCGGTCGCGGATTTGGAGACCCTTGTTGTTCAATTCATAGACGACTGTGTCTGGTTTTTTAATAGCGAACCATCCTAGCAACAGTCCACCCAAGATGAGCAGGGTAGCGAAAAAATAATTTTCAAAAATAATTGAAGCGATAGAGCCGGTGGCGACGATAATCCCAAGCGCCCAGAACCAGTCTTGGCTACGCTCTTTTTCTTCATATTCCAAAGCGGACCAAGTTAGTTTGAAACTATTGTCTTCGTTTCTATTCATAGTTTAATTATAGCAACAAGTGAGGAATAAATACAACGCTAACTCTCATTCTTTAGAAAAAGAAGCGCCAAGACTAAAATGTAGACGATGTGTTCATCTATTATCGGGTTGTTGGCGGGCCAAAGCAGAGCTAAATACATAAACAAGAGCATCAGGATGCCGGCGACGGCGCCCCACTTTACAAATTTATTAAATATCAATGTTAATCCCACAAACAAAAGCCCAGCCATAAACACCCAATCAACAGCGGCGACTCCCGCCAGGCTGTGAAAGAAATCAACGAAGGGACCCTTCACTGCGGAAGAGAGAAAGCCAGAAGTGGGGGAACCCCCCTTAATCCATGCTTTGCCTGGAGAGGTGGTGAAACCGAGACCGAAGACTTTATCCAGAAATGCCCAAAGGAAAATAAATCCCATAACTATCCGAAGCGTAGCTAATACAATTTTTTGCTTACTCATATGTATGTTTTATTATAGCAGAATTATTGGAGATTTTTTGCTTTTGCTTGCTCTACGGCAAGATGGCATAGTTGTTTTTGTCCAGGAATGAATTTTTTGCCTTCCAGTTCTTCAAGTTTTAGAAATTTCATTTCTGACCCCTCATTACATTTAATTTCCTGCTTATTATCGTAAATTGTCCAAAAAATATGACGTCTCACAATTTCTTCATCTGTCCTTTTATAATTTTCTTCAATCAGTGGGTATAGTGTATCAGCAATGTAACCAGTTTCTTCTTCCAATTCTCTCCTGGCAGCTAATTCAAAATCTTCATTAGCTTCAGTAGAACCGCCGGGATAACACCAATGATCAGGCCAAAAGATTGTAGGTTTGTTGTCCCGATGTTGCATTAGAACTTCACCTTTTTTATTTACCACAATAACACCAGCTCCATGAATCATAGATTCATTTTATCATAAAATTTGTTTGCGGGAGGTTTGTCTCACCCATAGGGCTACGGCCGAGGGGTACGCTGTTGAAACTAGTTTATTGTAAAATAAGGTTATTTTAGAGGGTACTTATTAACATGTAACATATTGACTTGTTTGGTACATGAGTGTATTATGTACCATATATGCATAGATGGTACACGTATGTTGCATGTTCAAATAATATTTTATGACCAATAAAAATTTAGGAGGGAAAACTTTTAAAAAATCTAAAACAAGTGGTGTTTTACCTCAAGTATTTAGACTAGAAAAACCTAACGATAAAGAAAAAAATTGGGATAAAGTTTTTTCTTTATTTATTCAGAAACAAGAAAAATACAAAAAATTATTAGACGACTCTAATGAACCACGATATATATATTGGGATAAATTTAAATTTAAATTTGCTTCTGACGAAGAATTAACGGTAGAAGAGAAATGGTATTTGATTAGGCAGATAAGAAATCTATCGTCTTCAGAAGTACCTGTTAAGAGTGAGCCAGGGCCGTTTTTTAAGTGGACGAGACTATCTTGCGTAGATGAACATTTACACAAAGTAGATATGTTTGCTGGAGGTAGACTTTTTAATAAAAGTTCTATTTTACTACCAACGAAAAGAAACACCTTATTAAGCAGAGGAATTATAGAAGAAGCAATTGCTTCAAGTCAATTAGAGGGTGCCCATACTACCAGAAAAGCAGCAAAAGAGTTTCTTTTTAACAAAAGAGCTCCAAGAAATGAGTCGGAGTATATGATTTTGAATAATTACAAAACCATAAATGCAATCGCTGAGGAATACAAAAACCAAAATCTTAGCAGGGATTTACTATTTGAGATTCATGCCATGTTGACCGACAATACGGTGGATAAATCTGAGCAACACAGGTTTCGCAAAAATTCTGATGAAATTATCGTACAAGGTCAGATAGGTTCAGAAGAATATATAACTCATGTGCCCCCCTCTGAAAATTTTGTAAATGAACAAATAGATAAACTAATAGATTATGCGAATGACGTAGATCACAAGTTTATTCATCCAGTCATAAAAGCAATTGTGCTTCATTTTTGGATAGGATACTTACATCCTTTTACTGATGGAAATGGCAGGCTTGCCAGAGCTCTTTTTTACTGGTACTTACTTAAAAAAGGATATTGGACCTTTATGTACCTTCCTATATCAACAATAATCAGAAAGGCTCCTATTCAATATGCCATGGCTTACATTTACTCTGAGCAAGATAATTTAGACTTTACATATTTCTATGATTTTCATATATCTAAAATTATTCAGGCAATTAAAGAATTTGAAAATTATATTGATACCAAGGTTGATGAAAAAAAGAGCATAGATATTTTGTTAGATAAAAAATTTAGTTTGAATGATAGACAAAAACAACTTATACATTATCTTATCTCTGAGGCTAGCCCATCAGCTTCTGTTGCTTCGCATTCTCTTTTGCATAATATATCTAGGCAAACGGCAACGAGAGATTTTAAATTATTGGAAAAGAAAAATCTTATTTATTCAAAACGTTCAGGTAAATATATTAAATATTT